>NZ_CP095078.1:612472-1224944 GCF_022919075.1 Nocardioides sp. W7 | reverse complement strand
GCACCACGGGGAGAGCGCCGACGACGTCATCAACGCCCAGGACCGCCACCTCAAGGAGAGGGAGAAGGCCGGCGACGCCACCCACCAGGAGGCCCGCAACGCCATGAAGAGCCGCTGGCGGCACCCCAAGAAGTCGATGGGCTGGTACAACGACACCAAGCGGGCCTTCGCCGACCTCCCCGAGGACTGAGGTCCCTCAGACCCGCAGCGACCGCTCGGCGTACGGCACCAGCCGGACCGGACCGACCAGCCCGTACGCCTGGCGGGCGGCGACGCCGTACACCTCGGGGGTGACCGTGCGCAGCCGGTTCAGCAGCGTGGAGGCCACCTCGACCTCGATGACGTTGCGGCCCCGGCGCAGCCGGCGGCCGAGGTCGACGGTCGTCCCGAGCACGTCGCACGGCGGCAGCCGGTCGCCGTTGACCGTGACCCGGAAGGTGTCGTTGACCTCCCCGAGCTCCAGCAGCGCGCCGTCGTCGTCGGTCCAGTCGCGGCCGAGGTCGAGGACGGTGCGATAGCGGCCGACCCCGGAGACGTCCTCGAGGCCCGGGAGCTGCGACCAGGGCGCCAGCGTCGTGAGGGTCGTCCGACGGACCGGCCGCACCGTGGTCGACGCGGTCGACCCGGGCTGCCAGTCCTCGAGGGCGAGCTCCCACGACGCGGGTACGACGGGCTCGCGGACGCGATCGACCGAGGTACGCACCACCCGTCCCGACGCCAGCGTGACGCTGTGCGCGCCCGCCGCGGTCGCCCGCAGGACCACCCGTGATCCGTCCCGGCGGACCGTGCCGGTCGACGCGACGACCGCCGGGGTGCGGTCGCCTCGGGCAGGAGCCGTCAGCGCGACCACGGTCGACTGGCCGGGCAGCAGGTCGACGGTGACCCGCACGCGATCGCCGTCCCGCTCGTAGGCCGCGACCGGCGTGACCGTGCCGGTCCACGCGTCGAGCAGGTAGGGCACCGACGAGCGGTCGGTGGCGGAGAGCCAGACGTCCTGGGTCACCCGGACCAGCTTGCGGTTCTCCGCGTGCTTGGCGTTGGCCAGGTAGTAGAGGTCGGTGTCGCCCTCGACGCGGCGCAGGTGCATGACGGTCGAGGTCTCGTGCGTCACGGCGGGCGTGACGCCGAGCGCGGCGAAGGCGGTCGGCAGCTCGACGTCCGTCAGCACGGAGCGAGTGGTCGGCAGCGCCGCGAGCGCGGCCAGCAGGGAGCGCAGCGTCGCGGTCTCCCCCGGCTGCGCCAGGCCCACCGGCTCCACCGTGGACCAGTCACCGAGCAGCACGACCGGCAGACCCGCCCGACCGAGCGACAGCACCTTCCGGGCGGTGGCCACGGCCATCGTCCGCTCGGCACCGCGGAACTGGTCCGGGCCGATCACCATGACCTGGTACGCCGGCCCGTCCGGCGCGAACCGCCCGCCCTGCACCCGCGCCAGCGGCAGGTCGAGCAGCGCCGGCGTGGCGAACGAGTGCGTCCAGCCGGTCGGGATGCCGACGTTGGTCGCCCAGGGCGCGCCGATGCCGGTGGAGGTCCAGCCCTTCTGGCGCAGGAAGACGATGTCGTGCTTCGGGGTGCCGGTCTGCAGGACCAGCTGCGTGCGGGCGAGGTAGCCGGCGATGTCGGGCATGTGCCGCCACTGAGGGGTCCGCGGGCCCCAGGCCTCGCCGTACCCGATCGCCCCGTTGTAGTACGGCGAGAAGGCGGCGAAGCCGGGCCAGGTGACATCCGGGGCGTCGGCGTACGCGAAGCCGTGCAGCACGCACTGGTTCACGCCGGCCGCGAAGATGCTGTTCAGCGTCTGGAGCGCGCGGTCCCAGGTCGTGTTGTAGGCGGCGCCGTTGTAGCAGGCGGCCTCGCAGGACAGGAGCGTGTGGCCGGCGAGGTCGCGGCCCCCGGACATCACCCGGTAGTCGTCCAGGTTCTTGAAGCCGAGCGACTCGGTCTCCGGCACGTCGAGCAGCGCGGCGTGCTCGACGGTGTCGGTCTCCAGTCCGTACGGCTGCACGCGCAGGCCCATCCCGAGCGAGCGCGCGAAGCGCTGGATCGGCAGCAGGTGGTGGTCGCGGTAGAGGTCGCTCAGCACCTGGTTGAAGTCGTCGCGGACCCGGGTGGTGGTGACGGCGTCGAAGGCGAAGAGGTACTTCTCGTGCGCCTCGACGACGACCGGCAGGAACGGCAGCAGGTCGTAGCCGGCCCGCTGCTCGAACTCGGCGAGCATCAGCGGCGTCCAGATGGTCGCGTCGGTCTCGATCTCGAGGGAGTCCTCGAAGAGGTGGCCGCCGGCCTTCCTCAGCAGCCGGCGCAGCTCGCGGTCGAGGATCCGGTCCTCCCACAGGTCGACGACGGCGGCGGAGCCGGCGGCGCTGAAGTGGTCGACGACGTACGACGGCGGGTCGGTGTGCGGCCCCGCCTCGGGCTCCTGCGCGGAGCCGCGGCGCCAGTACGACAGCAGCACCCAGGCGCCGTCGGCCGGGGCCGTCCAGGTCAGCCGGCCGTCGCGGACCCGGTCGGTGAGGTCGACGCGCGAGGCCGGGTCGAGCGTGGTGATCGCCTTGACCGTGCCGAGGTCGCGGTAGGCCTGCACGGCGACCAGCTCGCGGCGGGTGCTGGTCGCTGCGGCGGCGATGACGGGCGCGGGCACGACGTCGTCGTACGTCGCCCCCGCGGCGAGCGTGGTCTGGCCGTGGGCCAGCTCGGTGCAGGCGGCGTCGTCGTCGGGGGTGACGGTGGGGACCGCGGCGGGCCACGAGGGCCCGACCGTGATGTCGATGCGGACGTCGCGACGGGCGCCGCGGGCGAGGGCGGCCTTGACGCCGCGCACCCACGACGGCGTGCCCCACCCGTGCTGCGCGAGGTCCATCTCGATCCCGCGGGCGTTCAGGCTGTGCGTGACGTCCGCGATCTCCAGCACGCCGAAGCCCGCGTCGGCGACCTGGTCGACCTCGCGCTCGACCTCCCGCGGGTCGACCAGCCCGTTGGGCCACCACCACCGGAAGCCCGCCGCGGTCGCGGTGCCGGGCCGGGCGAAGGACCGCAGCAGGTCCTTGGCACCGGTCCGGCCGCGACCGTGGGCGCCCGCCGGAGCCGCGCCGGCCACGGCTGCGAGACCGAGGCCGGCGGCGGCTCCTCCGAACAGCGTCCGCCGACGAAGGGGATGAGGGGTCGGTCGGACGTCGTTCATCTGGGCTCCCGAGAGTGGAGGGTGAGTTCAGCCGAGGGTGGTGCGGGGTGGATCAGCGGGACGCGCGGGCCTCCGCGGCGTCCCAGTCGGTGCCGGGACGGGGCTCGAAACGGTGCAGCTCGTGGGTACGACGCACCAGGTCCCGCATCGCCGCCAGGTCGCGCAGCGGCGCACCCAGCGTGCGGGCCTGGACGAGCACGTTCCCGAGCGCGGCCGCCTCCGACGGACCGGCCAGGACGGGGATCCCGGCCGCGTCGGCGGTGAGCTGGCAGAGCAGGTGGTTCTGCGAGCCGCCGCCCACGATGTGGATCACCGACGGGGACCGACCGGCGAGCTCGGCGGCCGTGCGCAGGTGCTTGCGGTAGGCCAGGGCGAGGCTGTCGAGCACCGTGCGGGCGATGGCGACGGGGGTGCGCGGGATCGGCTCCCCCGCCTCCTCGGCCAGCTGCTGGATCCGCGACGGCATGCCGTCGATCGAACCCGTGCCGGGGGGCAGCAGCCGCGGGTCGTTGATGTCGACGACCGTGCGCAGCGGCGGCGCCTCGTCGGCACCTTCGAGCACGGCCGCGAGGCTCGCCTCGCGGATCCGCTCGTGCGACCAAGTGCGCAGGCACTCGGAGAGCACCCACAGGCCCGTCACGTTCTTCAGGAACCGGACCGTGCCGTCGACGCCGCCCTCGTTGGTGAAGTCGGCCAGCCGCGCGGCCTCCGACAGCACCGGCCTCTCCAGCTCCAGGCCGACCAGCGACCAGGTGCCCGAGGAGATGTAGGCGAAGTCGTCCTCCACGGCCGGCACCCCGACGACCGCCGAGGCGGTGTCGTGGGAGCCCACGGCGACGACGGGTACGTCGGCGTCGACGCCCAGCTGCTCGGCCACCTCGCCGAGCACCGGCCCGATCACGTCGCCGGGCTCGCGCAGCGGCGGCAGGATCGCCCACGGCAGGCCCACCCGCTTGGCGAGGTCGACCGCCCACTCGCGGGTCCGCACGTCGTACAGGCCCGTGGTCGAGGCGTTGGTGCGCTCCGCGCCGATCTTGCCGGTGAGCCAGTAGCCGAGCAGGTCCGGCAGCAGGAGCAGCTGCTGGGCCGACTCCAGCGCCGCGGTGCCCTGAGCGGCCGCGAGCTGGTAGATCGTGTTGAACGGCAGGTTCTGCAGCCCGGTCGTGGCGTACAGCTCGTCGGCGCCGACCTTCTCCAGCACCCGCGCCGAGACTCCGTCGGTGCGGGAGTCGCGGTGGCTGTAGGGGCTGCCGAGCAGGTTGCCGTCCCGGTCGAGCAGGCCGTAGTCGACCGCCCACGAGTCGATCCCGATGCCGTGCAGCGGCCCGGTGCGGGCCACCTCGCGGACGCCGGCCAGCACCTCGCGGTGGATGCCGAGCACGTCCCAGAAGAGCGAGCCGTTGGCGCGCACCCCGCCGTTGGGGAAGCGGTGCAGCTCCTCCAGGTGCAGCGAGCGGGGGCCGACCCGGCCGGCCATGATGCGACCGCTGGTCGCGCCGAGGTCGACGGCCGCGACGCGCACCGCCGATCCCGGCCGGGCGGCCGCGATCATCGCAGGAACGCCGCGGCGACGCCCGCGTCCACGGGCACGTGCAGGCCGGTGGTGTGGGTCATCTCGGGACCGCACAGCACGAACACCGCGTTGGCGATGTTCTCCGGCAGCACCTCGCGCTTGAGGATGGTGCGCTGCGCGTAGAACTTGCCGAGGTCCTTCTCCTCCACGCCGTAGACCGCGGCGCGGTTGGCCCCCCAGCCGCTGGCGAAGATGCCCGAGCCCGCGACGACGCCGTCGGGGTTCACGCCGTTGACCTTGACGCCGTGCGCGCCGAGCTCGGCGGCGAGCAGCCGGACCTGGTGGGCCTGGTCGGCCTTGGTCGCGGAGTAGGCGATGTTGTTCGGGCCGGCGAAGACGGAGTTCTTCGAGGAGATGTAGACGATGTCGCCGCCCATCTCCTGCTCGATCAGCACCTTGGCCGCGGCCTTGGAGACCAGGAACGAGCCCTTGGCCATCACGTTGTGCTGCAGGTCCCAGTCGGCCTCGGTGGTCTCGAGGAGCGACTTGGACAGCGACAGGCCGGCGTTGTTGACGACCAGGTCGAGCCCGCCGAAGGCGAGCACGGTCGCGTCGACCATCGCCTGGACGGCGGCCTCGTTCGACACGTCGGCGGCCACGCCGATCGCGACGTCGGGGCCACCGATCTCGGCGGCGGCGGCCTGGGCCTTCTCCAGCGAGAGGTCGGCGACGACGACGCAGGCGCCCTCGGCGGCGAGCTTCTTCGCGGTGGCCTTGCCGATGCCGCCGGCGGCACCGGTGATCAGCGCGATCCGGGTGGCGAGCGGCTTGGGCTTCGGCATCCGCTGGAGCTTGGCCTCCTCGAGCGCCCAGTACTCGATGCGGAACTTCTCCGCCTCGTCGATCGGGGCGTACGTCGAGAGGCCCTCGGCGCCGCGCATCACGTTGATGGCGTTGGTGTAGAACTCACCGGCCACCCGCGCGGTCTGCTTGTCCTTGCCGAAGCTGAACATGCCGACGCCGGGGACCAGCACGATGAGCGGGTCCGCGCCGCGGATCGCGGGCCAAGAGGTGGTCGAGCCCGTCGGGACCGCGTTGCGGTCGTAGTAGGCCTGGTAGTCCTCGCGGTACGACACCGCGAGCTCCTTGAGCCGGGCGATCGAGTCCTCGACGCTCGCGGAGGCCGGCAGGTCGAGGACCATCGGCTTGACCTTGGTGCGCAGGAAGTGGTCCGGGCACGAGGTGCCCAGCTCGGCCAGCCGCGGGTGCTCGCTGCTGGCGAGGAAGTCCAGGACGACGTCGTGGTCGGCGAAGTGGCCGACCATCGGGCGGTCGACGGACGCGATGCCGCGGATGGTCGGCGCGAGTGCAGCGGCCTTCGCGCGACGCTCGGCCTCCGGCAGGGCGGCGTACCCCTCGAGGGCGGGGCCGAAGGGCTCGGCCTTCGAGTTCTCCGCGATGTACGACGCCGCGGTGTCGATGATCCACAGCGAGTTGGCCTCGGCCTCGGCGCTGGTGTCGCCCCACGCGGTGATGCCGTGGCCGCCGAGGATGCAGCCGATGGCCTGCGGGTTCTTCTCCTTGATCGCGGCGATGTCGAGGCCGAGCTGGAAGCCGGGACGACGCCACGGCACCCAGACCACCTTGTCGCCGAAGATCGTGCCGGTCAGCTGCTCGCCGTCCGCGGCGGTCGCGATCGCGATGCCGGAGTCGGGGTGCAGGTGGTCGACGTGCGCGGCGTCGACGAGGCCGTGCATCGCGGTGTCGATCGACGGCGCGGCACCGCCCTTGCCGTGCAGGCAGTAGTCGAACGCCGCGACCATCTCGTCCTCGCGGTCGAGGCCCGGGTAGACGTCGACCAGCGCGCGCATCCGGTCCAGGCGGAGGACGGCGAGGCCGGCCTCCTTCAGGGTGCCGAGGTCGCCCCCGGAGCCCTTGACCCAGAGGAGCTCGACGGGCTCACCGGTGACCGGGTCGGTCTCGGTGCCCTTCGCCGAGGTGTTGCCGCCCGCGTAGTTGGTGTTCTTGGGGTCGGCGCCGAGGCGGTTGGACCGGGCGATCAGCTCGGCCGCAGCAGGGTTGGTCATGATGCCTTTCGATTCCAATCGGGTGGTCGAGGTGCGAGGGACGCTCGCGCCTCAGGTCCAGGACAGCTGGGTCCCGCCGACGCGGGACTCCTCGATCTGCTGCTGGTAGCCGGACTCGGCGTACGCCTTCATCGGGCTGGCGGGCAGGCCGCGCCCCTCGCGCCAGGCGGCGAGGTCGGGACGGACGTCGGTCTGGAAGGCGTCCATGAAGACCTCGTGGGCGCCGAGGACGTCACCGGCCGCCTGGGCGACGGTCAGGGCGTCGCGGTCGACGAGCAGCGCACGCGCCGTCATCTCCTGGACGTTGAGGACCGAGCGGATCTGGCCGGGGATCTTGTCCTCGACGTTGTGGCACTGGTCGAGCATGAACGCGACCTCGCTGTGCCCGCTCTCGTTGGCCGGCCCGTAGCCGCCGCCGCGGATCACCTCGAACATGATCCGGAACAGCTGGAAGGGGTCCGCCGAGCCGACGATCAGGTCGTCGTCGGCGTAGAAGCGGCTGTTGAAGTCGAACGAGCCGAGCTTCCCCAGCCGCAGCAGCTGCATGACGATGAACTCGATGTTGGTGCCCGGCGCGTGGTGGCCGGTGTCCAGGCAGACCGCGGCCCGGTCGCCGAGCGCGCTCACCTGGGCGTACGACGTACCCCAGTCCGGGACGTCGGTGTGGTAGAACGCCGGCTCGAAGAACTTGTACTCCAGGACCAGGCGCTGCTCCTCGCCGATCGTCAGCAGCCGCTCGTAGATCGTCGACAGCGAGTCGTGGAGACGGTCCTGGCGGCCGCGCAGGTCGGCCTGACCGGGGTAGTTGGAGCCCTCGGCGAGCCAGATCTTCAGGTCGCGCGAGCCGGTCGCGGCCATCACGTCGATGCACTCGAAGTGGTGGTCGATCGCCTTCTGGCGCACCTTCGCGTCGATGTGCGTCAGGGCGCCGAACTTGTAGTCGTCGTCCTGGAAGGTGTTGGAGTTGATGGTGCCGAGCTCGACGCCCTGCTCGCCGGCGTACGACCGGAGCGCGGCGTAGTCGTCGACCTTGTCCCACGGGATGTGGAGCGCGACCTTGGGGGCGAGGCCGGTGAACCGGTGCACGGTCGCGGCGTCGGCGATCTTCTCCTCGACGGAGCGGGGCGTGCCGGGCGTGCCGAACACCTTGAACCGGGTGCCGGAGTTGCCGAAGGCCCACGAGGGCAGCTCGATGGCCTGGCCCTCGAGCTGCGGTGCGATCTGGTCGAACGTCGTCATCGTGACATCACTTCTCGGTGGTCGGGGCGGCCGCGGGTGGGGTCGCCGTGGAGTCCTGAGGGGCGGCGAGCTGGTCCTCGAGGTGGAAGACCTCCTGGAGCTGCACGAACCCGGTGTCGGGGGCAGCGCCGTCGAGGTCGACGAAGAACTCGGCCATCTCGGCCTGCCACCGGGCGTTGACCTCGGTGGCGGCCATGCCGGCCTGGGCAGCGGCGAGGTCGGGGGTCTCGACGTAGCCGATGAGCAGGCCGTCGTCGCGGAGGAAGAGCGAGTAGTTGTGCCAGCCGGTCTCGTGCAGGGCCGCGAGCATGTCGGGCCACACGGCCGCGTGCCGCTGCCGGTACTCCGCCATCCGGTCGGGACGGACCTGGAGCTGGAAGCAGACGCGTTGCACGGTTCCTGCCTTTCGGTTGTTCTCGGGAGTGCTGGGGGCCCGGCCGGCCCCTCGTGGGGGGAGGAAGGACCGGCCGGGGGTTCTAGCGGGTGTTGCCTGGTACGTCGGCCCTTGGCCGGTGTGACTTCGACGCTTGATGGGGTTTTCGAGACGGGTTGCGCAGCCCTTCGCGAGCTCAGGTCTGCGCAACCCTCCTCGACCCGATCGACTTGTCAGGTCCTCGCAGGCTCGGACCTGGGCGATCGCCTCAACCTGAGATCAGAAGTCGAAGTCGGCGATGTTGTCGGCGTTGAAGCGGAACGGCTCGCCGAGCAGCACGGTGTTGTCCGCGCCGACGGTGAACTCGCCCAGGTCGCCGGCGGTGAAGGTGTCGCCCTCGCCCTCGATGTCGCCGTCGACGAGCGCCTTGGCGGCGAACGCCGCGAGGTAGCCCAGGTCGCCCGGGTTCCACAGGGCGAACTCGGTGACGGTGCCGTCCTCGACGTACTCACGCATCTGGTTCGGCGTGCCCAGACCGGTCAGCGCGACCTTGCCCTTGGCGTCCGAGGTCGACAGGTAGCGAGCGGCGGCCGCGATGCCGACCGTGGTCGGGGAGATGATCCCCTTCAGGTTCGGGTGCGACTGCAGCAGCGCCGCGGTCCGGTCGAAGGAGGTCTGGTCGTCGTCGTCGCCGTAGACGGTGTCGACCACCTTGATGTCCGGGTGGTTCGCGGCGATCTCGTCCTCCATGAGGCCGATCCACTCGTTCTGGTTGGTCGCGTTGGCCGCGGCCGAGAGGAACGCGACCTCGCCGGCGTCACCGATCTGCTCGGCGATCATCTCGACCTGCACCTTGGCGATGCCCGCGGAGTCGGCCTGGTTGATGAACAGGTCGCGGCAGTCCGGGTTGGTGTCGGCGTCGTAGGTGACGACCTTGATGTCGGCGTCGCGCGCCTCGCCGATGGCGTCGCACAGGGCGTCGGGGTCGTTGGCCGAGATCACCAGGGCGTTGCGGCCCTGCTGGGTGGCGGTGTTGATGTAGGTCACCTGGCCGTCGGGGGAACCCTCGGCCGGGCCGACCTCCTCGTACTTGCCACCGAACTCCTCGACGGCCTTCTTGCCGCCGGCGTTGGAGGTGTCGAAGTACGGGTTGCCGAGGTTCTTCGGGATGAAGGTCACCGTGGTGCCTCCGCCGCCGCCGTCGCTCGACGAGCCAGACTCGTCGTCGCCCCCGCAAGCGGTCAGTGCCAGGCTGGCGACCATCGTCACAGCCGCGAGGCTGGCGAGTCGTCGGTTCTGGAAACGCATGTTTCTTACCTTTCGATCATGTCCGGCATCGTTGCCGGAATCAGCTCAGCGACCGCTTGCCGGCGCTGTCCGAGGTGCGGCCCGAGGTGCGCGCCCCCTTGCTCGCGGCGACCAAATGACGGGCGCCGGCGAGAAGACTGGTGGACATCACGGAGAGCACGAGGAGCACTCCGATGACGATGTTGATGATGTTGATGGTCTGGCCGTTGAGGAGCATCGCCCGCTGGATGACGCCGATCAGCAGCACGCCGGCGATCACGCCGTGCAGCGCACCCTTGCCGCCGAAGATCGACACGCCGCCGAGCAGCACCGCCGCGATCACCTGGAGCTCCAGGCCGACGGAGTTCTCGGCGCGGGCCACGCCCGTGACGAGGGTCGTGTAGATGCCGACGAACCCGGCGACCGCGCCGGCCAGGACGAAGAGCATGGCCTTGGTACGGGCCACGTCGACGCCGGTGAAGTGCGCCGCCTCGTCGTTCAGGCCGATCTCGAAGACGCCCCGGCCGAACGGCGAGAAGTGCAGCAGCAGCGCGAAGGCGATGGCCAAGACGACGAAGGGGATCAGGATCATCGGGTACGGCTGGTCCTCGAAGATCCGCTCCTTGGCCAGGTCGGTCCACGAGTCGGGGAAGTCGGTGCGCGACTCGGTCCCGAGCAGGCCGGCCGCGATGCCGCGGAACAGCGCCATGGTGCCGATGGTCACCGCGATGGACGGGAGCCCGACGTACGCGACCAGGAAGCCGTTGAAGGCCCCGCACACCGCCCCGATCAGGATCGCCAGGAGCGCGGCGACGGTGATGGAGAAGCCCGCGTCGGAGTGCAGCATGCCGAACGCGACGCTGGTCAGGCCGACCGTGCTGGCGACCGACAGGTCGATCTCGCCGGTGATGATGATGGCCGTCATCGGCAGCGCCAGCAGCAGGATGCTCGCGGAGTCGCGGAACAGGTAGTACATCGTCTGCGGGCCGTCGAAGTAGTCGACCTGCGAGCGCGAGTAGACGATCGCGGCGATCAGCAGCGCGACGACGGCGAACTCGCGGCTGAGGACGACTCGCTGCCAGAACGGGCGGGAGTACGCCGCGTAGCTGCGCGGCGCCTGAGCCTGCGCATCCGAGTGATCGATCAGGGTGCTCATCGGACGGCCTCCTCGTCGCTGGTCTCGCTGGTGGTCTCGTCGGTGGCCGGGCCGCCGGGGACGATCGGGGCGAGGGCGGGTGGCCCGCCCGGACCCGCGGAGGGCGTGTCCGGCCCGTGCTCGCGGGCCGCGATCAGCGCCCGTTCCTGGCGGCGTACCAGCACCCGGTCCAACACGATGGCGCCGACGATGAGCAGGCCGACCACGGCCTGCTGCCAGAAGTCGGAGATGCCGAGGACCGGCAGGGAGCGGTTGATGGTGACGAGCAGGAACGCGCCGAGGGCGGCGCCCCAGACGGTGCCGCTGCCGCCGAAGATCGCCACGCCGCCGATGACGGCGGCGCCGACGGCCTCCAGCTCGATGCCGGAACCGACGCTGGAGGAGACGGTGCCGAAGCGGGCGGCGGAGACGACGCCGGCGAGGCCGGCGAGCGCGCCGCTCAGCACGAAGGCGAAGAGGATCCGGCGGGTCACCGGGAGGCCGTAGAGCTTGGCCGCGTCGGGGTCGGACCCGATGGCGTAGAGCTCGCGGCCGCCGCGGGCGGTGCGCAGGTAGTAGCCCACCAGGCCCAGCACGACGAGGGCCACGATGGTCAGGATCGGGATGCCGAGGATCGAGTCGGTGCCGAGGTTTCGGAAGTCGCGCGGCATGTCGTCGGCGTTGATCCGGTCGCTGCCCGCCCAGGTGAGGAAGATGCCGCGGTAGATGTACATCGTGCCGAGGGTGATCACCAGCGCGGGGACGCGGCCGAAGGCGACCAGGACGCCGTTGACCAGGCCGAGCACGGCACCCATCAGGACGCCGGCCAGGACCACCGCGATGATCGGCAGACCGGTGTCGATGAAGAGCCGACCGGTGAGGTACGCCGTCAGGCCCAGGGTCGAGCCGACCGAGAGGTCGACGTTGCGGGTGATGATCACCGCGGTCTGACCGACGGCCAGCAGCACCAGCATCGACGGCGTCAGGAGCAGGTCGCGCCAGCCGGTCGCGCCGAAGAGGAACGCGTCACTCTTGACGGTCGTGGCGGCCACCAGCAGGACCAGGACCACGGCCACGGCGAGCTCGCGGGAGCGCAGCACGTCCTTCAGGATGCGGGTCGCCGGCGAGGCGGCACTGGGCTTGAGGAGGGTGTCGCTCATGCCGGGACCTCCGTACCGGTGTGGGTCACGGCGTTGGTCGCGGCGAACATGACGTTCTCGGGGGTGGCCTCGTCGCGGTCGAGCTCGGCGGTGATCCGGCCCTCGCAGACGACCAGGATCCGGTCGGCCATGCCGAGCACCTCGGGCAGCTCGGAGGAGATCATCAGGATCGCCATGCCCTGGCCCGCCAGGTCGGAGAGCAGCCGGTGCACCTCGGACTTGGTGCCGACGTCGATGCCGCGGGTGGGCTCGTCGATGATCAGCAGCTTCGGCTCGGTGGCCAGCCACTTGGCGATGACGACCTTCTGCTGGTTGCCGCCGCTCATGGTCGCGGCGCTCATGTCCAGGGCGCTGGTCTTGACCTCGAGCCGTCCGGCCCACGGGCCGGCGGCGCGGTTCTCCGCACGGCCCGTGAGCAGGCCCGCTGTCGTCAGACCCCGGCGGATCACACCGGCGACGTTGCGGGCGACGGAGGCCTCGGTGACGAGGCCCTGCTTGCGGCGGTCCTCCGGGACGAAGGCCATCCCGGCCCGGATCGCGGACCGGGGGCTACGCGGGGCGACCTTCTTGCCCAGCAGCTCGACGCTGCCGGTGTCGTACCGGTCGACGCCGAAGACCGCCCGGGCGATCTCGGAGCGGCCGGCACCGACCAGGCCGGCCAGGCCGACGATCTCGCCGGCGCGGACCTGGAAGGAGACGTCCGAGAAGACGCCGAGCGAGCTGAGGTCGCGGACGTCGAGGACGACGTCGCCGATCTCGGCGACGGTCTTGGGGAAGAGGTCGGCCACCTCGCGGCCGACCATCTCCGCGACCAGCGCGTCGACGGTGGTGTCGGCGATCTTCTGGGTGGAGACGTAGGAGCCGTCGCGCATCACGGTGACCGTGTCGCAGAGCTCGAAGACCTCCTCGAAGCGGTGCGAGATGAAGACCAGGCCGCGGCCCTCGTCGCGCAGGCTGCGCGCGACGGCGAAGAGCCGCTCGACCTCGACGCCGCTCAGGGCGGCGGTCGGCTCGTCCATGATCAGCAGCGCCGCGTCGAGGGAGATGGCCTTGGCGATCTCGATGATCTGCTGGTCGGCGATCGACAGGCCGCGAGCGGGGCGGCGCGGGTCGATGTAGACGCCGAGGCGGGCGAAGAGCGCCTCGGCCTCGGCGACCATCGCGGCCCGGTCGATGCGCCGGCCGCGGCCGAGGGGCTGGCGGCCCATGAAGATGTTCTCGGTGACCGACAGGTCGGGGAAGAGCGTCGGCTCCTGGTAGATCACGGCGATGCCCGCGGCCTTCGACTCCGCGGTCGAGCCGAAGTCGACGTCGGCGCCCTGGAACCGGAAGGTCCCCGCGTCGCGTCGGTGCACGCCCGCGACGATCTTGACGAGCGTGGACTTCCCGGCGCCGTTCTCCCCGATCAGCGCGTGGATCGACCCCGCGTCGACGGTGAGGCTGCCGGACCGCAGCGCGACCACGGCACCGAAGGACTTCGTCACGTCCCCCAGCTCGAGGACCGGACCGGCCTGGTGGGCCTGAGTCATTCCTGACTCCCCTGTCTGATTGAAAGGTTTCACTTCAACTCCGGAGACCGTAGGTGACTGCTTTCACACTCGTCAAGCAATCTCGCCGAAATCTTCCCGAAATCGGGTTTGCCGGTGTCAGGAGAGCGGGACGTCTAGGCTGCGCGCAACGTTTCAGAGGTACCCGATGAGGAGGTCCGATGGTCACCCGCGAAGGACGCGCCGCGTCCGTCAAGGATGTCGCCGCGGCGGCCGGGGTCTCCCTCGGGACGGTCTCCAACGTGCTCAACCGGCCCGACCGGGTCAGCGCCTCGACCCGCACCCGGGTGCAGACGGCGATGGCCGACCTCGGCTTCGTCCGCAACGAGTCGGCCCGCCAGCTCCGCGCCGGCACCAGCCGCACCCTCGCCTACGTGATGCTCGACGCCAGCAACCCCTTCTTCACCGACGTCGCCCAGGGCATCGAGACCGCCGCCGACGCCGCCGAGCTGTCCCTGGTGCTCTGCAACAGCGGCAACGGCGCCGCCCGCGAGGAGGCGCACCTCGCGCTGCTCCAGCAGCAGCGGGTCCAGGGGGTGCTCGTCACCCCGGTCGAGCCCGAGTCGCCCCTCCTCGACGAGGTACGCCGCCGCGGCACCCCGCTCGTCATCGTCGACCGCACCCGCGACGACGAGACGTTCTGCTCCGTCGCCGTCGACGACCGGCTCGGCGGGCGGCTCGCGATCGAGCACCTCGTCGACCGCGGCCACACCCGGGTCGCCTTCATCGGCGGCCCGCTGCACCTCGGCCAGGTCCGCGACCGGCTGGAGGGCGCCCGTCAGGCCTGGGCCGCCGCCGGGCTGCCCGCCGCCGACCTCGTCGCCCTCGCCACCGAGACGCTCGACGTGCACGAGGGCCGCAACGCCGGGCAGCGGCTCGCCGGCCTCCCCTCGAGCCGTCGACCCACCGCCGCCTTCTGCGCCAACGACCTGCTCGCCCTGGGCCTGCTCCAGCAGGCCATCGGCTCCGGCACCCGCGTCCCCGAGCAGCTCGCCATCGTGGGCTACGACGACATCGTCTTCGCGGCCGCGGCCGCCGTACCCCTCACGTCCGTGCGGCAGCCCCGCCAGGAGCTCGGCCGCACCGCCGCCGAGCTGGTCCTCGACGAGGCGACCAACGCCGACCACCAGCACCGCCAGGTCCTCTTCACCCCGGAACTGATCGCCCGGGCGTCAACCCAGGGCTGAGCGCCGAGCGCGGGCTGAGCATCGAGCGCGACCCGTCACTTTCTCGGCGTTTTCTGCGGTGTGTCGACGCAGCATTGACGGTTCGGCCAGCGCCGTACGGCGTCCGCTCAACGAACCGTCAACTCCGCCGCGACACACCGCGAAAAGTGCCGAGAAAGTGACGGGTCGGCGTCAGGCCGGGACCACACTCAGGCCGGGACCACGCAGGTGCCGAGGAGGCCTTCCTTGCGGGCGACGCGGACGGCCAGGGCGATGGTGCCGGCGACGGCCGCGATGTTGAGGGTCTGCAGCGAGGCGTCGCGGACCAGGACGAAGGTCTCGACGTCGAGGGCGAGCAGCATCCACAGGGTGGCGGCGGCCTTGCCGAGGCACAGCAGCGCCCAGAGCAGGGTGAGCCGCCAGAAGAGCTTCCGGATCCGCGGGCGCAGGTGCAGCTCGTGGTCCATCGGGTAGAAGTCGCCGGCCAGCCGGGCCACCAGGGGCCGGGCGGTCGCCAGCGACAGCAGGAAGGCCGTGGCGACCACGCCGTCGCTGATGATCGGCTGCAGGAAGTACAGGAACGTGCTGTCCGCGAGGAGCGCCACCAGGGTCCGCCCGGTCAGCACGATCGCGGTCAGGATCAACAGCCCGGAGGTACGACGACCGGTCGCCGCCCGCCACGCGATCGCGCCGTAGGACCAGGCGAGCGCGGCGATGATCGCCGGCCAGACCCCCGCGATCAGGGTGATCGAGCAGAACAGCCCGGCTGGGACCAGACAGGCGATCAGCAGGCTCACCGACACCCGGCGCACGATGGTGCGAAGGCCGGGGCGATCGGGCTCGAGGACGGGTTCCGGGGCGGACGGGGCCAGTGTGGTTCCGAGAGAGCTCATATGTTCCTGCCTGGCCCTGCGGACCGGTCGGGTACTACCTCACGCTACCCATCCCCGGCGGCATTGACCCATTTACACGCAGATCAGCGCCCGGGCCGGCGGCCCCGTTCGTACTGCGCGGCGAGCCGCACCGGGGCGTTCGCGGCGCCGTACCCCTCGTAGCCGCCGCGGCGCTGGACCACCTCGAAGAACACGCCGCCGATCGTCTCGGTGTAGAAGTGCGTGAACTCCCCCGTGCCGTCGCGGTCGTGCAGGACGCCGAGGTCCGCGAGCTCCTCGACCACCCCGTCGGCGAGGTCGAAGCGGGCCTGTAGGTCGTCGTAGTAGTTCGCCGGGATCGGGATCGGCCGCAGCCCCCGCTCGCGGGCCTGGCGCGCGAGCGCGAGCACGTCGCCCGAGCCGAAGGCGACGTGCTGCGGGAAGCCGTCCGGGTGGTCGAAGGCGAGCGGGGCCACGTTGAGCGCGAGGCGTACGGCGCCGTCGTCGCTGCGGACCACCTGGCTGCGGACCAGGCCGGTCGGGGCGGCGACCTCCTGGCCGGCGTCGGTGCCGAGGCCCAGCACGCTGCTGTAGAACAGCACGGCCTCGTCGAAGCGCTGCCAGGCATGGGCCAGGTTCACGTGGTCGATGCCGGTCAGCAGCCCGTCGCGGGCCGGCGGCTCGCCGTCCTCGAACTCCCGCACCCAGGCGGGGTCGCCGTCGGCGTCCGCGGCGAGGAACACCTCGGTGCCGTCGGGGGCCCGGAAGGCCGACAGGTCCAGCTCGCCGGCCAGGGCACGACGGAAGACCGCGGGCGCCTCCAGCAGGCGCGCGCGGGCGGTCGACGCGGCCGGGTCGGCGACCTCGAAGCCCACCGCCGCGAGCGTCGGCACCCAGTCGCGCGCCTGCTGCTCGTTGCAGACGACCCGGGCCCGGCCCTGGGTCCACAGCCGGACCGGCTTGCTGCGGTGCCGGCCGCGGAAGGTGAACCCGAGCTGGCGCAGCAGCACGTCGACGGCGCCGGCGTCCTCGGCCTTGACCTCGACGAAGTCGAAGCCGCTGGGCTGCGCCGCGTCGGGCAGGCGGGCCGGGCCGTCGGCGCGCACCGGCGGATCCGGGAGCCGGGCCGCCTGGTCCTCCAGCCAGGTCAGGGACCGCTTCGCCTGCTGGGCGGTCCGCAGCACCTCGGTCTGCCGGAAGGTGTCGTTGAAGACCTCCAGCGACAACGGCCCGTCGTACCCGGCGCGGAGCACGTGGCCCAGGAACGCGGTCAGGTCGAAGGCACCCTCGCCGGGGAACAGCCGGTGGTGCCGGCTCCACGACAGCACGTCCATGCTCAGCGCGGGGGCGTCGGCGAGCTGGAGGAAGAAGATCTTCGCGCCGGGGATCTGCTCGATCGCGGCCGGGTCGTGGCCGCGCGAGAGGATGTGGAAGCTGTCCAGGCAGGTGCCGACCGCGGGGTGGTCGGCCAGCTCGACGATCCGCCAGGCGCGGCGGTAGTCGTCGACGTACCGGCCCCAGGCGAGCGCCTCGAAGGCCAGGCGTACGCCGTGCGCCGCGGCCTCCTCGCCGAGTCGCCGCAGCTGGCTCGCCGAGACCTCGTCGTCGTCGACGGTCGCGGTGCCGACGTTGCTGCAGACGAGCATGGTGTCGGTGCCGAGGCGCTGCATCAGCCGGAACTTCGCCCGGGCCCGCCGCAACACCCGCTCGAACTCCTCCTCGGTGACGCCCTCGGCGTCGCGGAAGGGCTGGTAGAGGTCGAGGCTCAGGCCCAGTCGCCGGGCCAGCGCGGAGATCTCCTCCGGGCTGGCCGGCGAGGCGACCAGGTCGGGCTCGAAGACCTCCACGCCGTCGAAGCCGGCCTCCGCCGCGGCGTGCAGCTTGTCGGCGAGGGTGCCGCTGAGGCAGACGGTCGCGATCGAGGTGCGCATGCTCATGTCGACGGCTCCAGGACTCGGGCGGGGTTGAGCACCAGCAGCTGGTGCAGGTCGGCCTCGGTCGCGCCACCGGCGAGCAGCCACGGCACGATCCGCGTGGGGATGTCGTCCATCCGCCAGTGCGGCGCGTACGCGGCCCGCCAGGACGGCGGGGTGACCCGGCTGAAGAACGCCGCGTCGTGGGAGAGCACCATCCGGTCGGCGTACCCCTCGCGGAGCAGGGCGAGCACGGTGGCGACCCGGGCCTCGTCGGGCAGCACGTGCTCCATGCCGAACCGGTCCATGCCGATGGTCGCGCCCGCGTCCATCAGCTCGCGCAGGTAGTCGAGGTCCTGGCTGTCGCCGCAGTGCCCGATCACCAGGCGCCCGGGCGCGACGCCGAGGCCGGTGAGCAGGGCGAGCTGGTCCCGGCCGTTGCGCGACGGCGCGTGGGTGTGGGTCGTGATCGGCACGCCGGTGCGCAGGTGCGCCTCGGCGGCAGCCGCGATGACCCGTCGTACGTCGGGCGTCAGCCCGGGTGCGTCCGTGACCACCTTGAGCATCCCGGCCCGGATCCCGGTGCCGGCGATGCCCTCGGTCAGGTCGCGGACGAAGAGGTCCACCAGCGGGTCCGGGCCACCGACCAGGCGTCCCGGACCGTGGGTGGAGAAGTACGACGGCAGCACGCTGGCCGTGTAGTAGCCCGTCGAGGCGACGAGCCGCACCCGAGTCCGGGCGGCCACCCGGGCCACCCGGGCGACGTCACGGCCGAGGCCGAGGACGGTGAGGTCGACGATGGTGCGCACGCCGAGCTCCCAGAGCCGCTCCAGCCCGGCGACCGCCTCCTCGATCGCCCGCGCCTCGTCCCACTCGAGGGGCGGGAGGTCCAGGTCGAGCTCGGGGTTCCCGACGAAGACGTGCTCGTGGACGAGGGTCGTCCCGAGCTCGGCCGCCGCGACCGGTCCCCCGAAGGTCTGGACCTCGCCCGCCCCGGTCACTCGGCGGTGCCCCGGATGGCCTCGTAGACGGCGAGCTGCTCCTCGTCGAACTCCTCCCTCAGGTAGGTGTCGACCTGGGTGCGGAACGCCTCGACGTCGACGTCGTCGACGATCTCGAGCTCGTCGCCCTCCTCCCACTCGGCGAGGGTCGCCGCCTCGTCCTCGGCGACGCAGCCCGGCACCTGCTCGACCGCGGCGTCGACCGCGGCCTGCAACGCCTCCTGCTGCTCGCTGTTCAGCTCCTCCCAGACGCCGCCGATGATCACGAGGTTGGAGTTGGCCTGGTGGCTCGACAGGCTCAGGTAGTCCTGCACCTCCTGCAGGTTGCTGGAGTCGATGTTGGTGATCGGGTTCTCCTGGCCGTCCACCGTGCCCTGCTGGAGGGCGAGGAAGAGCTCCTCGTAGGCGACCTCGGTCGCCTCGGCACCCAGCGCCTCGGCGTTCATCAGGAACTGCGGGGAGTTCGGGAACCGCATCCGCAGGCCGTCGAGATCCTCCGGCGTCCGGATCGGGTCGTTGGCGGTGAAGTGCCGCATGCCGGCCGACCAGGCCCCCAGCGTCGTCACCCCGGTCTCGTCGGCGAAGCCCTGGAGCAGGTCGTCGGAGGCCTCGCCCTCGAAGAAGCGGGCGAGGTGCTCGCCGTCGTCGAAGGCGTACGCCGCGTCGACCACCGCGATCGGCTCGTAGACCGCCCCGAGCGCCGAGGCGCCCTGGATGTCGATGTCGATGTCGCCGGAGACCACCGAGGCGATCCGGTCGGCGTCGCCGCCGAGGCTGCTCGCCGAGAAGATCTCGACCGTCAGTCCGACGTCGGCCGCGGCGACCTCGTCGGCGATCACCTGGGCCCCGCAGCGGTGCTGGGGCTGGGTCTCGGTGTAGCTGTGGGCGAGCGAGAGCTCGACCTCGCCGCCGCCCTCACCGCCGCTGTCGTCGTCGCCGCCGCATGCGGCCAGGGCGAGCAGCGGCAGGACGGCGACCGCGGTCAGCGCCGCGTTCCGTCGGTGCCGCAGGCCCTCGTGTGTGGCTGCCATCTCAGTGGTTCCTCTCTTCGGGGTGGTCCCGAGTCCTGGGGTTGGTGTCCTGCGTGCGCTCTGTCTCCTGGGTCTCCGCCGCGACCAGCTGGTCGAAGTCGCGGAACATCGCTGCGCGGTCGGCCGGGCGACCGGTGATGAGCTCGAACGCGTCGGCGGCCTGGTGGACGGCCATGCCGGCGCCGGTGAGGGTGCGGCATCCGCGGTCGGCGGCGGCGCGCAGGAGCTCGGTGTGCAGCGGCCGGTAGACGATGTCCGCGACCCACAGGCCGGGGCGGAGCAGGTCGACCGGGACCGGCGAGCCGGGGTGCGCGGCCATCCCGACCGGGGTGGCGTTGACCAGCCCGTCGGCCGCACCGAGGGCCGCCGCCACCCCGGCCGGCGCGACGGTGACGACGTCGGCGCCGGGTGCGGCCCGTCGTACGGACCCGGCCAGCGCAGCGGCCCGGGTCGCGTCGGGATCGACGACGACCAGCCGGCGTACGCCCTGGGCGGCGAGGGCGTGGGCGACCGCCGTGCCGGCGCCGCCGGCCCCGAGGAGCACCACCTCGTCGCGCGCCGCATCGGCCAGGGCGTCGGCGAAGGCCCGGGCGAAGCCGGTGACGTCGGTGTTGTGCCCGACGGTCTCGGCCGCGTCGACCAGCACGGTGTTGAGCGCGCCGATCGCCTCGACCTCGGGGGTGACCCGGCCGACCAGCGGCACCATCGTCTGCTTGACCGGGTGGGTGACGTTGAGGCCGTCGAAGCCGAGGTCCACCGCGGCGGCCAGCAACGCCCCGAGCCGGTCGCGACCGAGCGCGTCGTCGGCGAGGTCGACGGTCTTGTACACGTAGCGCAGGCCCTGGCGGACCGCCTCGCGCTCGTGCATCTCCGGGGTGAGCGAGGGCTTGATGCCCTGCCCCAGCAGACCCGCGAGGTACGACCGCCGGCCGCTCACAGCCCCAGCCTCTCGGGCAGGTACAGGATCGCGTCGGGCCAGAAGATGATGCCGAAGCAGATCAGGATCAGCGGCACCAGGAACGGCAGCGAGCCGTAGAACACCTCGGTCATCCGCACCTTCGCGATCGCCTGCAGCACGAAGATCACGGTCCCGACCGGCGGGGTCAGCAGGCCGATCATCTGCGAGAGGATCATCAGCACGCCCAGGGCGATCGGGTCGACGTCGTACTGCGCGCTGATCGGCATCAGGATCGGCACGGTCAGGGTGAGCACGGCGATCGCGTCGAGGGCGGTGCCGAGCACCAGCGAGAGCGCGAAGACCAGCAGCAGGAAGATCGTCGCGTCGTCGGTGAGGCCGAGCACCAGCTCGGAGAGCTCCTGCGGGACCTGCTCGCGGGCGAAGACGTACCCGAGCAGGTTCGCCGAGGCGACGATCAGCATGATCGCGCCGGTCGTGAGGACGGTCTCGGTGAGCACCTTCGGCAGGTCGCGGAGCCGGAGGGTCCGGTAGCCGAACCCGAGGAGCGCCATGTACGCCGCGCCGACGGCGGCCGCCTCGGTCGGGGTGAACCAGCCGCCGAGGATGCCGCCCAGGATCAGGACGGGCGCGCCGAACGGTGCGATGACCCGCTTGCCGGTGTGGGCGACCCGGGCCCAGCTGAACTCGGTGCGCTGGATGTTGGGGTCGCGGCGGACCAGGAGGAACACCACGACCGCCAGCCCGAGCGCCATCAGCAGGGCCGGGACCACCGAGGCGGCGAACAGCGCCCCGGTGGAGATGCCGGCCAGGCCGGCGTAGATGACGGCGGGGATGCTCGGCGGCATCACCGGGGCGATCAGCGAGGCGGTGCCGGTGACCCCGAGGGCGAACCTCTTCGAGTAGCCGGCGCGGAGCATCGCGGGGATCTGCAGCTTGCCGAGGGCTGCCGCGTCGGCCACCGCGGACCCGCTCATCCACGAGAAGCCGACGCTGACGCCGATGCTGACGTAGCCGAGGCTGCCCCGCACCCGGCTGAAGAGGGCCAGCGCGAAGTCGAACAGCCGGTCGGCGATGCCGGCGTGGTTGGCCAGGCAGCCCAGCAGGATGAACAGGGGTACGGCGAGCAGCGGGAAGCTGGCCGTCGAGTTGGCGACCAGCCGCAGCGCGAGCCCGAGCGACTGGTCGGTCGTGACCATGTAGAGCAGGCACGGGCCGATGAAGGCGAAGGCGATCGGCACCCGCACCAGGAGCAGCGCGGTGATCAGCAGGCACAGGACGAGCAGGCTCATGCCGTCGGCACTCCCACCACGTCGTCGTAGCTCAGCTCGGGCGCACCCAGCACGGCGTACTGCACGGCGGCGACGAGCGCGCGGATCGTGGTGCTGACGAAGCCGATCAGCGAGATGCCGTAGAGCCAGGACATCGGCATGCCGAGGGCCGGCGACTTCAGGATGCTCTGGGTGTCGACGAGCTCGAGCGCCTCGAGGGTCAGCCCGTAGCCGACGGCGGCGACGATCAGGCAGGACAGGACCCGCACCACCCGGCGCAGTCGCGGGCCGCCGAACCCGTCGACCATCTCGATGGCGATGTGCGAGTCGCTGGTGACGAGCACGCCCGCGCTGAGGAAGGTCAGCCAGACCAGCGAGAACCGCGCGAGCTCGCCGGTCCACGGCCAGCCGTCGATCGGCAGGTAGCGCTGGCCGGCCTGGACGAGGACCAGGAAGAAGATCAGCAGCAGGGCGGCGGACGCGATCGCGATCTCGACCGCGGTCACCACCCGAACCGTCCGCGCGAGCCAGCGGGGCGGGTCGGTGAACACGGCCGCGACCCTGCGGACGACGCGGTTGCCGGTCGGTGTGTCGGCTGTCACACCACGGAACCTAGGGAGCCCCCGCCGACGACGGCAAGGGGTTGCCAACCTGTTGCCAAAGGGCGTTGAGTGCTTCCGTGAGCGGCCCCACCATCTACGACGTCGCCCGCGAGGCCGGGGTCGCGACCTCGACGGTCTCCCGGGCGTTGTCCAACCCCCACCGGGTCAACGCCCGCACCCGCGAACGGGTGCTCACCGTGGCGGCCGAGCTGGGCTACCGGCCCAACCCGCACGCCCGCGCCCTGCTCTCGGGTCGGCACCACACCGTCGCGATGGTCGTCTCCGACATCACCAACCCGCACTACTTCGAGCTGATCCGCGGTGCCGAGCAGCGGGCGAAGGCCTCGGAGTACACCCTCGTGCTGGTCAACGTCGAGGAGTCGCCGCGCATCGAGTGGGACCAGGTCCAGCGGCTGGTCCCCGCCGTCGACGGGTTCGTGCTCGCCGCCAGCCGGCTGCCCGACGAGAACCTGCACCAGATCGCGGTCCAGCGCCCGGTCGTGCTGATCAGCCGCGAGCTCCCCGGCCTGGCCAGCGTCGTCCTCGACCACGTCGAGGGCTGCCGCCGGATCGTCGAGCACCTGGCCTCGCTCGGCCACCGCGACCTCGTCTACCTCGCCGGCCCGCGCAACTCGTGGATGGCCGCGACCCGCTGGTCGGCCCTGCAGGCGGCGACCGAGGAGCACGGCCTCACCGCTCGCCGGATCGGGCCGTTCACGCCCAAGGTCGCCCAGGGCCCGGCCGCGGCCGACGGCGCGCTCAACGCCGACGCGACGGCGGTCGTGGCCCACAACGACCTGCTCGCCATCGGGGTGCTCCAGCGCCTCGCCCAGCGCGGGGTGCGAGTGCCCGAGGACCTCAGCGTGGTGGGCTTCGACAACATCTTCGCCGCCGACCTGTGCACCCCCGGGCTCACCACGCTCGGCGGGGTCCACTCCGACGTCGGCCGCGCCGCCGTGGAGCTGCTGCTGGACGCGACCGCGCCCACCCACCGCCGCGAGGACCGGCCACAGGTGGTGCTGCCGACCGAGCTGGTGCTGCGGGGGTCGACGGGCCCGCGGCGCCCGTAGACGACCAGTTCCAAGACCTCGCGGGCTCCGCGACGCTCGCCTGCGCGATCCCTTGGAATTGCTCATCTGGCAGGCACCCTGGGTGCATGCGCATCGTCGTCGTGGGCTCGGGCGTCAGCGGGCTGAGCTGCGCGGCGCTGCTCCTCCGCGCCGGTCACCAGGTCGTCGTCGTCACCGCGCACCCGGTGCAGCGGGTCACCTCCCACCTCGCGGCCGCGGTCTGGTTCCCCACCGCCGCGGGACCGCCCGACGCCGTCGCCCGCTGGGGCGCGACGACGTACGACGTCCTGGCCGCCGAGGCGGCCACCGGCGTGCCGGGCGTGGTGATGCGCGAGTCGCTGTCGCTGCTCCGGGAGCCGCGCGACCCGGACGCGCCGCTGCCGGACTGGGCCGACGCGGTCGGCCGGGTGCGGCCGGCCCGGCCCGACGAGCTGCCGCCGGGCTACCCCGCCGGGCTCCGGTACGCCGTACCGCTGGTGGAGATGCCCCGCTACCTGCCGCACCTGGAGGCGACCGTGGCCCGCGCCGGCGCCACCTTCGTCGTACGACGCCTCGAGCGGCTCCACGACGTCCTCGACCTCGCCCCCGACGTGGTCGTCAACGCGGCCGGACTGGCGGCCGGCCGGCTGGTCGACGACGACACGGTCTTCCCGGTGCGCGGGCAGATCGTCCGGGTCGCGAACCCCGGCCTGGACCTGTCGGTCCGCGACGAGCACCACCCGGGCGGCCGGGCCTACGTGCACCCGCGCACGTCCGACTGCATCCTCGGCGGGACCCTCGACGCGGGCGTCTGGGACACCGATCCGGACCCCGCCGAGACCGCTGCCATCCTGGCCCGCTGCACCGACATCGTCCCGGCGCTGGCCGGTGCGGAGGTGCTGGAGAGCCTGGTGGGTCTGCGCCCCGGCCGGCGGGCGATCCGGGTCGAACGCGACGACTCCCTGCTGCCCGTCCCGGTCGTCCACGACTACGCCCACGGCGGCTCCGGGATCACCGTCGGCTGGGGCTGTGCCCAGGACGTCGTACGCCTGGTGGAAGCGGAAGGTCCCTGACCTTCTGCGCGGGTCGCCCACGCAGAAGGTCAGGGACCATCGGTCCTGCTACCTCTTCTTGACGGCCTTCGTCCTGGCCGAGGTGACCACCTTGGCGGTGAAGCCGGCCTTGGTGCCGGCCACGCGCACGGTGATCCGCTTGCCCTTCAGCGCCTTGGTCAGCTTCAGCGCCTTGCCGGTGCCGCCCCTGATCGCCTTGCCGTTGGCGAGCCAGCGGTAGGACAGCTTCGTGCCGGCGGTCCAGCCGCTGGTCCGCACGGCCAGCTTCCTGCCGACCACGGCCTTGCCGCGGATCTTCGGCTTGGCCGCCGTCAGCGTGCCCCGGGCGACGGTGGTGGCCGCCGAGGTCGCGCTGGTGGTGGCCCGACCGGCGAGGGCGCCGGTGACGGTCACCGTCAGCGCCCGACCGGCGTCGGCCGCCGTCGGGGTGTACGACGCAGCCGTGGCGCCGGCGATCGCCGCGCCGTCACGGTTCCACGCGTAGCTCAGCGTCGCGCCGGACGTCCAGGCACCGGAGACCGCGGTCAGTGGCTGGGCGACGACGGCCCGGCCGGTGATCGTCGGCGTCGCGGAGGCGACCTTGGGGGTCAGCTTGATGACCTTGTTGCCGCTGTCCTTGTTGACCGCGTAGACCGAGCCGCTGCCGTCCTCGTGGACGTGGTTGGGCCGGGTGAACGGCAGGTTGGCGACCAGGTTGCCGTCGTAGTCGGCGACCGAGACCGTCGTACCGCCGAAGTTGGCGATGTACAGCAGCTTGTTGACCCGGTCGACGGCCACGTTGAGGGCGCCGGCGCCGATCGGCACCTCGCGGATCGTGTTGCCCTGCAGGTCGGTGATCAGCAGCAGGTCGTTGTCCTGGGCCACGGCGAAGAGCCGGTCACCGGCGGGGTCGACGCCGACGCCGGAGAAGCCGCGGTTGGCCAGGTCGGGCACGTCGAGGTCGATGACCTCGTCCTCGAGCGTGGTCGTGTCGAGCGCGAGCGCCTTGGAGGTGCTGAGGCTGGTCGTGTAGACCTTGCCGTCCTCCTCGTCGAGCTCGAGGCTCATCGGCGAGAACTCGGTGCGCGGGTGGAGCGCCGCGTCCTGGATCTTCTCGAACCTGGTGCCGTCGCCGTCGTTGTCGCCGCCCTCGAAGACGCTGATGTAGCCGTCGCCGCTGCTGCCCTCGCTGGCCGAGCTGACGAAGACCCGGTTGGTCCGCGGGTCGTAGACCACGTCGCGGGAGTGCGTGACCGTCCCGCTCGGGTGCTGCACGAGCAGCTCCAGCGTGCTCTGGTCATAGACCGCGACGGTGTTCTGCCGGGTGTTGGTGATCCAGACCGTGCCGTTGACGTCGTCCACGCCCACGCCGTACACGGCGAAGCGGGCGGCGTTCTCGGCGGGATCCGTGGGGGTGACCTTCGCCGGCTCGACCGAGTCGAGGACCGCGAGGGTGTCGGCGTCCAGCTTGTAGAGCCGGCTCGGGTAGCTGACCTGCGCAGTGGTGGCGAAGACGACGTCGTTCTTCGCGCTGTAGGCGGTCTGGTAGAGGCCCTCGGCGACGGCGCCGGCCGCGGACTCCACGCGGGCGTAGCCGTCGACGTCGAGCAGCGCCGAGCTCGGCGAGACCTTCGAGGTCAGCGTGTACGTCGCCGGGTACGGCTGCGACTGCGTGACCACGACGGTCTTGCCGAAGCCGGTCGGCTGGGTCGCCGGGACGCTGACGACGCCGGTGGTGACGATGTTGCCGTTCGCGTCGGCCGTGCCGTTGACGACGACGGGCGCGCCGAGGACCTCGACCTCACCGCCGGCGGCGTCGGGCGCGTTGTCGATCTTCACCGAGCTGATCGTGGTGCCGACCGGGACGTTCTGGACGGTGAGCGTGCCGTTGCTGGCCTGGGCCAGGCCGGAGACGGCGACGATCCCCTTGACGTCCACCTGGGCGCTCGCCTCGGAGGTGGCCCCGGTGAACAGCAGCTGGTGCTCACCGGCGGTGAGCTTGCCGAGCGGCAGCACGAGCTTCCCGCTGAGGGCACCCGTGCCGTCCGCGGCGATGGTCGCCGGTGTGGTCGCGCCGGCGCCGGTCCCGACGGTCCACGCCAGGTCGGTCCGGGTGGTGGCGCCGGTGGCTCGGGCCACGCCGACCGACTCGCCGGCGGCGAAGCCGGTGCCGGTCACGGTGACGGTGACGTTGGAGCCGCCGCGGCCCGAGGAGGTGACGGCGGTCGCGGTGACCGCCGGGGCGGGCGTCGCCGCGGCGTCCAGCGTGAAGTCGCCGGTCCAGCAGGAGGCCGCCGGGGCGCTGCCCAGGAAGCGGGCGAAGTGCGGGCCCTCCCAGCCGTTGGAGTTCACTGCCGCGTTGTCGAGGTCGGCGGGGACCACGATCGACCCGGAGACCGTCCCGTCGCCCTGCACCTGGAAGGGGCCGAAGATCTTCTCGGACAGGGGGTTGCCCGCACCGTCACCGAGGTAGCCCGGCAGACCGGGACCCTCGGCGTCGATCTTGAGGCTGAGCCGTTGGAAGCCGCCGGTATTGCCGGCGAAGCCGGAGCCGGCGAAGGAGAGCCGCTGCCCCTTGGCGACGGCGGTGGCGGAGGTGATCCCGATGCTGCCGGCGCCGACCGAGCAGGCCGGCCCGGTGGCGCCGCCGGGGCCGGCGACCGCGGGGGTCGTCGCCAGGCCGCCGAGCCCGGCCGCAGCGGTCGCCAGTACGGCGATCCGGGTGGTCAGCGCGCGCCGGGCGGAGGCCCGGCGGCGCGGAGTGGATGTGCTCACTGATGCTCCTGATGAGGAACGGATCCCCTAGGGACCCGAAGGTTAGGTAAGGCGAGCCTAAGATAGATCTGATGATTCGGTAAAGGCCAGGCCCACCGGGTGAGATGCCCTCGTGGTCACCGCCGGTGATTCGTCGCGACACCCGACGAGTCACCGGCGGTGACCACTAGGTTCAGGGCCATGACCGCGATGGGCAGCGACCGCGCGCGCGAGACGGTGCGGCGCCTCCAGCGCGACATCACCTCGGGGCGCTGGCCGCTCAACAGCCGAATCCCCACCGAGGCCGAGCTCGCGACCGAGCTCGGCGTCGGTCGCAGCACGGTGCGCGAGGCGGTGCGCAGCCTCGCCCACCTCGGCATGCTCGAGCCCGCCCCGGGGCGTGGCACCTTCGTGCGCTCCCTCAACCCGGTGCGGGGCGTGCTGGCCGACTTCGCAGCCGAGCACTCCTGGTCCGACATCCTCGCCGTCCGCCAGGCCCTGGAGGTGCAGGCCGCCTTCCTGGCCGCCCAGCACGGCAGTGAGGAGCGGGTCCAGCGACTGCGCGCCGCCCACGAGGCCGACGCCGGCGGGCACGACCCCGCGACCGAGCGCGGGCAGTCGCCCGGACAGTTCCACGCCCTCCTCGTCGAGCTCGCCGACAACCGGCTGCTGACCGAGCTGCACACCGCGCTGAGCACCACCCTCCGAGTCGGCAGCACGCGCGGCCGGATCGTCTCGGGCCAGGAGGCCGACGCCCGCCGCCGCGACCACGCCGTACTCCTCGAAGCCATCGCCGCCGGCAACCCCGCGGCCGCCGCCGCTGCCGCGTCCACGCACGCGGGCCACGACCTAGTGGTCCAGAAGGCGGAGGACTAGGCCGGAATCATCAGATGGATGTTAGGTTAGGGTCTCCTCACTTCCATCGCTCAGAGTGGTTCGCCCTGATGACTCTCCTGCGTCGCGCCCTGGCGCTCGCGCTCCTCGTCCCGCTCGCCCTCACCGCCGGCTGCGGAGGCGAGGACACCTCGGTCGGCGCCTCCGACTCAGAGACCCGCACGGTCGTCGACGTCGAGGGCACCTCGATGCAGGTGCCCGCCGACCCGCAGCGCGTCGTCGCCCTGAGCGAGCCCACCCTCGACGGCGCGCTCGCGCTCGGGGTGGAGCCGGTCGGCACCATCAGCGGCCGTGGCCAGAGCGAGGTGCCGCGCTACCTGTCCGACCTCGCCTCCGACATCGCGCTGGTCGGTGCCGTGGCCCAGCCGGACTTCGAGAAGATCGTGGCGCTCGCCCCCGACCTGATCCTGGTCGACGGCACCAGCATCACCAACAACCCCGGCGCGGTCGAGAAGCTGCGCAAGATCGCCCCCACCTTCTACGCCGGGTACGCCGGTGCGGACTGGCGCGGCACCTTCGCGTCGGTGGCCGAGGCCCTCAACCGCACGTCCGAGGGCGAGCAGGTCGTCGCGGCGTACGACGAGCAGGTGGCAGCGGCTCGCACCGAGCTCACGTCGTACGACGCCAGCACCTTCTCCATCGTGCGCTGGCAGGGCGGCGCCCCGTCGATGATCCTCGCCGAGCTGCCCGCCGGGATGGCGCTGAGCGATCTCGGCCTGCGCCGGCCGCCGGGCCAGGACCGGCGCGGCCGCGGCCACAGCGAGCCGGTGTCGCTGGAGAACCTCTCGATGGTCGACGCCGACTACCTGTTCTTCGGCACCCTCGGCGACGACGCCTCGAAGGTGCTGGATGACGCCCGGAAGGTGCCGGGCTTCGACGACCTGACGGCCTCGCGGCTCGACCACGTGATCCCCGTCGACGGCTCGCTGTGGACCTCCACGGGCGGACCGCTGCTGATGTCGCGCCTGGTCGACTCGGTCCTCGAGGGGCTGTCGTGAGGCGCTGGGGCCCGGCCGCGCTGGTGGCCGCCGCCGCCGCGCCGGCACTGCTGCTCCTGCCGCCGTCGCCGGCCGCGGGTGCCGACTGCCCCGCGACGGCGACGGTGTCCGTCGACACCGCGACCGTCGAGCTCGGCGGGCAGCTGCGCCTGAGCGGCACCGGCTGGTGCCACCCCGACGGCGCCGGCTCCCGGATCGGCGTCAAGCTCGACGAGGGCGCCATCAGCCGCCTCGACACCGCCGTGCACGCCAACAGGACCATCTGGGCGATCGTCGACGCGGCGCCCGACGGCACCTTCGCCGCGTCCCTCACGCTGCCCGACGGTACGACGGCCACCTCCGCGCCGGCCCTCGACACTGGGCCGCACACGCTGCGCCTGCTCTCCGGCTCGCTGCGCGGCGGCGACACGGTCCGCAGCGCGCTGAGCGGCACCTTCGACGTGGTCGGCGCGGGCAGCGGCGGACCGCCGTCGTGGGCCCACACGACGCTTGCGGCCGGTGGCGCCACCGTCTGGGTCGAGCGCACCGTGCCCGCCGGCGACGGCGGCAACCTGCGGATCAAGGGCACCGGCTGGACCGGCGGCTCGGGCGCGTCGACCGTCGCGGTGAAGCTGGGATCCTCGGCCGACGGCGGCCAGTACCGCCGTACCGGCTCCGGGGTCGTCGCCCATCCCTCCGCCTCGGGCGACGACACCGTCTGGGCGCTGCTGGCCCCGGGCGGCGGGAGTCACCCCCACGTCCGCGAGCTCGCCACCGACGGCTCCTTCGAGGTCACCCTCGACCTGCCCGACGGTCGCGTCGCCGGGCAGTACCTCACCGTCTCCCTCGCCTCCGGCCGGTTCGCGGCCGGCGACACCCAGCGCAGCGTGACCACCACCCCGCTGGTCGTCGGCGGAGTGCCCTGGACCGGGAACGACGGCGGCAGCGACGTCACCTGCGTCCCGACGTCGGCCTCGCCGACGGTGGCGCTCGGCTCCACCACCGCCTCCTTCGGCGGCAGCCTGCGGATCACCGGCACCGGCTGGTGCAACCCCGCCGGCGGCGGCTCCCGGATCGGCGTCAAGCTCGACGAGGGCGCCATCAGCCGCCTCGACGGTGCCGTGCACGCCAACAGGACGATCTGGGCGGTCGTCGAGGCCCGGGACTCCGACGGCACCTTCAGCGCCGACCTCGAGCTCCCCGACGGCACGACCGCGACGTCGACCCCGGCCCTGGGCGGCGGATCCCACACGCTGCGCCTGCTCAGCGGGTCGCTCGCCAACGGCGACACGATCCGCAGCGTCGAGTCCGCGCCGTTCGTCGTCGGGAGCTACCGCCCCAACGGCGTCCCCGACCCGCTGCCCGCCGGCGCGCTCCGGGCCGGCACCCGGGCCGGGCTCACCGCCCGACTGCAGGGCGACCGGCTGCTCGTCCGGATACCCGCCGCCGACCGCGGCGACTGGGTGTTCCTCAGCGCGTACGCCGCCGACGGCTCCCCGCGCTACCCGTGGGGCGACCGCTGGCTCCGCGCCGGCGACGGCGGTCGGCTGGAGGTCTCGGCCCGCTCCGCCGTACTGACCGGGCGCCTCTCGCTGGTCGCCCAGGCCGGCGACCTGGACGGGTACGGCGACCTGCTCGGCTGGACCGGCGTCCGATTCCCGACCGCTGGCGCGACCCCACCCGGGCCGACCGGCACCACGCCCCCGACCAGTCCGTCCGGCCCGTCCAGCCCGCTGACCCCGACCATGCCGACCGGCGGCTCCGCGGCGGGACTCGCCCCCCTCGCACCCCTCCCGCAGGCGCTGGTGGCGCCCGCGCCGGCGGCACCGTCGTACGTCTCCCTCGGCGTCCTGCCCGCCCGCGGGGCGACCGCCCGCCTGGACGGCAGCCTGCTGACCCTGAGGGTGCCGGCCGCGAGCCCGGGCGCCGTCGTGTTCGTGCGGGTGTACGGCGTCGCCGTGCTGACGGCCGGGTTCGCGACCCTCGACGACCGCTCGGAGCTCTTCGTCGACCCGGCCAGGCTCGCCCCCGGCGCCTACCGCGTCACGGCCCAGGCCGCCGACGGAACGCTGCTCGGCTGGGCCGACGCGACCGTGCCGGAGGTCGAGCCGCCGACGACCGCCGTCGAGGTCGAGGCGTCCACGACGCCGGTGGCGGCCGCCCCGGCTGCCGAGGACGCACCGTGGTTCGACAGCACGGACGGCTGGCTGCTGCTCGTCGGCGCGGGGCTGCTCCTCGGCGTCGGCCTCGGCCTCACCGTCGGCGGCCGCGCTCCCCGCACCAGGGTCGCGGCGTGAGGCGGCTGCTGGCGGCGCTGCCGCTCCTCGCGCTCCTGCTGGCCGGTCCGGCCGGCGCGGTCCCCACCGGCGGCTCCGGGCCGGACACCCCGGGCACGGCCGCCTCGGTCAGCCCACGCAGCCTGGCGGCAGGTGGACAGCTCCGGTTCACCCTCAGCGGCTTCCCGGCCGGCGAGGTCGTCTACGTGAAGATCGACGACGGCGACTTCTGCGACAAGCAGGGCGTGCACGGCGCCTGTGTCGTGCACCAGCAGCGGGTCGGGGGCGACGGCCGGGTGTCCGGGTCGTTCCTGCTGCCCGCCGGTCTGCCCGCGGGCTCGCACTGGCTGCGCTTCCTCGCCAGCGAGGAGCTGACCGACGCGCAGGGCAACTACCTGGGCGTGAAGGGCTACACGCGGCGCGGTGGCGCCGACTTCAGCATCGTCAGGTCGGCCGGCGCCCCCGCCGCCTCCCCTGCTCCGAGTGGGACCACGCCGTCGGGCCCGTCCGACCCGTCCGTGCCGGCAGCGTCGTCCGAGCCCCCGGCCGGAGCCGAGGTGCCGGCCGCCGGCACCCCGGCCGACCTGCCTGACGCGGCGGTCCCCTCCGCCGGGGCGGTGCTGGCCCTCGCCCCGGGCGAGCAGGACCTCGCCCCGACCGACGAGCCGACCGCAGGCCCCGCCCCCGCGCCTGACGCCGCGCGCCCGGAGGCCGAGGCACCGCCGGCGGAGAACCGGTTCCCGGTGTTCGGTGCCGTAGGCCTGGCCGGGCTGCTCGCCGCGGCCGGGGCACTCGTGCTCCGGGCCCGTCGGAGTCGCTGAGTGGCCGCTGGACCGCTGCGCCGGCCACCGAAGGTCCCGCGTCCCGAACCCGTGCCGCGGGTGCGCGGCGCCACCGTCGAACGGCTCCGCCCGGACGACGTCGACGCGTTCTGGTCCGGTAAGACGCTCCCGCTGGTCGAGCCCGACGGCCCCGGCACGGTCGTGGTGACCTTCTGCTGGCGCGACCCCGACGCCGAGCAGGTGCTGCTCTTCGCCAACCGGCTCACCGACGAGACCCGGCTCGGCGACACGCTCCTCGAGCGACTGCCGGGCACCGACCTGTGGCACGCGTCGTACCGGATGGACAGCGACTGGCGGGCGTCGTACTCCTTCCTGGTGCAGCGCACCGGCGAGCAGGCGCCGTGGCTGGCCGCCGGCGATCAGGTCGCGCTCCGGGCGGCCCTCGACCGCGGGCGGCCGGACCCGCGCAACGGCGCGACCTGCCGCAACCGGGCGGGTGTCCTGCAGTCGGTCGTCTCGCTGCCCGACGCCCCTCCGCAGCCGTGGCTGCTCCCCCGCCCGGACCTCGCGCGCGGCGCGGTCACCGAGCACTCCGGTCCGGACGGGCGGCCCACCTGGCTCTACGAGCCCCCGGGCGTCGACCCCGGTCAACCGCTCCCGCTCGTGGTCGCCCTCGACGGCGAGGTCTGGGTCGGGACCCAGTCGCTGCCCACGACCCTCGACAACCTGCTCGCCGACGGTGCGCTCGGTCCGGTGCGGGCGGTGCTGCCGTCGTCCGGCGGCCGCGACGCGCGGTGGGCGGAGCTCGGCACCGACGACGGTGCGGGGTACGTCGTGGACCGGCTGCTGCCGTGGGTCGAGCAGCGGCGTGCGGTCGACCGGGTGGCGGTCGCCGGCCAGAGCCTCGGCGGCCTGACCGCGCTCCGCGTCGGGTTGCTGCACCCCGAGCGGATCGAGGCCGTGGTCAGCCACTCGGCGTCGCTGTGGCAGGACGACCTGGGCGCGCTGGTCGACGGGTTCGCGGAGCGTGCGGATCGCATGGGTCGCGCGGGCGAGCTGCGGGTGCACCTGGCCCACGGCCGCCAGGAGTGGGTGCTGGCCGGACCTCACCAGGTCCTGGCCGAGCGGCTGCGCTCGGCGGGGGTCGCGGTCGACGCCGCCGAGCACAACGGCGGGCACGACTACGCCTGGTGGCGCGGCGGGATCGCCGACGGGCTGCGGAGCGTCTGGGGACGCTAGACGGCGGCGCTCTCCGCAGCGGCCGGCGAGTCCGTGGACTCCGAGGGCTCCGGAACCGCGGGGGTGCTGACGGGCGCCTCGGGTGACGGCTTCGGGTCCGGCTTCTCCTCGGGCTCCTGCTCCGGGGCGGGCTTGTCGCTCGCCGGCTCGGAGGGCGCCTCGGACTCGGCAGGAGTCTCGGGCGTGGGCGTGGGCGCGGTCGTCGGCTCGGGAGTCGGAGCAGGTGCCGGAGCCTTCTTCGGCTTGGCCGGTGCCTGGGTGGCGGGCGGCGTACGCACTCCGGCCTCGGAGGTCACGGCGACCTCGAACGGCGTCGAGGTGCTGCCCTCGGCGAGCGGGCGGTCCGCGAAGCGGAAGCGGTACGACGTGGTCCGCTCCGGGTTCACCTCGACCACCGGATCGGCACCGGCCGCGTCGACGACGACCGGGTCGGTCCGGTCCGCGTCGCGGAAGACCGTGGTCCAGGGGCCGTCGCCGGTGCGCTGCTCCAGGACCAGGGTCGCGCGGGCGACCCGGGCGCCGCTCTGGTCGCGGACCGCACCGGTGAGCCGCGCGGGCTCGCCGGCCTCGACGGACGGGGTGCCGCTGATCGTGGTGGTGGTCGAGAGTCCCTCGAGGTCGTAGCTGCGCACGGCGCCGTCCGTGCCGACCCGGAAGGTGTCGAGCGAGACCTTGCCGCCGCCGCAGCCGGCGCCGATCGAGTAGAAGCCGGACCCGTCGCCACCGTGCACCGTCATGAACGTGGACAACGGCGCGGTCCCGCCCGGCAGCAGCTCCGCACCGGTCCCGAGGTCGCGCTTGGTCCAGGTGAAGCTCAGCCCGATCGCGGAGACCTGGCGCCAGGTGCCGGGCGGCAGCGACACGTCGGCGCGGCCGACCCAGACCCGGGCCGTGCCGTCGTCGGCGGGCTCCTGGTAGCCGGCGTACACGACCGCGGACGAGGCCCGCTCGACGTGCACCTGGAGGTCGGCGGTGCTGGTGGCAGCCATCGACGCACGCTGGAAGAGGGCGCCGACGGCGCTGCCGCCGGCGAGGTCGTACCCGAGGCTGCGCTGGCCCGACGGCGACGTGGACGGGCCGAGACCGACGAAGGGCTGCGGCGACTGCTGTGCGACCGCGCTCATCGTCGCGCAGCCGGCGAGCGAGAGCTGCGCGGTCTGCGGGTCGGGGAAGGCGGTGCCGCGCACGACGGTGGCGCCCGCGGACGCGGCCTGCGCCGGGACCGCTCCGTGCAGGGGCATGGCGAGAACCGTCACCGCGAGCACGCTCGCTGCCGCTCCCATCGCCCGTATGCGCATCACACCATTCTGCCCCCGGATCGGGCGAGAGTCAGCGACATGTTCAAAGTCCCCATGAATGAGGGATGAACACCCGGCTCTCAGCCTCGGTGTGAGCGGAAGAACGTGTCCAGAAGCACGCCGGACTCCTCGGCCAGTACCCCGGCGAGCACCTCCGGACGATGGTTGAGGCGCCGGTCGCGGACGACGTCCCACAGGCTGCCGACCGCGCCCGCCTTGGGGTCGTGGGCGCCGAAGACCACCCGGTCGACCCGGGCCAGGACGGCGGCGCCCGCGCACATCGTGCAGGGCTCGAGGGTCACCACCAGGGTGCAGCCGTCCAGCCGCCACTCGCCGCGCGCCCGGGCTGCGGCGCGCAGGGCGACGACCTCGGCGTGCCCGGTCGGGTCCGCCTCGGCCTCGCGCACGTTGCGGCCGGTGCCGAGCACGGCCCCGTCGGGACCGACGACGACGGCGCCGATGGGTACGTCGTCGGTCGCGAGCGCGGCTCGCGCCTCGGCGAGTGCGGCGAGCATCGGCTCGCGCCAACGGTCGTGCGGCACCGGACCAGCGTAGGCGTGACCGGGGTCGGTCGAACGTCGGCGGGGTTCAGGCCCTCGGTCAGGCCGAGGTCAGGCCGACGACGTCGTCGAAGAGCTCGCCGAACCCGACCCGGCGGGCGATGTCGGAGAGCATCTCGTCGGGGTAGAGGTCGAAGTCCTCGAGCAGCACCCCGAGGTCCACCGGGTGCATGCCCAGGTCGGCGAGCAGCTCCAGGTCGCCGGCCGGCACCTGCTCGTCCTCGTCCTCGGGCTGGGGCAGGCCGAGGAAGTCGACCGCGGAGGCGGCGAGGTCCCACTCGTCCGCGGCGGTGACGTCGGAGAGCAGCACCCGGGTCGTGGGCCCGGACACCCGGACGACGACGAAGAAGTCCTCGTCCATCGCGACCATGGCGACGGCGCCGGAGTCGCCCGGCAGCCGACGCAGCGCGTCGGCCAGGGTCTCGACGTCGACGAGGTGGTGGCGGGTGAGCTCCTGCACGGTCCAGACGTCGTCCTCCCGGAAGGCCGCGATCGCGAAGTCCACGTCGTCGAACTGGTCGACCATGGCGCTCCTCCGGTCCTGCACGACATCCACGGGAGTGGGTCTCCAGACTGTCAGACCACGGCCTCGGGAGCCAACCCTTTGCGAACCCCCTGACCTGCTGTTCCCCTAGGATTCGCGTATGCGTACCCACGTCGTGGACCACCCCCTCATCTCCCACAAGCTCACGACGCTGCGAGACGCGCGGACCGACTCCCCGACGTTCCGGAGCCTGACCGACGAGCTGGTGACGCTGCTGGCCTACGAGGCCACCCGCGACGTCCGGGTCGACCGGGTCGAGATCGTCACTCCGGTCTCCCCCGCCACCGGGGTGAAGCTCGCGACGCCCAAGCCGCTGGTGGTGCCGATCCTGCGCGCCGGGCTCGGCATGCTCGACGGGATGATGCGCCTGCTGCCCACGGCCGAGGTCGGCTTCCTGGGCATGGTGCGCAACGAGGAGACGCTGGAGGCCTCGACGTACGCCGAGCGACTTCCCGACGACCTGTCGGGCCGCCAGTGCTACGTCCTCGACCCGATGCTGGCCACCGGGGGCACCCTCGCCGCGGCGATCAGGTTCCTCACCGACCGCGGCGCCGACGACATCACCGCGATCTGCCTGCTGGTCGCGCCCGAGGGCTGCGCGCGGCTCGAGAAGGACCTCGAGGGCCTCGACGTCCCGGTCACGGTCGTCACGGCCGCGATGGACGAGCGGCTCAACGAGAAGGGCTACATCGTCCCCGGGCTCGGCGACGCGGGCGACCGGATGTACGGCATCGCGGGCTGAGTCCGGGCTCGGCGACCGGCGCGGGTGAGTCCGGCGGCTGGCTCAGCCGTCGCAGGTTCAAGCCGCAGCAGGACCCCGGCGCCAGGACGCGCCAGGACTACAGCGCCTTGACCGCGCTGAGCACCTTCGCGAGCGAGTCCTTGGCGTCGCCGAAGAGCAGCGAGGTGCGCGGGTCGAAGAGCAGCTCGTTCTCGATGCCGGCGAAGCCGGGCCGCATCGAGCGCTTCAGGAACACCACCTGGCGGGCCTCGTCGACGTCGAGGATCGGCATGCCGTAGATCGGGGCGCCGGGGGTCGTCTTCGCGGCGGGGTTCACCACGTCGTTGGCGCCCACGACGAGCACCACGTCGGTGTGCTTGAACTCGCCGTTGATGTCGTCCATCTCGACCAGCTGGTCGTAGGGGACCTGCGCCTCGGCGAGCAGCACGTTCATGTGTCCCGGCATCCGGCCGGCGACGGGGTGGATCGCGTAGTCGACTCGCGCGCCGCGGGTGAGCAGCACGTCGACCAGCTCGCGCAGGGTGTGCTGGGCCTGGGCGACCGCGAGGCCGTAGCCAGGCACGATGATGACGCGCTCGGCGTACCCGAGCAGGATCGCGACGTCCTCGGGCCCGGCGCTGCGCACCGGCCGGTCGGAGGCCTCGCCCGCGCCGAGGGTCGAGCCGCCCCTCAGCGCCCCGAAGAGGATGTTGGACACCGAGCGGCCCATCGCCCGGGCCATCAGCAGGGTGAGGAAGGTGCCGGAGGCACCGACGAGGGTGCCGGCGACGAGGAGGACGACGTTGCCGAGGACGTAGCCGCCCGCGGCAACGGTCAGGCCGGTGAAGGCGTTGAGCAGCGAGATCACGATGGGTACGTCGGCGCCGCCGACCGGCAGCACCAGCAGCACGCCGAGCAGCAGTCCGAGGGCCGCGAGCGGGATACCGACCGACATGCCCGGGTCGGTCACCACGAGCACGCCGAGCACGATCCCGGCGACGACCGCGAGCGCGAAGAACACCGGCAGTCCTGGGAAGACGACCGGCCGCGAGGTCATCAGCTCCTGGAGCTTGGCGAAGGTGACGGCCGAGCCGGCGAACGACACCGAGCCGACGAGGATCGTGAACGCCGTCGCGGCCAGGGTGAACCAGCCGACGTCGTCGGCGTGCGGGCCCAGCTCCTGGAGCTCGAGCAGCGCGACGAGCGCCGCGGCCCCGCCGCCGACCCCGTTGAAGAGCGCCACCATCTGCGGCATCTGGGTCATCTGCACGCGCCGCGCGCCGACGACGCCGATCGCCGAGCCGAGCGCGACCGCCGCCAGGATCAGCGGGACGTGGTCGAGCTCGAGGTAGAAGAACGGCGTCGCCACCGCGACGACCGCCGCCGCGGCGCCGATCAGGTTGCCGATCCGGGCGGTGCGCGGGCCGGCGAGCCCCTTGAGGGCGAGGATGAAGGCCATCGCGCAGGCCAGGTAGACCAGCTGGGCCCAGGTGGGGATCACTTCCCGCCTCCCGGCTTGCGGCGTACGAACATCTGCAGCATCCGGTCGGTCACCACGAACCCGCCGATCATGTTGACGGCGGCCAGCACGATCGCGACCAGGCCGACGACCAGCGCGACCGTGCTCTCGGTGGAGCCGGTCACGATGACGGCGCCGAGCAGGATCACGCCGTGGATGGCGTTGGCGCCCGACATCAGCGGGGTGTGCAGGGTCGAGGAGACCTTCGCGATCACCTCGACGCCGACGAACACGCTCAGCAGGAAGATCGTCAACCAGACGACGGGCTCGCTCATGGAACGCTCACGGTCCCTCCACCAGCAGCCGGGTCGGCTCGTGCAGGATCCGGCCGGCGCGGGTGACGCAGCAGCCGGCCAGGATCTCGTCGTCGAGGTCGGGCGCCAGGACGCCGTCGGCGGTCATCAGGGTGATGAGCTGGACGATGTTGTGGGCGTAGAGCCGGGACGCCGGACCGGGCATCTGCGCGGCGACGTTGCGCCCGCCCCAGACCTGGGCGTTGCCGATCCGGACCACCTCGCCGGCGACCGCGCCCTCGACGTTGCCACCGCTCTCGGCGGCCATGTCGACCACCACCGAGCCCGGCCGCATCGCCTCCACCATCGCGGCGCTGACCAGCACCGGCGCGATGCGCCCCGGCACGGCGGCGGTGGTGATCAGGGCGTCGGCGGCCGCGACGTACGGCGCCAGCAGCTGCATCTGGCGGGCCGCCCGGTCCTCGGTCATCTCGCGGGCGTAGCCGCCCGCCCCGTCCAGCGCGGGGAGGTCGAGGTCGATCGCCTGCGCCCCCATCGACCGGATCTCCTCGGCGGCGGCCGGGCGGACGTCGTACGCCTTGACGACGGCACCGAGCCGGCGGGCCGTCGCGATCGCCTGCAACCCGGCCACGCCGGCGCCGAGCACGACGACCTCGGCGGGCGGGACGGTGCCGGCGGCCGTCATGTTGAGCGGGAAGAAGCGGCGCAGCATCCCGGCCGCGACGACCGCGCTTCGGTAGCCGGCGACCAGCGCCTGCGAGGACAGCGCGTCCATGCTCTGGGCCCGCGAGATCCGCGGCACCAGCTCCATCGCGAACGCGGTGGCCCCGACGTCGCGCAGGTCGGCGACCAGGCCGAGCTCCTGGGTGGTCGGCAGGAACGAGACCGTGGCCGCGCCCTCGCGCAGGCGGCGGACCTGCTCGGGCGTCAGCGGCTGCACCGCGACGACCAGGTCGGCGTTGGCGAGGGCGGCGTCGTCGATGCCGGCGCCTGCGTCGAGGTACTCCTCGTCGCTGATGAGCGCGCGACGACCGGCGCCGGGCTCGACGTCCACGTCGTACCCCAGCGCCGTCAGCTTGCCGACCAGCTCGGGCACCAGCGCGACCCGCGCCTCACCCTCACGGGTCTCCCGAACGACCGCGATTCTCATCCCGGTCAACCTAGGCCATGGCGCCGACGCCGGGGGCCGGGAACACGCGGCGCCGGGAGCGGCGATTCAGCCCAGCGCGAGCTCGGCCACCGTCTCGTAGCGCGGCCGGCCGCGCGGGCCCTCGCCGAGGTACGACGCGACCAGGCTCAGCCGGTCGACGGGCCACGCGGGGCCGGCGTATCCGTCGAGCAGCTTCACCCAGTCGCTGACGTCGTCGGGGTGGCGCAGCCGGGCGAGCGTCACGTGCGGGCGGAACCGCTGGCCGTCGACGACGGCGCCGGCCCGGCTCGCCGCCGCGCGGGCCCCGGTCGCGAGCCGGTCCAGCTCGGTGCGCGCCTCGTCGTCGAGGACCAGTCCGGCCCAGAGCACCCGAGCTCCGGCGACGTGCGGGAACGCGCCGCCGCCGGCCACCCGCGTCTCGAAGGGGGTACGCCGGCCCGCGGCCCGGCCGAGCCGCTCGACCAGGTCGTCGAGCGACCGCTCCGGCACGTCGGCGTAGAACCCCACGGTCACGTGCAGCTGCTCGACCGGTGCCCAGCGGAACGGGCCGGCAGCGCGTCGTACGTCCAGGAAGGCGTCGAGGTCGGCGACGACCTCCTCGGGTGGCACCACAGCCGCGAACATCCGCATCGCCCGGATCCTAGGCCGGGAGGGGGCACAGGGACCTGCCAGTTTCCGTGCGTACGCTGGCCGGGTGACCGTGGCGCTCTGGGACGACGAGTTCCGCAGGTTCCTTCTGGAGCACAAGTTCGGCATGGACGAGGTGGTCACCAAGCTGAGCATCCTGCGCGACGAGTTCACCCACCTGCACGACTACAACCCGATCGAGAACGTCACCTCGCGGCTCAAGACCCACGAGAGCCTGATCGAGAAGATCGAGCGCAAGGGCATCGACCTCGAGGGGCCGGCGGCCTACGACGAGGTCCGCCAGCGGGTCACCGACATCGCGGGCGTCCGGGTGACCTGCAGCTTCGTCTCCGACGTCTACCAGGTCTTCGACCTGCTGACCGCCCAGGGCGACATCCGGACGATCCAGGTCCGCGACTACATCGTCGAGCCGAAGGCGAACGGCTACCGCAGCCTGCACGTGCTGGTGGAGGTCCCGGTGTTCCTGTCCGGCGGGGTGGTGCCGGTCGTGGTGGAGGTCCAGCTCCGCACGGTCGCGATGGACTTCTGGGCGAGTCTGGAGCACAAGATCTACTACAAGTACCGCCGCGAGATCCCGGCCGAGCTGCTCGACGGCCTGCGCGACGCGGCCGACACGGCGTTCACCCTCGACACCACGATGGAGCGGCTGCACCAGGAGGTGCGCGGGCTCGACGTGCTGCCCACGTCGGTGCTCACCAAGCTGCGCCACGACGACTCCGTCCCGGCCGAGGAGCTGGTGGACTCGCTGCGCCGGATGGGTGCGCCGAGACCTCCGGCGCCGTGACCCGTCTCTACGGCTGGCTCTACGCCGTCAGCGCCGTCGCACTGCTGGTCGGCCTGGCCCTCGGCACCGTGCTCGGCAACGGGCCCGACCACCCGGCGATGTGGCTGATCCTGGGCGTCGCCACCCTCGCCCTCGGCGGACTGTCCGCGTTCTTCCTGAGTCCGGAGCGCTGGTGGCGCCCGCTCGGGTGGCTGGTGGCCGCGACCTGCGTGGGGTTCTGGCTGGCGCTCTCGCTCACCGCGCTGGTGGCTCCGGACGTCGTCTCCGATCCGCTGGCTCGACGCGGCCCCCGGACCGAGTCCGGCGCCCGGTGGCTGGGCGGGGCGCTCCTGGTCACGCCGGTGCTCTCGCTGGCCGTGGTGTCGTTGGTCGCCGCCCACCGGGATGCCCGGTGGCGCGGGCGGGCCGGGCGGGCGCCGAAGAGCTGATGGCTCGGCCGTCCCTGGGGTCCGACAGGTCGGCGCTCGTGGACGACCCGCACGATTGCCTCGGCGTAACCCTGGGCAGAGTACGGCTCCCGGGCCGAGGTGCGGCCGACGATCGGCCGAGGCTTGCGAGGACATGCGCGACAGGGAACGGCGGCTCAAGCCGCACCACTACTGGACCCCCACCCTCACGGTCACGACGTCCGCGCCGTCCGAGGTGGCCGTGGCGGCCCTCGTCGACGCCTTCGTCGCCGCTCGCTTCCAGGTGCAGGAGCGCACCCCTGGCCGCGCCCGACTGCGGGCCGGTTCCTGGCTGCGCGAGCAGGTGGCCGACTCGGTGGACATCCACTGGATACCGCGCTTCGCCACCTGGGGATTCCGGGCGACCGTCGACCTGGAGACGCTCGACACCGCGCCGCCGACCCAGGTGCGGGTCCGGATGCACCGGGTGTCGGAGCATCGGTTCGCCGTACCCCACACCCTCCGCGCGGTCGAGACCGCGGTGCAGGCGCTGCGTGCCGCCGACCATCACGCCGAGGCGGGCGAGGTGGGAGCGGGACCGTGACGGAGCGCTCTCAGACCTGCGTCCCCAGCAGCGACCCCACGCCGTAGGTGATCGCCATCGCGAACGCACCGCCGACGACGTTGCGCACCACCGCGCGACCGGTCGGCCCGTAGCCGAACCTCGCGCTGGCCCAGCCGGTCAGGGCCAGGGCGAGCAGGACCGAGACGACGGTGACCCAGATCCGCGCGTCGGCGACGACCAGGGTGATCGTGAGCAGCGGCAGCAGCGCCCCGAGCGTGAAAGACAGTGTCGACGCGATCGCGGCGTTCCACGGGCTGGTGATGTCGTCGGGGTCGATGCCGAGCTCGACCTCGGCGTGCGCCCCGAGGGCGTCGTACGCCGTGAGCTGCTCGGCGACCTGGAGCGCCAGGTCCTCGGTGAGACCGCGGTCGACGTAGAGCGCGGCGAGCTCCGCGAGCTCGTCGGCCGGCTCCTCGGCGAGCTCGCGCCGCTCCTCGGCCAGCAGCGCGAGCTCGGAGTCACGCTGGGTGCTGACCGAGACGTACTCCCCCGCGCCCATGCTCAGCGCACCCGCCGCCAGTCCGGCCACGCCTGCCACCAGGATCGCGTTGCGGTCGGTGGTCGCGCCGGCGACGCCCATCACGATGCCCGCGGTCGAGACGATCCCGTCGTTGGCGCCGAGGACGCCGGCACGCAGCCAGTTCAGGCGGTTGTTGAGCCCGGTCTCGTGCGGCTCGTCGGCGTGGCGCCACGTGTGCAGCGGCTGTGCGTCGGTCACCACGGCATCGTCGCACTCCTGGGCGAAGTCGAGACGAGCTGGGCCTGGAGTGCGTGCATCGCCAGGCGGAGGAGGGAAGGCGGCCTGCTGGTGGCCGTCGACCGACGACAACGCCGCGAGGTGCGTGCTACAGGCCCAGCTCGCGGCCGATGAGCTCCTTCATGATCTCGTTGGAGCCGGCCCAGATCTTGGAGACGCGGGCGTCGCGCCAGGCGCGGGCGACGCGGTACTCGTTCATGAAGCCATAGCCCCCGTGCAGCTGGACGCAGTGGTCGAGGACGTCGTTCTGGACCTGCGAGCTCCACCACTTGGCCTTGGCGGCGTCGACCGGGGACAGCGCGCCCGCGTTGTGCTGGATGACGCAGCGGTCGATGAACGCCTCGGCGACCTCGATGGCGGTGACCTGCTCGGCGAGCAGGAACTTGTTGTGCTGGAAGTTGCCGATCGACTGCCCGAACGCCTTGCGGTCCTTGGCGTACTGGATCGTCTCCTCGAGGATCTGCTTGGCGTGCGCCACGTTGCTGATCGCGCAGCCGAGCCGCTCCTGCGGCAGCTTCTGCATCATGTGGATGAAGCCGCCGTCGAGCTGACCGACGATCTCGGCGTCGGTCACCCGAAGGTTCTCGAAGAACAGCTCGGCGGTGTCCGACTCGTCCTGGCCGACCTTGTCGAGCTTGCGGCCGCGACTGAACCCGGGCGCGGTCGTGTCGACGGCGAAGAGCGTGATGCCGCGGGCCTTCTTCTCGGGCGACGTCCGGGCGGCCACGATCACCAGGTCGGCGGAGTAGCCGTTGGTGATGAAGGTCTTGGAGCCGTTGATGACCCAGTCGTCGCCGTCGCGCACCGCGGTGGTCTTCAGCGCGGCCAGGTCCGAGCCGCCGGAGGGCTCGGTCATGCCGATGGCGAGCAGGATCTCGCCGGCGGCCACGCCGGGCAGCCAGCGCTTCTTCTGCTCCTCGGTGCCGAGCTCGACCAGGTACGGCGCGGTGATGTCGGCGTGGATGCCCACGCACGAGCCGAGCGCCGCGTTCACCTTGTTCAACTCCTCGAGCAGGACGGCGTTGAAGCGGTAGTCGCCCGCGCCGGCGCCGTCGTACTCCTCGGGGATCTCCAGGCCGAGCAGGCCCTGCTTGCCGGCCTCCCGCCAGAACTCCCGCGGGATGGCCTTGTCGGCGGCGTGCTGCTCGACGTGCGGGATGACCGACCGGTCGAGGAACTCCTTGACCGATGCCCGGAACGCCTCGTGGTCCTCGTCGTAGATCTCGCGCTTCATGACGGCGATCCTACTGGCAGGTAACCAGGTCGGGGCACGGTTGCCCCCACCACCTCGCGGCATCGGAACGCGACGGTCGCGAAACGTGCCGAGGAGTTCCCACGAATCTCGCGGCAGAGGCAAGCGATCATGGCGCTCGTGCGTCGTCTGGGTGTGAGCGAGAGCGAATTCACCCGGTTCTACCTGACGAGCCGGGACCGGTGCCTGCGGGCCGTGGTCGCGTCCGGACTGCGTCCCGACGAGGCCGAGGAGGCGGTGGCCGAGGCCTTCGCCCGGGCCTGGTCGCACTGGGGCAAGGTGCGCACGCTGGAGCGGCCCGAGGCCTGGGTCGTCCGCACGGCGGTCAACGCCACCATCTCGTCGTGGCGGCGCCGGCGGCGCGAGGCGCCGACGGCGACGCCGCCGGACGGGGTGCAGGCCGACGCCGCGGACCGGACGGACCTGATGACGGCCCTGCATCGGCTGCCGCCCCGGCAGCGTGACGTGGTGGTGCTCCGTTACCTCCTGGACCTCAGCACCCAGCAGACCGCCGACCACCTCGGCATCGCTCCCGGCACGGTCGCCTCCCAGCTCCACAAGGCGATCGCGACGCTCCGCTCGCACCTCACCCACTCCGAGAGGACACAGTCATGAACGACTCCACTGAGCTGCAGGACCAGCTCGCGGCCGGCACCGCGCACCTGACGATGGACCGGCCCGCGGCGGCGATCGTCGCGCGCGGCGACCGGATCCGCCGGCGCCGCCGTACCTCCGCGCTCGGGGGCGTCGCCGCCGTCGGCGTGGTCGGAGCGGTCGTCGCCTCGGTCCTGATGCCGCCCGGAAGCACCCCGCTCGCCCCGTCGGCGTACGCCGCGTGGGGACCGGCCATGGTGAACCTGGAGCCCGGCCTGGCCACCGTGGTGGGCCGCGTGTGCGGCAGTGAGCTGCGCGACTTCGGGTTCGAGGTGGCGACGGCGACGCCGGTGGCCGCCGACCGCCGCGACGGCGACACCGTCGCCGTCTACCTCGGTGAGGAGCACTACGGCATCTGCGCCCTCCGCGGCGAGGCGGACCGCCTGCAGCCGCGCAGCGCCGTGACCGGGCGGCTGAAGGATCTGCGCGACGGGACGCACGCCGACCTCGTGACCTGGACCTTCTCCCACGCCACGCTCGACTCCCCCGCCCGCGACGGCGTCGGCGTCCTACAGGTCTCGCCGCAGGTCGACCGGGTCAGCGTCGAGGTCGCGGGTGAGTCGTTCGATGCGGCGGTCGGCGGTGGCTTCGCGATGTTCTGGCTGCCCGACGGGCTCACGGAGGCGGAGGTCGACGCGGCCAGGGCGACGGCGTACGCCGCGGACGGCGAGGTGCTGTCCGACACACCGCTCTCCTGAGGGCTGTGCACGGAGTTGCGGACGTCCCGGTTCGGGTACTCCGGGGCGTCCCCCCTTCCCCGCCGTGATTGCCGCAGGTGATGTTTTGAACGATCGAACCCCTAGCTCGACCATCACTGACGCCGAGCCGGAGACCGAGCTGCAGATCTGGCCGGGCGAGGCGTACCCCCTGGGTGCGACGTACGACGGCGCCGGCACCAACTTCGCCCTCTTCAGCGAGGTCGCCGAACGGGTCGAGCTGTGCCTGTTCGACGCGGAGGGGGTCGAGACCCGCCTGGAGCTCACCGAGGTCGACGCCTACGTCTGGCACTGCTATCTCCCGCAGGTGCAGCCGGGTCAGCGCTACGGCTACCGCGTGCACGGCCCGTGGGACCCCGAGCAGGGACTGCGCTGCAATCCCAACAAGCTGCTGCTGGACCCCTACGCCAAGGCGACCAGTGGCGAGCTGGACTGGCACCCGAGCCTGTTCTCCTACACCTTCGGCGACGAGGACTCCCGCAACGACGAGGACTCCGCGCCGCACATGACGCACGGCGTCGTCATCAACCCGTTCTTCGACTGGGAGGGCGACCGCCGCCTCAACATCCCCTACAACGACTCGGTCATCTACGAGGCGCACGTCAAGGGGCTGACCCAGCTGCACCCCGACGTCCCCGAGGAGATCCGCGGGACGTACGCCGGCCTCGCGCACCCCGCCATCACCGCGCACCTGCAGAAGCTCGGGATCACCGCGATCGAGCTGATGCCGGTGCACCAGTTCGTCCAGGACAACACGCTGCTGGAGAAGGGGCTGCGCAACTACTGGGGCTACAACACCCTCGGCTTCTTCGCGCCGCACGAGGACTACAGCACCGCGACCCGCGCGGGCCAGGGTCTGGGCCAGCAGGTCCAGGAGTTCAAGGCCATGGTCAAGGCGATGCACGCGGCGGGCATCGAGGTGATCCTCGACGTGGTCTACAACCACACCGCGGAGGGCAACCACCTGGGTCCGACCCTGAGCTTCAAGGGCATCGACAACGAGGCCTACTACCGGCTCGTCGAGGACGACGAGCGCTACTACATGGACTACACCGGCACCGGCAACACCCTCAACGTGCGGCACCCGCACTCGCTGCAGCTGATCATGGACTCGCTGCGCTACTGGGTGACCGAGATGCACGTCGACGGCTTCCGCTTCGACCTGGCCTCCGCGCTGGCCCGCGAGTTCTACGACGTCGACCGGCTGGCGACGTTCTTCGAGCTCGTGCAACAGGACCCGGTGGTCAGCCAGGTGAAGCTGATCGCCGAGCCGTGGGACGTCGGCCCGGGCGGCTACCAGGTCGGCGGCTTCCCGCCGCAGTGGACCGAGTGGAACGGCAAGTACCGCGACACGGTCCGCGACTTCTGGCGCGGCGAGCCGTCCCTGGGCGAGTTCGCCTCGCGGCTCTCCGGCTCCTCCGACCTCTACGAGCGCTCCGGGCGCCGGCCGTTCGCGAGCATCAACTTCGTCACCGCCCACGACGGCTTCACCATGCGCGACCTGGTGTCGTACAACGAGAAGCACAACGAGGCGAACGGCGAGGACAACAACGACGGCGAGAGCCACAACCGGTCCTGGAACCACGGGGTCGAAGGACCCACCGACGACCCCGAGATCCAGGCGTTCCGGGCCCGCGAGCAGCGCAACCTGCTGGCCACCCTGCTGCTCAGCCAGGGCGTGCCGATGATCCTGCACGGCGACGAGCTGGGCCGCACCCAGCAGGGCAACAACAACACCTACGCCCAGGACTCCGAGCTCAGCTGGGTGCACTGGGACGACGCCGACGGGCCGCTGATCGAGTTCACCGCGGCGATCGTCCGGCTGCGCGCCCAGCACCCGACCTTCCGCCGCAAGCGGTTCTTCACCGGCGAGGAGGTGCGCAGCGGTGAGGGCGAGCGGCTCGACGACATCGTCTGGCTGCACCTCGACGGCCGGCCGATGGTCGACGAGGACTGGACCGGCGGAGCCCAGGCCATCGGCATGTACCTCAACGGGCACGGCATCGCCGGCAAGGACGCCCGCGGCCAGACGATCCTCGACGACCATTTCCTGCTCTACTTCAACGCCGACGGGGACGCCCAGGTCACCCTGCCGCCGGCCGAGTACTCCGACGCCTGGGACGTCATCATCGACACCGCCGGCTCGGCCGACGACGACGGCACCTTCGAGGCCGGCGCCGTCCTGCAGCTCGGCCACCGCAGCCTCGTCGTGCTCCGCGAGCACCGGGCGCCGGTGGTCGAACCCGACCTTTCCGTCGCCGCGTCGGTCGCCGCCCAGTCGCGGCGGATCTGAGCCGTGGCCGCGACCCGCCGTACCCCGACCAGCACCTACCGGCTGCAGATCAGCGCCGACCTCGACCTGTTCGAGGCGGCGCGCCTGCTGCCGTACCTCCACGACCTGGGCGCCGACTGGGTCTACCTCTCCCCGATCCTGGAGGCCGAGCCCGGCAGCACGCACGGGTACGACGTCATCCGCCACGACCGGGTCGACCCGGCCCGCGGGGGCGAGGAGGGCCTCGCGGCGCTCTCCGCCGAGGCGCGGCGGCTCGGGATGGGGGTGCTCGTCGACATCGTGCCCAACCACGTCGGGGTCGCGACCCCGGCCGAGGACCCGTGGTGGTGGGACGTGCTCAAGCACGGCCGCCAGGCCGAGCACGCGCCGGCGTTCGACATCGACTGGGACGCCGCGGGACAGCGGCTGCGCCTCCCGGTCGTCGGCGACGACGACCAGGCCGACGACCGGGCCCCGATCGACCACCTGAGCCTGGTCGAGGGGGCCGACGGTCTGGAGCTGCACTACTGGGACCAGGCCTTCCCGGTCGCCCCCGGGACCGCGGACGGGCTCCACGACGACCCGCAGCAGGTGCACGACCGCCAGCACTACCAGCTGGTGAGCTGGCACCTCGCTGACGACGGCCTGAACTACCGGCGCTTCTTCGCGGTCAACACCCTGGCCGCCGTGCGCGTCGAGGAGCCGGAGGTGTTCGACGACACGCACGTCGAGATCCGGCGCTGGTTCGACGAGGGCCTGGTCGACGGGCTGCGCGTCGACCACCCCGACGGGCTGCGCGACCCCGGCGGCTACCTGCGCGACCTGGCGTCGCTCACGGGAGGCGCGTACGTGCTGGTCGAGAAGATCCTCGAGCCCGGCGAGCGGCTGCCGTCCTCGTGGGAGACCGCCGGTACGACCGGGTACGACGCTCTCGCCCACATCGACCGGGTGCTCACCGACCCGGCCGGTCAGAAGCCGCTCGACGACCTGGAGGCGCGGCTGCGCGGCGGGCCCGTCGACTGGGCCGAGATGATCCACGACACCAAGCGCGAGGTGGCCGACGGCATCCTCAACAGCGAGGTGCGCCGGATCGTCCGCGAGCTGCGGCGGCACCTGCCCGTCGTACACGCCTTCCGGGCCGAGGACGCCGTCGCCGAGCTGTTCGCCTGCTTCGGTGTCTACCGCTCCTACCTGCCCGAGGGGCGCGAGCACCTGGAGCACGCCTTCACCGAGGCGCGCCGCCGCCGCCCCGACCTCGCGGTCACCTTCGACCAGCTCGAGCCGTGGCTCCACGACCCGGACCTCGCGGCCGCGAAGCGCTTCCAGCAGACCAGCGGGATGGTGATGGCCAAGGGCGTGGAGGACTGCGCGTTCTACCGCTACTCCCGCCTCACCTCGCTCAACGAGGTCGGTGGTGACCCCAGCGTCTTCGCCCTCGACGTGACCGGCTTCCACGAGCAGCTGGCCGAGCGGCAGCGCGACTGGCCGCACGCGATGACCACCCTGTCGACCCACGACACCAAGCGCGGCGAGGACGTGCGGGCCCGGATCACCGCACTGGCCGAGCTGCCGGAGGCGTGGGAGTCGGCGCTGGAGTCGCTGCTCTCGCTCGTCCCGGTGCCCGACCCGGGCTTCGGCTCGCTGCTCTGGCAGGCGGTGCTCGGCGCCTGGCCCGCCGACCGCGACCGGCTGCACGGGTACGCCGAGAAGGCGATGCGCGAGGCGGGCGACCGGACCACGTGGACCGAGCCGGACTCGTCGTACGAGGAGGCCGTGCACGCCGCGGTCGACGCCGCCTTCGACTCCGACGAGGTGCGCGCGGTCGTCGACGGTCTGCTCGAGCAGGTCGTGCTGCCCGGCTGGTCGAACGCGCTCGCGGCCAAGCTGCTTGCCCTGACGATCCCCGGTGTGCCCGACGTCTACCAGGGCAGCGAGCTGTGGGAGCAGAGCCTGGTCGACCCCGACAACCGGCGGTGGGTCGACTTCGAGGCGCGCCGCTCGATCCTCGGCAGCGGCGCGTGGACCGCACCCACGCCGGCGGTCGACGACGCCGGCACGGCCAAGCTGCACGTCACCGCGACCTCCCTGCGGCTGCGACGCGACCGGCCGGAGCTGTTCACGTCGTACGACGCGGTCGCGGCCAGCGGGCCGGCGGCCGACCACGTGATCGCGTTCGACCGCGGCGGGGCGCTGGCCGTCGCCACCCGGTTGCCCGTCGGGCTCGCCGCGAGGGGCGGCTGGGATGCCACGACGCTGGAGCTGCCGCCCGGCCGCTGGACCGACGCCCTCGGCTCGTGGTCCGGATCCGGCTCGGCCCCGCTGGCCGAGGTGCTGGCCGACCTGCCCGTCGCCCTGCTCGTGAAGGAGTCCTGATGCGCGGTCCGTACGACGTCTGGGCCCCCCGGCCGGCTCGCCTCCGCCTGTCCCTTCGAGACGCCTCGTCCCTCGGCTCCTCAGGACAAGCGCTGCCCGATGAGATCGTCGAGATGACTCGCGGGGACGACGACTGGTGGACCCCCGCGGGACCCGTTCCCGACCCACGCTCGGAGGTGGACTACGGCTACCTGATCGACGACGAGGACGCGCCCCGACCCGACCCGCGGTCGCGGCGCCAACCGGCGGGCGTCCACCAGCGCTCGCGAACCCACGACCCCGCGGCCTTCGCCTGGACCGACGACGCCTGGACCGGGCGCCAGCTCGCGGGGGCGGTCGTCTACGAGCTGCACGTCGGCACCTTCACGCCCGAGGGCACCTTCGACGCGGCGCTCGGCCGGCTCGACCACCTCCGCGAGCTCGGTGTCGACCTGGTCGAGCTGATGCCGGTCAACGCCTTCAACGGCACCCACAACTGGGGCTACGACGGCGTGCTCTGGTCGGCCGTGCACGAGGGGTACGGCGGCCCGACGGCCTACCAGCGCTTCGTCGACGGCTGCCACGCCGCGGGCCTGGGCGTGATCCAGGACGTCGTCTACAACCACCTCGGCCCGTCCGGGAACTACCTGCCGGTCTTCGGTCCCTATCTGAAGTCCGGCAGCAACACCTGGGGCGACCTGGTCAACCTCGACGGCGAGGGGTCCGCGGAGGTGCGCCGCTACATCCTCGACAACGTGCGGATGTGGCTGTCGGACTACCACGTGGACGGGCTGCGGCTGGACGCCGTGCATGCGCTGTCCGACGAGTCCGCGACCCACCTGCTGGAGGAGATGGCGGTCGAGGTGGCGGCGCTCTCGGCCCACCAGCGGCGTCCGCTGACGCTGATCGCGGAGTCCGACCTCAACGACCCGACGCTCATCACGCCCCGCGAGGCGGGCGGCTACGGGCTGGACGCGCAGTGGAGCGACGACTTCCACCACGCCGTCCACGTCGCGCTGACCCGGGAGACGGACGGCTACTACGCCGACTTCGAGCCGCTGGGTGCGCTGGCCAAGGTGTGCGAGCGCGGCTTCTTCCACGACGGGACGTTCTCGTCCTTCCGCGGCCACGACCACGGCGTGCCGATCGACACCGCGGCGATGCCGAGCTGGCGACTGGTCGTCTGCGCGCAGAACCACGACCAGATCGGCAACCGGGCGGTCGGCGACCGGATCACCGACCACCTCGACGACGACCAGCTGGCCTGCGCGGCGTTGCTGACCCTGGCCGGTCCGTTCACGCCGATGCTGTTCCAGGGCGAGGAGTGGGCGGCCTCGACCCCGTTCCTGTTCTTCACCTCGCACCCGGAGCACGAGCTCGGGAAGGCGACGGCCGAGGGCCGGATCGCGGAGTTCGAGCGGATGGGCTGGGACCCGGCCGTGGTGCCGGACCCGCAGGACCCGGCCAGCTTCGAGCGCTCGAAGCTCGACTGGGCCGAGGCGAACGAGGGTCGGCACGCCCGGATGCTCGACGTCTACCGCCGGCTGGGCGCGCTGCGCCGCGGGTGGAGCGAGCTCACCGACCCGGCCCTCGGACGGACCCGCTGCGAGGCCGACGAGGAGCGTCGTACGTTCGTGATGCACCGGGGGGAGCTGGCGGTGGTGGTGAACTTCGGCGACGCCGAGGCCGCACTCCAGCTCGGTCACACCCGGTTGCTCTTCGAGACCGAGGCGGGGGTCGAACTCGCCGGCGGGAGGCTCACGCTGCCCGCCCATGCGGGCGCACTCCTGGCGTGATCCCGACCGGTCGGACCGGAGTTCTCGGTTCCGGCGCGAGGAATTAATCCCGGTGCTTTACTTCGGACGTGTCCGAGCCTGCCGCACTCCTGCTGCCGCTGCCGGACCCCGTCCGCGGGCTCGCCATCGCAGCCGTGGAGCGAGCGCTGGCGGTGCTGGCGCCGGACCCCGAGCCCGCGCTCGTCGCCCGGTGCGATCAGGCGCTGGCGGCGGCCCGGACCGCGCTGGGTGCGGCGATCGACGAGGGCATCCCGCTCGGCATCGTCGCCGCTCAGGCGGCTCTCGGCACCGCCGAGACCGAGCTGCTGGCCGTGCTGGTCGGGGCCGAGCTCGACGAGAGCCTGCAACGCCTGCTGGTCAGCCTGACCGAGGACCGCGACCGGCACCGGGTCGAGCTCTGGATGCTGCCGCATCTGCTGCCCGGCAGCACCCCGGCCCTGGCGGGACCGACCTCGGGCCTGGTCCGCGCGGCGCTGGCCCTCGTCACCGCCCGCGGCGCCTTCGGCCGCACCGCGATCACCCTCGCGCCTCGGCTCCTGTGGGCGCTGTGGGGCGACACCCGGTCCGACCCGGCGCTGCCCGTCGGGGCGGAGCTGGTGCCGGTCGTCTCCACGTCGGCACCGGCCTGGGCGGACGGCCACGACACCGTGCTCGTGGTCGGTCCCGACCGGGCCCGCCGCCGTCACCGCGCGGCGGAGAAGACGGCTGCGGTCCGGCTGCTGGTCACCCCGCCCCCGACCCACCCGGACGGCTGGTCCGCGGTCGTGCGCGAGGCCACCCTGGCCGGGGCGGCCGTCCTCCTCGAGTCCACCGAGCCACTGAGCGCCGACGGCCGGCGCTGCATCGAGGACACCACGCACCTGCGGTGGGCGATATCGACGTCCACGCCCGTGGCACTCGACGACCTGCCCCGCCGCGACTGGCGCGAGTTCGCGCCCGAGCCGCCGCAGATCTCGCAGACCGAGTGGGTGGCCGTCGCGGGCGAGGCCGACCGTCCGCACGCCCTGACCGCGGAGCAGCTCGACCGGATGGGCCAGGCCCTCGGCCTGACCGGCGGCGACTCCGAGGCGGCGTACCGACGGCTCACCGACGCCCGGATCGACGCCGTGGCCACCCGGATCGTGCCGCGGGCCGGATGGGACGATCTGGTGCTGCCGCCGAATCGCAAGCAGCGACTGGTCGACCTGGTCGACCGTTACCGCTCCTCGTCGACCGTGTACGGCGAGTGGGGCATCTCCCCGTCGCCGTCGCGCGGGCTGGTCGCGCTCTTCTCCGGCAAGTCCGGGACGGGCAAGACGATGGGCGCCGAGGTGGTCGCCGGCGAGCTGGGGCTCGACATGTACCGCCTCGACCTGTCGGCCGTGGTCAGCAAGTACATCGGCGAGACCGAGAAGAACCTCGACAACCTCTTCGACGCCGCCTCCATCGGCGGGACGGTGCTGTTCTTCGACGAGGCCGACGCCATGTTCGGCAAGCGCACCGAGGTCACCGACTCCCACGACCGCTACGCCAACGTCGGCACCAGCTACCTGCTCCAGCGGCTCGAGCGGTACGACGGCATCGTGATCCTGGCGACCAACTTCGAGAAGAACATCGACGAGGCGTTCATCCGCCGGGTGCACGTCCGGCTCGACTTCCAGCTGCCCGGTGAGTCCGAGCGTCAGGAGCTGTGGCGCCGCAACCTCGCCGCCGGCATGCCCCTGGCCGACGACGTCGATGTCGAGTGGCTGGTGAGCCGGTTCGAGATGTCCGGGGCGTCCATCCGCAACGCGGTCGTGGACGCCGCGTTCCTGGCGGCCCGCGACGGCGGCTCCGTGGGGATGGCCCACCTGGTGCAGGGCACCGCCCGCGAGCTCCAGAAGTCCTCGCTGCGGATCACCCGGGACAAGTACGGCGACTGGTTCGACCTCGCGATGGCGAGCACCTCCGGATGACACCCACGACCGAGCGGGGTGGACGAACGTGAGCCGGACCGCCGCCGAACCGGAGGCCGCGCCGGCGCGCGATGTGGTGGCGCCGGCGCCGCCTGCCCCGGCTGCGCCCGCGCTCGAGGTGGGTGCCGCGAACGACCAGTACGAGCAGGCCGCCGAGCGCACCGCGGAGCAGGTGCTGCGTCGGCTCGCCGACGAGGGTGCCCTCGGCGGTGCCGACGACGGCTCGGGCCTCGGGCGCGCCTCGGGTGCCATGGGGGCGGCGGGCGGAGCGGTCGACGCCGGCACCGCCGCCGCCATCCGGGGCAGCAGCGGCTCCGCGCTCCCCGAACCGGTGCGCCGCTCGATGGAGAGCGCCTTCGGTGGTGCGAACTTCAGCGGCGTACGCCTGCACACGGGACCGTCGGCCGCGGCCCTGAGCTCACAGCTCGGGGCGAAGGCGTTCACCGTCGGCAAGGACATCTTCCTCGGCTCCGGCACGCCAGCCCTCGACAGCCGGCCGGGCCAGCACCTGCTCGCCCACGAGCTGGCCCACACCCGGCAGGACGGCGGCGCAGCACACCGCACGGTCCGTCGCGCCCACGGGGCGGCACCCCTGCAGGCGCCGCTGCCCCCGGGACCCCCGCCACTGCGACACCCCGGACCCCCACCCCTCCCACCCGGCACCCTCCGCGCCGCCCAGCCGCCGCTCCCCGCAGGACCCGCACCCCTGCAAGCACCGCTGCCCCCGGGACCCCCGCCACTGCGACACCCCGGACCCCCACCCCTCCCACCCGGCGCCCTCCGCGCCGCCCCGCCGCAAATGGCCTTGTTGCCGCGGCCCGCTCCGGGCCGCGCGGGCACTGCCACCGCGAGTCCCCCGGCACCGGTGGCGCCTGCGAGCACGGGCAACGCCGCCCCGCCGCAAATGGCCTCGTTGCCGCGGCCCGCTCCGGGCCGCGCGGGCACTGCCACCGCGAGTCCCCCGGCACCGGCAGCGTCGCCCGCGCCGACGGGCACGGGCACCGTCGCGCCGCCACCGCTCCCCCGGCGTCCGCGGGTGCCCACCACCCTCGCCGCCTGGACGCAGGGGAACATCCCCGCAGCGACCGACCGCACGACGGACGAGGTGAGCTCCGGCTTCGAGAGTGTCAGCGAGCTCGGCGGCCTCGCGGCCGAGAGCGCCGCGACCACGAATCACGTCGACGCGACCAACAGCTACCTCGCCGGCCTCAACAAGGCCGACGGGGGCAAGCGCTCGACCCTGGGCGACGACGCCCAGCAGGCCAACCTGACCTACGGCGGGGCCGGCATCGCGGGCTTCGCGTTCCTGGTCGAGGGCGGCACGGCCGTCCAGAAGTGGCGCAAGGGCTTCGACAAGACCGAGGATGCCGTCGCCGCCGCCTTCAACGTGACCACCGCGGCCGCCGGCACCGCCAGCGCGTTCGCCAACGCCACGAAGACCGCCCAGGGCGGGGACGGGCAGGAGGTGGAGGCCCCGCCGAAGGTCGAGGCCCCGCCGAAGGTCACCGGGGAGGCGAGTGGGCCCGAGACCGACCTCGCGAAGAAGGAAGGCGGGACCGAGACGGTCGGCGCCGCCCCGGAGGAGACCGCCAAGGCCGCCGACTTCCTGGCCTCGATCGCCGGCATCCTCTCGTCCATCAAGGCGGGCTACACGATGGTCAAGACGATCGCCGCGGCCGTGAAGGCCGCCGACGGGCTGGAGTCCGGCGACCCGTCCGCCGCCGCCGTGGCCGCGCTTCGGTCCGTGGTCGAGGCCGGCAAGTCGACCATCGAGGCCATCAACACGGTGATGAGCCAGGTCAGCAGCGTCAGTTCCGCCATGCTCAATGCCGTCCCCGGTCTCGGCATCGCGATCGGGGTCCTCGACATCCTGGTCAACGGCATCGGTCTCGGCATCGCCTACCAGGGGTGGGCGCAGATGCGCGAGGACAAGCGGGCCGCGAAGATCGTGCTGATCGGTGCGCGCGACCTCGAGGAGAACGCGACCTTCTTCGGAGGGAACCGCTCGGCCACGGGCATCGCCAAAATCATCCTCGACACCTTCGCAATCTCCCAGGCCGGTGCCGACATGTCGAAGGTCGCCGCGGCGAAGGAGTACACGATGACCCGCCAGCTGCAGGCCATCACCGGCAAGCGGATCAAGCGCAACGCGCTCAACATCGCCGCGGCCCTGCCCGGGATCGCCGGCGACATCGCGATGCTCTCGGGAGTCGGCGCCGCCGCCGGGGTGGGTCTCAAGGCCGCGGGCGGCGGCTTCAAGGCGCTGGCCACCCTGTGGCGGGTCGGCAAACAGAAGCTCGCCGACGCGCGGAACTGGGACTCCTCGACGATCAAGAAGCGCAAACGGTACGACGAGCTGATCACGCACCTCACCGGCTCGATCGTCGAGGCCAACAACCTGCCGGAGCCGGCCAGCCAGGCCGGACCCGCGAGCCAGGCCGACCTGGCCATGACGGCGGCCAAGGTCTACCGACAGGAGACGGTGATGGGTCAGGTGATGGCCTCGGGCATGACGCCGCTGCGGATGGCGTTGAACAAGGGCGACGGCAAGGCCCTGTGGAAGGCCTGGATCGACGCCCTGCGCAACCGCGACGGGCTGCCGGCCGTATGAGCTGGGGCCTGCCGGACCTGGCCGCCTTCCTGACCGGCCTCGGCGTCCACGTCGTCGACTCCGGCGAGGAGGACGAGCTGCTCGCCGGGTTCAGCGGCGACACCCCCGACCTCCCCCGGCCGACCCTCCTGCGGCTCGTGAGCGCGCGCGGCCAGGACGAGCGGATGCTGCTGGTCGACGTGACCTATCCCTTCACGGCCCCCGTCGTCGACGACGCCCGGCTCGCGGGCGCCCTGCTGTCCCCGCACCTGGTGCTCGGCCACACCGAGGTCGACGACGACGGCTCGGTCCACCACCGCTACGCGATGGTGCTCGACACGGCCGGCGAGCTGCCCGCGGCCGTGCTCACCCAGGTGGTGGCGGTGCTGGACTACGAGCAGGTGCACTTCGGCGACTACCTCGAAGCGGTGTGCGTCGGCGGTGCGCGGCTCGACCTGTTCGCCGAGCTGATCGTCCGGGGCGAGGAGTCCGGGATCACCTGACCCGGCGGGCCTCGCCGGCGTGGGCACGTCGAGGGTGCTCAGGCCGAGCGGGCGTCGTACTCCTCACGCGCGGTGCGGACGTCGTCCATGTGCGCCTCGGCCCAGCCCTTCAGGTGACGCACGACGGCGTGGAGCGAGGCGCCGAGCGGGGTGAGGTCGTACTCGACGGTGACGGGCACGGTCGGCGTGACCGTGCGGGTCACCAGCCCGTCGCGCTCTAGCGCGCGCAGGGTCTGGGTGAGCATCTTCTGGCTCACGCCCGCGAGGCGTCGGGCGAGCTCGGAGTAGCGCATGCTGCCTCCCTCGGCGAGGGCCGCCAGGACCAGGGCCACCCACTTGTCGGAGAGCCGGTCGAGCAGCTGCCGGCTCGGACACTCGCGCAGGAAGGCGTCGTAGGTGACCTTCTCCTGCTCGCGGCGCTGCGCTGCGGTCATCGTCGGCACGAGGCCCTCCCAGGCACGTTCGGGCAAGTTACGCACTTCAAGGTGCCTACTTACCAACGGAGAGTTACCCCTCCATCGTGGTGCATGACAACACCATCCGACAAGAGGAGAGCACCATGAGCACGTTCCGCGCAGCCGTCGTCCGCACCCCGGGCGGTCCCGACTCCATCGAGCTGATCGACGTGCCGGTGGTCGAGCCAGGTCCCGGGCAGGTCCGGGTGGCCGTCGCCGCGGCGCCGGTCAACCCGGTCGACCTCGGGGTCAGTGCCGGCTTCTTCCACGGCCTGGGACTGATCGACCAGCCCGCCCACACCGGTCTCGGCTGGGACTTCGCCGGCACCGTCGTCGCCGTCGGGCCGGACGCCGGCCTGGCCGTGGGGGACCGGGTCGCCGGCCTGGTGGGCGGCTTCGACCGCGACTTCGGCACCTACGCCGAGCAGCTCGTCGTACCGGCAGCCGACCTCGCCGTGGTCCCGGAGGGCCTGGACCTGGTGGCGGCGTCCACCCTCGCCCTGAACGCGCTGACGGCAGCACAGCTGGTCGACCTGCTCGGCGACGGCGGGGGCCGTTCGCTGCTGGTGACCGGAGCGGCCGGCGCCGTCGGTGGGTACGTCGTCCCGCTGGCGGCCGAGCGCGGCTGGCGGATCACCGGGTTGGCCCGCGCGGGGGACGAGGAGTTCGTGCGCGGGCTCGGGGCCGACTTCACGACGAGCACCCAGCGCGGCTGGGATGCGGTCGCCGACGGCGCCGTCCTGCAGGAGGCCGGCCTCGACCTGGTCCGCGACGGCGGCACGTTCGTCGGCGTCCAGCCCTCCGCCCCGCCCGCGCCCGAGCGCGGGGTGCGGGTGCTCGCCGTCGAGGTCGTGCCGGACGGACGTCGTACCGCCGACCTGCTCGCCCGGGCCGCGGCCGGGGAGCTCCCGACCCGCGTCGCGGGCGAGCTCCCGCTGGCCGAGGCCGCGGAGGCGCAGCGTCTGGTCGCGAAGGGCGGGGCGCGGGGCCGCTACGTGCTGCGGCCCTGACCGGGACCGGTCAGCTGCCGAGCTCGTCGAGGTCGACGGTGTCCTCCGCGGCGGGCGCCTCGACGGGCACCTCGGCGTCGAAGTCGGAGAACGTGATCGCCCCCTGGTCGTCGCCCTCGGTGCGCTCCATCTTCAGCAGGTAGTGGTCACCCTCGACCTGGACGTGACCGACCGAGGGACCGTCCTCCCCGTCGGTGTTGGTGATCGCGATCGCCTCGGTGCCGTCGATCTCGGAGACGTCGCCCTTCTCGTAGGTGTTCTCCTCGTCGTTGTCGACGAGCTCCTCGAGCAGGCTGTCGAGGTCGCAGAACTCGCCGAAGCCCTCGTCGCCCGCCGGCATCACGACCCACCGGCCGGCGACGAGGTCGATGATCGTCTGGGCCTGCTCGCCGCCCTGGGCGAGCCAGAACTCGTCGCTCGGCTTGAACCAGGCCGTGCCGTCGGCGCCGAGCAGCTCGGCCGACGCCCCGCCGACGGAGACCGAGCCCGCGCACTCGCCGGCCGTGCTGACCGCGAGGTCGAGCGCGATCTCCTCGCCGTCGCTGCTGATGGAGCCGCTGACCCGCACCGACTCCAGACCGGCCATGGCGTCCTTGGCCGCCTCGGCGATCTCCGCGCCGGACTGGTCGGTGAAGGAGCTCGAGCTCTTGGACCCACCGCCGTTCCCGCTGTCGTCGTCGCCACCGCAGCCGGTCAGCAGGGTTGCGGCGCCGAGCACGGCGGCGGCCAGGGTCAGGGTCTTCATGAGATCTCCTCGGGAGGGGGGTCGGCATCGCATCACAGCACATGCCGCCCACCCCCCGGGCGACACGCCCGGCGGGCACTCAGGCAGTGAGGCCGAGGTCACGGCTGAGCGGCTCGTCGTCTCGTGGTCGGCTCGTGGTCGGCTCGTCGCCGGCATGGAGCAGCTCAGACCGCGGAGTGCTCCCGCCCGGGGTCGATCTCTCCGATCTGTCCGGGGGCCTCGTCGCTCTCCCGGAAGCCGTACCGCTCCCACCAGCGGCGGAGCGGACCGGGGGCGTACCAGTTCCAGTCCCCGAGCAGCTTCATCGTCGCCGGCACCAGCAGGGCCCGGACGACTGTCGCGTCGATGAGCAGGGCCACCAGCATGCCGATGCCGAGCATCTTCATGAACACGATCCCGCTGGTGCCGAAGGCACCGATCACCACGCCCAGCAGCAGGGCCGCGCTGGTGATGATCCGCCCCGTCTTCTGCAGGCCCGTCGCAACCGCGAGGTCGTTGTCGTGGGTCCGGTCCCACTGCTCGCGCACCCGCGAGAGCAGGAACACCTCGTAGTCCATCGAGAGCCCGAACAGGATCGCCAGCATCAGGATCGGGTTCGTCACGTCGAGGAAGCCCTGGGGCGTGAACCCCAGCAGGTCGGCCAGGTGGCCTTCGCTGAAGATCCAGGTCACGACGCCGAAGCAGGCGGCGACCGAGAACAGGTTCATCAGCACCGCCTTGACCGGCAGCACCACCGACCCGAAGGCCAGGAACAGCAGCACCAGCATCACGACGAGCACGATGAGTCCCATCCACGGCAGGTGCGCGCCGACGGAGTCGATCAGGTCGACGGTCGCCGCGGTCTGACCTCCGACGAGCACGGTGCCGACCTCGGGCTCGATGTCCCGCAGGTCGTGAACGACCGCCTGGGACCCCTCGGTCTGGCTGTTGCCCTCCCAGACGGCGCGGAGCAGGGTCGCGCCGTCCGCCTGCGCGACCGGGACCACGGCCGTGACGCCCTCGACCTGCTCGACCGCGCGGGTGTACGACGCCACCTGCTGCTCGGGCACGCCCTGCAGGAGCAGCGACGCGGCCGAGGACTCGGGCCCGAACTCCGCGTTCAGCTTGTCGATCGCCACGTGCGCCGGCGCATCGTCGGGCAGCACCCGGTGGTCGACGCTGCCCCAGCGCGCGCCGAGGAAGGGCGAGGCGACGACCAGCAGGCCGACGACGGTCACCACGATCACGACGACCGGCCGGCGCATCACCGCCCGGGCCAGCCGCGCCCACCGGCCGTGCCCGTCGTCGACCGCCACGGCCCGGTGCCGGCGCCAGGGCAGCCGGCCGGCGTCCACCCGGCGACCCAGCAGCCGCAACGTCGCCGGCAGCACGGTCAGCGCCGCGACCATCGCGACCAGGACCGCCGCGATCCCGCCGTACCCCATGCTCTTGAGGAAGGCCTGCGGGAAGATCAGCAGGCTCGACATCGCCGCCGCCACGGTCAGACCGGAGAAGAGCACGGTCCGGCCGGCGGTCGCCATGGTGCGTCGTACGGCGATGGCCGCGGCGTCCGGATGGTCCGGCGGGACGAGCGCCAGCTCCTCGCGGAACCGGCTGACCACGAACAGCGCGTAGTCGATCGCCAGGCCGATGCCGAGCAGGGAGATCACGTTGACCGCGAAGACCGAGACGTCGGTGACCATCGTCAGCACCCGCACCACCGCCAGCGCCCCGAGCATCGCCACGACGCCGACCAGGACCGGCATCGAGGCCGCGACCAGGCTGCCGAAGATCAGCAGGGCGAGCAGCAGCACCAGCGGCATCGAGATCAGCTCGGCGCGCTTGAGGTCGTCGGAGGTGATCTCGTTGACGTCGGTGAAGACCGCGTAGGTGCCCGCCAGGTCGGTCTCCAGACCCGCTGCCACCAGGCCTGGGCTGATCTCCTCGTAGGCGCGGGTGAAGTCGTCCTCCGACTCCCCGGCCAGCGAGATCTGCACCTGCGCGGCGTGTCCGTCGGCGCTGACCAGGTCGGGCCGGTCGCTGTCGTAGTACGGGACCACCGCGGAGATGAGATCCGCGGGGATCGCATCGACGACGGCCGCGACGGCCGCGCGGAACTCGGGCTGGTCGGCGGTGAGCTCCTCGCTGGAGTAGATCGCGATCACGTCGAGCGACCGGTTGCCGAACGTGTCCTGCTCGACTCGGAGCTCGCGCGAGCTCTCGCTTCTCCTGTCGTCGAAGCCGCCCTGCGAGAGATGGTCGAAGACGCCGATCCCGAACACGCCGGCGGCCAGGGCGACCGCCAGTCCGGCGAGCAGCACGGTCAGTGCCCGACGGCCGACGAAGGCCCCCCAGCGTTCGATCATGACGGTCTCCTCGCGACCTGGTGAACATGGGTAAGTAGAGTGAAGGATGTAAACCGTAAACGGGGTAAACTATTCGCGTCAACGGTTCGCGCAGACGGGAGCGGTCACGGGTGGGGACGTTGCGGGAGCCGACGAGGCGCGAGCGCCAGCGCGAGGCGACGTACGACGAGATCGTGCGGGCCTCACGGGCCCTGCTCTCCGACGGCGCCGACCTGTCCCTGCGTGGGGTGGCGAGCCGGATGGGGATGACCGCGCCGGCGCTGTACCGCTATGTCGCGAGCTACCAGGAGCTCGTGGACCTGGTCGCCTTCGAGATCGACAAGGCGGCGACCGCCACGTTCGCGGCAGCCGCCGACGAGCTGCCCGAGGACGATCTCGCCGGCCGGCTCGTGGTCTCGGTGACCGCATTCCGCCGATGGGCGCTCACCCAGCCCCGCGAGTTCGGCCTGGTCTTCGCCAACCCGGTCGCCGACTCCTCCTGCACCCGCCGGGAGATGCTGACGCTGTCGTCGTCGGGCCACCTGTTCACCGACCAGATGCGCGCACTCTGGCAGCAGAACCGGCATCCCGTCCCGTCTCTCGAGGACCTGCCACCCACCGTCCGCGATGCGGTGCTCGACCCGCTGATCCCGGCCGAGGTGGAGGGGCTCGCCCCCGAGGACCGCGGCCTGCTCTGGGTCTACATGCAGGGTTGGACGCGGCTGTACGGCGTGGTTGCGCTCGAGGTGTTCGGCCACCTGGACCCGCGCATCATCGCCAGCGGCGAGATGTTCATCGACGTGGTCCGCGGCTTCGCCCCGGTGATCGGCCTCCAGGACGACGTAGCTCGGCTGGAGGGGCTGATCCGGGACCGGCTGGCGGGGTAGTCCGTCACACAGTGGGGGTCAAGAGCGGGGCAGGCTCAGGCGGTCTTAGCCCCGCCCGTGTGACGGACTACCCCACCAACGCGTCCACCCAGGCCGGCACCAACCGGGACGCCGGGCCGTGCCGGGTCTCGTCGAAGAGGTGGCTGCCCTCGGAGGGGAGCAGGTTCAGCTCGAGGGTGCGCGCGCCGTACGACGCCGCCGCCTGGACGAAGCCGGCCGCGGGGTAGACCGCGCCCGAGGTGCCGACCGAGACGAACAGGTCGCAGCGCTCCAGGGCGGCGTAGATCCGGTCCATCTCGTAGGGGATCTCGCCGAACCAGACCACGTCGGGCCGCAGCTCGGTCACGCCGCAGCGGGGGCAGGGCGGGAGGTCGGCGAGCGGGTCGGTCCACGGCGAGCGGCTCCGGCAGCCGCGGCACAGGGCGGAGAGCAGCTCGCCGTGCATGTGCAGCACCCGCTGCGAGCCGGACCGCTCGTGCAGGTCGTCGATGTTCTGGGTGACGACCAGCAGGTCGTCGCCGAGGGTCTCCTCCAGCCGCGCCAGCGCGTCGTGGGCGGGGTTGGGCTCGACGTCGGCGAGCGCCGCGCGGCGGGCGTCGTAGAAGGCGTGCACGAGCGAGGGCTTGAGGTCGAAGCCCTCCGGGGTCGCGACGTCCTCGACCCGATGGCCCTCCCAGAGCCCGTCGGCGTCGCGGAAGGTGGGGACCCCGCTCTCCGCGGAGATCCCGGCACCGGTCAGCACCACGACCCTCATGCCCCGATCCTCTCGCGCCGCTCGTGCACGGTCACGACGTACCCGCCGCCGTCGTACGGGTCACCGTCCCAGGTCGCGAACGGCTCGGCCGCGACCAGGCCCGCCGCCGCCATCGCCGCGTCGACGTCGGCCAGCGGCGTCACCGGGCAGTCGCCCGGCAGGTGGGCGGCGTCGAGGCCGAAGCCGCAGACGACCCGGCCGCCGGCGCTCACGTGCGCCGCGAGCCGCGCGGCGACGGCGTCCAGGGTCCCCGGCTCCAGCAGCGGGACGATGTTGCCGGCGAGCAGCACCAGCTCGAACGTCTCGCCCAGGTCGAACGACGCCAGGTCAGCCTCCTCCCAGCGCAGGCCGGGCGCCGCCCGGCGGGCGACGGCCAGCATCGAGGCGTCCACGTCGACCCCGACGACGTCGTACCCCAGCTCATCGAGATGTACGGCGATCCGGCCGGTCCCGCAGCCCGCGTCCAGCACCCGGGCCGGCGGCGCGACCAGCCGGGTCACGAGGGCGGCCTCGCCGTGCACGTCGTGCCCGGCGGCGGCCAGCCGCGCGAACCGTTCGGCGTACGTCGTCGCGTAGTCCTCGCCGGCTTGGGCGCGGGCGATCCTCTCCCAGGAGCTCGACATGCCGCCGAGCCTAGTGAGCGACGCGTCGGGGAGCACCGAGGTCGAGAGAGCTACCGCTCCCGGACGGCGTAGGTCAGGTGGGTCACCCGCTGCGTCGGCTCCGCGCGCACCTGCTCCAGGGCCACGCGACCCGCGTCCACGCCCTCGAACAGGCGGATCCCGGAGCCGAACAGCACGGGCGACAGCGCGATCGAGAACTCGTCGACCAGACCGGCGTTCAGGTACTCCACGATCGTCGCGCCGCCGCCTGCGATGCGGACGTCCCGGTCGCCGGCGGCCTCGCGGGCCTGGTCGAGCGCGGTCTCGATGCCGTCGTTGACGAAGTGGAAGGTGGTCCCGCCCGGCCGCTCCCAGGCGTCACGCTTCTCGTGCGTCACGACGAAGACCGGCGTGTGGAACGGCGCCTCCTCCGGCCACGCCGGCTCGCCGGCGTCGAACATGCGCTTGCCCATCACGCTCGCGCCGGTGCGCTCGAACGTCTCGCGCACGATGTCGTTGTCGGGACCCTCCTCGCCGCCCTCGCCGAGCTTCAGGCGCTCCCGGAAGTACCGCTGCGGGAAGATCCACTGCTGCAGCTCCATCCACTGCTGCCCCATCAGGTCCCCGAGAGACTCGGGCGCGATGTAGCCGTCCAGCGACATCGACACGCTGAAGAACACCTTTCCGGCCATCAGCCCTCCGCCCCCGACCGAGCGATCTCGCAGACGTACGCCGCCAGGTTGCTCAGGGTCTGCTGGCCGCCCTCGATCGCGTGGTACTTCTCGACCGCCTCGTCGCGCAGCTCCTGGGTGGGGAACACCGTGCGCATCTCGATCCGGGTCGCCGCGCCGTCGGGCGCGAACGTCAACACCGTCTCGAAGGCGTTGGGGTCGTCTCGGGACTCGCCGTGGAGCAGTGCGATCCTCTCCGGCGGGGTGAGCTCGGACCAGGTGATCCACTCCTGGTAGTCCGTCCCGTCCGGTCCGTGCATCACGAAGTCCCACTCGCCGCCGACCCGGAACTCGAACACCCGCGTGGTGGTGGTGAACCCCTCCGGGCCCCACCACCGCGCCAGGTGCCGCACCTCGGTGAACGCCTCGAACACCAGCTCCCGTGGGGCGTCGACGACCCGCGTGATCACGACCTCGCGGTCGGCCGCCGCGGACTGCGCCTGCGCTTCTCGTCCCGTCGCGCTCATCAGCTACTCCTCTGCCTTCGTCTGCTTCAGGTCCTGCACGTACGCGTCCAGCCGGTCGAAGCTCTCCTTCCAGAACCGCTCGAAGCCGCCGGCCCACTCGTGGACCGGTCGCAGCCCGTTGGCGTCGAGGCCGTACAGGCGCTGCTTGCCCGCCTTGCGGTCCCGCACCAGCCCGACCTCCCGGAGCACCCGCAGGTGTTTGGACGCTCCCGGCTGGGTCATCCCCAGCTCCTGGGCCAGCTCGGTCACCGGCCGCTCACCCGCCCGCAGCAGTACCAGGATCTCCCGACGCTGCGGCTCGGCGATCGCGTTGAAGACGTCCGACGTCGTCGCTGCCCGTGCCATAGCGCGATCATATGCCGATATCGGCATGCGTCAAGCCGGAGATGGCTCAGGGAACTCAGGTGCAGATCGAGCTCTACCCCGACCGCCTGGACAACAATGCCCGGAACACCGAGCCCAGCATCGCGTCGGGGCGACCTGACCGGGGGAAGGCGCACTTCACCCGCGCTGCCCCGAAGAGCGCGAACGCGCTGGCCGGCGCGGAAGTCTCACCGAGCCGCAGCGTCTGAACGCCGGCCAGCCCGACGGTGACACGAGTCGCGGGGGCTCCGGGCATCGCGATGCCGCTCCAGATCCCGGAGGTGCCGGAGCCGACGCTCAGGGTCGACGCGACGGACGATGTGTCGGCCACGCCGGCGAACCCGTCGAACTCGGTGCACCGCTGGTCCAGCCGCCACTCGAGCCAGCTCGGCCGATGGGGTTCGCTCAGGTCCAGGAGGTCGACGGTGTGCGGGTAGTCGACGCCGCCGATCTTCCACCCGGGCTCGCCGCCCCCGCCATGGTGGTCGTTGGAGCTGGCCACGACGGCGAGGTCGTCGAGGTGGTGCCAGCCGTACACCTGGAAGTCGCCCGCGGACACGTAGCGGTCGACGAAGGCTTGGGTGCGCAGCTGCCAGCCGTACTTGATCCGCAGGAGCACGGCGGCGCCGGACACCTGGGGCACGCCCTCGAGCAGGTACCGGCCCTGCCTGTTGACCCGTGCGGTGTTGACGATCAGCCATTCGTCACGGTCGGCGTCGTACTCCTGGAGGCTGAGGAAGTCGCCGGCGAGGTTGGGTGTCGTCGTGCCCCGCACGGAGATCTTCGCGCCGGGTTCGACCGTGCGAGGGGTGCCGGCGATGACCCTGATCCGCTCGCGTGCAGGCCATCACCCGGCCGGACGGAGCCCCGGCGGTACGCCGCGTGGGTAGCGCGCGGGCCCGCAGGTAGAGCGACGAGATCAGCCGCCTCTTGAGCCGGTACGTGCCGTCGGGCTTGCTCCGGGTGGTGCCGACCCGCTGCCAACTGGTCGAGCCTCCCGGGAAGCGCATCGACTCGATGACCACCTTCGTCGCGACCCCGGCACCGCCCGGGCGCTCGGTGACGCGCCCGGCGACAGCGATGCGGCTCCCCGACAGGACGTTCTTCGGTGCCTTCACCGTGACGCGCACCTTCGTCGGCTTGGCCCGCGGCGCCTCACGGGAGACCGCACGGTCGTGGGTCGCCGCCGCGACCGACGGGGTGCCGGCGAGCGCCAGGGCGACGGTTGCGAGCGGGACGACGAACAGGGTGCGGAAGCGGAGTGGCAACGGCACGGAGAACCTCCGGAACTGGAACGCGGCCCGAGAGGCTGGTCGCCCAGTATGTGAGCGATCCGATCACGGTCCCTGTCGGAGCCCGGTGTTCACCCAATTGGGGTGAGACCCGCCGGCCCTCGGTACGACAACGACATCGACGGGCGCTGGCGCTCGACCCGGAGGTCAGCCAGACTCCCCGACTTGCGTCACTTCTGCGCCTCCGGCCTGATCGCCGCCGGCTGCGACGTCGTCACCGTGCAGCGCGAGCTGGGGGCACTCGTCCGCGGCGACCACGTTGACGAACTACAGCCAACCTGGCCCACGGCCGAGGATCGGACCCCGCGCGTCGCAAGCGCGGAGGACACGGCCCGACGTCCGAGTTCTTGCGGGCTCTTTGCGGACTGAACGCGGACTCCTGGCCCCTACACCCCGTCTGACCTGCGCAAGCGCGCAAACTCAGTAGCACCAGGGGACGCGCGGCACGCTGAGCGACTGTCGTTGATCCTGGACTGCACTGCGAGCCTGACCTGCAAGAACACGTTGGCTGTCGTCGAGCACGAACGGTCGCGGCTGGGCGTCCTGCCACACTTTTGCCACATCTCTGCCCGTCCAACCCTGTAGCCCTTTGCGGCTTCAGAATGACGCTAGTCGGAATCTTCAGGGCTCGCAGTGCCGCTGGAGGCTGGCCATCGGGTGCCGACCGGCGCGTCTGCCGAACCTGTCCTACGGACTGCAACGTTCGACGGGTCCTGGGGTGCCGGGTAACCCGATCGTCCGAGGTCACCCAGAGACGCCGCAAACGAGCATGTCGCTGAGTTCTTTCCGGCAGCAGGCTTTCACGGACCCCCGCGACGACGTCTATCAGGCAGAGCGGGCACAAACAGAAAGGAGCCCACAGTGAGCACTCACTCCGAGAGCGACACGACGTCCAAGCCGGGCCACGGCGACGACCACCCCTTCAAGGTGACCATCCGGTCCCTGGCTGGCCACAGCGACAAGGTGACGGTCAAGCCGTCCGACACTGTCGGTGAGGTCACCGACAAGGAGGTCAAGCTGTTCGTCAACAAAGGCTGGCTGACCGCCGGCGACTACTCGCTGAGCCTGCCCCGGGTCTCCGACAACGAGCTCGACCCGTCGGCGACCTTCGGCGACCTCCGCATCGTCGAGGGCGACGTCCTGGTGCTGATAAACCGCAAGCCCCAGGTCGACGGCGCCGGCATCACCCACACCAAGTAGCAGGCAGTGGCTCTTCACCCGGCGGTCCTGGCCGACCTCCTCGACGCGGAGGTCGGCCGGGCCTGCCTGAAGCTGGGCGACCTGGCCGGCGACCTCCACCGGGACGGGTCGAACATCGCGATGACCCTGACACGTCACGACGGCACGTGGAACCTGCTGCTGGACGGTTCCCGCTACGACTCCGAGCCGTTCGACGCGACCCTGGTCGACGACGCCAGCGAGATCCTGGCGGTGGAGCAGTGGATTCCCGGCTTCGGCCTCGGCATCCACCCCAGCCTCGGCGTTCCGTTCGTGTGCGTCAGCGGCACCCGCGGCTACTACGCCCACGAGAGCCACTTCACCGAGCGCTGGGACTCCCACCGCTTCAGCATGCGACTCGACTCCCTGATCGAATCCCTGCTCCGGAAGACAGGCATCCATGCGTAACCACCACACCTCCTCCACGCCCGCAACGACGCCCCCGGCCCCGGAGGCGCCACTGGTGCTGACCTCGAAGGTGCTCCAGGACGCGCGCACCTTCTTCGAGGACCGCGGAACGTTCGGCCTCGAAGGCACCGCGATGATGAAGAAGGGCACCGGCCTCGAGCTGGTCGTACCACGGCAGAACGCGCACCGCGACACCTACGGCCACGTCAACGTCGAGGTTCCCCGCGAAGGTCAGATGGACCTCGCCCTCGCGCTGGGCCCCGACGACCTGTACGTGGCACGCATCCACAGCCACCCCGGTGATGCGTTCCACTCTGCCGCTGACGACGCCAACCCGGTCATTTCCTTCGAGGGCGGCATCTCGATCGTCGTTCCGTTCTTCGGGCTGGGCCTGCGGCGCGGCCTAGACGCCTGCGCCGTCTACCTCTTCCACGACGGGTACTGGGTCGAACTGAAGGCCGGACCGGACCGCGACCGCTGGATCGCCGCGGAGGAGTCGTCGTGAACTCCTCGGTCGAGGACCCACGTCTGCGGCTTCTCGGGAGCCAGACCGTCGGCGGAGCGCAGGAGCCGGCGACCCAGGTTCTTCGCCGGCTCGACGAGACCGAAGTCGCCGTCGCCGTCGCAGCGGACGCCGACGATGCTGCGCGCGTCGCTGTCGCCGCGTTCGTGACGATGATCGCCCGCCTGGTGCCGGGCGTCGTCGTCAACGACCCGGCCGGAGATGGTCGTCGCCTGCCGAACAACTGGTGGCAGGCGGCATCGTGGGCTGACCTGCTCGACAAGCTGACGCCGGTGCGCCCGGTCACCGACCTGCCCGCCACCCGACAGATCACGGTTGGTTTCGGCGTCGCCGAGCCCGTCTGCGACGTCTACGTCGGCGGCGGCGACTGGAACGTCGTGCTCGCCGACCACCCCGTCGTCATGGAGACCGGCACCGTCCACGGCCTCGGGCTTCATGCCGCAGGGAGCCTGGCGGTCAGCCAGGTCCTCATCAAGGTCCTCGCCGACCTGGGCTTCCCGGGCGTGGAGGTGATCGGGACGATCGAGACCAACTTGATCGACCACCGTCTGCGCCTGGTCGACGCCAGCGACCTCACGGTCACAAACCCGGCGGCCGAGTGCGAGATCGCGCGAACCGCGTTCCTCGGCGTCGGTTCGGTCGGCACCAGCGCGATGGCCGTGCTCGCAACGGCGTGCTCACCAATGCTGAACGGGTCGGCGGCCGCGGCCGCGTTGGCCGCAGCGCTGGAGGTGACCGCTGTCGACAAGGACGTCTTCGACCCCGACCGAAACCCGTACCGTTACCCGGCCCTGCTGGGAGGCGAGACCGGCAAGAAATCCACCGGGATGGTCGAGCGCCTCCAGCAACTTGGGCTGACCGCCGAGGCTCGCGATACCGACGTCGCGACCTGGAACACCACCAAGAACGAACCCGGCTGGCACGGCGTCGTGATCTCGAGCGTCGACACTCTCAGCGGGCGGCTTGACGTCGCCGACGTGCTCAGCAAGGCGACCTTGTCTGCCGGGGTGTCGGGCACTGAGCTTCACGTGCAGTGGGAGCGGTTCGCCGACGGGTTCGCCTGCCCGTTCTGCGACTTCGTCCGCGCCGACCCGCCACTGACCCAAGCCGGCGTCTACTCCCAGGTCACCGGTATCCCGATCCCGCGGGTGCTCGCTCTCCTCCAGGACGGAGCAGTCTTGGCGGCCTCCGACGTCGACGTGGCGATCGCCGCCGGCCGCGTACCCGCGCAGCGACGTGACGCTCTGGTCAGCGCCCCGCTCAGCGACCTGATCCGTCAGGCGTACGCCGAGGCCGAGATGCGACCCCAGGGCGGCGACGCAGGTGCCGACGCGGCGAACGGTTACAGCGACGTCATCGCGGTTGCGTCGCCACAGGTGTCCTGGTTCGCCGGTACCCTGATCGCCGCCGAGCTGGTGAAGCACATGCTCAACCTTCCCACTGTTGACCGGCGGGTCGACCTTGACGTCGCTGGCTTGCCAGCCGGGATCGTGCGCCGGCCGCACGCCGACGCCACCGGCACGTGCATCTGCCACTCCGGCGTACGCCGACGCTGGTACCGGACGATGTACGGCGACCTCCCGGCGACCGAGGTGGGACGTGCGGCGGATTCCTCTGCCGATCGAGCCGAAAACTCACCCGTCCTGTCGGGCGCATCGCCGATACTTGAAGCGTGACCGACGCGCTGGCCGACGACCCCGGTGAGAATGCGCGCGTCTGCACCCCATCCGACGTCGCCGCCCAGTACCGGCAGCACCACGAGTGGCTGCGCAAGGTTGCGAACCGATTCTTTGACGGCAAGCGGCCCGACCTGGCCGCCGAGGCGATCGGCCTGCTGTTCGCCCACCTTCTCGAGCTGGTCGAGGAGCAGAAGCTCACCGACCGGGGCGAGGGCTGGCGCGGCTACCTCCGCAAGGCGGTGCTGAACCGGTGCGTCGACCTGGTGCGCGCCGAGAAGAAGACCCGGGAGCGCTTCCCTCCCGGTGATCCCGAGGAACCTCGCATCATCGACCAGGACCCGCTCGGGGACTACGCCGCTGCCGAGGACCTCGCGCGTCGACGGCAGGGGAAACTGAACAGCGCTGTCGAGAAGCTGACCGACCGGCAGGTCACGATCGTCCGGCACTTCCTGAACGGAAAGACGAACAAGCAGATCGGCGAGGAGCTCGGCATCACCGGTCAGGGAGTCGGCGACCAGCTCAAGACCATCATCAAGAAGTGTCATGAGGAGGTGACGAAGGATGAATGACCCGAACACCGAGAAGACGTCGCCCGCGACCGACCCGTTCGTCGAAGCACTGCTGGACACAGTGGCCGGGCGCCCGACGTCCGCCGACCTCACCAACGACGAACGTGACTTGATCGCCGGCATCGCCGAATGGGCACCTGGACTTCCAGAAGCACTTGCCGAACTCGACGCCGAGACGGACCAAACCAGCCCGACACCAGTGCGAGTCGACGACCCGATCGCTCAGATGCTCGGCCTCGTCGAAGACCCAGCAGTTCTCATCAACGGTCGCCAGCTCGCTGCCATACGGAAGTCAGCAGGCCTCACCGTCGGCGAACTTGCACAGCGACTGAGCCAACGAGGCTGGGACGTCACCACGAACAATGTCTTCTCCTGGGAACGCGACAAGCTCAATCCACCACCAGCAACCATCAACGCAGTCGCCGAAGTCCTCAACGTCGCCGCCGACTCGATCCTGACGACCAACACACAGCGAGCGCAGACCCTCGACGTCCTTTTTGACGACGAGATCATCGCCGCGTTCCTCGACCAGTGGTCCCGGGAAAGCAACGTCCCCGTCGAACGACTCGCTGAACATTCCAAGCGACTGCTTGCCACCGCCGGCAAACGCAACGCCACCTCTGCGACACCTCAAACACTCCTGGCGATCCTTGAGCACTTCAAGAACCTGCCCAGTTTCTTGGACCCGGCGTGAGCACCCGCCGCGACCACGCGCGTCGCCTCATCGAGGCCATCGAGCCGGCGCAACGTGCCGCCGTCGCGAACCACCCCATCACTGGCATCGAGAGCCTCGGCTACACCGTGGTCGCCGAACCGGCGCTCATCTCGCAGCGGGGCGCCGGTGGCCTATGCGACGGACTGTCCTTCGCCGAACACAACACCGTCATGTACTCGCCGACCCCCGGCTCGAAAAGGGAGAACTTCACCCTCCTTCACGAGGTCGGACACATTCTGGTCGAACGCGACGACGACGCCCTTCAACTGGCTCGCCGACCGTAACGACCCGGACGCCGAAGTCGAGCGCCTCTGCGAAGAGATCGCAGCAGACCTCGTCGTACCCCAAGACATGCTCGACGACCTCGTCGGCACCGGCCCGATCACCGGCGAAGACCTCAAGACGCTAGTCGCGCGGTCGGCCGCGAGCGGCCCGGCCTGCGCCATTGCCTTGTCGAACAGGCTCCCCTCCGGGGCGGTCGTCATCATCGACCGTGCCCACGCGCGCGTCATCCACTCTGCTCTTCGCGGCGACTCACTGAAGGTGTACCCCTGGAAGCACGGGGACGTGCCCCTCGACCATCCGCTGCTCACCCTCAAGCCGGGCGACACGATGACAAGGAAGACCCACTGGTCTGACGAGTGGAAACGACGACAGGACTTCTACGTGAGCGCGGTAGCCACCGAGAAGCGTGTCTACGCCGTGTTCAGCACCTCCGACCTTTGGGGCGTGGATAAGCTCCACGGAGGCCAGGCCTCACCAGAGAAGTCCGCCGCACCTCGACTCGGGAAGCTTTGCCGCTGCGGCTTCGCCGGCACGGCGGTCGGCTGGCCGTGTGACACGTGCCGTCACCAGTTCTGTCCCCGCTTCGGCGACTGCGACTGCCAACGCCGCGACGACGTGCAAGGGACGTGCAACAGTTGCTTCTGCAAAGCCCCCGACCTCGAAGACGGCTTGTGCAGCGGGTGCCGCTAGGCAACTGGGTAAACACTAAAAAGCCCAGGCATTGAACGGGCGCCTTCGGTCGACCCTGTAGCCCCGCCAGCCCAGGCGCGTCACACCCCCGCAATGGGTCGCGTGAGGAATGACGAGTTGGGATCACGACCGCGCCGCGGTCCAGCCTCGGGGCGACTCGGCGAGTCGATCGTCCTGAAATCCTGGCGGAGTGTGTGCGCACCTGAGGCCGCACCCGCCCTTCCAGCTGAGCAACGCGCCATCGCACAGGTCAACGCAGAACGATTGGGCGAGTCCCGGCAATCGTTGGAAGCGCCGGTCGAGTTGGAACCTCTGACCGGCAGTCGCGCGGAGGTGTCGGCTGTCGTCGCTGTTTGTCGGGCCGGACCGGAATCTTGCGGACTATGCGCGGCCGCGGTCCGTTCGGAGCCCCCGCCTGGCACCCGACGAGAAACTGGTTTCACCGGGGATGCGCGGAGCCTCTCACGAGCCGGCTATGCGTCCTCTCCCACAGCAGTGGGGACTCCGTGCAGCCGGGAGGCCACCCCTAGTCGACCCACAGGTCTCGAGACTGTCGGTTGAGCTGCTCGCAGCCGTGCTCCGTGACCACCACGATGTCCTCGATACGCGTACCGAGGTCCGGACGGTAGATGCCCGGCTCAATGCTGAAGGTCATGCCTGGAGCCAGCACGTCGTGGTTGCCACTCACGATGTTGGGGCTCTCGTGCACGTCCAAGCCGATCCCGTGGCCGGTGCGGTGGAGGAAGAACCGGGCGAGGTCGTGACGTTCGAGCACGGTCCTCGCCGCTCGGTCGACCTCGTGGGCCGTTACGCCTGGGCGCACCATCGCGATGGCAGCATCGAAGGACTCGCTGAGCGCTTGGAAGAGACGTCGCGCTGCCGGGGACGGCGGACGCAAGGCATAGGTGCGTGTGCAGTCGGCGAAGTACCCGGTCCCCAGTCGGCCGCTGATGTCGACGAAGACGAGGTCATCAGAACGCAGGGCGCGAGCCGTTGCGGCGTGGTGCGGGTTCGCCCCGTTCTCCCCCGACGCGACGGCGACGAACGTGACCTCCTCGAACCCCGCGGCGTCCATGAGGTCGTGGACGTCGGACGCGACCTCGGCCTCGGTCCGTCTCGGCACCAGGAGCTCGGGGAGCCTGGCGTGCACCGAGTCGACGGCGCGCGCCGCCACACGCAGCTGCTCGATCTCCCCATCGTCTTTAACCCTCCGGAGGCGTCGTACCGCGTCATCCACGGCAAAAGTGCTGCCGTCGCAGGCACCCATCAACTGCAGCAGGTGCGACGCGGGTAGCGAGCCGGAGACGCTGACCCGACCTCTGCGGGGGAGGTGTTCCGCGACGATAGCGTGCACGTCCTGGCCGTCAGACCACGGAGTCAGCTCGATGCTCAGTCTGGTGGCTACCGACTCCCAGGCCGACGACTCGACTGTTGGCACGATGAGCACGGGAGTGGAGCCCGGCTGGATCACCAGGACGGTCAGGCGCTCGAACGACGAGTGCGACTCACCCAACAGGTACCTGAGATCGCTGCCGGGCGAGACCAGCGCTGCGCCGATCCCTGACGCCTCCAGCTGGGATTCCAGGCGTGCCCGCCTGACGTCGAGAGGAGTGCTGCCCGGCGCAACGGCGTGGGCCCCGGCGAGGGGCGCGGCGCCCCGGCTGGTCGCCCAACGCCGACTCAGGACGTCCATTGGGCAGTGAAGTCGGCGGCGTTGTCCTTGATGAGGTACGCACCGTCGACGGGCGCCAGGGTGCTGGCATCGACGACCGTCTCGTCCGGGGTCTTGCCCTGCGCGAGCTGGATGGCGATCGTCGCGCCGGTCTCACCGATCGAGAACGGCAGCGTCAGCATCGACCCGAGCCATGCGCCGTTCTTGACGGCTGCCACCGCCTGCTCGCTGCCGCCGAAGGAGATGATCTTGACCTGCTCTGACTTCGAGGCCGCGTCGATGGCCTGGGCCGCGCCGAGGGTCTGCTGATCGGCGAAGGAGACCAGCACGTCCAGGTCGGGGTTGCGCTGGAGCTCGCTCTGCATGACGCTACGGCCCGTCACCGTGTCGTACTTGCCGTCCTGGGTCCCGACGAACTCGACGTTGCTTGGCGCCTTCTCCATCACTCCGGCGAAGCTGTCCTTGGCGGCGCGGTCGCTCGGGAACGTGCTGTCGCCGTTGAGGAAGAAGACCCGACACGGGTCGACCCCTTCGCAGGCCTCCACCGCGTGCCCGGCCATAGCCTCCGCGACTTGTCCGTAGTCGCTAGCGACGACGCCGCCCTGCCCCTCGACCTGAAGGTCGATCTTCGTCGCGTCGGGACCACAGGCGGACGTGACGCAGACGACCTCGATGCCGGCCGCCGCTGCACGTGCGAGGGGCCCGGCAATGGCGGCGCCGTCGACCGGCTCAATGACGAACGACTTGAAGCGACCGGACGTAACCGCGTCCTGGACCTGCCCGATCTGGGCCGTCGAGTCGAAGCTGGCGTCGAAGACCTGGACGTCGCCGGCGCCGAGGTCCTGGGCAGCCTTCTTGACTCCGGCGGCCTGCGCCTGCTCGTAGGAGTTCGCGGAGGTCGAGAGGAAGACGCCGACGCCGTCAGCGCCTGCTGCTCCAGACCCGCTCGAACTGGGGTCCGAGCCGCATGCGGCGAGCCCACCGGCGAGGCAGAGCAGACCAGCGGTAGTGGTTGCCAGAAGTTTGGGGTTCATGTCTGTTGATCGCTTTCCCTGAGGCGTGCGAGGTAGTCGCTGCGCCGAAGCTCGACGAGCGATCCGAGAGTGGGGGTGCTACTTCTGCGTTCTTCTCGACCAGGCGTCGACCGAGACGGCCAGGACGATGATGCTTCCGAGAAGGACCTGCTGGTAGGCGGGATCGACCGCGAGGAGGTTGAAGCCGTTTCCGATCAGCGCCAGGATCAGGACGCCGACCAGAGCGCGCGGGATCGTCCCCTCCCCGCCGTAGATGCTGACGCCGCCGATGACGACGGCCGTGATGGCCTGGAAGGCCAGATCGGTCCTGATGTCCGCGGATGCGGACGAGTTGCGACTGGCGGCCAGAACTCCGGCGACGCCCGCGGAGAGCCCCGATACGGCGTAGGCGAAGATCTGAACGCGGTTGACAGCGACGCCGGAGTAGCGGGCGGCCTCGTAGTTGCCGCCGACCGCATAGATCCGTCGCCCGACCACGGTCCGGGAGAGCACGATCGCGGAGAGGACGGCGAAGACCACGAACGCGATTGCCGGCAGGGTGAGGTCGCCGAAGCGACGCAGACCGATCTTGGAGAAGGCGGGATCGGCCACGGCGAGGACCGAGCCCCTGGTGATGAGCTGCGCGATCCCGAGGAAGACCACGGACGAGGCGATCGTCGCCACGAACGGGTTGATCCGTCCGATCGTCACCAGGATCCCGTTGAACACGCCGAGGACCAGGCCGCTGGCCACCCCGACCAGCAGACCGAGCTGCGGGTTTTCGGCGTTGATCGCGACCCAGGCAGAGATGACCCCCGAAAGTGCGAACACGGCGTCCACCGAGAGATCGAAGCCTCCGGCGACGATGCAGATCGTGGACCCGCACGCGATGATGCCGATGGTCGACCACTGGTCGAGGATGTTCAGCTGGTTCGTCGTGGTCCGAAACGGCTCGGACACCAGCGCGAGGACGATGAACAACCCGACCGCGCTCGCGACGACTCCGTAGTCGCGCACCAGCTTGAGGTTGGATCCAGCGCGGCCGAGCCCCGCGACGGTGGTGCGGCTCTTGGGGACCTCTGGTGCGACCTGACTGCTCATCACGCCGATTCCTCTCGTGTGTCTTCCCGGAACATCAGGTGCAGGACGTTCTCTTCGTTGATGTCGGCCCCCGTCAGCTCACCGACGATCCGGCCACCCCGCATCACCAGCACCCGGTCCGCCAGGCCGACGACTTCCTCGTTGTCCGACGACACGAACAGGACCGCGGCACCGTCGTCGGCTATGCCGCGAAGCAGCTCGTACAGGCCTGCTCGCGCGCCGACGTCGACACCGCGAGTCGGCTCGTCTGCGAGCAGGACGTTCGGATTGGTGAGCAGCCACCGGGCGAACATGACCTTCTGCTGGTTCCCGCCCGAAAGCTGCCCGACCGGCGAGTCGATCCGGGTCGCGTCGAGACCGACCTGCGGAAGCATCCGCTGGACGGCGGCGGTCTGTCTCGACCTCGACACCAGGGACATCCGGCTGACGGAGCCGAGGTGGGGAAGGGTGACGTTCTCACGGACCGTGCGGCCGAGGACGAGTCCGTGGTCCTTCCGGCTCTCCGGGACCAGCACCAGGCCGGACTGCTGGGCCTGGCGCGGCGACCGGAACGCCTGGGTGGTCTCACCGACCGTGACCGAACCCCGGTCGGCTCGGCGGAGTCCGACCATGGTCTCGAGGAGCTCGGTGCGGCCCGCGCCGACGAGACCGGCGATGCCGACGATCTCGCCGCGGTTCAGCTGCAGGCTCACGTCCTGGAACTCGCCGGTCCGGCTCAGGTTCTCGACCCGGAGGACGGTCTCGAGGTCCGCGGTCTCCTTGCGGGCAGGGAACATCGATCCCAGGCTCCGCCCGAGCATCGACTCGATCAGGCTGTCGGGCGTCTCCCCCCTGGCCGGGGACGTTCGGACGAGGCGGCCGTCCTTGAGCACCGTCACGCGGTCGGCCACGGCCAGCGCGTCGACGAGGAAGTGGGTGACGAAGACGACGGTGCGCCCTTCGTCCCGCAGGTCCGTGATGATGCGGAGCAGCTGGTCGGCCTCCGCTCCCGCCAAGGAAGCGGTGGGCTCGTCCATGATGATCAGCTCCGCGTCGCGAGCGAGCGCCCGCATGATCTCGACCTTCTGCTGCTCGGCGAGGCGCAGGGACCCGGCGCGTACGAGCGGATCGACGGCGAACCCCGTCTTCGCCGAGAGGACGGCGTACTCGTCGAGCAGCTGACGCCGCTTCACCATCCCGAACGCGAATCCGGTGCGCCCCAGGAAGACGTTCTCGAGCACGGAGCGATCCGGAACGATGCTGAGCTCCTGGGCGATGAATGCGATACCAGCGGCGATCGACTCACGTGGGGACCTGAAGTCGACCTCGGCGCCAGCCAGGACGAGGGTTCCCTCGTCTGCCCGATGAACGCCCGCGACGACCTTGCCCAGCGTCGACTTCCCCGCCCCGTTCTCCCCCACGAGGCAGTGGACCTCGCCCCTGGTGATGGTCAGGTCGATCTCCGAGAGCGCACGAGCACCGCCAAAGTGCTTCGAGACCTGGCGCAGCTCGATCAGTGGCTGCGCGCCGCCTCCGGGAGCCACGAGAACGTCACTGCTCGGCGACACCGAAGCCACCCCCACCGCCGGTGAAGATGCTGACCGTGTCACCCGCCACCAGCGGCAGGCCGTTGGTCTTGAGCAGGTCGTCGCGGTTCACGCTGCCGGTGATCTCGACACGAGGAGGAAGCCCGGTGCCGCCGCCCTGCAGTCCCCAGGCCGGGGTCCGGGACCGGTCCATCCACAGGTACAGCTGGGTCGGGGCGTCGACCCGGTACCGCCGGACGATCCCGGAGCCACCAGACGTGCGTCCCGCGCCACCGGATCCGGCACGGACGCCGTACTCGGTGACGGTGAGTGGGTACCGGGCCTCGATGGCCTCGACCGGCGTGTTCCGGAAGCTGCCGTTGATGACGTTGATCAAGCCGTCCGCTCCGTCCGCGGACGACGACGCACCCCAGCCGCCCGCGTGCGCCTCGACGCAGAGGTACGACGGGTCCGCGGCGGTCTCCCCCGGTCCGGCGAAGTAGGAGATCATCGAGTCACCGAACTGGGCGGCGGTCACCTGCTCGGGCATCACCTCCGCGAACGCACTCACGAAGAGGTCGATCAACATCCCGAGCGAGGTGTAGTACCAGCCGCAGGCCGCCGGCTCGACCGCGTGGTGGACGGTGCCGGGTCGGGTGAGGACCTCGAGGTTCTGGAAGCAACCGCCGTCGAAGGACCGCTCTGAACTGAACAGCATCTTGAACGCGACCCGGACGGCGGCAACCGTCTGCGCTCGGCCACAGTTCACCGGCCCGAGAGCGGCCTCCGGGCTGCGCGTGAGGTCGACGGTCATTCGCTCGCCGAGGACCTCGATGCGGATACTGACCGGCACCGGCGCGTCGAGGACGATGCCGTCGTTGTCCATCAGCCCTTCGCCGAAGTAGACACCGTCCGGGATGTCACTCACGGTGGTGAGGTCGGCGGCGACGCTCTGGCGGAAGATCTCGTCGCGGCACTCCTCGACGGTCGGACGGCCGAAGCGGGCGAGGATCTCGAGCATCCGCCGCTGCCCGATCCGGCACGCCGCGATCATGGCGTTCATGTCGCCGACGACGAGATCACGGCTGCGGCTGTTGCGCCGGATGATGTCCATGATGTCGTGGACGGTCCCGGCGGCGGTCGCGATCTTGACGGGCCCCAGCCGCAGGCCTTCCTGGTAGACCTCGGTGGTCTCCGTACCGCCGCCCGGATCACGCCCGCCCAGGTCGGTGACGTCGCCGCGGGCAGCGACGTAGCCGGCGATCTCACCGTCCAGATGGACCGGGGCGAAGATCGTCACGTCGTTGACGTGCGTGCCCTGGATGTAGGGATCGTTGAGGCAGACGACGTCGCCTTCGGCGAGCCAGTCGGTCCCGCCTCGCTGTCGCAGGGACTCCTTGACGGCTTCGTCGAGGTTGCCCAGGAACAGTGGCAGGCCGCTGGACTGCCCGAGTACGTCGGCGTTTGCGTCGAGGAGTGCAACGGCCGCGTCCTGGTTCTCGTAGAGGAGCGGTTGGTACGCCGAGCGGACGAGCGCGGCGTGCATGTCCTCGGCAGCGGACTGGAAGAGGTTGCGCACGATCTCCGTGGTGATCACGTCAGAGGTCACGACAGGAGCTCCTTCTGCTGGGTGATGATCAGGGCGCCGAAGCTGCCGCGACGGACGGACCAGCCGTCCGGTACGAGCGTCGTCGAGCCGTCCTCCTGGACCACGAGGGGACCCGGGATCTGGGAGTCGCCGCCGATCGTGTCGCGACGGACGATCCGTGCGTCCCAGTCCTGGCCGGCGACCCGAACCCGACGAGTGGTCTCATCCGACTTCTCGGCGAGGGCCTCGTCGCGGTCGGCGAGCGTCGCCCCGACCCTGCCGGTGGCTGAGAGCCGTGCGTTGACCAGCTCGAGCGGGGACTCGGGCATGGCGTGACCGAAGTGCCGGCCGTAGGTCTCATGGAAGGCAGCCGCAAGGTCCTCGTCGCCGTCCGCCAGGTCATCGAGCGCGACGTTGATCGCGTGCTCCTGCCCGACGTAGCGCATGTCGACGCTGGCCGCGTAGTGCCGGTCACCCGACGCAACGCCCTCCTGTTCCAGCAGCACACGACCGCGACCGCGGAGCTGCTCGAGCGCGCTGGCCATGGCCGCGCGCGCATCGGCGTCGCCGAGTCGACCAGTCAGCGGGAGCGAGACGTCGTGCCGCACATCCGCGTGCAGCATGCCCCAGGCGGAGAGCACGCCCATGGCGTACGGGATCACGATCTCCTCGATACCGAGCTCCTCGGCGAGGGCGACGCTGTGGAGCGGACCCGCGCCACCGAAAGCGACCAGAGTGAAGTCACGCGGGTCGACCCCACGGCGCAGGGTGAGGGTCCGGATGGCGTTGGCCATCTTGGCGTTCGCGACCGCCAGGATGCCTTCCGCAGTCTCAACGGCGTCCAGACCGAGCTCATCGCCCACCGTTGCCATCGCTCGTTCGGCGGCGACCACGTCCAGGGTCATCCGTCCGCCGAGGAACCAGTCCGGGTCCAGGCGACCCAGGAGGACCTGGGCGTCCGTGACGGTCGGTTCCTTCCCGCCGAGCCCGTAGCAAGCAGGACCCGGGTCTGCCCCGGCGCTCTTCGGACCGACGCGAAGTCCGCCCGCCTCGGCGCGCGCGATCGAACCGCCGCCCGCACCGATCGTGTGGAGCTCGACGACCGGCATCCGCATGACGTGGTCGGCGATCTCACCTTCGTTGTTGAGGGTCATCGCACCGTCGACGACCAGGCTCACGTCGGAGGACGTGCCGCCCATGTCGATGGCGATCAGGTTGGGCCGTCCGAGGCCACGCGCGAGCGTCTCGGCGGCGACCACTCCGCCGGCTGGGCCGCTCAGGATCGTCTGGATGGGCTGCCGTGCCACGAGCTCGGCCGAGCAGACGCCGCCGCTGGACCGCATGACCTGGAGGGGCGCCGTGCAGCCGCGTTCCCGCAGCTGGGCGACGAGGTTCGTCAGGTATCTGTCGACCGTGCGCGCGACGTACGCGGTCGCGACCGTGGTCGAGGTCCGCTCGTACTCACCTTGCTCTGGGGAGACCTCGTGGGACAGGACGACGGAGAGGTCCGGGAGCAGCTCGAGGAGCCGGTCCCGGAGTTCGACCTCGTGGGCCGGATTCCGGTGCGCGTGGAGGAGGCAGACAGCGACCGTCGAGATCTCCTCGGCATGCAGCCACTGTGCAGCTTGCCGAACGTCGTCGGCGTCCAGCGGGGTCTCGACGGTGCCGTCGAAGCGCACCCGCTCGCGCACGGTGCGAACGTCCTTGTCGGCCACGACCGACGTGACGTTCTTGGCCCGGAGACTCCAGATGTTGTCGTTGCCGGCGCGTCGGAGGCGAAGCACGTCGTGGAACCCGGTGGTGGTGATCAGCGCGGTTCGCTCACCGGACCGGGAGAGGAGAGCGTTCAGTCCGGCCGTGGTGCCGTGGACGAGATACTCGATCCGTTGCGCGATGCCGAGCTCGTCGATGCCCTGCAACATGCCGAGGCTCGGGTCCTCGGGTGTGCTCAGGACCTTGTACGTCGAGGTCGTGCCGGCGGCGGGGTCCATGACGACGATGTCGGTGAACGTGCCGCCGATGTCGACGCCGACTCTCAGATCCCTGGTCATGCGTCCTCCTCGGGCAGGCAGGCGACGACCTCGTAGAGGTCGCCGCTCTCGAGCGGGAGCGACTCGGGCGCGAGAAGCTCCTCGAGGTCTCCGACCTCGGTCGCGCGCCCGGTCGACTTCGTCCAGGACTCGTAGTCGGCGACGGACTTCCACAACGCACTCACGACGACCTCGTCTCGGTCAGGCAGCCGCAGGTGCAGCTCGGCACCGGCGCACCCGCCCTCGCTGAGTGCTCGGGCGAGGATCTCGCGCCTCTCGTAGAAGTCGAGAACCTGGGGCGCGCCGTCGGGCCGGGGCCGTAGGCGGAGGATGCTTCTGATCACCGTCACGTTATCTCTCGTTCGTCATGAGTTAGTTTTGTAAGTAGAACAGGGCAATATCGACCCGTCAAGAGATTCGCCCTGCGCTAGGGTTTTGTTATGGACCGTTCGATCGCAAACCTGGGACAGGTCATCCGTCGGCACCGGCTGGCGGCTGGGATGAACGTCAAGCAGCTCGCACAGGAGACCGGCTACAGCGGCGCGTACATCTCGCAGGTCGAAAGCGGGACCACCCTCCCGTCGTTGAGCGCGCTGTCCACGATCGCCATGACCGTGGGTGCCGACCTCACCCAGTTCTTCCCGGTCGTATCGGGACCCAAGGTCCGCGTCTCGCGGGCAGGGGACCTCAACAAGCTGCGGATGTCACCCAACGCCGCCGAGGAGTACACGATCCTCAGCAGCCACGGCCCCGGCACGTCACTCACGGCACTGGTTCACCGCGCGTACCCGAGCGAAGAGCCACCGGTGAAGTTCAGGAACGTCGGTGAGCGATTCGCACTCGTGCTCTCGGGATCGGTGCAGTTCACCTTCAACGGCGAGACCGAAGACCTCGGCGCCGGAGAATCGGTGCACTTCACGTCCCAGACCCCCTACTCGATGGAGATCACCTCGAATGGCCCAGCAGAGATCCTCTGGTTCGTCAGCCCGGCGATCGTCTGAGTCGATGGCCCGCCGGACTCAGGACCCGACGTCACTGGTGACGACGATGGGGGCGCGTCTGCGAGAACGTCGACTGGAGCTTGGGCTGACCCTGTCCGAGGCGGCACGTCGGGCAGAGGTCTCGACCTCGTACCTCAGCGCGGTCGAGAGCGGTTCCAGTGCCGCATCCTTGCCGGTGCTCTCCCGCATCGCACACGCGCTCGAGCTGACGATCGGCGAGTTCCTGGCGGCAGAGACCACGTCGACGGTCGAGCGCGGCCGTCTCGAGACCGGCCGGGGCACGGCTCTGGTGAGCAGCTCGGCTCTCCAGATGCAGGTCGCGTTCCAGACATCCGATCCAGGCGAGTCGGGCGACTGTCCGCTCGAGATCGCGCAGAGCTCGGTCGTGGCGTTCGTCCTGTCCGGCAAGGTCGACGTCGTCGTGGACGGCGAGGCCTGGCATCTCGGAGAGGGAGACTCGCTTCATGCCCAAGAGCCCGAGAGCCTGCAGTGGGCGACGACGGGAGGGTCCGCCACCCTCGTCTGGGCGGCGGCGCCCGCAGAGGCTACGTAGAGCCCGGTCACGGTCAGATCGCCTGGACGGCGCGCGTGGTGGGCCCGATCCAGCCGCGGCAGTCCTGTCGGGGCCGCGGCGCAGATGCCAGGTCGTCGGTCACGGGTAGAGCCCTCGGGCGAGGTGCGCCGATGCCACGGCGTCGACGGCGATCGCGGTCGCGGCTCGACGCATCGAGACGTCGCGCTGGCGAGCCGTCTCGATCACGCGCTCCCACGCGGCCTGCATGCGGTCGCGCAGTCGCGCCTCGACCTCCTTCTCGCTCCACCAGTACGCCTGGTTGGCTTGGACCCATTCGAAGTACGAGACGATCACTCCACCGGCGTTGGCGAGGATGTCGGGGACCACGAGGCAGCCGGCGTTCTCGAGGATCTCGTCGGCATCGGGGGTCGTTGGTCCGTTCGCGCCCTCGACGACCAGTCGAGCCTGGACCCGGTGGGCGTTCCCGGCGTTGAGCACGCCCTCGACGGCCGCCGGGACAAGCAGGTCGACGGCGTCGTACAGCAGGTCGTCGCGGTCAAGGCAGGTGTCTCCTCCGTCGAAGCCGCCGACCTGACCCGTGGAGTCGACGTGGCGCACCAACGCCTCGATGTTCAGTCCGTCCTCGTTCCGGACCGCCGCGTACTGGTCGCTCACCGCCACGACCCGCACGCCCGCGCGCTCGAGGAGGACTGCGGCGTCGCGACCGACCTTGCCGAAACCCTGGATGGCCGCGGTCGCCCGCTTCTGGCGCAGGCCGATGTGATCCATCGCGGCGAGTGCGACGTGGACGACACCGGCCGAGGTCGCACTGGCCCGCCCCAGAGAGCCTCCGAGCGTCAGCGGCTTGCCGGTGACGACGCCGAGGGCGGTGTGACCTCGATTGACCGAGTAGGTGTCCATCATCCAGGCCATCACCTGGTCGTCGGTTCCGATGTCAGGCGCGGGGATGTCGGTCGTCGGCCCGAGGATCGGCATGATCTCGCTCGTGTAGCGACGCGTCACCCGCTGGATCTCGCCGCGGGAGTAGGAGCGCGGGTCGAAGCAGACCCCGCCCTTCGCGCCGCCGTACGGAATGTCGACCAGTGCGCACTTCCAGGACATCCACATCGCCAGCGCGCGCACCTCGTCGAGCGTGACGTCCGGGCTGTAGCGCAACCCGCCCTTGGTCGGTCCGCGTGACATGTTGTGCTGGACCCGGTGCCCGACCAGGAGCTCGACGGTGCCGTCGTCGCGTCGCAACGGGACCGACACGGTCAGCTCCCTGCGGGCGGTCGCCAGCATGTCGTAGATGCCCCTGCTGTGACCGAGTAGCGCGACGGCGTCGGCCAACTGCGTGCGCGCATCGCGCAGCGGGTCGGCACCGTCGACGGAGGTGCGGGTCGGGTCCACGGCTGTGAGCGTCATCGGTCAGTCCCTGTCGGCAGGAGGTGCGGTGGGCACCCGGGTCGATCCCAGATAGGGGTACCGGTAGTCGGTCGGAGGCACGAACGTCTCCTTGATGGACCGTGGGCTGGTCCACCTGAGGAGGTTGACCGCGGCGCCGGCCTTGTCGTTGGTGCCGCTGGCCCGGCCGCCGCCGAAGGGCTGCTGACCGACGACCGCGCCGGTGGGCTTGTCGTTGATGTAGAAGTTGCCGGCCGCGAAGCGCAGCTCGGCCTGCGCCCAGGCGATCGCGCGGCGGTCCTGGGCGATGATCGAGCCGGTCAGGGCGTACGGCGCGATCGACTCCATGCCGCGCACGACCTTGTCGAAGTCGGCATCCTCGTAGACGTGGACGGCCAGGATCGGGCCGAAGTACTCGGTCGTGAACATCGCGTCGGTCGGGTCGGTGGACTCCACGACGGTCGGGTTCACGAAGTAGCCGACCGAGTCGTCCAGGGTGCCGCCGACGATGACGTCGAGCTTGTCCTGGCGCTTCGCGCGGGTGATCGCCGCCTGGTGCTTGGCGAAGGCCCGGTCGTCGATCACCGCGCCCATGAAGTTGGAGAAGTCCGTCGGGTCGCCGATCGTGATGGTCTCGATCTCGGAGAGGAACGAGTCCTTCATCTTCTTCCACACCGACCGGGCGACGTACGCCCGCGACGCGGCCGAGCACTTCTGGCCCTGGAACTCGAAGGCGCCGCGGATCATCGCCGTGCGCACCACGGCCGGGTCGGCCGACGGGTGCGCGACGATGAAGTCCTTGCCGCCGGTCTCGCCGACGATGCGCGGGTAGGCCCGGTAGTTCTCGATGTTGTTGCCGACCTCGCGCCACAGGTGCTGGAAGGTCGGCGTCGAGCCGGTGAAGTGGATGCCGGCCAGGTCCGGGCTGGCCAGCGCGACCTTCGAGACCTCCAGACCGTCGCCGGGCAGCATGTTGATGACGCCGGGCGGCATCCCGGCCTCCTCGAGCAGCTCCATCGTCAGCGACGCCGCGAGCTGCTGGGTCGGCGAGGGCTTCCAGATGACCGTGTTGCCCATCAACGCCGGCGCGGTCGGCAGGTTGCCCGCGATCGCGGTGAAGTTGAACGGCGTGATCGCATACACGAAGCCCTCCAGCGGGCGGTGGTCGGTGCGGTTCCACACGCCGCGGCTGTTGGCGATCGGCTGGTCGCTGAGGATCTCGCGGGCGAAGGTGACGTTGTAGCGCCAGAAGTCGATCAACTCGCAGGCCGCGTCGATCTCGGCCTGGTACGGCGTCTTCGACTGCCCCAGCACGGTGGCGGCGTTGAGACGCTGGTGCCACGGACCCGCGAGCAGGTCGGCGGCCTTGAGGATGACCGCCGCGCGGTCGTCGAAGTCCATCTCGCGCCAACCCGGCGCGGCGTCGGCCGCGGCCTTGATCGCGGCCTTCGCGTCGGCCTGCGTGGAGTTCTTCAGGACACCGAGCACGTGCTGGTGGTCGTGCGGCTGGACCACCTTGATCTCAGCGCCACCACCGGCCTGGCGGCGACCGCCGATGTGCGCCTGGAGGTCCTTCTGCTTCTTCTCGAGCCGCTCGATCTCGATGCGCAGCTCCTCACGTTCGGGAGAGCCCGGGGCATAGGTCAGGTTCGGCTCGTTGATCGGGGCAGGAGGAGTCGTCACGGCGTCCATCTCAGGGTTCCTTCGTCATTCAGCAGGGTCGAGCGGAGGGAGGTGTGATGTGCGCGGGCTGCGTCAGGAGGACGTCAGGGCGCGCAGGAAGAAGGCGACGTTCGCCGGGCGCTCTGCGAGCCGCCGCATGAAGTAGCCGTACCAGTCGGTGCCGAACGGGATGTAGACCCTTACCTGTCGCCCGGCGTCGATCGTCTCGCCCTGGAGGTCGGTCCGGATGCCGTACAGCATCTGGGTCTCCCAGGACCTGTCGTCCTTGCCCGACGACCGTGCTGCCACAACGGCATGCCCGAGCATCCCTGGGTCGTGGGTCGCGACCATCGGGTAGCAGGTCGAGGCCATCAGGGCCGAGATGTCGCGGAGGTAGGCGCTGTCGACGTCAGCCTTGCTCTGGTGCGCGACCGACTCGGGCTCGCGGTAGGCGCCCTTCACGATGCGCAGGCGGGCCCGCGAGTCGCGAAGCTGCTCGATGTCTCCATGAGTGCGACGGAGGTTCGACTGGAGGACGTTCCCGACGAACTCGAACTCGGTGCGCAGTTTGGCCCCCACCATCAACGTGGCGTCGACCGTCGTGTGGTCCTCCATGTCCAGCGTCACGGTGAAGCCGTGGCCCTCGGCCGTCGCGCAGATCGCGTGGGCGTGCTCCGTGGCGATCGCATCTCCGTCACGCGGAATGCTCAGTCCGAGTGCGGACAGCTTGAGCGACAGGTCAGTGCCGCGGCCGGCCCCGGCCTGCACCAGGGCGCCGACGAGTGCGAGATAGGCCTCGCGGGTGCGGTGAGCACCCACGGCGTCGTACACGTCCTCGCCGAGGAAGTCGATGGTCACCGAACGGTGAGACCTTGCCAGGTCCAGAGTCGCGCGTACGGCGTCTGCGGTGTGTTCGCCCGCGATGAACCGGTCCACCACCTTACGTGTGAGGGGGACGCCTTCAACGATGCGGCGGGTCCGCGTGCTGCGAGAGGCACGGAGGAGAGCTGAACTGAGCATGGAGCAAACGTAGGGAGGTTCCGGTCCACCGAGGATGGACGAACAGTCGAATGTTCCTCGATCTTGTGCGACATTTGTCCAATGGCTGCGTTGGACGACCTGGTCGAGGACTTGGCCGGGTTGATGGGCGCGTCGTGCATCCTCGAGGACCCGGATCTCCGGCTGCTCGGGTTCTCGGACCAACGCGACGTCGACGTCGTCCGACAGCGGTCCATCCTCGAGCGAGGCTCGAGCCAGGAAGTCAGGGACTGGTTCTACGCGCACGGGATTCTCGACGCCGAGGGGCCACTCCGGACGCCGGCCGACCAGACCCGCGGCATCGTGTCTCGGGTCTGCGTGCCGGTCCGTCACCTGGGACGACTGCAGGGGTTCTTCTGGGTGCTCGACGCCGACGGCGCGATCGACGAGGCCCGTTGGCCCGAGGCAGCGCCGATCGCCGAGGAGGCCGGCGCACTGCTGAGCCTGGCCGAACGACGTCAAGCGCGCCGGGACGCTGTCTACCGAGAGGTCGTCGAAGGCGGACCCAGCGTGGCCGGACCGGCCGCGGTCGAGCTCGCCGGTGCTGCCGGGCTGCGCGTGGACGAGTCCGTCGTGGTCGCTCTGGTCGAGCGTGCGGATCTGGCGACCCAGCTCGCCAGCAGGCCCAGCCGTGGCGGGATGTTGTGGGTCCGCGAGTCCGGGGGACTCTGCGCGGCGATCGTCCGTGACGGGATCCTGGACCCCCCGATGACACTTCGGGAGGTGCTCACCGCGCTGGGTCTGTCCCGGCGGGTGCCCGAGCTGGATCGGACAACGCTCATCGGCATCGGTCCGCTCGTCCCGACCTTGGACGACCTTGCTGACGCGCGGTCCGGCGCGCTGGTGGCGCTGCGGGTCGCCCGCGAGAGTGGCGACCACGTGACCTCATGGGAGCAGCTCGGGCCGTTGACCCTGCTCGGGATCGCTCGCGACGCAGACCTCGCACGGGCCCTGATGCCGGTGTCGGTCCGCAAGTTCCTCGAGATGAGCCCGGAGTCGCTCGTCGAGACGGCTCACGTCTACCTCGAGGAGGCGGCCAACGTCGTCCGGACGGCAACCCGCCTTGGCCTCCACCGCCAGACCGTCTATCACCGCCTGGACGCGATCGAACGGGCTACGGGTATCGATCTCGCGACCGGAGGCGGCCGCCTCACCCTTCATCTCGCGCTCGAACTCGCGCCGTACGTCAGCGCCCACAAGCGCGTGCCGGACAGTCCGACCGAACCATGAGCCTCGTCTCTCACGGTGTCGTCCCGAGGGTGACGGCTGGCCGACGGACTTGCCTCGCACATCTCTGCCACACATTGACACCCCATAGGCCTCTGACCTGGGCACATAGCTTGATCTAGTTGTGATGCCCAGCCAGGTTGGTCAACCGGGTGATGGGTGAGGCCTTGCCGATGGCGGAGTGGGGCCGGTGGTGGTTGTACTCGTGGAGCCATGCTGGCAGAGCGGCCCGGCGGGCTGATTCGGAGTTGTAGAACTTCTTGAAGGCCCAGCCCTCGGCCAGAGTGCGGTGGAACCGCTCGATCTTGCCGTTGGTCTGGGGCCGGTAGGCCCGGGTCCGCTTGTGCACGATGCCGAGCTCAGCGCACACGTCGCGCCAGAAGTGGGACTTGTAGGCCGACCCGTTGTCGGACAGAACCCGCTCGACGACCACGCCGCGGGCGGCGAACCAGGCCACCGCGTTGCGCAGCACCAGGGTCGCGGTCTCCTTCTTCGCGTCGTCGTGGATCTCGGCGTAGGCCACCCGGGAGTAGTCGTCGATGACGGTGTGGACGAAGGCGGTGCCGATCTTGGCCTTGTGGTGCTTGTTCTTCACGCCGGTGCGCCGGGCGGTCGCGGCGCGGCTCTTGTTGCCCTGGACCCGGCCCAGGAACCGGTGCCCGCCGCCGTCGGGGACGTTGCCGAGCTTCTTTACATCGACGTGGATCATCGAGCCCGGGTGCGGGTGCTCGTAGCGGCGGATCGGTTCGCCCGTGGCCCGGTCGATGTGAGTCAACCGATTCAGACGGCACCGAACCAGCACCGCGTGCACGGTCGAGGCTGGCATATTGAGCCTGGCGCCGATCTCGACCGGGCCCAGGCGGTGCTTCCACCGCAGGTGCACGATCTTGCGGACCCCCGTACCGGGGTCTTGTTCGGCTGGTGACGCGGCACGGAGGACCGATCGCCCATCGCGTCCGGACCTTCGGCGGCGTAGCGATCAGCCCACCTCTTCGCGGTGCGCCACGAGACGTCGTAACGCTCTGCCGCGCGGGCGATCGGCCACCCGGAATCGACGATGAGACGCGCCAGCCGAAGCCGGGCACGAGGGGTCAGAGCAGCGTTGGAGTGGGTAGCGTGTGACACGAAGGCCTCCTGGATGTGAAGCGGTTCCTTAGACAGCTCCACTCCACACCGGGAGGCCTTCACCCATCCACGACATCAGACCGTGTCGTCACACCTTCTCGACCAACGTGCCTGGTCATCACATCTAGTAGTACCAGGGGAACGGCGACCAGTCGGGCTCGCGCTTCTCGAGGAACTGGTCGCGGCCCTCGGCCGCCTCGTCGGTCATGTAGGCCAGCCGGGTGGTCTCGCCGGCGAAGATCTGCTGGCCGATCAGGCCGTCGTCGATGGCGTTGAAGGAGTACTTCAGCATCCGCTGGGCGGTCGGGGACTTGCCGTTGACCAGCCGGCCCCACTCCAGCGCGGTCGCCTCCAGCTCGGCGTGCGGGACCGCCCGGTTGACGGTGCCCATCCGGACGCCGTCCTCGGCGGAGTACTCCTGGCCGAGGAAGAAGATCTCGCGGGCGATCTTCTGGCCGACCTGGCGGGCGAGGTACGCCGACCCGAAGCCGCCGTCGAAGGACCCGACGTCGGCGTCGGTCTGCTTGAACCGGGCCTCCTCGGTGCTGGCCAGGGTCAGGTCGCACACGACGTGCAGGCTGTGCCCGCCGCCGGCCGTCCAGCCCGGGACCACGCAGATGACGACCTTCGGCATGAACCGGATCAGCCGCTGCACCTCCAGGATGTGCAGCCGGCCCAGCTTCGCCTTGTCGATCGGGTTCGGCGCCTCGCCCGACTGCGCGTGGTGACCCTCCTCGTACTGGTAGCCCGCGCGACCGCGGATCCGCTGGTCGCCGCCGGTGCAGAACGCCCACTTGCCGCTCTTCGCACTCGGACCGTTGCCGGTGAGGATCACGCAGCCGACGTCGCTGGAGGTCCGCGCGTGCTCGAGCACCCAGAGCAGCTCGTCGACGGTCTTCGGCCGGAAGGCGTTGAGGACGTCGGGCCGGTCGAAGGCGATCCGGACGGTGCCGTGCTCCTTCGCCCGGTGGTAGGTCAGGTCGGTCAGCTCCTCGAAGCCGGGGACGACGTCCCAGGCCTCGGCGTCGAAGATCTCCGACACCCCGTCGATAGCGCTCATGGCGCAGACGGTATCGGTGGGTTCCGCCGGGGAAGCAGACGGTATCGGTGGGTTCCGCTGGGGAATGGCGCGCCCCGGGCCGGGCATTGGAGAGGTATGACACTTGAAGGCGAGTACGAGCCCAGTCCCGAGCAGTGGGTCCGCGACCAGGTCGAGGAGTTCGAGTCCTCCGGCGGGCAGCGCGGCAACATCCTGCGCGGCAACCCCGAGTGGCCGATCGTGGTCATCACCTCCCGAGGCGCCAAGTCCGGCAAGCTCCGCAAAAACCCCGTCATGCGGGTCGAGAAGGACGGCAAGTACGTCGCCATCGCCTCGCTGGGCGGCTCGCCGAAGAACCCGACCTGGTACTACAACTTCATCGCCCACCCCGAGGTCGACCTCCAGGACGGCGCCGAGAAGCACACCTACGCCGCCCGGGTGCTGGAGGGCGACGAGCGGGCCGAGTGGTGGGACTACGCCGTGGCCACCTGGGCGACGTACGGCGAGTATCAGGAGAAGACCGACCGCGAGATCCCGGTCTTCCTGCTCGAGCGGGTCTGATCGCCGAGTCAGCACTACTGGTGCTGACTCGGCCCACCATTCGTGCTGACTCGGCGGGTCGGGGTCAGCCGGCGCGGGCGATCGACATCGCCAGCGCCACCAGGTGGCCGAGCCGGGCGAGCTCGGAGTCCAGGAACTCCGGGCCGCCCCGGCGGCCGATGATGACCACCTCGTGGTGGTTGAGCCGCGCGCCGCAGTGCACGTTGTCGTCGTCGGTGTCGAGCCGGGCGGCCCGGCCCATCGACACCCACGTCAGGGCGGCCGGAGCGGCCTCGGTCGCGTAGACGACTCCGGCCTTCTCGCTGACCCGCGCGGCCCAGTCGGCGCGGAAGGTGATCGGCAGCAGGTCGATCAGCCGGTCCAGCGCCTCGGGCGGGTTGGCGGTCAGCTCCTCGACCGCCTCCAGGTCGAGGAAGAGGTTGCCGCCGGCGGCGTAGCGGCTGATCCACACGACCCGGACACCCTCGATCGCGTTGCACGCGGAGACGATCGAGTCGGGCATCGAGCCGGGCGCGATCTCCAGGAGCACATCGTCGACGGCCGTGCCGTCGTGGCGCTTCTCGACGATCTCGATCGCCTCGATGTCGCCCCCGGCCTCACCGATCCGGCTCGCGACCTGGCCCAGGGACCCAGGGACGTCGGGCAGCTCGACGCGCAGCAGGAATGGCACGTCACGACCCTAACCGGCCCACGTTGCGGCGCGGTTTCCGCGTGTCAGGGTGCGGACCCGGGAGGCCCGGGCATCGCTAGAGCTGCCGGAGCCGGTGCTGGAGTCCGGACGCGCGCTGGGCCCGGCGGGCGACCGCGGCTCGGACGTCGTCCTCGGATCCCACGACGACGACCTTGTCCCGAGCACGGGTCAGCGCGGTGTAGAAGAGCTCGCGGGTCAGCAGCCGACTCTCCGGCGGCGGCAGCACGATGACGACCTCGTCGGCCTGGCTGCCCTGGCTCTTGTGGATCGTCATCGCGTGCATGGTCTCGACCTGGGCGAGCCGGCTGGTCGCGAGGTCGTGCTGGGTGACGCTGCCGGCGACCGCCGCCCGCAGGGACCGGTCCTCACGGCGTACGACGACGCCGGTGTCGCCGTTGTAGAGGCCGAGGCCGTAGTCGTTGGCGGTGACGAGGAGCGGCCGGCCGGCGTACCAGGTCGACCAGATCGGCTGGCCGGTCTCCTCCCCCAGCCAGCGCTCGACCTGGCGGTTCCAGTGCTGCACGCCGTGCGGGCCCTCCCGGTGCGCGCACAGCAACCGCTGCTCGTCGAGGATCCGCAGCGCACCGCCGACCTCGCCGGCCTCGGCGGCGCGCAGCAGCCGCACCGCGTGCGGCACCAGCAGCTCCCGCAGCCGGGGAGCCGGGTCGGCGTCGTCGACCAGCTCGACGTGGTCGCCGCCTGCACGGAGCAGCTCGACCACGAGGTCGGGGTCATCGGCCCGGACCGCCTCGGCGAGCGTCCGGATCGTCTCCCCGAAGCGGTGCGAGGTGCGCAGTCCCGCGACCTGGACGTCGCTGCGCTCGCCGAGGCCCTCGACGAGGTCGGCGAGCACCGCCCCGGCCTCCACCGACGTCAGCTGGTCGGGGTCCCCGACCAGGATCAGCCGGGTGTCGGGCCGGACCGCCTCCAGCAGCCGGGCCATCATCGTCAGGGACACCATCGAGGTCTCGTCGACCACGATCACGTCGTGCGGCAGCCGGTTGTCGCGGTGGTGGCGGAAGCGGGCGGCGGTGTCCGGTCGGCTGCCGAGCAGCCGGTGCAGGGTGACCGCCTGCAGGCCGTGCAGGGCGTCCTGGTCGGACCCGGGCAACTTGGCGACCTCCTCGACGACGGCCTGCTGGAGCCGGGCGGCCGCCTTGCCCGTGGGCGCCGCGAGGGCGATCCGCGGCAGCGGCCGGTGCTGGGTGCGGGCCTGCTCGGCCAGCAGCGCGAGCAGCGCCGCGACCGTCGTCGTCTTGCCGGTGCCCGGGCCACCGGTCAGGACCGTGGTGCTCTGCTGCAGCGCGATGCGGGCCGCGGCCCGCTGTTCGTCGTACCCCTCGGCCGGGAAGACCCGGTCGAGCGCCACCTCGAGAGCCTGCGCGGCCTCCTCGGACATCGGCACCGGCGCCGGCCGGGCCAGCAGGTCGTCGCAGACCTGCTCCTCCTCGCGCCAGTAGCGGTCGAGGTAGAGCAGCCGGTCGTCCAGCAGCCGGAGGACCTCGGGCTCGCGCGTGAGCGGGCTCGCGGCCAGGGCGGCCCGCCACTCGTCCAGGTCGGGCCAGGGCAGGTCGGGAGCGAGCGAGTCGGCGGCGACCGTCGTCAGGTCGACACAGACCGACCCGCCACGCACGGCGCGCACGGCCAGCGCGACCGCGAGAGCCACCCTCGGCTCGGCCTCGCCCGCGAGGTCGCAGACGCGGACCGCCACGTGCACGTCGGCCGCCTCCAGCACCCCGGCCCGGTTGAACTCCGCCAGCGGCTCCTTCGCCGTCAGCGCGAGGCGATGGTCGCGCGGGTCGTCGTAGGCGGTCGTCATGACGTCACCCCGTCGAGGAGGTCGGACAACGCGGTGACCAGGGACGGGGGCGGGGTCCAGCTGAAGACGCCGGCCGGGTGGCCGTCGTCGAGCGGGGTCTCGGGCCCGCACATGCCCCGGACGTAGAGGTAGAGCACCCCGCCGAGGTGGATCGCCGGGTCGTAGCCCGGCTGCCGCCAGCGCAGGTAGCGGTGCACGACGACGGTGTAGAGCAGCGCCTGCAGGGGGTAGTCGGAGTGCAGCATCGCGGCCGTGAGCTGGTCGCGGCGGTAGTCGTCGGAGGTGAGCGGCGCGTCAGGCGTGCCCAGGCGGTTGGTCTTGTAGTCGACGACGAGGTAGCGGGAACCGTCCTCGCCGGGCACCCGGAGCACCACGTCGATCGATCCGGTGAGGTAGCCCCGGAGCGACTCCTCGGCCAGACCCGGGCCGGTGAGCCGGTCGGAGTACGGCAGCAGCGGGTCACCGGCCGGGAGGTGGCGGCGGAGCAGGGCGCCGATGTCGGCGAGGACGACCCGCGGACCGGTGGCGTGGTCGCCGCCCGCGAGGGGGATCTCGAAGTCGAGCTCGCGGAGTCGGTCGCCCAGCCCGACGTCGCCCAGCGTCAGCCCCGGTGCCAGCGGGCCGAGCGGCGTGCGGTGCAGCGGCACCAGCCCCGACGCGAGGTCGTCGACGCCCGCCTCGACCGGCCACCAGGCCAGTTGCTCGCGGACCCGGGCCGCGAGCTCGGCGACCAGGTCGGGAGCGTGCGGGTCGGCGTGCTCCAGCACGCCGTGGACGAGCGAGCCGAACGTCGCGCCGGCGGGCAGGTCGGCCATCGGGGAGACGAGTCCTCCCACGGTCTCCCCGGGAGTCGGGGTCGGGGCGACGGGCAGCGGCCCGTCCGCCTCGTCGTCGAGGACTCCGACCTCGGGCTCGGAGGTGACGCCGCGCAGCTCCTCGGCGGCCCGGATCAGGCCGGAGTACGACGTCCGCCGCCACGCCAGGTCGATGCTCCGGTCGAAGCGACGCACCCCCAGCGCGGTCGGCGGCGACCCCGGCGGTGTCTCCTCGGCGGCCACGAGCAGCGCCTGCTCGATGCTCGGGCCACCGACCGACTCCCAGCGTCGGAGCTGGGTCAGCGCGGCGACGTCCTCGACCTTGTCCTCGCACCGGTCGGGCACCTCGGCCTGACCCGGGCCACGACCGCGCAGCAGCCGGGACAGGCCGCCGTTCGGCTCGTCCCACGAGGGCGCCCACCAGGCGACGACCTGCGACTGGGCCCGGGTGAGCGCGACGTAGGTGAGCCGGATGTCGTCGCCGGCCATCTCGGCCCGGCCCCGGGCCTCGATCGTGCGGAAGCCCGGCTGGCTCTTGCCGCCGATGTCGAGGCGGCGCTCGTCGTCGTGGTGGTAGAGCACCACCTCGCGCTGCGGGAGGTAGCGGTTGAACGCGAAGGGCAGGTAGACGAGGGGGTACTGCAGGCCCTTGCTGACCCAGACGGTCATGATCTGGACGGCCGCGGCGTCGCTGTCGAGTCGCCGGTTGCGCTCGCCGGCGCCACCCCGCTCGTCGCACTGGGTGCGCAGCCAGTCGAGCAGGGCGGGCAGGCCGAGCCGGTCGCGGTGGGCGGTCTCGTGGAGCAGCTGACCCACGTGGGCGAGGTCGGTCATGTGCCGCTCGCCGCCGCGCCAGGTCAGCACCCGCTCGGCCAGGCCGGCGACCAGTGCGGCCTCGAGGACCACGGCGATGCCCCGCTCCCGCACGTGGTCGGCCCACTGCCGCAGCGTGTCGGCGACCTGGTCGGTGAGCCGGTCGCCACCCGCGGCCAGGTCGGCCGCGGACTTCCCGAAGAACATCGTGGACGCCGCCGCCCGCACCAGCCCGCTGCGGTGCGGCTGCTCGAACGCCTCCAGCAGGCACAGCCAGTCGGCAGCCGCCTGGGAGGCGAAGACGTCGCTGTCGCCGGTGTAGACCGCGGGGACGCCCGCCTCGGCCAGCGCGTCACGGCAGACCCGGGCGTCCTTGTGGGCCTCGACGATCACGGCGATGTCGCTGGCGACCAGCGGCCGGCCGTCGTACGACGCCCCGGACGCGAGCAGACGCTTGACGTCGGCGGCGAGGTCGGCGGCGACGAAGGGGCGCAGCTCGTCCATGGCGATCGTCCGGGTGCCCTGGAGGCCGAACTTCTCCCGGGTGACCACCCGCAGCCGGAACGGGTCGTCGACGGGCGCGCCGGCGAGCCGCTGACCCGACCGCTGGGCCTCGACGGGCCGGACGACGATGTCGGGGTGGCCGAGCGCCGCCCCCTGCAGGACCTTCTGGAGCCGCTCGACGAGCGGTCGATCGCTCCGCCAGTTCGTCGCGAGGGTGCGGTGGTGGTCGGCCTGCCCGGCGGCGCGGAGGTACGTCGAGATGTCGCCACCGCGGAAGGCGTAGATGGCCTGCTTGGGGTCGCCGATCAGCACCACGGTGGTGTGGCCGACGAACGCGCGCTCGATGACGTCCCACTGCACCGGATCGGTGTCCTGGAACTCGTCGACCATCACGATCCGCCAGCGCTGCCGCATCCGCACCCGGGCCGGCGCGTCCTCGCCCTCCAACGCCACCGCGAGTCGGCCGAGCAGGTCGTCGAAGCCGAGCACGCCGAGCCGGCGCTTGCGGCGCTCCAGCTCGGCGAGCACGTCGGCGGCGAAGGCGTAGCGCACGGCCGCGGTCGAGCCGGCCGGCGGGTCGAGCGGGGTGAGCACGGCGCGCGGGTTGGCCACGACCTCGCGGGCGAGCAGCAGCGCCTCAGCGCGGCTCACCGCCGGCTTCTCCTGCTCGTTGCCGAACCGCTGGAGGTAGAGGTCGTCGACGACCTCGGTCACCAGCTCGTCGAGGCTCTCGACGAGGGTGACCCCCGCGTCGGTGTCGCCCGCGACGCCCAGCGAGCGCAGCACCAGCTGGCAGAACTGGTGGGTGGTCGCGATGGTGGCGGCGTCGAAGCCCGCGAGGGCGTCGCGCAGCCGGTCGCGGCGGGCGGAGAGCTCCTCGACGCTGCCCGTGACCAGGTGGCGGAGCAGCTCGTCGGCGTCGTCGCCGAGGACGTCGGGGTCGGCCAGCGCCTCGGCCGCGACGAGCAGCTGGTCGCGGACCCGCTCGCGCAGCTCCTGGCTGGCGGCGCGGCCGAAGGTGATCAGCAGCATCTCGTCGAGCGTCGCGCGGCCCTCCGCGACGTACCGGGTCACCAGCGCGGCCAGCGTGTAGGTCTTGCCGGTGCCGGCGCTCGCCTCCAGGACGGTGGTGGTCGGGCCCGACGGAAGCGGGCCGAGCAGGTCGAAGGGCTCCATCAGGTGATCGCCCTCTCGCTGCGCAGCAGGGGCACCCAGAGCCGGGCCGAGAGCGCGCCGAAGCGGGTGTCCTCGCCCTCGACCTCCTCGCCCGGGGGCACCGGACCGAGCAGCGTCTCGAACGGCGCGTTGGCCCCCCAGACCCGGACGTGGGCGGGCTCGGCGTCCTCGGCGGGGAACCGTGCCGACTTCCACCGTCGTCGGGCCGCGTCGCGGGGGTCGTCGCCCATCAGCCGCGCGCTCGCCCAGGCGAACGACGACTTCAGCGGCAGCGGCAGCGGCTCGCGCCGGCCGGCGTCGTAGATCGCCACCAGGTCGGCGAGCAGCCCGAGCGGCTCCTCCACCGCTGGGCCGAGCAGCCGCTGGGCCGGCTGCGAGCCACGGGGCGCGCGGCCGATGGTGAGGGCGGTCCAGTTGTGGTCGTCGTGGTGGGCGGCCAGCGCCAGCAGCCGGATCCAGGACTCCAGCAGGTGCTTGCCGTCGAGGCGGGAGTAGCCGACCGCGACCAGCCGGTCGGCGTACACCGGGGAGACCGTGCCGGTGACCCGCCGCCCGTCGGGCAGGACCACGGCGACGTCGTGGGCCCTCGGCGGCACCTGGCGGTGGGTGAGCGCGTGGATGGCGAGCTGCATGGCGGCCTCACGGACCTCGCTCGCCTTGCGCCAGCCGAGCCGGCCGGGCGGCAGTGACCCGCGGCGCCACTCGGCCGCGAGCGCCTGGTCGGGGTGGATGCCGCGGAGCATGTCGGCGAGCATCCGGTCGCCCACGCCCCAGGTCTCGAGCGCGTCGATCTCGACCGGCATCGCGTCGGAGAGCCCGTCGGCGTCCCACGGCAGGGTGACGTCGAGCGCGCGGAAGAAGCCCTTGACCGGGTCCTTGAAGAACTGGACCAGATCGGCGAGCGGCACGTCGTCGTGACCGGGAGGCGCCAGCGGTCGGTCCAGGAACTCCGGGGCGGGCGGGCGGGCGCCGGTCAGCGTGCGGGCCGCCACGAGCATCGACGGGTCGAACGTGAAGGGCGTGGGCACTCCCAGGGCGCCCGGCGTCACGTTGCTCGCGTCGAAGGGCTGCAGGGGGTGCTCGACCACGATCCGGTCGCGGACCGGGTCCTCGGTGGTGCGATCGAGAGCGTCGAGCAACTCACCGAGAGGTACGGCGGGGGGCCGCGGACGGCCGCTGTGCTCGTTGGCGCCGGTGTAGGTGACGACCAGCCGCTCGGCGGCCGCGCCGATCGCGTCGAGCAGCAGCTGGCGGTCCTCGGAGCGGACGTCGCGCTCGCCGGTGACCGGGTCGCGGGCCAGCACGTCGTCGCCGTCGACCAGGCCGAGCCGCGGGAAGATCCCGTCGTCGAGCCCGAGCAGGCAGACCACGCGGTGCGGCACCGACCGCATCGGCACCATGGTGCAGACGGTCAGCGTGCCGGTGCGGAAGTTGGCCCGGGTGGGCCGGCCCGCGAGATGGCTGCCGAGCAGCGCACGGACGTCGGTCAGCCTCATCAGGGTGCCCTCCCGGTCGGCCGCATCCGCGAGCACCGCGGCGAGCTCGCGCTGGACCTGTCCGGTCTGCCACGCCTCGGCTGAGTCGACCCGGGTCAGCGCGCTCACCCCCTCGGCCAGCGCGGCCAGCCAGTCGCCGAGCGGCCGGGCCCCGGTGAGCGCGTCGGTCGCGACGACGAGCCGGTCGACGTACTCGGCGAAGCGCCCGGTCAGCTCGACCCGGTTGCTGCCGACGTCGTCGAGCGGGAGCGTGGTGCCGAGCCAGGCCCGGGAGTCGTCGGACAGGGCGACGCCCGCCAGCACCCGGTCCAGGCCGAACTGCCAGGTGTTCTGGATGAAGTCGAGCCCGAACGGCGCCCGGTGCTCCGGGTCGAAGCCCCAGCGGACGCCCGACTCGCGCGTCCAGGACGTGATCGCGTCGAGGTCGTCGTCGGTGAACGCGAACCGCTTGCGCACCGGCTGGCGCTGGGCCAGGTCGAGCACCCGGCTCGCGGTGGCGCGCCCGCCGGCGAGGTCGAGCAGTTCGGCGGCGACCCCGAGCAGCGGGTTGGTCTGGGTCAGCGCCCGGTCGGCGAGCCGGACCCGGAGCCGGTGGGCCGGGTGACCGCCCTCGACGACGTCGGCGAGCCCGAACCCGGCGGTGATCAGCGGGGCGTAGGTCTCGATGTCGGGACACATCACCAAGATGTCGCGCGGCTCGAGGGTGGGATCGTCGTCGAGCAGGCCGAGCAGGACCTCGCGGAGCACGTCGACCTGCCGAGCGGTGCCGTGGCAGCTGTGCACCTGCACGGTGCGGTCCGCAGGGTCGAGGCGCCGACCCTGGGGGCGCGCGGCGTCGGCCCGCAGGTCGGACTGCAGCCAGCCGAGCATCGTCGCGGGTGGCTCGGGCCCGCGGTGATGGACGTCGCTCGCGGCGACGCCGTCACCGAGTCCGCGCTGCAGCTCGCGCACGTCGCGGCCCAGCGTCGCCAGCAGGGGGTGACCGACCCGGCGGTGGGTCAGGTCCTCGCGGCGCGGCACCGGCCCGCCGGCGCCCGCCAGGCCCAGCCACGACGCCGCGCTGGGGTGGGGCAGCCACAGGTGCAGGTCGTGGTGGTCGGCGAGCGCCCGCAGCAGCTCGATCTCCGTGCGGGGCATCCGGGTGTGCCCGAAGAGGGACAGTCGGGAGGGCAGGTCGACCGGGCCCGCGGCGAGGCGGGCGAGGGTGGCGTCGTGGCGCTCGTGCGGGGCTGGCGCGTCGATCCGCTCGACCAGCGCGCGCCACAGTGGCGGCTGCCAGGCGAGGTCGGCGTCGAGCTCACCGCCCGTGCCGTCGGAGGGCGATCCCCGCAGCCAGTCGACGAGCAGCTGCGGGCGCTGGGAGGCGTACGACGCGAACAGCCCGGCCACCCGCCGCGCGACGGCGTAGCGCCGACCGCGGCGGAACTCCGCCTCGTCGCCGGTGTCGAGGTGGCCGAGGTGAAGCGCGAGGGTGTGCGCCCACGGCTCGTCGAGGCTCGCGTCGATCACCTCGAGCAGCGGCCAGGCGAGCGCGTCGGGCGCCCAGGGGTCCTCGTCCACGGTATCGGTGAGCTCCGCGACCAGCGACCGAGGCGAGCGGAAGTCGACGCCCGCGCAGACCCCGTCGAGGCGCTCGCCGCGGCCGAGGCGGTGGGAGAGCCGCTGACTGAGCCAGCGCTCGACGCCGCGGGCCGGAACCAGCACCAGCTCGCGGGCGAACGGGTCGTCGAGCGGAGTCGCGAGCAGGTCACCCAGGGCGTCCGCGAGCACGTCGGTGCGCTCGGCGCGGTGCAGGTGCAGGCTCACGGGCGGCAGCATCGCACGCGGCTCCGACAGCCGAGCGACCCGAGGGACGAGTGCTGCGGGGCCGGTGCGTCGTCGGCCCCGGGTGAAGCCTCACCCGATCGCCTGCGGCCCGCGCGACCGCGGCCCTACGGTCGGCCCATGAACCGACGTCTGCTCGTGCTGCCCGCCCTCACCCTGACCCTGCTGGCGTCCGGCGCCGGCCTCGGCTACTCCGTGGGCGCCGCCGACGCGCCCGCTCCCGTGAGCGTCGCCCGTGAGCCGCTCGCCGCCACCACCCAGGTCCGCGGCGCCGCCGACCGGACCCTCGGCCTGACCCGGGTCACCGTGATGCCCGGCGCGAAGCTGGCCTCGCACCACCACCCCGGCACCCAGATCGCCCGGATCGCCAACGGGACCCTCACCTACACCGTCGAGACCGGGCGGGTGCGGGTGATGCGGGGCGACGCCGAGGACGCCACCTTCGTGCGCACCATCAAGGCCGGCCAGACGGGGCAGGTCCGGACCGGCCAGTGGATCGTCGAGCAGCCGAACGAGGTGCACCACGCCGCCAACCGCGGCACCGAGCCGGTGGTCATCTACCTCGCGACGCTGTTCCCCGACGGCGCACCGGCCTCGGTCGCGGACTGAGCGCCGGGATCGCCGCGCCGGCTCAGCGCCTGGCGAGCCGCGGCAGCACGTGCTGCTCCCACGCGTCGCGGAACGAGCGGCGGAAGAAGCCGTGGTGCCCGATCCGGGGTACGCCGAGGTCCGCGGGCGCGAGTCGCTGCGACTCGACCGCCGTGCCGGTGTAGAGCGCCTCGAGCGCCTGCATGCTCGCCTCGGACAGCAGCTCGTCGTCGGTGAAGTGCAGGGTGCTGACGGGGACGGAGACCTCGCCGTACCGCGCAGCGGCGTCGGGCACGTCGACGGCCAGGTAGTCCGGGGTGAGGCACCAGCGGCCCCACTGCCGGACCACGCCGGTCGGCAGGTCACCGATCATCCGCAGCCGGCGACCGGGGTAGTAGCCGGCCAGCCGGGTGCTGATCGGCACGACGACCCGCCACAGCAGCGGCGCGATCAGCCGGACGGTGCCGACGTTGTGCCGCCAGTAGCCGGATCCGGACGCGACGAGCAGCACCCGGGCGACGAGGTCGTGCCGGGCGAACGGCAGCACCTGGCCGCCGAGGCTGTGGCCCAGCCAGGTGACCGGCACGCCGTCCGGCACCTCCTCGAGCAGCGCCTCGAGCGCGCTCGCGGCGTCGCCGGCCCAGCGCAGCAGGTCGCCGGTCTCGGCCCTCAGCTCCGCCACCGAGGCGGTCCCCCGGTAGTCGAAGGTCAGCGCCAGGAAGCCGGACTCCGCGAGCCACTCGGCGAACGCGCCGTAGTACGCCGCGGGCGTCGCCATGGCCGGGACCACGACGACCGCCCCGCGCGGCTCGCCCGTGGGACGGAACCAGGTCGCGCGCAGCTCGCGGCCGTCGTCGGCGAGCACCACGGCCGCCTCACGCACCGGTTTATTACGAGTGTCATAGATGGTCATGGGCCCGACTCTAGGACAGTCGTCATAGTGCGGGCAATAGACTTAACGCCATGACGAGGGACACCCGCCGCCGGATGGTCGCCGGCGCCGCGCGGATGATCGGGACCGGCGGCATCGAGGCGATGAGCCTGCGCGACCTGGCCGAGCAGGAGGGCGTGCCGCTCGGCTCGACGTACCACCACTTCCCCGGCGGCAAGGCCGAGCTCGTCGACGAGGCGGTCCGGTACGTCGGCTCCTACGTCACCCGGATCGTCGAGCAGGCGACCGAGACCGGGCCGCGGGGCGTGCTGCAGGTCTTCGCCGACACCTGGCGCACCACCCTCGAGCAGAGCGGCTACCGCTCGGGTTGCGCCGTCCTGGCGGCCGCGACCTCGACCGACCCGCGGCACCACGAGGTCGCGCGCGAGGTCTTCGAGGTCTGGCAGCGGGTGCTGGCCGGCTCGCTCGCCGACGCCGGCGTCGAGCCCGCCCGGGCGCCCCGCCTGGCCCGCACCGTGGTCGCCGCCGTGGAGGGGGCGATCGGGCTGTCCCGCGCCGCCGGCACGGCCGACCCGCTGGACGAGGTCATCGAGGAGCTGGCCGAGCTGTTGGAGTCGGCCACGCCCACTGCGGGTTGAGCCGGCTCAGTCGCGCAGGCTCTTGAGCTTGTCGTCGGCATCGACGATGTCCTGCTCGAGGTCCGCGACGGCCTCGGGGTTGCCGTGGAAGCGGCGGTAGCTCCAGCCGAGCAGGATGAACGCGACGATGGCCGAGGCGATCTGGGTGATGCCGGTGGCCAGTCCGCCGGGCAGCCACCAGTGCTCCGCGATCGGCCACCAGCCGGGGACCGCCGGGCTCCAGCTCCAGAGCACGCCGCAGGCCAGCAGGCCGAGCGCGACCAGCGAGGAGAAGCCGATCCGGAGCCAGGTCTCGACGCTCTCGGCGGCGCCCTTCAGCGCGCGGTACTTGATCGGGTTGAGGCGCCTCTCGGCCCATTCGTACTGCTGGGAGAGGACGGCGACGCCGGCGAAGATCATCAGCAGCCCGGGGCCCGGCAGGATCAGCGCGGCCACGCCGGCGAGCACGAGCGCCCAGCCACCGACCTCGATGGCCACCCTGCGGGCTGCGCCCTTCATGTCCTCGCCCTCATGGGCGAAAGCCTCCCAGATCCGCACAAGCACGGCATCCGGGATCCCCCCGATCTACCCCGTCGTGCTCGTCGCCGCCGGCGGGTCGTCGCGCGAGCGCCGCCAGGCGTACCCCACCACGAGCAGCGCCACGAGGCCCGACACGATCTGCCCGACCCCGCTCCACACCCCGCCCGGCAGCCAGGTCCAGGCCGGCAGCACCCACCACGACGGCTGGGCCGGCGCCCACAGCCAGAGCAGCCCGGAGGCGCCGAGCAGGGCGGTCACGAGCACCGTCCAGAAGGTCCGCCACGACGTCCGTACGCCGGCGGCGGCCCCGCGCAGCGCACGCACCCTGACCCGGTCGACATACTTCTCGGCCCACGGGTGGTGCTCGGCGAGCAGGGCGAGACCGGCGGCGAGCAGCAGCAGCCCCGGGCCCGGCAGAGGGAAGAGCACCACCCCCGCCAGGGTCAGCACCCAGCCGAGGACCAGCACCGTCGTACGCCGCACCCGGCGCAGGGTGCCAGGGGTCAGTGACCGGCAGGTGAACCGAACTTGGCCACGTAGGCGCGACCCTCGTCCGAGAGCCGGCCGTGCTGCTCCGCGACGGCGGCCCAGCGCATCGTCATCCTCATGAAGCGCATCGGGTTGTAGATGTCCTCCTCGCGGCTGAACATCCCGTCGCCGGCGTAGGTGACGATCGTCAGGTTCGACTCCTCGTGCACCGAGCCGTCGCCGGGGTCGGGCATCAGGTTGCGGACCTCGCAGATCAGCCGCGACGTCGACTCGTCCACCACCGACCAGGCGAGCGGGAAGCCGGTCATCACCCCGCCCGGGAAGGACGTCATCGTCGCGGTCGCCCAGGCCCGGATCTCGTCGCGGCCGCGGAAGGTGCCGTAGACGTGCTCGAAGTACGTCGCATCCTCGGTGAACAGGTCGGCGAACCCGTCCCAGTCACCGGACTCGGTGAAGCCCTGGACGTGGCCGTGGAAGACGGCGTACGCCTCCTCGATCTCCGCTGCGCTGAACTGTCCCGTGGTGCTCACGCGCACATCAGAGCAGATTTCTAGAACAAGTTCTAGGTGCGTCGGGTGTCGGTGACGACGAGCTCGTCCTCGGCGACCTCGTGCCCGGCGGCACAGCGCGGCGCCACCGACACCGCCTCCCCGCAGCGGGCGTGCGAGAGACCGACGTGGCTAGGCGTTGGCAGGTGCCGGTCGCCCCACGCCATCAGGGCGAGGACGGCGGGGACCAGCGCCTCGCCGCTGGCGGTCAGGACGTACTCGTGGCGGGTGCGTTGGCCGGCCTCGCGGTAGGGCTCCTTGGCGAGCACCCCGGCCTCGACCAGGTCCCGCAGCCGCTGCGCCGCGACCGCCTCGCTGACGCCGGCGCGCCCACCGTGGCCGGCTTCACGACCGCCTGGGTCCTCGTCGCCGCGTCCTCGCTGGCCGCCGCGCTCGCGGCCCTCGGCATGGCCCCGCTCAGGCACGCCGCCGACCCGGCTCCGGTGTCCGCCGGGACGCGGTGAGCCTGGCGACACGACCTACGGCGACATCGCCCCGGTCTGGCAGCATTCGCTCGTGGCCACCGTCCTCCTCGTCGTCGCGGTGTCCCTCGAGGGTCTCGCGATCGTGCTCCTCGTCGTGGCCCTGCAGGTCTCACGGCGCCGTCATCGACTGCTGCGCGAGGAGGTCGCGCAGCTGCGCACGCCTCCGACGAAGCCGCCGCGCCGGCTGGTGCCCACCAGCCGGGAGGTGGTCAAGGGCGTCTGGGAGACGGCGGCGCTGGTGCGCGAGAAGGGGCTCGGAGGCGCGCTGCGCAACTCCATCGACGACCTCGCCGGCTGGGCCCAGGTGGCGCGTCCCGACCTGGTCCGCCTGGCCGGCCCGGACGGCAGCCTGTCGATGCTGTTCTCCGACATCGAGGGCTCGACCGCCCTCAACGAGCGACTCGGCGACCGGCAGTGGGTCCGGCTGCTCGCGCGCCACGACCGGACCGTCCGCACCCGCGTCGCGAGGTACGACGGCCACGTGGTCAAGACCCAGGGCGACGGCTTCATGGTCGCCTTCCCGGATCCCGAGCGGGCGACCCGCTGCGCGGTGAGCGTGCAGCGGGCCTTCGACCGGGGGTTCCGCGACGGCCGGCCCGACCTGCGGGTGCGCATCGGCATCCACCACGGTGACGTCGTGCACCGGGAGGGTGACATCTTCGGACGCCACGTCGCGCTGGCCGCCCGGGTCGCAGCCCTGGCCGCGGGCGGCGAGATCCTGGTGAGCGACACCGTCGCGACCGCGCTCCACGAGCACCCCGACCTGGTGCTGGAGGAGGGCCGGACGGTCGAGCTGAAGGGGCTCAGCGGCGAGCACGCGGTGACGCCCGTGTTCTGGGGCGACCGCGAGCCCGCCGCGGAGTGACGAGCTACCGCTGCTCGCGCAGCGCGGCCACCAGCTCGTCGTGCCGCTCCTGCGACTCCACGACCTGGCGCAGCAGCCAGAGTCGCATCAGCGCCGAGAGCGACCCGGCGAGGTAGAACCCGACGCCGAGGACGGACAGGGCGAGGAACGCGACGGCGAGGATCTGCGCGGAGCCGGTGTCCCGGGAGTCCTCGTAGCCCAGCGAGAGCTGGTAGGCCACGAACGCGCCCACCACTCCGACGATCATCGCGACCAGGCCGACGACGCGCACGGTGCTGTCGCGCGAGGCGCTCCCGGTCTTCAGCTTCTTCTCGGTCACCGCGGCGGTGAACGCCTCGCTGCGCTTACCAGGTCGGGCACTCACGGTGGTCTCCTCGGCGGTTCGGGGGTCGGCTTGGTGGTCGGCGGTGTTCGTGGTCATGGTGGCGTCATCCCCCCAGGTAGGTGGTGGACAGGTCGACATCGATCTCGGCCGGGCTGCCGACGGCGGCGATCCGGCCCTGGAGCATCACCGCGGCCACGTCGGCGATCGGCAGGACCGTCCGTGCGAACTGCTCGGCGACGAGCACGGAGATCCCCTCCTCGACCAGCTGGGCCACGGTGTCGTACATCTGGCTGACGATCATGGGCGCGAGACCCATCGACAGCTCGTCGAGCAGCAGCACGGCGGGGTCGGTGGCCAGCGCCCGCGAGAGCGCGAGCATCTGCTGCTCGCCACCCGACATCGACCCGGCCAGCTGGTTGCGGCGGTCCTGGAGGATCGGGAAGCGGAAGTAGGCCCGCTCCTCGATCTGCTCACGTGAGGCACCGGTCCCGGTCGCGAGCCAGAGGTTCTCGCGCACGCTGAGGTTCGCGAACACCCCGCGTCCCTCGGGGATCAGGCACACCCCCATCCCGGCCGCGGTCTCGGCGCTGACCCCGTTGACCTTCTGCCCGGCGTAGCGAAGCTCGCCCCCGGTGATCGGCAACAACCCGGCCGCGACCTTGACGGTCGTGGTCTTGCCGCCGCCGTTGGGGCCCAGCAGCGCCACCACCTGACCGGGGTGGACGGTGAGGTCGACGCCGTGCAGGACCTGGATCGGGCCGTACGCCGCGCGTACGCCGACGAACTCCAGCACCGGCGGGACCGGCTCCGGCTCGATCGGTCCGACCGGACGATCGTGAATGCTCAAGCTCATGTGAGGACCTCCCCGCCGATGTAGGCCGCGACCACCTCGGGCGAGGACTGGACCTCGGCCGGCGTGCCGGACGCGATCAGCCGGCCCTGGTCGAGGACGTGGATGGTGCTGCACAGCTTCATCACCAGCGGCAGGTCGTGCTCGACCAGGCAGATCCCGAGGCCGGTGGCCGCGAGTCCGGCCAGCATCTCGGCGAACTCCTCGGTCTCGTGCTCGGTCTGGCCCGAGGCCGGCTCGTCGAGGAGCAGCAGCCGGGGATTGGTCATCAACGCCCGGGCGACCTCGACGACGCGGGCCCGACCGGTCGGGATCGCGGAGACCTCCATGTCGGCGATCGGGGTCAGCCCGGTGAGCTCGAGGAGCCGGTCGGTCTCGGCCTCGACGTCGTACCCGCCGCCGATCCCGCCCCCGCGCCAGCGGCGTCCGGAGCGGACGATGTCGCCGGCGACCCGGACGTTGTCGCGCACGCTCAGCGACAAGAACAGCTCGAGTCGCTGGAAGGTCCGCGCGATGCCGAGCGAGGCCCGCTTCGCGACCGGGCGACCGGTGATGTCGACGCCGTCCAGGATCACCCGCCCCGACGTCGGGCGCTGCATGCCGGTGACGGTGTTGAACAGCGTCGTCTTGCCGGCGCCGTTGGGGCCGATCAGCCCGGTCACGCAACCGGGCTCGACGCTCAGGCTCACGTCGTCGACGGCCGTGTTGCCGCCGAAGCGGACGGTGATGCCGCGGGTCTCCAGCAGGGGGGTGCTGGTCGTCGGGCTAGACACGGGCCACCTCCGGTGCGTCGTGCGGGTTCTCGTCCAGGGCGGGCAGCGCCCGGGCGGGCAGCCCGAGGTAGGTGTCGAGGTCGTAACGCTCCTCGGGCGTCAGTGGCGCATCGAGGGCCCGGAGCTCGGGTGGCACCTCGGCCGCCCGGGCCCGGCGCTCGGCGAGCTCGGACTCGGTGAGGACCTGCTCGGGCATCCAGACCCGGCCGAGCACGGGCAGCAGCACCACGACGAAGAAGATGCCGAGGGCGAAGGTCCAGTCGCCGATGACCTCGACCCAGTTCAGGGCCAGCAGTGCCAGCCCGGCCCCGATCCCGGCGTACAGCACGGGTGGGGCGTTCCGCAGCGGCCGGTAGGACTCGCAGATGTCGTTGACGATGCCGCTGGGGTTGCGGTTGACGCCGAGGCCGGTCAGCGCGATCGCGATCGCGAAGACGTGGCTCAGCGAGCCGAAGAGGCCGGAGTACATGTCGCTGTCGGCGGCGAGGTTGCCGAAGGTGCCGTTGATGAGCGAGAAGCCCATGCCGATCATGAACCCGCCGAACAGGGCGCCACTGACGTAGCTGACACCACCGACGACGGTCAGCATCACCAGCGCCAGGCTGGCGGTGATCAGGAAGTTGTCGGGGGCCACCGAGCCGACCGCCATCACCATCAGGATCGAGCCGAGGCCGGCTATCGCCGCCGAGAGCATGAAGACGCTGAGCTTGAGCCGCACCAGCGACTGCCCGAGCATCGCCGCCGCCGCGGGGCTGTCCTTCATCGCCGCCAAGCGACGTCCGTAGCCGCTGTTGCGCAGCGCGATCACCGCCACGCCGAGCACCGCGAAGACGACCGAGAGCGCGACCAGGTACGTCGCGTCCTCGCTCAGGTCGAACGGGCCCAGGTCCACCGGCGGCAGGGTGATCACCGCCGCCGGGAAGATCGTGTTCTCACCCCAGATCGGCCAGTCGCGCGGAGTCACCTCGCTCAGCACCAGCGCCGAGACCAGGCCGCCGAACGCCATCGTCGACAACGCGAGGTAGAGCCCGCGCAGGCGCAGGGCCGGCAACGCGACCAGGCCGCCCACCAGCGCCGCGGCCAGCACTCCGGCGATCACCCCCGTCCAGGACAGGCGGGCGTCCATGCCGGTGCCGGACACGCCGACGTGGTAGGCCACGATCACCGCGATCGAGCCGAAGGACAGCGGGGCGAGGTTGATCTCGCCGGCGTACCCGGTCAGCGGCACCAGCGACAACGCGATGATCGAGAACGCCAGCCCCGCGGCCCACGGTCCCAGCATCAGCGGGTTCGCGATCTTGGTGATCACGAACATGATCACGACGAAGGCCACCGCCCACCCGGCCGCGAACCGCACGCTGGGCACCCGGGCCCGCTCGCGGGTGCGCTGCGCCGCACCGCGCAGCCGGTCCTGGGGCAGCACCAGCAGCACCAGGAACAGCACGATCATCGGCAGCGCGGTCTTGACGTTGCCGACCCAGTCCCACTCGGTGGGCGCATAGGCCAGGACGTACGTCGAGGCCAGCCCCAGGAACAGCGCGCCGACGAAGGTCCGCGGAATGCTCTTGAGACGGCCGAACATCGCCGCCGCGAAGGTGTCGATGACCAACAGCGTCAGCGTGTTGGCCTCCAACGACCCGCCCGCCACCGGGGTCACCAGCACCCCGGCGAGCGCGGCCAGCGCGGCACCGACCGCCCAGGACGCCATCGCGACCCGGTCGGGGTTGTAGCCGTTGAGCCGGAGCAGGTCGGGGTCGTCGACGACCGCCCGCATCGTCACCCCGACCCGGCTGCGGGTGAACAGCAGCCGCAGGCCGATCGCCAGCGCCGCGGCCGCGACCAGGCAGAGCAGCTCGTGGTAGCGGATCGTCACCCCGAACAGCTCGAAGGAGGTCCGGTTGCCCCACAGCATCTCCACGGTGCGGGGCTCGGAGGGGTTCCAGATCCACTGCGACAGCGAGACCATGCCGAGCAGCACGGCCACGGTCACGACGACCTTGGTCACCTCGGCCACGTCGCGCAGCCCGTGCATCAGGGTCTTGTGCAGCAGCACCCCGGTGAGCGGGCCGAAGACGAGGACGACCAGCACGAACGCGACCGGAACCGGCAGGCCCCAGCCGACGCTGAACTGCCAGTACAAGAACGCGGACAGCATCGCCTGCGCCCCGTGAGCGAAGTTGAAGACACCCGACGTCGTATAGGTCAGCACCAGGCCGGACGCGGCGATCGCATACACCGCGCCCATCACCAGGCCGACCAGCGTGTAGGTCAGGAACAGGTCCACGAAGTCCCTCCCCAGGAACTGCAACGGGAACTACTCGGAATGGTGGTGCGGGGTCCGACCGCCGTGGCGACCGGACCCCGCACCGATGAATCAGCTCAGCTCGACGGCGTGATGATGTCGTCGGTGAGGTACTTCGTGGCGATCCGATCCTTGGTCAGCTCGATGCCGCCCCAGGCCGACGACGGAGCCGTCCGCGGCCCGTCGGTGCAGAAGTACTCGCCCTTGGCCGCCGGGATGATCTGCTCGTAGGCGTCGCCCTTGACCTCGGTCAGGAGGCCGCAGTACGGGGTCCGGTTGTCGCCGGGGTTGCTCTCGGCGTGCAGACCGCCCCCGGTCCACGTGGTGACCTTCGACAGACCGTCCACCATGCACTGACGGGTCAGGTCGGAACCGCACTCCTTGGCGACCTGCGCCCAGAGGATGAACGACGACGTCGCCTGCATGCCGAGCAGGCCCTTGACGCCTCCGAACTCGTCCAGCACCGACAGGTAGTCGGCCACGGCCGGGATCGCGTCGGCGTTCTCGAACGGCTGGAACTGCATACCGACCTTGATGCCCTCGGTGAGCTCGCCGACGTTGGCGTCGAGCACACCTTCGAGGTACCACGTCGCCTCCGAGCCCATGATCACGTCCAGGCCCTCGACGGCCGCGGCCTCGAGGAAGGAGTAGATCGGGGGCGACGGCGGGGTGAAGGTGAACAGCGACGTGACGCCGCACTCCTTGTACTTCTGGACGATCGCGCGGTAGTTGTCGCCACCCGCGGACTTCAGCCGGACACCGCAGTCGGTGGCCTTGGCCCCGACCGCCTTGAAGTTGTCGAAATACCGCTGGAGGCCCTGGTCGACCGCCGGGGAGTCGCTGTTGACCATCCCGACCTTGGCGAACTCGGGGTACTCGTCGATGAGGATCTGCTGGGTCGCCGCGTTGTACTCGTCGACCGGTCCCGGCACGCCCTGGTAGTGCATCGGCCCCATCGAGGCGGCCGGCGAGATCGTGAACCCGGGGACGGTCGGCATCTTGCACTTGATCCGCTCGGGCTCGGCGTTCTCGTCGAGACCGAAGCCGTGACCGACCATCATGAAGTCCTGCGAGCAGGACTCCTTCATGACCTGTGCGGACTCGAAGATGGCCGCGTCGTAGCGGTTGCCCTTGATCTCGCGGCCGTTGATGCCACCGAGACCGTTGCACCACTGGATGAACGCCGCCACGGCGTCGCCCATCTCCTGGTTCAGGCCGGGCGTGGCCGTGAACCCTTTGTCGTCGCCGTACCCGATCGTGATCGAGTCGTCGGTGACGCCCTGCTCGGTGGCGCCCGATGCGTCACCCTCCCCGCACGGCGACTCGAGGTCGCCGAACGTGTCGGTCGGCAGCTCGGCGGCGGCCGTCTCGGACTCACCGCCATCTCCCGGGTCGCTGCTGCCTCCGCGGTCCGATGAGCAGGCCGGAACGAGCAGCAAGATGCTGGCCGCTGCGGCTCCCGCCCGGACCAGACGCTGATGACGCATCAAAGTTTCCCCTCCCTAAAGAACCTTCGGTGTGATCGCGAGCACATCAAACCTCATTGAGGGTACTATGTGAATAGTCGTTGAGGTGCCGATGTGAAGATCGCACACGGGAGGTCTCGCCCGCACCGGTTTGGGTGATCACGATCACACAACGCCTCTCTGTGCAACGGTTCGACCATCCCGGAGACCGGGACGATTCCTGGAGAGAGGGCGCCTGTGGAGGACAGCACGACGACCGGCGACAGCACGGCGATCAGCGCGAAGGGCACCCGCCTGAACCGCCGCGGCCTGCAGACCAGGCGCCATCTGCTGCGCGTCGCCCTGCACTGCCTGGCCGAAGGCGGGCCGGAGTCGGTCAGCGCCAACCTCGTCGCGCGTCAGGCCGGAGTGACCTGGGGGACGGTCCAGCACCAGTTCGGCGATGTCGACGGCCTGTGGGCGGCCGTCCTGGAGTACGTCGCGGTGGAGGGCGGGCCGATGCTCGCCGACATGCCGGACCAGACCGATCTCGCTGAGCGGGTCGACGCCGTCGTCGAGATGCTGTGGAACAACCTCGACCTGCCCGTCTCACGAGCACTCCACCAGCTGCGCATGGCGCTGCCGCAGGAGCGCAGCGAGCTCGAGACGGCCTTCCCGCGGACCGCGAAGGCGATCGCCGCCTGGGAACGGAACTGGGCCGACACCGTCGAGCACGCGTTCGCCGACCTCGACGTCGACCGGGTCCGCCTCGCCCGGGTGCGGGCGATGCTGCCCGCCGCGATGCGCGGCCTGCGGGTCGAGCACGCGATGAGCACCTACCTCGACATCGACGCCGCCCGGATCGGCCTGCGCGACGCGATCACGGCGTACCTGTCGTCCGACTCCTGAGCCCGACCCTCCCGAGTCGACCACCGGGCGGCCGGTGCGCCGCGGCCAGGGAGGAGGCCACGGCGCACCGTGCGACCCGCAAGGGTCGAAACCGAGCCTAGGCAGCATCCGGGAGTACCGACGGGTAGGTGACGGGCGCCACACCATGACTGTCGGTCACGCCGACTCCCGGTGGCTGGAAGCCGTCCGATCGACCGCTCCCCGGGCCGTGCCACACTCGCGTCATGGCCGAGGACGACCTCCTGCGCGCGCTCGGGACCGAGCTGCTGCGGGCCGGGCGCCTGCGCGCCGCGTCGTACCCCGGCTCGGTGCTGGACAACTCGGCGTTCCGGATCCTGTGGCGGCTGGTCGAGCGCGGCCCCTCGACCCAGCGCGAGCTCGCCGAGGACCTTCAGCTGGAGCGGTCCACGGTGACCCGGCAGGTGGCGGCCGCACTCGAGCGCGGCCTCGTGGAGCGGTACGACGCTCCGGGACGCGGCGGGCGGCTGCTGCGCCCGACCGCTGCCGGCGACGACGCCTACCTGCACGACGGGCGGCTGCGCGCCGCCCGGATGAGCGACGCTCTCGACGAGCTCGGCGTCGAGCGCGCTCAGGGGCTGATCGCCGACCTCCGGGCGTTCAACGACGCCCTCGACCGGACCTGAGGTCCGACCGAGGGCGTCGACGAGACGACCTCAGGCCCGCACCGTCGACGGCTCCTCGAGCGAGACCGGCTCCAGCGAGGCGTCCCGGTTGCGCGGAATGGTGGCTCCGATGAGCACGCCGAGGAAGGCCGCAGCGGCGCCGATCAGGAAGCAGAGCTGGAAGGCCCGCTCGGTCGGCATCCCGGATGCGGTCACCGAGCCGGTCAGCACCGCCGCCATCACGGCGGAGGCCAGCGTGGTGCCGACCGAGCGCATCAGGGAGTTCAGACCCACGGCCGCGCCGGCCTCGCGCATCGGCACGTTGTCCATGATCAGGGTCGGCATCGCGGCGTACCCGATGCCCACGCCGGCCGACGACACGCACGAGGCGACCAGCAGCTGCCAGGCGGCGTCCATCATGCCGAACGCGACGAGGTATCCCAGGCCGAGCACGGCGGCGCCGAGCATCAGGGTCAGCTTGGCGCCGTACTTCTTGATGAGCATGCTGGTCAGGGGTGCGAAGGCCAGCATCATCAGCCCGCCGGGGGCCATCCACAGGCCCGCGTGCAGCATCGACTGGCCGAGGCCGAAGCCGGTGGACTCGGGCAGCTGGAGGAGCTGGGGTACGACGACCGACTGCGCCATCATGCCGAAGCCGATCGCGACCGCGGCGATGTTGGTCATCAGCACCGGCAGCTGCGCGGTGGTGCGCAGGTCGACCAGCGGCTCGGCGTGCCCGAGCTCGAACCAGCCCCACAGGGCGAGGACGAGGAGGCCGCCGACGATGCAGCCGAGGGTCTTCGGGTCCGCCCAGCCCCACGTGTTGGCCTTGGAGATGCCGATCAGGAAGGCCACCAGTCCGGCGGCCAGACCGAGCGCACCGACGAAGTCCACGCGACCGGGGTTGGCGTCCGGGACGTGCGGGACCAGGAGGACGACGGCCGCGAGGGTCACCAGGGCCAGGCCGGTGGCGACCCAGAACAGGGCGTGCCAGTCGTGCGCGTCGGCGATCCAGGCGGACAGCGGCAGGCCGATCGCGCCGCCGACGCCGAGCGTCGCGCTCATGGCGGCGATGGCCGTGGCGGTCATCGCGGGCGGGGTGATCTCGCGCATCAGCGAGATGCCGACCGGGATGAACCCCATCGCGAGGCCCTGCAGCATGCGACCCGTGAGCATCAGCACCAGCGAGTCCGACAGGGCGCAGACGACCGAGCCCAGGACCAGGATCGCGGCGCTGACCGCGAGCACCCGCTGCTTGCCGAACAGGTCGCCTAGCCGGCCGGCGACGGGCATGGCCACCGCTCCCGCGAGCAGGGTCACCGTGATGACCCACGCCGTGTTGTCCGCCGAGGTGCCGAGGTAGCCCGGCAGCTCGCTCTGGATCGGGATGACCACCGTCTGGGTCAGGGCGGCGCTGAGCCCGCCGAGGCAGAGGATGAGGACCGGGACCAGCGGGTTGGTGGTCGTGGTCGTGGCGCGGGGAGAGGACACGCTATATGTGTAGCATGCACTTACTTGTCAGCGTCAACCTTTTGTGCCTGAGGACACATCTGCACCGGCAGCAGTCGTCCCCGGCGTCACCCGCGCTGGAGCGAGACGTCCAGACGCTCGGCGAGCTCGTCGTACGACATCCCGTGCGTCTCCCGGACCACGACGCCGTCGGGGCCGAGGTCGAAGGTGGCGACGTCGGTGTAGACCCGGTCCACGCACCCGACGCCGGTCAGCGGGTAGCTGCACTCCGGCACCAGCTTCGGCGAGCCGTCCTTGGCGAACAGCGTCATCATCACGAAGACGCTCTTCGCGCCGATGGCGAGGTCCATCGCCCCACCGACGGCCGGGATCGCGTCCGGGGCGCCGGTGTGCCAGTTGGCGAGGTCGCCGGCCGCCGAGACCTGGAAGGCCCCGAGCACGCACACGTCGAGGTGGCCGCCGCGCATCATCGCGAACGAGTCCGCGTGGTGGAAGTACGACGCCCCCGGCAGCTCGGTGACCGGGACCTTGCCGGCGTTGGTGAGATCCGGGTCGACCTCGCCCTCGGCGGCGGCGGGTCCCATGTTGAGCATGCCGTTCTCGGTGTGCAGCACCACCCCGGCGCCGTCCGTCAGGTGCTCGGCGACCAGCGTCGGCTGGCCGATGCCGAGGTTGACGTACGCGCCGCGCGGGATGTCGCGGGCCACCACGGCTGCCATCTCGTGCTTGCTGAGGCTCATACCTGCACCACCCGGTCGACGTAGATGCTCGGGGTCACGACGGTCTCGGGATCGAGCGCGCCGGTCTCGACGACCTCCCGGACCTGGGCGACCACCGTGGTCGCCGCCGTTGCCATCACCGGCCCGAAGTTGCGGGCGGTCTTGCGGTAGACCAGGTTGCCCATCCGGTCCGAGCGGTACGCCCCGATCAGGGCGACGTCGCCCTTGATCGGGAACTCCAGGACGTAGGTCCGGCCGTCGATCTCGCGGGTCTCCTTGCCCTCGGCCAGCGGCGTGCCGACCCCGGTCGGGCAGAAGAAGGCCCCGATGCCCGCGCCGGCGGCGCGCATCCGCTCCGCGAGGTTGCCCTGCGGCACCACCTCGAGCTCGATCCTCCCCTCCCGATAGAGGCCGTCGAAGACCCAGGAGTCGGACTGCCGGGGGAAGGAGCAGACCATCTTGCGGACCCGGCCCTTCGCCAGCAGCGCGGCCAGTCCGGTGTCGCCGTTGCCGGCGTTGTTGGACACGACCGTCAGGTCCGTGGCGCCCTGCTCGATCAGCGCGTCGATCAGCTCGACCGGCATGCCGGCCATGCCGAAGCCGCCCACCAGGACCGTCGAGCCGTCGGCGATGCCCTCGACCGCGGCAGCCGCGCTGTCGCAGATCGTCGCGGTCACGACACGCCCTCCGTCACGTTCTCCAGCACCACGGCCAGTCCCTGGCCGACGCCGATGCAGATCGCGGCGACGCCGTAGCGCTCCCCCGACTCGACGAGCCGCTTCGCGAGGGTGCCGAGCACGCGGGCGCCGGAGGCACCGAGCGGGTGGCCGATGGCGATCGCGCCGCCCTGGGCGTTGACGATCGCGGGGTCGATCTTCCAGGCGTCCAGGCAGGCCAGGCTCTGGACGGCGAACGCCTCGTTCAGCTCGACCGCCGACACCTCGGCCCAGGTGATCCCGGCCCGCGCGAGCGCCTTCTCGGCCGCCTCCACCGGCGCGAAGCCGAACTCCTGCGGCGCGAGCGCGTGCACCCCCCGGCCGGCGATCCGGGCGACCGGGTCGACGCCGAGGCCGGCGCTCTCGCTGCCGAGCACCAGTGCGGAGGCGCCGTCGTTCAGGGGCGAGGCGTTGCCGGCGGTGATCGTGCCGTTGGTGCGGAACGACGCCTTCAGGCCGGCCAGCCTGTCCGCGCTCGAGCCGGGCCGGACGCTCTCGTCACGGGTGAGCTCCACGCCCTCCACCGGCACCGTCAGGTCGTCGTAGAACCCGGCGGCCCAGGCGGCGTCGGCCAGCTGGTGGGAGCGGGCGGCGAACTCGTCCTGCCGCTCGCGGGAGATCGAGAACCGCTCGGCCAGGTGCTCGTTCGACTCGCCCAGCGAGACGGTCCACACCGCCGGCATCCGGTCGTTGACCAGCCGCCACCCGAGCGTCGTCGAGACCGCGGTGACGTTGCCGGCCGGGTAGGCGCGCGCGGGCTTCGGCAGCACCCAGGGCGCCCGGGTCATCGACTCGACGCCGCCGACCACGACGACGTCGGCGTCGCCGGTCTCGATCGTGCGGGAGCCGATCATGGCGGCATCGAGGGAGGAGCCGCAGAGCCGGTTCACCGTGGTCGCCGGGACACCGACCGGCAGGCCGGCCAGCAGCACGGCCATCCGGCCGACGTTGCGGTTGTCCTCGCCGGCCTGGTTCGCGCAGCCCCAGACCACGTCGTCGATCCGGGCCGGGTCCAGACCCGGCACCTTCGCGAGGACCCCGCTCAGGGCGGTCGCGGCCAGGTCGTCGGGCCGGACGTCGGCGAGCGCGCCGCCGAACCGGCCGAAGGGGGTCCGCGCGCTGGCGTACAGGTAGGAGGAGGTCACCCACTCGACGGTAGGCAACCCGATCCATCACGTCCAATACTCATTGGGCGCTGATTGATAAGGCAATCAGGCATAATCCGACGATGGAGATCAGGCACCTGCGCTCGTTCGTCGTGCTCGCCGAGGAGCGCCACTTCGGGCGGGCGGCCGCCCGGTTGCACGTCGCCCAGCCGGCACTGTCCCAGCAGCTGCGCCGCCTCGAGCACGAGCTGGGGGTCACGCTGCTCGACCGGTCCACGCGTCGGGTCGACCTGACCGAGGCGGGCCGACTGCTCCAGACCCGGGCCCGCCGGCTGCTCGCCGAGGTGGACCGCACCACCGGCGACCTGGAGGCGTTGGCCGCGGGGCTGGCCGGCACCGTACGGCTCGGCTTCGTCGGGACCGCGACGTACGACGTCCTGCCGCAGGTCGCACGCCGGGTGCGGGCCGAGCTGCCCGAGATCCACCTGGAGCTGAAGGGCGAGCTGCTCGGGCCCGCCCTCCTCGACGCGCTGGTCGCAGGAGACCTGGACCTCGCGGTGCTGCGCCCCGGGCCGGGTGCCCCCGACGGCGTCGTCCTGCGGCAGCTGCGGACCGAGCCCCTGGTGGCGGTGCTGCCCGCCCACCACCCGCTCGCCGGGGCGGCCGCGGTCGAGGTCGCCGACCTCGCCGGCGAGCCGGTCGTCACCCACCCCTCGGGCCACCGCTCGTCCATGCAGCCGCAGGTGCTCGACGTCTTCCGACGGGCCGGGCTGGAGCCGGACCTGATCGAGGTCGGCGAGACCGGCACCCTCGTCGTCTTCGTGGCCGCCGGGCTCGGGGTCGGCCTGGTCCCGGCCTCGGTCCGTGCCCTGCGCCTCGACGGCGTCGCCTACGTCCCGCTCGCCGGGCCGGCCAAGGAGGTCCCGCTCGCCCTCGCCCACCGCCCGGACCCCGGCGTCGCCGTCGCCCGGGTGGCGGAGCTGGTCGCCGAGGTCGCCGACGGGTCGGGCTGACGGCGCCCGGGGATCAGTCCGCGTCTCGCCGGCTCAGCTCCGCGAGGCGGTGGGCGCAGGGCCGGCACGCCTCCGGCTTGCGTCCGTCGAAGGGCAGGTGCCAGAAGACGAACCAGGTCGTCCGCGGGAGTCCGCACGCGGTCTTCGTCGATCCGCTGAGACCGGCGTGCACGACGCCCCAGGGCGCCCGGTCCCCCACGTGCCGAGGCTGAAGGTGGGGAGCGACCGATATCCAGGTCCGGGCGGGGGCGGGGGCGGCCGGCGCTCGCCGGTCGGGGTGCCGCTTCGGACTCACGTCGGCCATCACGGAACTGAGTGTCACATTTCGAGACTATGTCTCAGCGGGCATGATGTCCAGAGCAACACGACCGAAGTTGAGCCCGGAGGACCTGTGGCCGCACCGTCACCGCACGACGTCATCACCGACGCCGCCTTCACGCTCTTCGCCCGCCAGGGGTACGACGCCACCTCGGTCGAGGACATCGCGAGCGCCGCGGGCGTCAGCCGCAGCACGTTCTTCCGCTCCTTCGGGTCGAAGGAGGCGGTCATCTTTCCCGACCACGACGAGCTCCTCGCTCGCGTCGAGTCCCGGCTGCAGTCCTCCCAGGAGGACTCCGCCCTCGCGGCCGTCATCGACGCCGTCAAGATCGTCCTGTTCCACTACGTCGCGGAGGGCGAGCGGGCCCGCGAGCGCTACCGCCTCACGTCGGCCGTCACGACGCTCCGCGAGCGCGAGCTCGTCAGCAGCGCTCGCTACCAGCGCCTCTTCCGCCACCACCTGGGTCGCTGGGGCGACGGCGGCGAGGCGGCCGACCTGCAGGCCGAGGTGACCGCGGCCGCCGTCGTCGCCGCCCACAACCGGGTGCTCCGCCGCTGGCTGCGGGGCGAGTGCGGCGACCCCGAGCGGGAGATCACCGGCGCGCTGGCGATCGTGCACCGGACCTTCGACCCCAAGCAGTCCACCGCCAGCCCGGTCGCGCTCCTGGTGCTCCCGGCCGGGACGTCGCTCGCCGCAGCGGAGGACGCCGTACGTCATCTCGCCTGGGCTCCCCAGTAGGCCTCAGCGAGCTCCGCGGGACTGCTCGGCCAGCCAGGTGCGCCAGGACTCGGTCGCGATCCCCGGCGGGGTCGCCTCCGAGCGAAGCGTCGAGCCGATCGGCGGCTGGGCGACCGCGTGACCCGGGGCGGTCCCGCCACCGGTGAGCTGGCGGTAGATCTCCTGGGCGGCGCCCCGCATCCCCCGCAGGAACGGGTGGAAGTTCGCCGCGCGGAGCGGCTTGAGGGTGCTGCCGTTGATCCAGGCCTCGCTCCCGGCGCAGGCGTCGTGGCCGCGGGAGGCCGGGTAGAGATTGAGGTAGGTCGCCCCGTTCTTGACTGCGGCGCGACGCAGCGAGCGGTTGAGACGCTGCTCGATGCGGTTCCCCCAGCGGTAGTCACCGCCAGCGAACTCGACGGCCTTGCAGGTGCCGCGCTGCGGCAGCAGCCGCGGGTAGCCCACGACGTACACCTCGGCCGCGGGGGCGCGGCGCGCGACGGCGCGCAGCACCCGGCCGACGTTCGCCTGGATCTTGGTGGCGTCTCGGAGCTTGGTGTCGACACCCTTGCGGTTGGTGAAGTGGCGGCGGCACGGGGCGCCCTTCGGGTCGAGCTCGGCCACGGCCTCGCAGACCTCGATCATCGAGCCGAACAGCTTCCGGTCGTTGCCACCGATGCCGAGCGTCACGAGGTCGGTCTCGGCGTTGAGGACCTCGAGCTGCGGGGCCGGACTGGGCCCCGGCACGATCGTCGTCTGGCGGCGCTTGTCCAGATCGGCGGTCTGCGCGCCCGAGCAGGTGACGTCGACGTAGCTGCGCACGCCGAAGTACCCGGCCAGGAACGCCGGGTAGTTGTTGGTCGAGCGCAGGCAGCCGAGCGGGTCGAGCCGCTGTGCCGGCACCAGCGGACCGGCGCTGTAGGAGTCTCCGAGGGCGACGTAGTCGATCGGGTCGCTGCCGGTGACCACGGCGCCGGGGGTGCCGGCCACGGCGGGAGCCGTGCCCAGCGCCAGCACCAGTACGGCGGCCGCACCGACCAGGGCCGAGCGGAGGGAGCGGGGACGAGACGTGGTCATGGGACCTCCCGGAGTCGTGGCGCGGCGACGCCGTACCGACGGGTAGTTACCCCACCCTCGGCTGACCGAATCCACGGCCGAGCCGCACGTCAGGAACCGCGAAGCTCCGAGCGCGCCGCGGAGAGGTCGAGGCAGCGCTCGTGCGCCGTCTGCCTCGTGACCGACGGGATGGTCGAGGCGGCGGCGAATCGGGGATCCTGGGGTCGGGCAACCATTTCGTGCCACGGACGCGTCTTGGTAGGGATGCCGGCAAACCGCCCGGCACCGGGGCCCGAGGGTCGTGGTCGTATGGCAGACGAGACGCAGTTCGACGAGTTCGTCGTGGCGCGGTCCCAGGCTCTCGTGCGGTCGGCGTACCTGCTGACGCAGGACGAGGGGCTGGCCGAGGACCTCGTGCAGACGGCGCTCACCAAGGCCTGGTTCGCCTGGCGGCGCATCGACGACCCGGAGGCGTACGTCCGCAGGATCATGGTGCCCACGTCCGCGTCCTGGTGGCGCCGGCGCTGGACTCGCGAGGCCCCGACCGAGCAGCCACCGCAACGGCCGGATCCCGCTGGCACGGAGCTCGCCGTTGCCGAGGGGCAGGACCTCTGGAACGCGATCGGGCACCTGCCCCGGCGCCAGCGCGCCGTCGTCGTCCTGCGCTACCTCGACCTGGGGCTGGACGACCACAGTCACCTGATCCGGCCCGAGGACCGGGTCAACCTCGCGATGGGCATCCAGTAGGCGGGGCTCCCGTCCGTCCGCCGTCGTACCGGACGGTCAGGCCGACTGCTTCCAGCTGGGCCGATCGGCACGCTCACGGACGGTCACGTTGATCCGGTTGAACAGGTTGAGCAGCCCGATCTGCAGGATCAGCGCGGAGACCTGCCGCTCGTCGTAGTGCCGCGTGACCTCGCGCCACAGCTCGTCCGGCACCGCGCCGTTGCGGTCGGCCACCCGGGTCAGCTCGTCGGTGAGGGCGAGGGCGGCGCGCTCGGCCTCGTCGTAGTACGGCGACTCGGCCCACGCGCCCACGCCGACGATCCGGTCGACGGACTCGCCCTCGGCCTGGAGCGCCTCCAGGTGACTCTGGACGCACGGGCTGCAGCCGTTGATCTGACTGGCTCGCAGGGCGACCAGCTCCAGGGTGCTCGTGGGCACACCGCCCGTGCCGATCGCGGCGATCAGGCTGCCGATGCCACGGAAGGCCTCGGGCAGGACGAACGCGGGGTTGGCCATGCGGGGTTCGAAGGTCATCTCGGTCTCCTCATTCGTTGGAAGCTGTCGAGATCCCTGACCCGCGCCGGGCAGGATGTGTGACGGGGAACCGAGACTTCTGTGCCGGTGTCACATTCGGCTCCCGCGGCGGGTCACTCCGGGGAGACCCGTTTTCGAAAGGACACCACGTGGACGACGACCTCGACCTCACCCGGCAGTTCGAGGCACACCGCCCGCACCTGCGAGCCGTCGCCTACCGCGTCCTGGGCTCGGCCGGCGACGCGGAGGACGCCGTCCAGGAGGCGTGGCTGCGGCTGCACCGCACCGACACCGCGGAGGTCGACAACCTCGGGGGCTGGCTGACGACGGTCGTCGCCCGGATCGCGCTGAACACCCTGCGCTCCCGCTCCACCCGTCGCGAGGAGTCCCTCGAGGAGCGGGTCGAGCGCCTGCCGGAGCCGATGCTCACCCCCGACGACGCGCGTCAGCCGCAGCAGCCGGAGCACCAGGCACTGCTGGCCGACTCGGTCGGGCTCGCGCTGCTGGTGGTGCTCGACCAGCTCTCCCCTGCCGAACGGATCGCCTTCGTGCTGCACGACCTGTTCGCCGTACCGTTCGACGACATCGCGCCGGTCCTGGAGCGCTCGCCCGCGGCGACCCGCCAGCTGGCCAGTCGCGCGCGGCGCCGGGTCAGCGGGTCGGCGTCCCCGGCCCAGCACGATCAGGTCCAGCACGACCCGGCCCAGCACGACCCGGTACGCCGGCGCGAGGTCGTCGACGCCTTCTTCGCCGCCGCGCGCGACGGCGACCTCCCGCGGCTGCTCGGGGTGCTGGCCCCCGACGTCGTGGTGCATGCCGATCACGGTGCGCTCCGCGGCGTGGTGACCTACCGCGGCGCGGAGTCCGTCGCCGGGAACGCCCTCAGGTACGCCCACCCCGAGCGGGTCGTCCACCCCGTCCGGGTCGACGATCTCACCGGGGTGCTCGTCACGCTCCACGGCGAGCCGTTCAGCATCATGGCGTTCACCGTCGCCCAGGGTCGGGTCGTCGAGATCCACACGTGGACCGACTCCGCGCAGGTGGCGCGGGTCAGCGCCTCCCTCGGCGACTACGGCTCCGTCCTGGGGAGTGATGTCCAGGAACGTCGTCGGCTCGTCCAGCAAGACGACGGGGGGTCCACTGCCTGATCAGGCTCCCCGGTCGGTGGTGCGGTCAGACAGGCGATAGTCCCCAGCCGAGGACGGGCTGAGCGTGGGCGATGGCTCCCGAGACGGGGATTGCCTGTCTGACGGCCCTGGTCGGCTGACCAGGTCGACACCGGCACGGCCAGAATGTCCTCATGCCCGGAAAGACGCCCATCCGCTTCACCGTGCGCGACCGGACCCCGGAGGACGTCGCGCGCGTCGCGAGCCGGTACCGCGGCAACCGGCTCTTCGGCCGCGAGTACGTCCGGGTCGACGGGGAGCGCATCCGGGCGCAGTTCCGGGAGAGCCGCTCGCCCACCCCGATGCTGCGCGGCGTACTGACCGCGACGAGCCGCGGCACCCGCATCGAGGGCCACGTGCACTTCGGTTCGGCGAACCTCTTCAACTACGTGTTCGTCGCGGCTGCCGTGCTGATGACGGCGGCAGCGGTGGTGGTGGGCGTCACCGACGGCGGGGCCGGCCCCCTCGCGCTGTGCGTGGTGAGCGCGGTCCTGCTCTGGTTCGTCGCCCTCGGCCTGCTGATCGTCTCCGAGCTCAGCACCCGCACCGAGGCCTCGGCCCTGCGCAACGAGCTGGTGGCGCTGCTCGAAGACCGCGAGGTCCCCGACCGACCGTCGGCTGGATGACCCGTCTCCACGACCTGCACCGTGTCGACGGGTCGGGCAGGTGCCGGGTCGTCGACCCGGCACCCGCCCGTGACGCTCAGCGCACCCGGACCTTCACCCGGGACGAGCTGCTGCCCTGCACACCGGCCGATCCGGTGTAGACGGCCTGCACCCGGTGGGTGCCTCTGCCGCGCAGCACCAGGCGGACGTCGGCCCGCCCGTCGGACAGCCGCACGGTCCGCACCGTGCGACCGTCGATCCGCAGGGTCACCCGGCCGTCCGGCGTCGTCGACGGCGAGCTGACCGCGATCCGGATCCGCACCGCCTTGCCCGAGCGCACCACGCGCTTGCCGACCCGGAGGGCGACCCGGGAGCTCGCCTTCGTCACCAGACCACTGCGCCCGGAGATCGCGGTGCCGGAGGCCCCGTTGTCGCGGGTGCCGGTCACGCGCACCGAGAGCCGGGACCCGAGGTCCGCCGCACCCAGTCGATACGTCGCCGCCGTGGCGCCGGCCACGGGCCGGTCGTCGCGCAGCCACTGGAAGGCGAAGGCCAGGTCGGTCCGGTTCCACGAGCCGGTGCTCGCCCGGAGCGTCTCGCCGACCACCTCGGTGCCGGTGACCTGCGGGGCGACCACCGCGGCGACCGTCTCGTCCTCGACGAGGGTCACCACCGTCCGGCGCAGCACCTCGGTGTTGCCGGCGACGTCGGTCGAGAACGCCTCGACCACGTGCTCGCCGTACCCGACGACCGCGACGGGCTCCGCACCCGCCGTGGCCCACGCGCCGCCGTCGACCCGGTAGCTGGTCGAGGCGACCCCGCTGGTCGCGTCGCCGGCCACCAGCCGGACCGAGGCCCGGTCGTCGCGCGGCGTGCCGGCGAGCTCGATGACCGTCGTCGGCGCGGTGCCGTCGATGCGGACCGTCGTCGAGCGCGCGCCGCTGGAGTTGCCCGCGAGGTCGCGGACCCGGTAGTCGACCCGGTGCTCGCCGTCGCCGGCGACCGGGACGGGCCCGGTGTAGGCCTGCCAGCCGGCGGTCGCGCCGACCTGGACGTCGAGCGTCCCGGCCCGGTCGTCGGTGGCCAGCACCGCGACCTCGGCCGGACCGCGGAACCAGCCGTCGCGGCCCGGGTGGGCGCTGTCCACGCGCACCGACCCGAGCGGCGCCTGGTCGTCGAGACCGGGCAGCACCCACACGTCGGCGATCGAGGGGTCGTACGCCGTGGCGTCGGTCGGGAACTCGAACTTCAGCCGCACCGTCCCGTCCGCCGTGGCCGCGACTGCCGCGGGGGCGTCGACCAGGAGCTCGTGAGCCATCCAGCCCACGCTGTTCTGGGTCCGGGTGATGTCGTAGCGACCGACCAGCACGTCGTCGACGTACAGGTTGAACTCCTTGGTCGTGGCCTTGTCGAAGGTCTCGATCAGTCGGAGCGCGAACGGCTCGTCCGGGTTCACCTCGACCGCCGCGGAGTACCACGAGCCCGGGTACAGCGAGTGCGCGTAGCGACGGGTCAGGCCCGCCTCCGGGCTGGTCCCGCTGTTCGGGGCCGCCTGCACCGCGTGGGCCGTCTCCGAGCCCGCCTCGCCGAAGTCGACGTGGTCGATCGCGTCGGTCGGCGGCGTGGGCACGACCACCGCCAGGGAGCCGGTTCCCTCGGCCATCGTGTCGGTGCCGCGCACGAACGCCGCGGTGACGTCGTACGACGTCGCGACGACGCGGTGCCCGAGCAGCATCGGCACCTGGACCTGGACCGACCCACCCGCAGGCACGGTGACCGGGTCCGAGGGCACGGTCGTCGGCCAGCCCTGCGGGGCGGTCAGCTCGACCCGCCCCGTGATCGGGACGGAGCCGGTGTTGGCGATCGTCGCGGTGACCGTCCGGCGACCCGGGGCCTCCGGGGTCTCGTCGGCGACCTCGACGGAGGTCACCTCGAGTCCGCTGGTCACCGTGGCCCAGGGCCCGGTGCCGGTGGTCGAGCGGCCCTCGTCCCCGCTGCGGTAGGTCAGCGCCACGGTCGCGGACTGCTCGCCGAGCGCCGCGTCGGTCGGGACCGTCGCGGTAAACGGCAGCGTGGTGGTCGTCCCGGCCGCAAGCGAGTCGAGCACCAGGGCGGACCCGTCGACCGGCCAGTCGCCCACGGTCACCTCGGCCCGCAGGCCGGTGATCGCGGTCGTCCCGGTGTTGGTGACCGTGACCGAGCCCTCGACCACGTCGCCGGACAGCACGGCCTCGGCGAGCGGCGGCACGACCGCCACGACGCCGAGCCGCTGGGACAGCAGCGCCTCCAGGGCCGCCACCACGCGGTCGAGGTGTCGCACCAGGTCGTCGCGGACGGGACCGTCGATCTCCGAGTCCGCCGTCCGGGTGCGCAGCTCCCGCACGTCGGCGAGCGCCTCGTCGAGGCGCTCGGTCACGGACTCGTCGCCGGCCAGGGAGGCCTCGGCCGCGGCCGCCACGTCGTCGCGGACCGCGCCGAGACCGTCCACCAGGGTGGTGTGGTCGGACCCGTCGAGGTCGCCGGCGTCGTGGTGGGCGTCGGCCCGGTCGCGGGTGGCGTCGAGCCGGTCCAGGACCCGCCCGAAGCCGGCGAGCTCGGCGTCGACGCGGAACTCGTAGTGACCGGAGCCGACCGTCAGGGAGAGGGTGCCGTCGGCGTACGACGTCTCCTCGACGCCCTCGGCCTTGACCGCGAGGACGCCGCCCTCGCTGACCGACCCGGCGTTCTCGGCGGGGACCTCGACGTGCCCGGTCGCGCCGACCGGGACGTCGACCTGGAGCACGAGCTCGTCGTCCTCGTGGCGCCAGTCCGAGGTCACCGGACCGTACGGCGTGTCCACCGTGGCCCGCGCCCAGTCGAGGTCACCGGTGACCGCGGGTGCGATCGTGACGTCGCGGAAGCCGGTCTCGGCCGACGGCCGGATGCCGGCGGTGTAGTGGTAGAACCAGTCGTCCACGGTGCCGAGGAAGTAGTGGCCGTAGGAGCGCGCGTCGGTCGACCAGTGCTCCCACATGGAGGTGGCGCCCTCCTCGATCATGTAGCCCCAGCTGGGGTACGTCGTCTGCACGGCCAGCTCGTAGGCGACGTCGGCGTACCCGTGCTCGGTGAGGACCGGCAGCAGGTACTTGGTGCCGAGGACGCCGGTGTTGAGGTGCCCGTCCCGGTCCCGCACGTCGGCGACGATGCTCGCCGCCACCCGGTCCGCGGTCGCGGCGTCGGGCGCCAGGTCGAAGGCCAGCGCCAGCACGTTGTGCGTCTGGCGGTAGCCGCGGTCGCCCGTGCCCCGGTAGTAGCCCTTGGCCTGGTCGAGGAAGGTCGCGTTGAAGGCGTCCTTGACCACGACGGCCCGCTCCCGGAACTGCGCCGCGTCCGCGGTCTTGCCGAGGTGCTCGGCGCTGCGCGCCATCGAGGTGAGCATCGTGTAGAGGTACGCCGTGCCCGAGACCCGGGTGTCCTCGGGCGCATTGCCGCCCGCGGGGCTGGCCTCGGGGCTGACCCAGTCACCCAGGCGGACGTTCTTGACGATGCCGTTGCCGGCGGTGGTGAACTCCAGGTCGACGTACTTCTTCATCCCGTCGTACTGCTCGCGCAGCACCTGGTCGTCGCTGCCGTACTGGTAGAGCCACCACGGGATCATCACGTAGGCCGAGTGCCAGGCCGGGGCGATGCCCCACGCCCCCCAGTCGGCGGAGCTCGGGGCGATGACGTACGGGCGCCCGTTGAGCTCGCGACTCTCGTGCAGGTCGCGCATCCACTTGGCGAACAGCTCGTGGGTGTCCATGTTCATCATGAACATCTCGGCGCCGACGGCGGCGTCGCCGGTCCACCCGTTCTTCTCGAACATGGGGGTGTCGGTCGGGATGCCGTGCAGGTTGTTGGCCAGCGTGTCGACGACCGCCTCGTGGGTCGCGTTCATGGTGGCGCTGGAGCTCTCGAAGGAGCCGGTGCGCTCGGCGTCGGTGTGCACCGCCTTCGCGGTGAACGCGCTCAGCGGCGGCGCCTGGTCGCCGGGCCAGCCGGTGACCTGGATGTACTGGAAGCCCTTGTAGGAGAACTGCGGCTCCCACGTCTCGGGCTCGCCGGTGCCGGCGAGGGTGAACCGGTCGGTCTGGAAGCCGGAGGCGAACCCGCCGTTGTTGTCGACGTTCACCAGCCCGGAGGCGCGCAGCTTCTCGCCGGCCTGGTAGCGGATCGTGGTGCCGGCCGGTCCCTGCGCGGTGACCTGGACCCAGCCCGCGAGCATCCGCGGGAACTTCACGACGTAGGTGCCGTCGACCGGCTCGCTGATCTCGCTGGCCGGGAGGGTCTCGGTGACCCGGATCGGCTGCTGGCGCTGGTTGACCAGCACGCCCTTCGGACCGGCGACCTCGCTGGCCGCGGCCCACGAGCTGTCGTCGAACCCGGCGGTGTCGAAGCCGGTCTGCACCCGGTTGGCGTCGTACGTCTCGCCGCCGTAGAGGTCGTCGAAGCGGGTCGGGCCGTCGTGGATGGTCCAGCTGTCGTCGGTGACGACGTGGTCGACGCTGCCGTCGGCGTACTCGATCTCGAGGACGGCGCGGGCGGCCGGCTCGTCGTGCCACGGCGGGTTCTGCCAGTTCCAGACGTTCCCGCCGGTCATGCCGTAGAAGCCGCGCCCGAGCTCGAGGCCGAGGGCGTTGGCGCCGTCGTCGAGCTGGTCGGTGACGTCGGTGGCGACGTACTGCACGGTGTCGTCGTAGTCGGTGAAGCCGGGCGAGAGCACGTCGGCGCTGATCGGGTCACCGTTGAGGGTGACGTCGGCGTAGCCGCCCGCCGCCACGTAGACCGTCGCGTTGGCGACCTCGTCGTCGACCGCGAACTCCTTGCGCAGCAGTGGCGCCGGAGCCGCCTCGGGCTTGGGGTCCTTCACGCCGCGGTTCCACGGCGCGCCGCCGTACACCGCCTGCGCGACGGCGGTGCCCCAGGCGCTGTCGTCGTACGACGGGTCGGCCCAGGCGGCCGGGATCTCCTTGGTCGCCTTCCAGCTCGGGTCGGTGGTGAGGACGTCGCTGCTGCCGTCGGCGTAGTGCACCCGGATGGCGGCGATCAGGCCGGCGGCCGAGCCGGGGCCGTTGGTGGTGCGCACCGCGAACACGTTGCGGTCGGGCTCGAGCTCGACGGTGTAGAGGTGGGCCTGCTGCCACTCGTTGGTCGCGCCCTCGGTGTTGCCGATGAAGGTGCCGTTGACGTGGAGCCGGAAGGAGTCGTCGGCGGTGATGAGCACGTCGGCCGAGACGGCCTCCTTGCCTGCCGGAGAGGTCCGGGTGGTGCGGAAGGCGCGGTCCTCGGCGGGCGCGACCGGGCTGGTCGCCTCGGGCGTCCAGATCCAGCGGGCACCCTCCAGGCTGAGGGACTCCGCGCCGTTCGCGACCTGGGGGACGGTGACACGGTCGCCGTAGACCCAGCCGCGGTAGAGCGCCTGCGCACGGGCCGGGGTCCAGGCCGAGTCGTCGAAGCCGGCGGTGGTCCAGCCCTCGGGCGCGGTGGCGTTGCCGATCGCCAGGGCGTCGGTGCCCGCGTCGGTGACGACGTCCTCGCCGGTGCCGTCGGCGTAGCCGATCCGCACCCGACCGAGGACCCCGCCGTACTGGCTGTTGCCGGGGGTCTGCAGCCGGACGGCGAGCACGTTGGTGCCGGGGACCGTCGGGAGGTTGACGGTGCGGGCCCGCTGCCACTCGTCGTTGGCGGCGGTGTTGGCGGCGACCTGCTGGCCGTTCCAGTACGCCGTGAAGACCTGGTCGCCGGTGATGGACAGCTGGGCCCAGGCGACGTCTCGGTCGTCGACCTCGACGGTGCGGCGGAAGAGCGTGGTGGGGATCGGGTTGGCGCCGCTGGGAGCGCCGATGTTCGGGATGATCCAGGAGGAGGTGTCGAGGTTCATCGCGACGTCCGGGGCGGCGGCGGCCGGGACGACCACCTGGTTGCCCCAGGGGGAGCCGCCGTACGTCGCCCGCGCGGCCGCGGCGACCCAGCCCGTGGTGTCGTAGCCGGCCAGGTGCCAGCCGGGGTTGGCCGAGGTGCTCGCGCGCCAGGTGCCGTCGGAGACGAACTCCTCGCTCGTGCCGTCGGCGTAGCGCACGACGAGCTTGCCAACCACGGCCGCGTAGGCCTTGGCGGTGTTGTTGAGCCGGACGGCCAACAGGTTCTCGCCGGACTTCGGGGTCACGGCCACCCGCGAGGCCTTCTTCCAGGCGTCCGCGACCGAGGCGCCGGAGGCGACCTGCTGGCCGTTGAGGAACGCGGAGAAGCCCAGGTCCCCGGCCATCACCAGCTCGGCCGAGGCGACCTCCTTGGCGGGGTCGATCGTGAACGTTTCACGCAGATATCCCGGCGGCGTGTTGGGGCCGGTGTAGGGCGAGTGGATCCAGGACGCGCCGTCGAGGGTGACCTTCGTGGCGCGGGCCGGACGCTCGTTGCCGATCCAGGTCGCCCCCGCCCAGTCGCCCGCGGACCGCAGCCCGGTGCGGAAGCTCGAGGTGGCCGACGCGGAGCCGACGGAGGTCACGACGTCGACGTCCCACACGTAGCCGGTCGCCGACTCGAGCGCCGGACCGTCGTACGCGACCTGCGCGGACTCTGCCGAGGCCTGTACGCCGCTGTCCCAGGTGAGGTCGCCGCCCAGACCCTCGTCCGCGGTCGCGACCCGGAGCCGGTAGCTCTCCTGGGTGACGGCCCGGGCACCGGACCGGATGACCCACGAGAACCGGGGGTGGTCGAGATCGATGCCGATCGGCTCGACCTTCTTCTCCACCTCCAGCGAGGTCAGCTCGACGGGAGCCGGGGCGGCAGCGGAGGCGGCCGGAAGGGGCGTCGCGACGGCGGTGAGCGCGCCTGACACCAGGGCGGCCGAGGCGACCAGGGCAGCGGCGAGAAGGCCACGGGAGTGGAGAGTCATGTCGTCCTGACTGTGAATCGTTTCACATAAGAGATCGCCTCACATTAGGGGGGTGACTGTCGTCACGTCAACGACCGGAGCCCTCCCATGGGACCGGCGCGCGCTCGGCTGCCCGGTCACCGGCCCGGTGGTGCGGTCAGACAGGCAATAGCCCCCACTCGGGGGCGGGCCGAGCGGAGGCGATGGCTCTCCGGGCGACTACTGCCTGTTCGGCGGTCCGGTGGACGAGGCCGGACCCGGACCGTCGTCATCACGATCGTCGCTGCGGCGCTGATCGACACGAGCGTCGCTCAGGCGCTGACCACCGTGACCTGGTGACGACCGCCGACGCCGACGTGGAGGCGACGGTCGTCTCGGGGGAACGTTAGGTCAGCGTGACGGTGACCTCGTCGGGGTGGAACCGGCCCTCGCTGTGCTCGTAGGGCTGTCCGTCGGCGCTGCGAGCCGTGCGGTGGACCTGAATCAGCGGTGCGGTGCGGGGTACGCCGAGCAGCTGGGCGTCGCGGGTGTCGGCCGGGCCGGCGCTGATCCGGGACTCGGCCGTCCCCGGTTCCACCCCGCCCCGCTTGACGACGTGATCGACCACCGACCGGGTGTCGGGGGGCGCCGACTGGACGAGGTCCGCGAGCCAGAGCGGGAAGGTCGCCCGCAGCACGCCGACCGGACGCCCGTCGAGCTCGACCGACCGGACGATGCGCACCACCCGCGACTGGTGCGGCAGGCCGAGCGCCTGCGTCTCGGGACCCGTGGCCTGCACGCGTTCCATGTCGACCGTGCGGGCCGACGGCTCGTACCCCGCCGCCAGCGCCCACATGACGAACGGTCGCACGCCGTCGTAGCGGCGCGGCCGACGAACATCGACGACCAGCCAGCGGACCCCTCGCCGCGAGACGGCCTGCTGGCGCTGCTCGACCTCCTCGAGGGCACGACGCACGGTCCCGCGCGCGACCCCGAACTCGGCCGCCAGCGCAGTCTCGCTCGGGAGGATGCGCCCGGCGACGTACTCGCCCCGCCGGATGCGCCCCTCGAGGGCCTTGGCGATCTCTGGGAACCTCATGTGCTCGACCCGGATCAGGGGACGGCCAGGGGCGGCATGTTCTTCAGCAGGTTCTCCCCGGTCAGCTCGCCGAGGTCGCGGAGCGCCGCTCGCCACTGGTCGTCGGTGGTCCCGAGTCGTCGGAAGAAGCTGTCCGGCAGCAGACCGCTGCCCGCCTGCCACTCCCCGATCGTGCCGGCGAGTGAACGGTAGGACTCCAGCGCGGCGACCAGCTCAGCTGCCGGGGAGCCCGCGGGCGGAACCGCCATGGTGGCCGCCCGGAGCAGGGTGTCCAGGTCGCGCACGATGAGGTCGCCCAGGCCGGCCACCTGGTCCTTCGGGAAGTCCGCCGACGGGTCCGTGGCGACCGACATGGCGTGCAGCTGGAGGACCTGATCACGGCTTCGCGTGGCCACCGCCGCGGCGGCGGCGACGTACGGCGAGCTCGGGTCGTCGACCGCGGGCCCGTCCGCAGGGGCCCCGTCGCTCGGGACCCCGTCGGCGCCACCGGCCGCCCCGTTGTTCGTGCCGGTCCCGCCGGCGTCGCCGTCAGCACCACCTGTGGCACCACCTTCGGTGACGGCGTCGTCGACCGTCCCCTCGGTCGGGACGTCGTCCGCACCCGGCACACCCGCACCGTCGCCCTCGACCTCACCCGAGGTGGTCGGGTCGGCCGACCCGGTGGCCGCGGCCGAGGAGCCGCCGACCTCCGCTCTCCGCTCGGCCGCCTCGTCGGTGTCGGCGGAGCAGCCGGCGAGCCAGAGGACGGCGACGAGGACGGGCGCGAGCGCGCCGGTGCGGATGGGGCGGGGCATGCGGGTGTCTCCGATCATAAGGATGGTGCGGTCGATCCGGTCCGACCGGTCCGACGGACCGGAGCCATCGAACCGGCGGGACCGGGCGGGCCGGCGAGCACCCGCCCGTCCCGAGGTGAACGCTCGGGGAACGACCTCAGCCGACCGGGGTCAGCGCCGCATCGATGCCCGGCACCAGTGCGTGGTCGACCCCGACGACACCCGCACCGGCCCGGTCCGCCGCACCACCCGCGGCACCGGTCCACCACTGGGTCGCGTAGGTCGCCGACGGGTCGAAGAACGCGACCTGCCAGTCCCCGGAGGCGACCTCGTCCACGTAGTAGGACCCGTCAGCCTGCGCGCACGACGCGTACGACGCGGACGCCGTCACCCCCGGCGCGTAGACGTAGGCGCACGCTCCGCCGACCGGCGCGCCGGCCGACCCGGTCACGACACCCGCGACCGCGCCGCGCGCCGCGACCAGCTGCACCAGCAACGGAGCCTGGGCACCGTCGATGCTCACCGGCCCGGTCGACCACCAGGTGTCGTGGGCACCCGACGGATCCGCCACCGCGACCGTGTAGTCGCCGGCAGCGATCCCACCCAGCCACCACGAGCCCGTGGCGTCCACGCAGGTCGCGTAGGCGGCCGACGATGCTTCGGGCGAGGCGTAGAGGTAGACGCAGGCGTCGGCGACCACACCCGCACCGTCGCTCACCACACCCGACGCCGACACCGAGCCGCGCGTCAGGGTCACCGGCACCGCGCCCTGCGCGCCGTCCACGACCACCGGCTCCGGCGACCACCACGTCTCGTGCGCACCGCTCGGGTCCGCCACCGCCAGCACGTACGACCCGAGGGCGACGTCCGGGATCACGAACCCGCCCGACGCATCCGTGCACGACGCGTACGACGCCGCCGCCGCGTCCCGCGCCCGGTACAGGTAGGCGCAGGCGCCCGCCACCGGGCCGCCCGGACCGGACACCGAGCCCGTCACCGCTGTGAACTGCGGCTCCGGTGCCCCGACCGAGATCACGCTGGTCCGGCTGCGCGTGGTGTGACCGGCGCCGTCGAGGACCTCGGCGTACCACTCCTGGGCGACCCCGGGCTCGACGTCGAGGACGACGCTGGCCGTCTCGGCGCCGACCAGCTGCTGGGTCTCGCCCACCTGGACCGGGCCACCCGCGGAGAAGGTGATCTCCTCGGTGGCCAGCGACCGGGTGGTGTGACTGCCGAGGTCGAGCTCGACCACGTAGTTCTCGGTGTCCGAGCCGTGGAAGCCCGGCACCGCGCCCTCCGAGACCGTCTGGTGGTGGCCGCCGCTGGACTCGCGGGCCTCCAGCATCGGGGAGAAGGTGTTGAAGTAGAGGAGCCCGTTCTCGGCGTCCACGCCGATGTGCTTCATGAACTCCTGGCCGCCGTACACCCGGCCCTGGTAGTCGGTCAGCACGCCGTACACCCGACGCCCGGCGACGTTGGTCGACGTGGCGATCCCGGTGCCGGCGATGTGGCCGCCGAGCACCAGACGCACGTTGTCGTACGGCGCGATCAGCTGGGTGGTGACCGTGCTGTTGGTCCAGCTGTTGGTGCCGCCACCGACCACGTTGTGGGTCGCGAGGATCACCGTGTGGTCGGGGTGCGAGGCGATGACCTGCTTGGCCCAGACGATGCCGGCGTCGGACGCGTTGTCGGCCGAGAAGTTGCCGACCGTCAGGACCAGCAGCTTGGCCCCCGAGATCTCACCCAGGTAGTAGTAGTTGTCGATCCCGTTGCTGCCCCCGAAGGACCAGGGACTGCCCTCGAGGCTCGCCTCGAAGCGCGACATCGGGTAGTAGCGCGGCAGCATCACCCGGCCGTTGCGCTCGTTGGAGTAGTCGTGGTTGCCCCAGGAGATGAGGTAGGGCAGTCCGGCCTCCTCGACGTGATTCATCGCCGCCTCGGCGTCCTGCCACTGGTACTCCTGGCTGTAGTACTCGCGGTTGACCCAGTCGCCCGCCTGCACCATCAACTGCGTCTTGCGGTCGTCCTTCGCGTCGACGACGTACTCCAGCTGGTGCTCGAGGCGGTTCGGCGTCGCCTGGGTGTAGAGCTGGGTGTCGCCGACGTGGTCGAGGCCCCAGTCGAAGTCGGCGCCCTCGGGCGGCTGGGTGAAGTCGTGGCCGCTGCCCCACGGCAGGGTCGTCAGGCCGCGCCAGATGAGGACCCGCACCTTGCCGTCGGCGACGGCGTGCTCGCTCGCGAGGGCGTCGACGTCGAGGGCCACCGAGGACCCCGCGGCGCTGGAGGTGTCGTCCTTGAGGATCCACGCCCCGGCCACGGCGTCCCAGACCCACGCCGAGACCCGGCGGTCGTCGGCGTTCCCCTGCCAGGTGAAATGGAACCGGTCCTCGGCCGCCTGCTCCGGGGTGAGGGACAGCTCGTAGATCTGGAAGGGGTTGCGGTTGTCCCCCACCGTCGTCGGCCGCACCTCGGCGTCGACCTGGCCGCTGCTCGGCGTGAGCGCCGTGGGCACCCGGTCGGTGGTGGTGCCGGTCCGCACGACCACGCCGCCGCCATCGGGGTCGATGACCTCGCCGGCGAAGAAGCGGGCCTCGACCTGCTCGCGGTCGTCGGCCTGCGGAGTGGCCTCGAGAGTCACCTTGCGGACGCCGGGCGTGGCGGAGTCGTCGCTGACCAGTGGCGCGTTCGGCGCCGCCGAGTCGGTGACCTTCAGCCCCACGGTGACCGGCTCCGAGGTGTCGTCCTGGTCAACGACGGCGGTCGCGGTGAACGTGACCGAGGTGTTGCCGGTGACGTTGACCGGGACCTTCACCTCGAACAGGCCGGCGTCCACCCGGTCGCTCCAGACGTCCACGCCGCCGATCGAGGCGGTGATCACGGAGCGCCGGCTGACGCTGCCCGCCACGTCGACCAGGCCGGCCTCGGTCGCGGTGCCCGCGGTCGGCGTCCCGATGACCAGGGTGACCTGCTCCTCGCTGCGGGCGACCCGGTCGCCCAGCTGGACCGCGTCGCCGAGCAGGTTGGCGTGGCGGAACGACTCGAACTCCGGGGTGAAGGCGGTGCCCGTGATCTGGACCTCGTCGATCAGGCCGTGGAACGGCGAGGCCAGCGCCCCGTCGCTGCGGTAGCGGTCGCCGATGGTGGTCAGCACGCGCGGGTCGCCGTAGGTCGTCCGGTACTCCAGGAAGTTGCTGTAGACCTCGCGGCCGTCGATGAAGACCGAGTAGGTCATGCCGTCGTAGGTCTGGGTGACCAGGTGCGGCCGGCCGTCAGCGGGCAGGGCGAACTGCTGGAGGCTGTCGACGTCGGCGAACTCGTAGCTGTTGCCCTTCAGGACGAGGGTGACCTTGTTGTCGGTGCGGACGGCCTGCGCGAACGCACCGGCACCGTCGGTGCCGATCGCGCTCTCCTTGGCGATGACCGGTGCGGTCCCGGAGAACTGGGCGACGTCGGCGGCCGTGAACGTGTAGAGACCGCTCACCGTGAGCTTGTCGTAGTCCCCGCCGATGTTGCCCGGGTACTCGAGGCGGGAGGCGTCGAAGCGGGTCTCGGACGTGCCGCGGCTCGACACCGAGGCGGCGAGCGCACCGCCGCGCAGGGTGCCGGTCGCCAGGCCCGTGGAGTCGGGCCGCTGCCCGCCCCCGGTGGTCTGGCCGGTCATGTGGTCGACCAGCGAGTAGCCGTCGCTCCAGACCGCCGCCGGATCGTTGGTGGCGGACCCGCCGCCGAAGTAGGCCCAGAGGACCGTGGCGGACTGCTTCGCGAGGGCGGGCACCTTGACCCAGACCACCGACGTGCCACCCGGCTGCCAGGTCTCGACCTCGAAGGGCAGCGGTGCGCCGTCAGCGCCGAAGAACGCGAGCTGGTCGGAGGTCACGTTCGCCGTGTCCGTCAGCCGCACCTGCACGGGTACGTCGGAGAACGGCGTCCGCGTCGTGTTGCGGACCGTGACCTGCTGGCGCGTCGACGCCGCGGGGTCGGCCCACGCGACCACGCTGCCGTCGGCCGAGACCAGGCCCTGGAGCTCGCGCAGACGGCGCTCGATGTTCGTCAGCTTGGGGCCGTGCTCGAGCGCCTCCTGCTGACCGATCGTCAGCGCGGCCACGACGGCGCGGGCGTCCGCGACGGCGGCCGCGTCGTCCAGGGTGATCTCGCCCGGCGCCGGCAGCGCGGCGAGCCGGTCGTCGACCGGCGAGAGCTGCCGGTCGATGCCGAAGCCCTCGAACAGGCGCGGGCTGGTGCCGCCGCGGATGTCGTACTGCTCGACGGTGAGCCGGTCGGGGGTGACCCGCACCGACAGGAACGTCTCGCGGTCCGCGGCGGGGTCGGGGAGCCGGTCGAACAGGCCGAGGTAGGCCTCCAGGTCGATCCCGCCACCGGGCGCGGTCGCCTGGTCGTAGTGCTTGGCGCCGGCGGTGCCGGGCAGGTAGTAGATCGTGCCGTCCGGGTCGACGACGTACTCGATGCGCTTGCCGTTGACCGTCTCGGTGAAGCGCGACGTCTCGACGACCCGCGCCCCCTCGACGCCCTGCGGGTCGCTGGCCAGCACCTCGGTGCGGCTGATCACGTGGTCGTGGCCCTGGAGCACCAGGTCGATGCCGACCTCGTCGATGACCGGGACCAGCACGTCGCGCATCGCCATCACGTCCGCGTCGTCCAGGTGGGTGGCCGGGGTGTAGAGGCCCTTGTGCAGGCTGAGGATCAGCCAGTCCGCGCCGGCGGCCTTGGCGGCGCGGGCGTCGGCCTCGAGCCAGGCGAGCTGGGCGGCCGAGATGCCCTGCGCGGCGCTCTCATTGGTGTTGAGTACCATGAAGTGGGCGTTGTTGTAGTCGTACGAGTAGTACGCGCCGGTCGCGGTCGACTGCCCGTTCGGGGTGTCGAGCGTGAAGTGGTCGCTGAAGGCGTTGGTGGCCGCGTCGTGGTTGCCCGAGGCCGGTGCCAGTGTGGTCGAGGTGAGCGTCCCGGCGGCCGCGCCGAGGAGGTCGGACCACTCCTGCTCCACGTCACCGTGCTCGACGATGTCACCGGTGTGCATCATGAACTCGGCCTCGGGCACCGCCCGCAGCGACTTGGCCATCGTCGACGCCGAGAGCTGGGCCTCGGCGAGCGAGGTGGCCTGGGTGTCGGTGAGGTCGATGAAGGTGAAGTCCTCGTCGTCGCCGGTCGGGGTGACGAAGGTGCCCGTCGTGCTCCACAGCTGCTCGCTGACGCTGCCGAGCCGGTAGTAGTAGGTCTGGCCGGGCGTCAGGCCCTCGGCGACGACCCGGAAGAGCTGCTCGCCGTCCTCGCTCGACTCGGCCGCGGCGACCACGTCGACCGTGGCCGCGCCCTCGGGGAACTCCCGGTCGGTGCTGAGCCGGGCCACGACATCGGTGGCCGTGGTGTCGGAGTACCAGGTGAACGCGCGCCGGGTGCTCGGGTCGCCGTGGAAGGTCGTGGTGATCCGGTTGGGCACCTCAGCGGCGGTGACGTACTTCGGGACCGGGTGGCCGAGGGTGGCGTCCCAGCGCCAGGAGCTCGCGAAGTCCCAGCCGATGGCCTCGTACGTCGCCTGCTGGGCCAGCTCCGCCGCGGTCTTGTCGGTGCCGTGCTGGTTGGCGGTGCCCGGCCCGGTGACGGTCGCGCCGCCGATGGTGATCGCCTGGTTGGCGAGGTTGTTCGACGCCGACCAACCGGGGTAGCCGGTGTAGCCGACGATCCGGCCGGCGAACCCGTCGACCTTGCCGGAGTAGCCGACCGAGCCGGACAGGGCCACGTTGCCGGTCACGGTGCTCGCCGGGTTGCCCGCGGTGAAGGTGCCCGGGTAGGCGGCGACCAGAGCCGGGTCGACCCCGCGGGTGCCGGCCGTGCCGCCTGCGGTGGCGGACGAGTAGCTGCCCTGGACCAGGTTGTTCTTGACGGTCACGCCGTACCGGAAGTACCCCACGACACCGCCGGCGAAGCCCTTGGCGGACGCGGTCGCGTCGACCCAGTTGTTGATGATCGTGACGTTGTTCTGGGCCTCGCCGGCGATGCCGAACGCCCGCTCGGTGCTGTTCGCGGTGAGGGTCGCGCCGAGGACCGAGTTGCCCTCGATCCGGGCACCCGCGTTGGCGACGACCGCGATGCCCGCGACCGCCGCGTTGACGGTGCCGTTGTTGGCGGTCACGCCGCGCAGGGTCAGGTTCTCGACCACGCCGCCGGCGAGAGTGCGGATCAGGCCGAGCGAGGTGTCGGTCCCGCGCGCGGCGTAGGTCAGGTTGGCCACCGTGTGACCGGCGCCGTCGAGGAACCCGCTGAAGGTGTTGATGCCCTGCCAGGCGGCGCGTCCGGCGAAGTCGAGGTCGCCGGTGAGGACGTAGTACTTCGCACCGGTGTACTTCGCGGTGCCCGCCGTCAGCTGCGCGGCGAGGAACTCGAGGTCCTCGGCCGAGGAGATCTCGAACGGCGCGACCTCCGTGCCGCTGCCGAACAGCGAGGCGGCGTAGGCCGGCATCGGGTGCTGGCGGGTCGCGTCCCAGCGCCACGAGCTGGAGAAGTCCCAGCCGAGCGCGGTGTAGGTGGCCTGCTGGGCGAGCTCCGCGGTGGTCTTGCCGGTGCCGTGCTGGTTGGCCGTGCCCGGCCCGGTGACGGTGGTGCCGCCGACGGTGATCGCCCCGTCGGCGAGGTTGTTCGACGCCGTCCAGCCGGTGAGGCCCGTGTAGCCGGCGATCCGGCCGGCGAACCCGTCGACCTTGCCGGTGTAGGTGATCGAGCCGTTGAGCGCGACGTTGCCGGTGAGCGTGCCGGTGCTCGGGGTGCCCGGGTAGGCGAGGACGTAGGCCGCGTCGACGCCCCGGGTGCCGTTCGCCCCGCCGGGGGTGACCGCGGTCAGGTCGGCGTCGGTCAGGTTGTTGCTGAACATGTAGGTGTTCTTCGCGTAGGACGCGATGCCGCCGGGCAGCTTGGCCGCGGTGATGGAGCCGCTGACGAAGTTGTCCGAGACGGTGCCGGCCTGCAGCTCCGCAAGGAGGCCACCGACCTTCTCGCCGTTCGGCGCGGACAGGGTCGCGTCGACGACGGCGTTGCCGGTGAGGATCGAGTCGATCGCGACCACCGCGAGGCCGGAGACCCAGCCGGTGCCGGTGCCGTTGTCGGCGGTGACGCCGTCCAGCGTGAGGTTCTTGATGGCGGCGCCGGTGACGGTGCGGAAGAAGCCGACGTGACCCGTCCCGGACGGGCTCGCGCCGTACACGATGTCGGAGATGGTGTGCCCGGCGCCGTCGAAGGTGCCGGTGAAGGTGTTGATGCCCTCGAAGGTCGCGCCGGCGAACGGGATGTCGGCGGTGAGGCGGTAGGCCCGGCCGGCGTACTGCCCGGGGTCGGCGTTGATGCTGTCGGCGACCAGGTCCAGGTCGGCGACGTTCGCGATCTGGTAGGGGCTGCGGGCGGTGCCCTCGCCGTCGAGGTCCAGCGCCGCCGAGGCGGGTGGGGCAGCGATCAGCAGCGGGACGAACGATCCGGCGACCAGCGAGCCGACGAGGCCCGCTCCGACGGCGATCTTGCTCAGCGTGAACACGCGCTTCTCCTGTGATTGGTCATCCGTGGATCCGAGTGAGGGTCCGAGAGAGGCGGCCGGGCAGGCCGCCGCGGTGGTCCGGACGCGGGCGCGCCCGGACCACCGGGAGAGACGTCGGTCAGCCGACGGGCGTGAGGGCTGCGTCGACGTTCGGGACCAGGGCATGGCCGACGCCGACCTCGCCCGCACCGGTCCGGTCGGACGCGCCACCCGCGGCGCCGGTCCACCACTGCGTGGCGTAGGTCGCGCTCGGGTCGAAGAACGCGACCTCCCAGTCACCGGTGGCCACGTCGCCCACGTAGTAGGAGCCGTCCGCCTGCGCACACGAGGCGTACGACGCCCCCGCGGTGGCACCCGGCGCGTAGACGTACACACACGCCCCACCGACCGGTGCGCCGGCCGAGCCGGACACCGCACCGGCGATCGCACCGTCGGCCGCGACCAGCACCGTGCTGAGCGGCGCCTGCGCACCGTCGATGCCCACCGGGCCTGCCGACCACCAGGTGTCGTGCGCACCCGACGGGTCCGCCACCGCGACCGTGTAGTCACCCGGCACGATCCCCCCGAGCCACCACGACCCCGACGCGTCCGCACAGGTCGCGTAGGCCGCCGACGACGCCTGCGGCGAGGAGTACAGGTAGACGCACGCGTCCGCCACCGCACCCGCGCCGTCGCTGACCACGCCCGATGCCGACACCGAGGCCCGCGGCAGGGTCACGGCCACCGGCGCCTGCGCACCGTCCACGTCCACCGGGTCCGGCGACCACCACGTCTCGTGCGCACCCGACGGATCCGCCACGGCGAGCACGTAGGACCCCGGCGCCACCTCCGGGATCACGAACCCACCCGAGTCGTCGGTGCACGAGGCGTACGACGCCGCCGGGGACCCCCGGGACTCGTAGAGGTAGGCGCAGGCTCCGGACAGCGGTGTCCCGCCGGCTCCCGCCACCGTGCCGGTCACCGCCGAGAGCTGCGGTGCCTCCGGCGCCTCGAGCGTCACCTCGTCGACCACCGCGAGGGTGTCGGCGCGGTAGGTGGTCAGCCGGATCGACGCGTCGCTGACCGACACCTGGGTGAACTGCGGGACGTTCGGCTGGGCCGAGACCCCCACCCACGGCTGCCCGGCGTTGCTGGCGCCGTAGAACTTGCTGCCCGACGACGAGGACGCCGTCATGTACAGGACGCTGCCCTCGCCCGCCTGGATCGTGTCCGGCGTGCCGTCGGTCTCGGGGACCGGGGTGTTGCCGGCCATCGGGTGACTGCGCGTGTAGATGTGGTCGTGCCCGGCGAGTGCGAGGTCGACCCCGAGCCGCTGGAACTGTGCGGCCATGGTCGCGCGCCGGGTGACGTTGTCGCTGTCGGTCGCGTGCGGGCCCGACGAGTACATCGCGTGGTGCTGGACCACGACCTGCCACTTGGCGTCGGGGTTCAGCTCGATCGCGTCCTCCATCCACGCGACGTGCGCGGCCCGCTGGGGCTCGGTGTTGAAGTTGGAGTCGAGGTTCATGAACAGCGTGTCGCCGTAGGTGTACCAGTAGTCGCCGCTCGTGGCGTCGTAGTTGGGCACGTTGTAGTGCTGGTAGTACGCCGTACGGCTGCCGACCTCGTGGTTGCCCACGGTCGGCGAGGTCGCCCACTCCTTGACCTGGTGCGGCGAGAGGAAGCCGTCGTACTGGTCCTCGTTGCCGGCTGAATCGACCTGGTCGCCGGCCGAGAGCAGCCACTCGGCGGTGGGCACCTGGATCTTGGCCTTCGCCAGGGTGTCGCTCCAGCCGGAGGTGTCGCTCGCGATGTTGCCGGAGGAGCCGATCTGCGGGTCGCCGACGTAGATGAAGTCGAACTCGTTGTCGTAGTCGCCCGTCGTGAAGCGGTGGGTCGGCGACCAGGTGGTGCCGGTGCCGACCCGGTAGGCGTACTCGGTCGTGGCCTCGAGCCCGGCGAGCGTCGCCTTGTGCCAGGTCTTGCCCAGCTCGGCGGCGAGGCCCTGGGTGGAGGTGAAGGTCGCGGCGCCGGTGGCCGGGAACTGGCCGCCGACCAGCTGGTCGGCGGCGACCAGCTCGACCACCTGGGCCTCGGTGGTGGCGCTGTACCAGTTGACGTTGCGCTGGGCCTCGTTCGCGCCGATCCCGAGGATCAGGTCGGTGATGCCGCTGTCGGTCGGGACCTCGGGCACCTCGTCCGCGCTGGCCTCGAGGCTGACGAGGTCGAAGTAGATGTCCGAGCTGGTCGTCCGGTCCTGGTGGATCTCGACCGAGACGGTGTTCTCGCCCGCGGTGAAGGCGCTCGCGGGGATGGTCAGCGGCGAGGACACCGGCGAGCCGCCGGAGTTGCCGGCGTACTGCAGGTTGGCGGTGACCGATCCGTCCAGGAAGCCGGCGACCCGGATGCCGTTGACGTAGACCGTCGCGGTGTCGTCGTACTTGATCGTGCCGACGAAGGAGCCGGCCTCGGCCAGCACCGCGGCCGGGACGTCGACCTTGGTCCGGAAGAAGAGCGCCTCGATGTCGGGGAAGGCGGTGCCGTTCTTGTACTGGTTGACCAGCGTCCTCGGGGTGCTGTCGTTGCCCAGGTCGGAGATCGCGCCGTTCTTGGCCCCGAAGGAGCCGACGGCGCTCTTCCACGTCGAGTCGTCGTACGCCGGAGCGGTCCACGCCGTGCGCGGAGTCAGGCCGGCCGCGGGGTCCGTGCCGGTGTCGAGGAAGCGCCAGGTGGTGTCGGCCGTCGAGATCACGGGCCCGGTCGGCGCGGTCGGCGCGGTCGGCGCGGGGAGCGCGAGGGAGCTGACGTCGAGGTAGACGTCGGAGCTGGAGGCCCGGCCGTTGTGCAGCTCGACGCCGACGGTGTTGACGCCCTCGGTGAACGCCGCGGCTGGGATCGTGAACTCGACCGCCTTCGGGGTGCTGGCGTTGGAGCCGCCGTACATCGTGTTGGTCGTGATGGCGGTGTCGTCGAAACCGGCGACCCGGGTGCCGTTGACGTAGACGGTCGCCGCGTCGTCGTACACGAGCGAGGCGGTCAACGCGTCGACGCCGGCGAGTCCGCCGGCCGGGACGGTGACCTGGGTGCGGAAGAAGTACGCCGGGATCGACGTGGTGCCCGATGAGTAGTGCGTCAGGAGCGTTGCCGGCGTGTAGCCACCGCCGAGGTCGCCGATCGCGCCGTTCTTGGCCCCGAACGAGCCTTTCGCGCTCTTCCAGGCCGAGTCGTCGAAGCCCGGGTCGGACCAGTCCGTACGGTCCGCCAGGCCAGCGGCCGGGTCGACCCCGGTGTCGAGGTAGCGCCAGGTCGTGGCGGCCGTGGTGCCGAGGTTGTCGTCAGCGGCGGCCGGCGCCGGTGGCGAGAGGACGGCCACCCCGACGAGAGTCACGATGAGCGCCACGAGTCCTGCGAGGACACGGCGAGCTACGGCCACGATTGACCATCCTGTTGTCGTGCCGCCGCCGGGCTCGGGCCCGCCGGTCAGCTTGACCATGCAATCGGTGACCCCCGAACCCGCGACCTCCCTCTGACGACCGGACCGGGATGCGGGGGTGAACCGCACGTGAACCGATCCGACCGTCGCCGAAACGGTCAGGTCGGGAGCGTCGGTGCCGATCAGGCTCCGGAGCCGGCGGTGCGCCGGCGGCGGAGCCACCAGCCGCCCCCGCCCAGGGCGCCGGCAGCGAGCCCGACGCCGCCCAGCTGCCAAGCCGCGCTCGCGCCTCGGCCCCCGCCACCGTCCGCGTCCCCGCTCGGCGCGACGCCCGGCGCCGGGAACGCCCAGGTGAACGTGTCCTGCTTACTCGTGTAGGCGCGGCGCTGGCCCCCGACGCTGGTGGCCAAGGTCCGGTACGACGGATGCAGGTCCGTGAGCGTGGTGATCGTGACGACGGCCTCGGTGACCGGCCCGCCGCAATCGAAGTCGACTGTCGCACCTTCGGTGCTCACGTCCCTGACCGGCTGCAGGTCTCCCGCGCAAGGAGCGCCGTCGCCGACCACGAGGACGTGCTCACGCAGGTAGTCACCGAAGTCGGCCGACGCAGCAAGGACGACGCCGTCCGTCTCTTCCGACTCCTCGGGCACCAGCGCCCCGTCCTGGAAGACGAAGGTCCGCATCTCATCGATCAGGTCGAGGTCGATCGCCAGCATGGTCACGTCGTCCGGCGACGCCTTCCAGGCGACCCGGACCCCATCGTCGAGCGAGGTGATGTCCACCGATTGCGGCTCGCCGAACGGGTGCGCCTGCGCCTGCCCGGCCGGCAGCGTCAGGGCAAGCGCCACCAGCGGCGCGCCGAGAGTGAGACGTCGTACGGCCTTCGCCTTCACCTGGTTCCTCATTCCTCGGCCCGGACTGAGAATCCCAGCGGTCGAGCAGAAACGGCCCGTGAACGCTCGGCCTCGCCCACACGGCCAGGACCCGTCAAGTGGCGCGGCTCGATCCGGGCGCCAGAGGGCGAGCCGGGTCGCCGGTCGACGCACAGGCCCCCGCCCGGCGAGCGGCTCGGGGGCGCCGGCGTCCACAGGGGATCCAGGAGGGCCGCATCAGGCGGCGAGTCGGGGCGTCTTGACCCAGGCGTTGCGGCGCAGCACGAGGTTGGCGAGCGCGCGGAGGGAGACGAAGAACCAGACGTAGCCGTACGTCGTGAAGGCGAGTGCGGCCGCGGGGAGCTGGTACCACCGGAACGGGTGAGCGCTGTGTCGCTGGTAGGTCCCGAGGAACACGGTGACCGGCAGCACGGACAGCAGCAGGCTGACAGTGCGGCGCGGCACGCCGTACGGCACCCAGAGCAGGAAGTCGTTGGTCACCTGGACGAGCCCGAGGGTGCCGAGCAGGCCGACGACCACCGTGTAGGAGACCAGCACCACGGTCACGACCAGGACCAGGTAGAGGATCAGGTCCAGGCGCGCGAGGATCGGGGTGCGGCCGGACCGGGCGAGCGGCACCAGGTGCCGCCAGCACTGGTAGTGCCCCTGGATCCACCGGGTCCGCTGCCGCAGCAGTGGGCGCCAGGAGGTCAGGCCCTGCTGGTCGACGTAGGTGAGGTGGCAGAACCGTGTCCGCCAGCCGCCCTCGATGAGTCGCAGACCAAGGTCGAGGTCCTCGGTGAGCGCGCCGCGGTGCCACGGGTCGCGGCCCAGGGTCTGCAGCGCTGAGAGGCGGGTGAACTGGCCGTTGCCGCCGAGCCCGGACGACCCGATCCAGTCGCGGGCGATCTGCACCAGCCAGCTGAACCCGACGAACTCGATGTCCTGCATCCGCGCGAGCGCGTTGGCGTCCGCGTTGGCGATCCGGACGCCGATCTGGACCGAGCCGACCTTGGGGTCCGCGAAGTACGGCGCGACCTTGGCCAGCGACTCCTTCTCGAGGCGGCCGTCGGCGTCGACGATGACCAGCACGATGTCCTCGGGCCGACGGCCCTCGAGCCACGGGTCGCCAGCCTCGAGCCAGTCGCCGACCAGCCGGTTGGCGTGGTTGAGGACCTCGCTCTTGCCCTGCCCGGCCTCGGGCGGGACCCGGCGGCTGGTCCGGATGCGATCGTCCCGGGCGGCCCAGGCACTCGCGATCGTCGGCGTCGCGTCGGTGGACGCGTCGTCGACGACGAGGACGCGGTGGCCGCCGGCGTACTCCAGCGAGGACAACGACTCGAGGGTGCCCTCGAGCACCAGCTCCTCGTTGCGGGCCGGCACCAGGATCACCATCAGCGGCCGGGTCGCCTCGGCGCCGGCAGGCGGGCGGCGGCGGAACCAGCTGGCGAGGAACAGCACGAAGTAGTAGCCGACGACGACGGTCACGATCCAGCTGACGACGGTCAGGTCGATGCTCACGCCGCTCAGCTCGGCATCGCGAGCGGCGCGAGGTCGGCGAGCAGGTCCTGCTCGGAAAGCTCGCCGAGCTGGCGCAGGGCGCCCTTCCAAGCGCGGTCGTTGGTCGCCAGCCGGGAGAACCAGGCGTCCGGCAGCGCGGCGCCGCCCGGCCCCCAGGCGGCCAGCTGACCGGCGAGGCCGCGGTACTTCTCCAGGGCCGCCACCAGGTCCGCCGCGGGGCTACCCGCGGGCGGGGGCAGCATGGTGCTGTCGTCGATCTGGCGGCCGAGCTCGGCACGGATCGCCTCACCCAGCGCGGGTAGCTGGTCGGCGGACAGGCCACCCTGGCCGGTGGTCGCCAGGCCCATCGCGTGCAGCTGGGTGATCTGGTCGCGGCTGCGGATCGCGACCGCGGTCGCAGCCACCACGAACGGCGAGTTGGGGTCGGCGGCCGCGTTGCCGCCCAGGGTGCCGTCGGCGGTCGAGCCGGACCCGCCGGTGCCGCTGCCGGAGCCGCCGGGGTCGGTCGGGGTCCCGGCCTCGGCCGAGGGATCGGCGGTGGGCTCGGAGCCGGGCGCGACCGAGCTCTCCGCGGAGGCGGACGCCGCATCGGCGTCGGCGTCGTCGGCGTCGTCGCCGCCGCACGCAGAGACCGGACCGACGAGCAGGACCAGCACGGCCAGGCCGGCCAGCCGGGTGCGGGTGGACGAGTGGTCAGGAAGCAGTCGCATGGGAATCCAGGTCCGAGGTAGTCGGGAACAACAGGTCGAGGGCGGCGACGACCCGCGCGGACGCGGCTCCGTCGCCGAAGGGCAGGGAGCGGCAGACCAGGGCGTCGTACGCCGCCGGGTCGGTGAGGAGTACGTCGGCCGCCGCCACGATCCGGTCGGGCTCGGTGCCGACGAGGAGCAGCCCGCCGGCCTCGACCCCCTCGGGCCGCTCGGTCGTGTCGCGGGCGACCAGGGTCGGCTTGCCCAGCGAGCAGGCCTCCTCCTGGATCCCGCCGCTGTCGGTGAGCACCAGGTCGGCGCGATTCATCAGCCGCACGAAGGACGGGTAGTCCTGCGGCTCGGTCAGCAGCACGCTGGGCAGTCCGCCGAGGCGACGGCGTACCGGCTCGCGGACCATCGGGTTCGGGTGCACCGGGAAGACCGCCACCAGGTCGGGGTGGGCCGCCACCAGGCGGGCGACCGCCTCGGCGATGCCGTCGAGCCCGGCGCCCCAGGACTCGCGCCGGTGCGCGGTGACGAGGAGCACCCGCCGCCCGGAGGCCTCGACCTCGGCGAGCGCGGCCGCGTCGGGCCCGGTGAACGGGTGCCGGCGGCGGACGGTGTCGAAGAGCGCGTCGACCACGGTGTTGCCGGTGACCAGCACCCGGGTCGGGTCGACCCCCTCGGCAAGCAGCCGGTCGCCGGCCCAGGTGGTCGGGGCCAGGTGCAGGTCGACGAGCTGGGTGACCACCCGCCGGTTGACCTCCTCGGGGTACGGGGACATCCGGTCGTCGGTGCGCAGCCCGGCCTCGAGGTGGGCGACCGGGATCCTCCGGTAGAAGCCGGCCAGCGCGCCGGCCAGGGTCGTGGTCGTGTCGCCCTGCACGAGCAGCAGGTCGAGGTCGAGCGCCTCCACCGCCTCGCCGATCCGGGTCGTCGCGAGGCCGGCCAGGTCGGTGAGGTGCTGGCCGGGCCGCATCAGGTCGAGGTCGACGTCGGGCGTGACGCCGAAGAAGCCGAGCAGCTGGTCGAGCAGGTGCCGGTGCTGGCCGGTCGAGACGACGACCGGCTCGTAGTGCCCGCTGTCGCGCAGCGCGGTCACGATCGGAGCCAGCTTGATCGCCTCCGGCCGGGTGCCGAGCACCACCCCGACCCGCCGGGGCGAACCGCCCATCAGTAGCTCGAGATGGGAAGCATGGTGACGATGCCGCTCTCCCGCACCTTGACCGAGGCCCGGTAGCTGCGGTTGTTGCGGAGGCGTCTCGTCTTGCTGATGGTCCGGGTCTTGCCGCCCGCCTTCAGGGTGATGGTGACCCGGTAGCGGCCCGGCTTGAGGCTCACCTTGGCCCGGTAGGACCCGGTCCCGCCGATCCTGGCGGTGGCGCGCAGGCCCTTGGTGGAGCGCTGGACGCCCGTGATGATCAGGCGAGCGTTCCGGACGGGGACGCCGGCGGAGGTGATGGACCCGTAGAAGGTCTCCCGGAAGCGCCGGCGCTCCGTGACCTCGGCGGCCGCGAGGGAGTAGTCGACCGAGAGGTCGCGGTCGAAGCCCGGGGGGTCGCCAGCGATCTCGCCGAACGACGCGTCCAGGGTCGGCGAGGCGGGGGCGACGACGTACAGAACTCCGCCGGAGACGACGAGCAGCGAGAGCGTTGCGATCGCGGCCTTCCGGAGTCGGAGGCGCAACGGGAGAGCGGGCGTGGGCGCAGCGGACATCAGAGCAGCAAGACCTTTCAACCAGAGTTGGTGGGCCCGGGCCCGGAGCGGATCGTGGCGAGTCCAGGTGAATCACTGGTGGCCGCGAGCAGTCGCACCGGCAGCGTCAGGACGTCCGGAAGAGCAAAGTAGGGAGAACTCCTGAAGAGGCGCTCGGCCCGGCCGACACCCGGGCCGCGTCCACAGGGGGCAGTGGTCAGGAGACCGGCAGCAGAGCGGCGTCGATGCCGCTCGCGGTGCGACCCGCGGTGACCGGACCGACGGCGTACTGCGGCCGTCGCGGCTGCCCCGTCTCCCCGCGGAACCCGCCGCGAGACGCCTCTCCCGGCCCATAATGAGCCATGGCGATCCGGGTCTTCATCAGCTACACCCACGACTCGGACGCACATCGCCAGTCCGTACTCGACCTGGCGGACCGCCTGCGTCGCGAGGGCCTGGACGTCTCCATCGACCGGTGGGTCAACGGCACACCCCTGCAGGGCTGGCCCGCCTGGATGGAGGACGAGGTCGAGGCCGCCGACTTCACGCTCGTCGTGTGCACACCCAGCTACTACGAGCGTTACCGCAACCACGGCGACCCTACGACGGGAAAGGGGGGTCGCTGGGAGTCGATCCTGATCCGCGACAGGATCTACGCCGACACCACGCGACGAACCCGTTACGTACCCGTCCTCATTGGTGGTGCCGACCAGTCGAGCGTGCCGGAGGTCCTCCGGGAGAGCGTCACGCGCTACCGCATCCCCGACGAGTACAACAGCCTCTACCGGTACCTGACGGGACAGCCGGAGGACGTCGCGCCGCCGATCGGTTCGATCCGACACCTCCCGCCGACTCGGTCAAGACCCGACGGCGCGCGGCCGGACCCCACGCCTCCCGACCCGACACGAGCCCCGCCGCTCTCCCGCCGCGGCATCGTCGTGGGAGAGATCCCGGGCCAGCCGCGGACCTTCGTCGAGCGGAGGGCGGTCGAGCGGCTCGCACGCCAACTCGACCGGTCCAACGTCGTCCTGGTGAGCGCCCTCACTGGCATGCGGGGCGTCGGCAAGACACAAGTCGCCGCCGCCTACGCCAGGGCCGCCGCCACCGACGGATGCCCTCTCGTGGCCTGGGTCAACGCCGACTCCGAGGACAACCTCATCGCGGGCCTCGCCCGCACCGCGGAGCGCGCTGGCGTAGTGACCCCCCAAGCGAGTCCCAGGGAGGCCGCCCACCAGTTGCGCGAACACCTCGCCACCTGGGACCTGGGTGGCGTCCTCGTGCTCGACAACGCCGCGGATCCCGACACGGTCCGGTCGTTCCTGCCCCCCACGGGCCTCACCAAGGTCGTCATCACCAGCACGGACCGCGCCTTCGACGAGCTCGCCGCCACCATCGACGTCGACACCTATGACCGAGCCGACTCGATCGCCTACCTCCACCGGAGCACCGGCCACACCGACGACGCCGGCGCCGACCGCGTCGCGCACGAACTCGGGGACCTGCCCCTGGCCCTCGCCTCCGTCGGGCCCTACATCCGACACCGGCGCCTCGACTACGACCGCTGCCTGCGCGACCTCCGCGCCTACCCGGTCGCGCAGACGCTCGCCAACGTCAGGGGAATCGGCTACCCCGACCCCACCGCCGCCGCGTTGCTCCTCGCCGTCGACTCGGTCGACACCGACGACGACCGGCGAATCGCCGGAACCATCCTCGAGATCATCGCCACCCTGTCGCCGGAGGGCGTCCGACGCGACCTTCTCGAGCGCGTCACCGGGGCCGACCACGCGACCTGGACGACCGACCAGATCGACCACGCGCTGGAACGGTGCGTCACCGGGTCCGTCCTCACCTGGTCAGAGTCGGGCGACTCGGTCATCATGCACCGCCTGATGGCGAGGGTCATCCGCGAGCGAACCGAGTCCCGCGGTCGCCGAGCCCAAAGCATCGACGGGGCGCTCGACCTCCTCGGTCCCGGGTTCGCGGTCGCCCCCGACTCCTGGAGGGACCGCGGAGCCGGACTCCACGCGATCACACACTTACAGGCGGTCGCCGACGCCGTCCTGGAGACCCGCCCCCCGCCGCCGGCAGGCCCGGCGGAGCCCACAGATGAATGACGACGCTCTGGTCGAGCGGCTCGTCGAGCTTCGCTCCCGTGCGGTCCGGTACCTCCTCAGCGTCGCCGACCCCCAACGAGCGGTCGAGGAGGGCATGCAGAACGTGGCCGACGCTCGCGCCCACCTCGGCGACCACCACCCTGCGACCCTGCAGGCGCGCATCGAGCTCGCCGACGCCTTCGACGACGCCGGCCGGATCGACGAGGCGATCAGCCTCTCGACCGATATCGTCAACGCGCTCACCTCGGCCCTGGGGCCGACCGCCCCCGAGACCCTCCGGGCCAGACACGCTCTCGCGTCCGTGTACAACTCCGCGGGTCACCCCGACGTCGCGATCGACATGCTCGACGCCCTCCTCCCCGAGCAGGCCGGTCTCCCGGGCGAGGCCCACGTCGACACTCTCGCGACGAGGACCGTCCTCGCAGACGCTCAGGAGAGCGCGGGTGAGACCGACGCGGCCATCACGACCTACCTGGACGTCATCGCTAGCTACGACCGAACCGTCGGCCCCAGGCACCCCGAGTCCTTCACCGCGCGCATCAACCTCGCCTACGCGTACGAGACGAACCAGGAGTTCGATAGGGCCGTCGAGGTCAGCGAGGCGCTCCTCGACGACATCGCGGCCGCCCTCGGCGCCGATCACCCTGACGCGCAGACCGTCCGGAACAACCTGGCGTACACCTACGAGTCCATGGGTCGACCGGACCTGGCGGTGCCTCTCTACGAGTCGGTTCTCGCGACCAGACGGCGAACCCTCGGCAAGGACCACCCGACGACCCTCGTCTCCGTGAACAACGTCGCCTACGCGACGCAGGCGAGCGGGGACGCGGAGCTGGCGGTCGAGATGTACACCGACGTCCTGGAGCAACGCCGGCGACTGTTGAGCGAGCACCACCCCGACGTCCTCCTGTCGAGGCACAACCTCGCCTACGGACTCGCCGGCGCCAACCGCACGGCTGAGGCGATCGAGGTGTACGCCGACGTACTCGCCCGCCGCGAGAAGGTCCTGGGCGCGAACCACGAGCACACGGTCCGCACCCGGCGGAACCTCCAGGACCTGCTTGACGAGACCTGAATGGGCACGGGTCGGACACCGATCTTGAACACCGGCGGAGCCTCGCGAGCGACCCGACTGCGGAGCCGGCCGGCGCTCGTCAGGCGAGGGCGATGCTCGACGTCGTGCTTGTCACCGTGACCCGCTTCGTGCAGTCTCATCGAACCCCCCGAACGAGGCGAGACGGCGACATCCCTCGTCCGCCGGAAGCGCCGGGCTCCCCCTCCCCCCCGGCGATGCACCTATTCGTAGACGTAGTCGTTGAGGATCTGCCGCTTCCACAGTCGCTGCTTGTCTTGGAAGGTCAGGCGGCACTCGTCGGCGGCGTCGGCCCATTGCGAAGTGATGACCTCGAGTTGTGAGTCGATAATGTCGGTGGCCTCCTGGCGGGTCAGCAGGTACACGTCGCTTGCGTCACGACACACGGCAAGACGGCTCTCTCGTTCGCCGTTGCGTCCGATCGCCATCGCTTGATTGGCCTCCGTGCCGCTGCGTGGTTGAGGGCACAGGTCGTAGGCCGGTGTCAGATTGAGCGACTCCCCGTTCCAGAACGCCGCATGGTTGCGAGCATGGTCGTCGGTGTTGCCGACGAGGACGTTGAACACGATGCGGGCGAACAGCTCGCGCAAAGTCGCCGCGGCGCTATCGAACCGTCGCCGAACGAGGTCGGCGAGGTCGTAGTAGGTGGCGTAGCGCCCCATCATCTCGTCGAGCCCCAGCATCGTGAGAGCAGAAACGACCAGCCGGCGTTCGCCCTCGTTTGGAGTCCGATCGAAGCGTTCGACGAGCAGAACGTCGCGCCCCATGGACGTGGTGACTTCGGTGGGCGCCACGTCCAGACCGCAGCGTCGAGCAAGGTTCATCGCCACGCCCTCGGCCTTGACCACGGGGTAGGTGTCGGTGGTCGAGGAGAGCTTGGCAATGAGCTTGCGGCCGTTGTGGTCGAGCAACACTTTCGGGCGCGCGCCGCCGATGGAGGTCCCGCGCAACAACACTTCCGCGAGTTCCGCTGGGAGTTCGCCGCCAGCTTGCAGGGTGTCGGCCGCCTGCTGCATCTGAGCCAGTGAGGCGTGGCCGGTGCGGGCGACGTACTCGGTCGCACTGAGTTGAAAGTCCAGAGCGCCAATGCGATCCGAGCCTGATTCGAGCAAGTACGTCAGCAAGCTCGGATCGGCAGTGTCGCTGTCGCGGTCCAGGTGCCCGAAGTGACGAGCCAGGATGATCCGTTGCCCCCAGGAGTCGGGGCCGGCGTCCTTGATACAGCCCGGGGCGCTCAGACCTGCACCGGGTCGAATGGAACCTCGTTGCAGTGGAAGCTCCGGCAGGTAGAGCGCGATCGCGTCGTCCCGCGACAGGTAGCTGTGACCGTAGGTGAAGGTGACGATCTCTCCCTGCTCGTCCAGACGTCCGGCGACGACCGGAGCAGTTCGCCCGGGCAGCCAGACCCAGACGAAGGCGCTGCTCGGCCGCTCGCCCGACGGACGCGAGCTGGTTGAGCCCAGCACCTGAGCTCTAGAAGTCATCGTCGACGTCTGTGTGCGTGTGCCGCACACTGGCCGGCAGAAGCGCAAGCCGGTCTCGTCCGCGTTCGATGTGGCGCTCTACCTCCTCAGGAGTGCCGAAGAGGTCGATGCCGAGCGTGGTCGCAATCTCGAAGGCCGTGCCGATCGACACGCTCAGCGCGCCCTTCTCGACTGAGCGAACTGTCACGTGGGAGACGCCGACTCGCTCAGCGAGTTCGGCTACGGACCAGCGGCGAGCACGACGTGCCCGTGCGACTTCGAGCCCGAGCAGACGAGCAGCGTCTCGCGTGGGGGGTGAGTAGGTTCGAGCGCGGGCCATCAGAGCTTCCTTAGGACATGAGGGTGCCGACGCCCGTGGCGTCAGAGCCCGGACTGCGTTTAAACAATATTAGCGCCGAACTGCTTCAGCGAAAATATCGTTTAACCGCCTGCGCCACCGGACCCGCTTGACGTCAGGCGTGAGGCCGGTTCCGAGGTCGGCAGGCGTGCCGCTCCGCCGGTGTTCGCAGCCCGTCGCTCCTCGTACGCCGCACGGCGGCAGCGCAGGGAGCACCAGATCCTGGGCCGACCATCCCGCGAGGTTGGCAACGGCTGGTCGCAGCGCAGACACCGCTCACACGGCGAGAGCTTCTCGGACATCAGGCCAGTCAGCGTCAAAGGCTGACCCGGCGCCCGCCAACGGTCGAGTCCTGTGGATAAGCACCCAGCTTTCCACTGGTGGGCGCCTCACCACCGCCTCACCACTCACGTGGGCGACCCTCACCACCATGCGGGACCTCGCTCACCACTCCCTTCCCGGCCGATTTACAGGCCCACGTGTGGCTTCTGGAAGTTGCCGGGGTCCCCAGCAGCTCGCGCCCTGCCCGGCGTCAGTCCAGCGACTCGACCCCGTGGAGGACCCCATGACCAGCTCCAGCTACTCGATCGCGCCCCACCCCGACAGCACTCTCGCGACGACCGGCGCCGTACCGGACGAGCCGCTCATCGACATGCGAGCCCTGGCCGCCTGGCTCTCCGTGAGCGAGTCGACCGTCCGCAAGTGGACCGCGAAGGGTCCTGGTACCGGTTTGGTCCCGACCTTCATTCGCGTCAACGGTCAGATCCGGTTCCGCCCCTCCGACGTCCGCGACTTCCTGGTCGCCAAGCAGGTTCAGTGACGGTTTGGGGCGTCTACGCCATCCAGGGACGAACACCCGATGGCCGGACGGTCGCCGAGAACGACAAGGCCGCCGCTCGCTGGTTCGTCCGCTGGCGGGTCGACGAAGTCCTGAAGAAGCGCACCTTCCCCACCAAGGGGTCCGGCATCAGCATCTACCTCGCCTCCGACTGGGCCGGCCACAGCACCGACGTTGCCGAGCTCTGCTAGGCGGGACGAGCCGACACGACCTACACCAAAGAGGTCGAGCTCCTGACTCGGCGGCCTCGCCGATCAGACCTGGGTCGGTAGCCCTATGCGCCCAGAATGGGGCTCCGAGAACCTGCGATGACAGCACCCGAAAGAGCGGCGGGTCCTCCGGGCGGGCGGCCGCGAAGGTGACGACTCGGTGGCCCGGTGCAGGCGGACTACAGGAGGGAGTCGTCCGCGATGATCCGCAGCGCACCTGGAGTTGGGCCAAGCGGCTTAGTGCCTTGCAGTCGGCGTTCGGAGCGCGTTGAGGAGTTCTTCTTCTTCGGGGCTGAGTCCGGGCGGGATGGTCGTGGTGGTGCCGTTGATCGCGAGGGTGGCTGAGCGCAGCGGCCTGAGGATCCGCAGGACTCGTCGTAGTGACAGGCCGCTGCGGTTCTGGACCTCGCGGCTGACGGCGAGGGCGGCGAACACGATGGTGAGGTGGGCCTCGATGGCGTCGCGTGTTCGGGCGAAGATCGGCCTGGCTCGTAGGTCGGTCTTGGACATCCGGAAGGACTGCTCGACGGTCCACAGGTCGTGGTAGCTGGCGATGACCTCGCCGGCGGGCATGAGGTCGGCGGGGATGTTGGTGACGTAGCCCTTCAACCCGACTAGCCGCCGCGCCCGAGCGAGGGACGCGTCATCGAGGACATGTCCGCTGCTGTTGTTCTTCACGAATCGTGGCGTGCGAGCGGTCTTCTCCCCAGCGACCACAGCCTTGGCGCGGTTCTCCTGCAGGGTCAGGGTCTTGTTGTCACGCACCGCTCGCTTGGTCGAGTAGGCCCACACCGCCCGCCACGACCCGGCGTGCTCCTCTGGTTTCCAGACTGGTTCTGCCTTCACCATCGGATCGTTCTCGACCTTGTGCCCGGTACGTGGGGTGATCGTCTCGATGAGCTGGCTGTCGCTGAATGCGTCGCCGTGCCAGCGGAAGTGGGACTCCAGGTCTTTGGGCGCCTTGGTCACCCGGGAGCCGACGATGAACCGCAGGTTCGCCTCGTCCAGATCGCGCAGGTTGGTCGACGACAGCATCCCGGCGTCCGCGACCACGACCATGTCCGCGAGGCCGTGGCGGGCTTGGAACTGCTTCACGATCGGAACGATCGTCAGGGTCTCGGCCTTGTTGCCTTCGTAGCAGCCGATCTCGAGGGGGAACCCGCGTCGGTCGACCAGCAGCCCCACAACGATCTGCGGGTCGACGCGTCGCTCCTTGGAGAAGCCGACCTTCCGGAGATCGTCCTCCTTCTCTGCCTCGAAGTAGAGCGTGGTGACGTCGTAGAGCACGAGGCTCACGTCGCCGTGGGTGACGGCGTGGGTGAAGCACGCGGACGCAATCTGGTCCCGATAGGACCCGGCATGGCAGCGGCGTAGGGACCGCTTCCGAGTCGAGTGGCTTGCTGATCGTCGACCCATCTCGGCCAGCACCCGGTCGACGTCGAGCAGGCTGGTCGGCTCCACGATCCGTGCGATCACCAGGTCGCGGAAGACCTCATCGGCCACGATGTCGAACCCGAGGCTGGAGTAGACCGCGGCGAGCGCGTCGTAGAGCAGCCCCGACGATGTCCTCAGCACCCGCGTCCGTGCCACCGCCGGCATGGGTGTTACGGCGGCCGCGCTGGGAGACGGGAACAGCCCTACCGGCTCTGCCTGGGCCGGGGCGATCATCGCGGCCCTCGGGACTGACGGCGTGATCCCGAGATCCAGCAGGCCCTGCTGATCGTCTTCGAGCAGCCGCCGGGCATCGTCCATCAGCAGACCGAGTTCGACCTCATCACGTGCCGAGCCGACATGCCGCACGATCCGACGACGACCATCGACCGACTCCGCGATCTGCACTGCTGTGGCGCCCGACGCGGTGCGAACGCGTCGGATCCAGGCCACCGGCCGATCCTAACCGCTCGAATTAGTGCCTTAGCTACGCACTAAGTTGCTCCATCATCGCAGGTCAGCGCGATCTGACCCGCCAAATCCCCAGCAGGGACCCAAGTCAGGCCTGAAGAAGCGCACCTTCCCCACCAAGGGGTCCGGCATCAGCATCTACCTCGCCTCCGACTGGGCCGGCCACAGCACCGACGTTGCCGAGCTCTGCTAGGCGGGACGAGCCGACACGACCTACACCAAAGAGGTCGAGCTCCTGACTCGGCGGCCTCGCCGATCAGACCTGGGTCGGTAGCCCTATGCGCCCAGAATGGGGCTCCGAGAACCTGCGATGACAGCACCCGAAAGAGCGGCGGGTCCTCCGGGCGGGCGGCCGCGAAGGTGACGACTCGGTGGCCCGGTGCAGGCGGACTACAGGAGGGAGTCGTCCGCGATGATCCGCAGCGCATCGAACGTCCCGCGCTGGTGTGTGCGCTTTCCGTTTCCCGCGACCAGGGTGAAACGAAACTGGGACGACCAAGACGAGTTCGGTGTGAGACCACCACGGAGCCGACTGTCATAGGCGCGGGCAGAGGGCAATGCGTCGGCATACCACGACACCGCAGCGTGGGCTTCCAGGCGGAACGGCAGCGTGGGGCCACTGACGTCCTGGACGGGGAGCAAGGGCGACCGCTCGCCGTACGGCGTGACCCAGAAGGTTTGGACGGAGATGGCCGCCCGCCCGGCGTTGCTGACCGTAAGCAGTACGGCCGAACCGTCTGCGAAGGGGTTGTCCTCAGCGTCCTTAGCGACCGGCACCGCGCGAAGCCGAAGGCTGGGCCCACCCGCCCGGAATGCTAACCCCGACACAAGCAGCGACCCCGACGACAGACCGAGCGCCGCGTAACTGATCCACCCAGGAGCGCTCGACATGACCGAGAGGCTAACGGGGGCGGGGAGGTCGCGGGCCAATTTATCGCAGGGTCGAGGTCCCGAAGTGCGCGTCCTAGATCTCCAAAGCCTTCGAGCGATCTCGGGCAGTCCCCTCAGCCGGAGCGGCTCCCACTGGATGGTCACCGGGATCGCGAAGGTCGCTGGAATCCACGCACATCACCAACTCGGCGGGCGAGTCGCAGGAGGTGCCGCGCGTGAGCCGCCCCGAACTGGCTCGTGCCACTCGACCGCGGAATGGCGAATGCGTCGGTGTCTGTTGGGGTTGCCGCGGGCGCGGTCGTAGCGCTCTGTCGTGCGCCGGTCGGCGTTCCGGGCCACCTGAGCGTCGCGGGGTGGAACGCCCGCGTCGACGCGTTGGCGATGGCGACGTGCCGTAGCGAATTGCGGACTTCGCGGCCCGGCATCCGCGCACTTCACTGCAAGGCCTCTGGCCTAACCCTTCGCCTTGGCGTGTTTCACTTGGGAAACCTAGGCTAAAGAATTCTCGCGACGCGGAGCAAACGAAGTACATCTTGGCCCGTTCGCTCCAGTTCAACGAGATCTGCCGCAACCGGAAAGACCTGCGGCTCAGTCGAGAAGAAGTACAATACACCGACGATCTGCTTTTCATCCCGAAGCGGGGAGGCCAAGTATGAGCGCGCACTGGTGGTGTGACGCTGAACCTCGTCGGAAGAAAAACCAAACTCAGAAACCATTCGGTGGTCATATTCCGAACGATCGCGAAAGTTCACCCAAACGATATCATTGAGTCGAAGGCATCGCCCCACCAGTCCGACCGCAGGGTTGAGAACCCGCCACCTCCGCCCACCAAGCGACTTTCTCGTGTACGCGGAGACCTGGATAAGCGACGGAACAGCTCCGGAATCCGAATCTGGGAGAACGTCCACGCGCAGATGGAGAGTCGAACTTATTTTTGATGGATCGCAACCACGAAACCCGCGTACGCAATTATTCAGTGAATCGACGATCGCATCGTGAATATTCGTCGTGGTGAGCTTCTGCTGCAAGCGGTCCAGGAGTGCAGCACTTTCCGGCGGAAATCTCTTGTCCAGAAGCAGGTCTGTAACAGCGAACTCGGCGACGGTCGCCAGCGCAAGCACCACAGCGGGGATCACCGCCCACAAGTATTCATTTTCCTGCACCAGTACGGAGAAGGCATACGCACCCAGCGCGCCGGCGAGGATAGCAACGAAACGAGCGTAAACCCTATAGCGTTGGCGTCGAGGCAAATCGCCGAGAATCGATGGTGGCATTACACGGCCCGAGCCTCAAAAAGGTCCAGTATCGGCAACCGGTATGGCGACAGTCCGAGTTGCTCGGCCGGAGAAGTAACATCTGCAGAAACTGGCTGGACGCCTTCCGGAAGGCTATACGAACTGATCTTAATGCTTGTCGGATCGAAACCTGCGGCCTCGAGCATGAGTTTCAACTGAGATACAGAGTAGAGCGCCGAGGGAACTTTTGCGATGCTTCCAGTACGGAGCATAAATCGCGTCTCCATCTGGTCGACATCCAATTTCCCCCTGAGAGCCCGACCCCAAACTTCGCTCGGCGTTGTTCCCAATAGCACGCCTCCCGACGTCAGTACGCGCCGAGCTTCGCTCAAGAAATTGAGCCCCAAGAATGGATCACATAGGAAGGCCAAGACAACGCTAAATTCGCCATCAGGAAACGGTAGGCTCTCGGCATCGTTCAACACACGCACTAGCGACGCCTCGCGCGGCTGGAGACGCAACATTGCGGCAGAGTTGTCCAATTGAACGATGCGATTCGAGTCGATGTTTAAGAACTCATTGGCGCGACCGCGACCAGCCCCGACCTCTAGCACCTTCCCCGTCGGCAAGTCATGCTGGAGAGTGGCGACAGCATCGATCGTTGTCGCGTCGAAATTCCGCGACGTCTTATGGGCGGCGTCGTAGTATTCGCCTGCAAGTGCATCATAGGGCTTCGCGTCCACATGCCCAGTATGAAGCAACAGAGTCTCCCCAGGTACATCCGGTCGCGATACGGCCGCCGGGTCAGCTCGACGGTCGGTGGCCGTGAACACCGCAAGGCCCACCCTGCCGATGAACACGCTCATTCGCCAGATCCAATCGCGCCAGGAAGGACGCGAAACGCGCCGGTGGTCGACGATCGTTCATGAACGAGTGGCGGGCTCATCTCTATCCCGCGCCTGCCGCGCGCGAAAACGCGCGCTCATGGCACTCGTCGTGGGCTCACGGGTGCGTCTTTGCACCGCGAATGAGCTGGCCCTAGGTGATCTATCCGCGACTGGAAGCCTTTGCCTACCGCCCCGGAAGCGGGTAGCAGACGCCGACCGACCTAGGCATGCGCGGACGGGATCGGCGCCGATCGCGACCCCCGAACACATGTTCGTCGCCCTTCGCGACCTCAGTTCAGGAGGCTGTGTCGCGGACGATCTGTGCCCACAGTGTGCCCGGAGCTGAGTTCGGCCCGATCTGGCCTGTCCCGATCGATCGTCCTCGCACGCCCAGAAATGGACAAAACCCCAGGTCAGCGCGCTGACCTGGGGTTTTGAACTGCTGTGCGCCTGTAGGGATTCGAACCCCAAACCTTCTGATCCGTAGGGAGTCCCTACCGCCTCCTGGCGATACCCCACACCACATCTGACCTGCGAAAACAGTTCCGATCAATTCCGATTGATTCAGTCGACTGTGCCCACAGTGTGCCCGGAGTGTGCCCACAGAAGGCCCGGTCTGGTGGCCGCCATCAGCTCGCGATCCGGCGGCCTGCAGGCGGACCGGATCGAGACCATCGTCGGGACCATCACCGCCCCGTTGCTGCTCCTCTACCGACGCACGTCGGGCTGACGCCTCAGCTCGATGTCGTCGTTGCGCCGTGCGTGCGGCGCATCTCGGAGATCAGCAGGCTCCCGAGTCCGATCACGTTCCACGCCAGCTGCTCAGCGTCATCACGAGTATTGATCGTGTGCCGGTGGCCGTTGCCGACCGCCTTGGCGAGGCCGACACCCAGGTCACGCCAACCCTCCATCTCGCTCGGGTCGGCTCCGAGTGAGAACGATCCGCCAGGTCGAAGGATCTCGGCGAACAGGCCCGACCCGTACAGCTTCCCGCCCTTCTTGTTCGGAGGGTCTCCGGCCGTTCGGCGGAACCAGTCCTCCACGAACGTCACAACCGTTGAAGGGATCTTGTCCCAGATGGCGCTCTCGACGAGTGGCTCGACGTGGACCCAGAGCTCGGGGTCGCAGGTCGGCATTCGCCTCGGGGACAAGCCGTCGCTGTCGATCAGGGCAACCGCGGCGTCGACGTATCCACAGAGCTCGTCGACCGGACTGGTACGTGCGAACCGGTTTGCTGCGGAGAAGGAGACCCAGTTCTCCAGCTTGTCGACGAGGTAGTGGTCCTTACCCAAGCAAGACGCCACCAGCACCGTGGCCTCGACTCGTCTGCGGTCAGCCACTCCCCCGCGGCTCGGGATGAATGCCAACTCGCTGCGCAACTCGTGGGAGAGGGTCTGCAGGCGATCTGTCACGGCACGTAGGTCCACCATCAGACCAGACTGGTGTCGGCCGTCGCACCCTGCAGTCCTTGGCGGTACTCCAGCGCCTCGGGCTCTTCGACGAACGTCATCAGCTCACCGGACAACTCGGTCAACGCGTCGCGGGCCTCGGCCGCGGTGACCTTGAAGAACTCCTTGCGGTTGTTGACGCGGTTGACGCGGCGATCGGCGAACCGCTGATGCATCTCGCGCTCGATCCGCACGGCGTTGTCGGCGAAGTACAGCGCGTGCACGTCGAAGATGAACGGCACCGAGGCGTCACCGAGCTCCTTGACCCGGTCCATCGGCTCCAGGCGACGGGTCATGCCGATCTTCAGCACGCCCTCGCCGAAGGAGCCGATGTTGGAGATCACGTACACGTGTCCGGCGGTCAGGGTCCGGGCCCGGAAGTCCACGGCCTCGATCTCGCCAATGACCCCTTCGAGCCGAGCCTGCAGGCGGGCGGCTCCCTCGGCGTCGCCCTGGGCCGCGAGCTGAGCGATCGCCTGGCGGAACTGCTGCTCCTCCTTGCGCAAGCGCTGACGCTCGCGCTCGATCTCCTGCTCGACCTTCCGCTCCTCGCGCAGCCGCTCCCGCTCCTCGCGATCGCGCTCCTTCTCCTCGGCGACCTTCTCCAGGTAATCCGCGGTCAGCTCCAGCTCGCGCCACCGGAGCTGGTGGTACGGCACCGAGACCTTGATGCTCATCGATCGGCCGAGTTTCTCGATCGTCATCGCGACCTTGTCGAGACGATCGGTGGCGGACTGGAGCTTGTACGGCTTCATCGAGCGCACCAGGTTGTCGGCCTCGGCGTTGTAGGCGCGCAGCATCAGCTTCGAGATGTCGTTGACCATCTTGCGACCCTCGGTCGCCGAGCCGTTCACGTTCCAGCTGGTCGTCGCCGAGATGGCGCCGCCGTCCTTCTTCACCATCGCCTTGATCTGGTCCTGGATCCGCGACAGTTCCGCGCGGTAGGCGACAGAGTCGTCGAGCGGGTGCTGGTAGCGGTAGATCCCCACCTCCTGCAGGATCGCGGTCTCCTCGGTCTCGACGACCATGCGCCGCGCCGCCGCCAGCTGGGACTCGATCTCCTGACGCTGACGCTGCCCGTCTACCTGAGACGCCGCGAGTTGCTCCCCGGCCGCGGCGACCTCACCCTGCAGCCGCTCCCGCTCGGCCTGCAGGTCGGCGATGTCCATCGCCCCGAGGCGAGCGAGCTCGGCGCGAAGTCGATCGATCTCGGCGTGCGCCTCGTCCAGGGCCTGGCCCTTGCCGAAGAGTTTCGGCTTCGACGCCTTGAACGACGCGGCCGGGGCGGCCGGCTGCTGAGGTTGGGGCGGCTGAACCGGTGCGAGCGCCGGGGTCGCCTGAGCCTTCGGCTTCGTGTGGCTCGTCCACTGCTGGCCGTCCCACCAACGGATGATGCTCTGGTCCTGCGGATCGTCGTACCAGCCCTGTGGCGTTGCCATGGTCTCGCGCCTCCCACTCATCCTGATGGTCTGTCAGACCATCACGCGCAACCGCGCTCTGCCCTCGGTTCCTCGAAACTCGCACCCCAGCGTTTCGCCGGGGCGCGATTCCGTGGCCGCCTCTTAGGCCACCTGTGCCGCAGCACGCCCGCGGAAGTGACAATTGAGCGGACCGTGGGCGCACACACGTCGCGCGTCCGCGCGTAGGGCACGTCAAGGTGACAACCGAACCTTCAGCAGTCCCGGTCGACCACTGGGTGCTCGAAGGTCCCGTCCGTAGTCGACCACTGAGTCGAGGAGTACAACACGACGCGGCCGCATCGCAGTTTGACCGGACAGACCCCGGCCGCATACGCCAAGATGCACACGGAAGCGACGTCCTATGACCTGGGTGGAGGTAGCCGATCAGAGTGACTACCAAAGCTGCACCTACACCAGGCGCGACCGTGCAGAGCCTGCACCATCGCCCGGCTCGGATCATCCAGAACTCATCACAAGTGCTGGACCAAATGGCCGGAGCCGGAAAATGCGAAGGTGACCGAGTATGACGCGACATTCTCGCATATCTGAGCGGAGGTAGGACAATCACTGTCATTGTTCGGATGGGGCTCCTAACGCTCGTTAGCCTCGGGATTGCCGTCCTGTTCGGGCCAGGCGGCATTGTTGGAGGGCTACTAATTGGCATAGCTGGCAGCGCAGTGATCGTTATGGCAGAAGCGGTCCCCACCGAGTTCTACCACCGCAGCATCGTGCGTCAGATGATCAGGCACCCCAACCAGTCGGTTCGGATCTCGATCTCCTACCTATTCAGGATAAGGTCATCCGGTCGCTACTTGCTGATCCAAGGAAATAGATATCCAGGCCAGTATCAGCCGATTGGCGGCGTCTACAAGTTCTTTCCTTCGGCAGCGCCAGGCTTGCGGTCCGAGTTCGCGCTTCTGGATGACGACCTGCTCCCAGTGGATCAAACGAGCGATGGAGATCTGCGCATTCGCATCCCTGGCAAGCGCCTCATCAAATTTCTAAACTGGTTCGACTCGGGCTTGGGGCGCGAATGCACACCTGAGCGAGAGTTCCACGAGGAACTGATCGCCAGCGGCTTTCTAAACGCTTCAGACTTCCCGTATTTGAACCCTCAGTACTGCGGCAGGCATCTGGAACCAATCCGCTACAGCGACTACGCGAAAAGTCCAGAACTCCTTGTCGCTGACATCTACGAGTTGATCCTCTCAGATGCGCAAGTCTCCGCCATCGAGGCGGCCGTAACGGCCCATCCTGACAAGTTGATTTGGGCGACCTCCGATCAGATTGAGCGACGGGGTGCGGTACCTGGTTCTGCTCACGTTGTTACGGTGTCGGGGCACTCAAGTTGGTTGCTCAACTAAGGGATCGGGACTCGCGCCTTCAGTGTCGCCAACGAAGGGAGCGACTTGGCGTTGGTCAAGTAGGAGGCCGATCGCGCCAGTAGTGGATCCTGAGCGCGCAGGAAACCGACAGTCACGGCGTCCAACGATCCGACGCGAGCGAGTGCCGTGGCATAACTGCGAACAAGGTAAACATCCGGAGTTGACTTCGCCGATCGTCGGATCCAAGCAATAACCCTCGGATGCCGAGATCTCGCAGCTAGGTTGGCCGCGATACCCCTGAGCTCGGCAGGCGCCGCCGCGTCCTTCATTAGCCGCACCGCATGGTCGATCCAACGGCTCGGCAAGGGGCCAGGGTGATCGAGCATGGCCGCGAAAAGGTGAAACACAAGATGTGGGTGGCGGACGTTGTCAACGTCGTCGAGGAAGTCCGAAAGCTCCGACTCCACGAGAGCTTCGTCTATGTACGGCCGAAGATACTCCGCCACAACCGATGCGGCCGGCGCGAGATCGTCGAGCCGTGACAGTACATGAGCAAGAACAGTTCGGTCGCGCAACTTGGCGAGTCGCCACAGACTGAACTTGAAATTGCGCGGGTCGAGTTCTCCCGGGGCGGATGTGGATTGCCGCAAGAGCAGGCGCAGCCTCTTTCTGGCACTGCGGAAATCTCTGGCCCCGAGGAAGTACAGCACTGCCCCGCGCCCATCCTCGCGGTCAACATTAAGAGCGTCAGGTCCGCTATGAATTGTCGTCTTGTTCGGGCTGAGGATCAGACCGCGATTGCGGCACTCCTTTTCTAGGACTCGCATGCCCTCGATGACATCAGCCTTGGTTGCACCAGTGATCCGGACGTCGTCCATGTACCGGGAGTAACCGAACCCAGCGGCAACCATAACCGAATCGACCGGAGCCAAGTACAAGTTCCCAAGTACCCGCGCAGCATCTGGGCCCTGAACTAGCCCCGCGCCCTTCAAGGGGGACCAGGCCTGCAGCATGCCCATTAGCGCTTCGCGCGAGTCCACGGGAACCGCCAAAGCCTTCAGTTCATCTTCGAGAAGATCGAACTTGATTGTGTCGAAGTATGCCGTCAGATCTGTCTTGATCATCCACGGTTCACCGTGGGTGAGGCGTCGCCGCACGTATCGAAGCCAACGCTTCCATTGATTCGTCCCCCGACGCGTGAAAAACTTGCCCCCTGCGGCAAGGCGTGCGGAGTACACGCGATTCGACAGGGACTTGTCGATAGCGCCTGCAAAAGTCGCAACAACCGCATGGAAGGCGACGCGCTCTTCGAGGGATATCAGTCGACCTGGTCGAGTGAAGAAGGACGTCTTGGGCACCTCAACATCGCGAGGAGGCCCCCAGGTACCCGAACGAATACGTGACCGTGCGCCTGCTACGACAGACCCGATGTCGGCCAGTTGGTCTTCGTGGCGAAGTAGATCAGGGACCCACTCCTCGATTAGGTCGAGCGATCTCACATGAGCGAGCGCAGCGTTTAGATTGACCCGGCGACTCAGCCCCACATATCGCCGAGACCCAGCAAGAGCTGGCACGGCAGCCTCGTCGATCAGCCACCGGCCACGATGCTTCGCGGCCGGAAGCGTGCCGTTTCTACATCTCAATCGCAACTCATTGGCCGTCACGCCGGATCGGTGGGCGAACTCGGTGACGGTGAGGTACGCCACCGAGATCACCCCTGTTCGACTACGAGTGCTTCACGAAAACGAATCCGGGCAAGGCTATTGGATCGGTGCTGCAAATTGGTCCGGAACCGACCAGGTGCAGTCGAGACCTGGGGCAGGAGGTCGGGTGGGCATCATCGTGCGGGCAACCTGAAGCGCCCCAGGTACTTCGCCGCTTCTGTAGGGGTGCGGCTCTTGGTTGAGAGTCGCGTGGCGGGCTCGCTCGACCACCGCTGGGGTCATCAGTCCAAGGGTGCCGTGCAGGCACCTGTTGTGTACCAGTTGACCCATCCGGCGGTCGCGGACTCGACGTCACCGATCGTTCGCAGCGGCTCGACGACGACCGTGGTGCTCACGCACTCGGTCTTGTTGCCGCGATCCGCGCGCTTGCAACTGTGTCTCAGCCTGCGATGCCCAACCGTGCCCCATTGGCTCTGCGGGCAGTCCCAGCGATACCGCTCGGCGCTCGGGCGGACCACGAGCCCGCGGGACCACGGGCCAGCGGCACGCATGCTAGAGACATCCGTCCAGCACGAGCCTGCGTTGCCGACGCCAGCCCGAATTGCCTGCTCAGCACCAGGTGTTCCGACATGGTGATCTCGACCCACACACCTCATGCACCACAGGCCGGGTAGCGTCCGTACGAAAGTCCGGCGCAGCGCGGAGACAGAGCCCCGCGGGGTGGTGGGCTTTGAGGTGATCCTCGGTGCCTACGCGTCGCTGCTCTCGATGGCGGCGATTGGTTCAGTATCGCTGGTGGCGTAGAGCTTGGCCATGGATCCTTCGGAGAGGTAGCGGCGGTCCCCGGCGATCCACTCGTCGTGCATGTCGATCAGCACCGCGCCTACCAGCCTGATCACCGCCGCGGCGTTGGGGAAGATGCCCACGACCCGGGCGCGGCGCTTGATCTCCTTGTTGACCCGCTCGAGCGGGTTGGTCGACCAGATCTTGCGCCAGTGCTCGCGTGGGAATGCGGTGAAGGCGAGGACCTCGGGCTTCGCGTCGTCCATCAGTGGCCCGAGTTTGGGGAAGCGGGCGGCGAGCTCGTCGCGGGTCTTGTCCCACGCCACGTGGACGTCCTCGGCGGTGGGCTGGGCGAAGATCATCCGGAACGCAGCTGCAACGTAGTCGGCCTGGCCTTTGGGGACGTGGGCCAGGAGGTTGCGGGCGAAGTGGACCCGGCACCGTTGGTGCGCGACGCCCTGGAACGCGCGCTTCAACGCCTTGACGAGGCCGGAGTGTTGATCTGAGATCACCAGCTTCACGCCGGCCAGTCCGCGTTGTTTGAGGCTGAGCAGGAAGCTGCGCCAGAAGACCTCGTCCTCGCTGTCACCAACGTCCAGGCCGAGGATCTCCCGTTCACCGGTTGCGGTGACACCCGTCGCGACGACCACCGCCATCGACACGACCTGGCCACCTTTGCCAGGTGCGTTGCGGACGTGGAGGTAGGTCGCGTCGAGATAGATGTAGGGGAACTCGACGTGGTCCAGGGTGCGGGTGCGGAACGCGCCGACGGTCTCATCCAGGCCGGTGCAGATCCGGGAGACCTCGGACTTGGAGACACCCGTGCCGCCCATCGCTTCGACAAGGTCGTCGACGCTGCGAGTCGAGATCCCGTGGACGTAGGCCTCCATCACCACCGCGTAGAGCGCCTGATCGATCCGACGACGGGGCTCGAGGATGATCGGGAAGAACGAGCCCTTCCGCAGCTTGGGGATCCGCAGCTCGACGTCGCCGGCCTTGGTGGTCAGCACCCGCGGCCGGTGGCCGTTGCGCTCGGTGACACGGTCCTCGGTGCGCTCATAGGGTGCGGCGCCGACGCGTTCGATCGCCTCGAGCTCGATCAGCTCCTGCAACGCGACCCGGACCGAATCACGGATCAGGTCGACGCCATCACCGGCACGGAACGCGTCGAGGAGTTCGGACAGGGCAGACTGGGGCAAGGCCATCGGTGGACCTCTTTCGGTGAGTGCTTGGCCGTACACACCGAAGATCCCGCCGATGGCCGTCTACGTGCTGACGCCCCGCCGCTGGTCCCTCAAACCCCACCACTCCCGGGGACTCTTACAGCGCGGACCACCCTTAGCCGGCGAGCTCCGCGACGCTTGATCAGTACCGGCGAGGCGGCGGAGTCAACGCCTCCAACAGGCGAGCCAGCGGGCGGAGCGTCGGATCCCAACGCGGGTCAGAGGTGAGCTCCCCGCGTCCCGCCGAAACGGCCAGGGCGTCAACCACCCGCCGGCACGCCGTCGAGGATGCGACCACCGCCGCGACGCAGTCGTCGAGGTCGTGGCGCGGGGCCTCCGACTGCACCTCGACGACCCTGACCGCGATGGCGCCGCTCGCCGCCGCCCGGCGCTCCTCGTATGCCGCCCGACGGCACCGCTGGGAGCACCATATCCTCGGTCGCCCACCCCGGGAGAGCGGCAGCGGGTGGTTGCAGCGCAGACAGCGCCCCGATGGCGACGGCTTGACGGACATGAGCCCAGTCAGCGCCAGTGGCCTACAGGTGCACACCGACCGACTCGTCCCTGTGGATAGCCAGCCGACTATCCACTGATGAGCGGCTCACCACCGCCTCACCACTCGGGTAGGCGACGCTCACCACCATGCGGGTCCTCGCTCACCACTCGCTCTTCGGCCGATCCGTGGCCCTCCGTGGGGCTTCTGGAGGGTGCCGGGCTCCCCAGCAGCTCGCGCTCTGCCCGGCGTCAGTCCAGCGACTCGACCCCGTGGAGGAAGCCATGACCAGCTACTCGATCGCGACTCACCCCGACAGCACTCTCGCGACGACCGGCGCCGTACCGGACGAGCCGCTCATCGACATGCGAGCCCTGGCCGCCTGGCTCTCCGTGAGCGAGTCGACCGTCCGCAAGTGGACCGCGAAGGGTCCTGGTACCGGTTTGGTCCCGACCTTCATTCGCGTCAACGGTCAGATCCGGTTCCGCCCCTCCGACGTCCGCGACTTCCTGGTCGCCAAGCAGGTTCAGTGACGGTTTGGGGCGTCTACGCCATCCAGGGACGAACACCCGACGGCCGGACGGTCGCCGAGAACGACAAGGCCGCCGCCCGCTGGTTCGTCCGCTGGCGGGTTAACGAGGTCCTGAAGAAGCGCACCTTCCGCACCAAGGGGTACGCCCGCACGTTCCGCTACCAGCTCCTACGCGCGAAGCTCATGGGCTGGGACGCCGACGACCGCGGCTGGCCCGTCGACCCGACCCTCAGCTCGGCATCCCAAGACCACCGCGCCTCCCCCGAGGCCGCGCCGGCCACGACGAGTCCATCGACCCGGAGCTTCGCGTCGTACTGCGACGACGTGTGGTGGCCGATCATGGGCCCGACCTTCGGCGACAAGAACATGCTGGGCCACCGACGCAACATGCGCGTCGCCATGGACCTGCTCACCTACCGGCCCGGCGACCCCCGCTGCACCCACCCGGCGGCACAGCCGGGCGCATCGATCCTCCTCTCGGACCTCACCGCCGACGACCTCCGCCTGGCCCTCGTCGCGCGCCGATCCGTGAACGACCGCACCCGCGCCGCCAACGACCGCCACCTCACTACGGCCATCGCCCGAGGCGAGACCGACATCTCGCTCCGACCGATCCACGCGTCCGCCGCCACCGTCCGCGCCTTCTTCGTGACGCTGTCGATGATCGTGAAGGCCGCCATGCAGAGCGGCCACACCGTCGGCGATCCTCTTGCCGGCGTTGCCAAGCTCGCCCCGGCCCCGAAGCCCACCAGGGTGACCACCCGGCTCGTCCCCTCCATCGACGAGGTCTTCGACCTCGCCGACGCCATCGCCACCCTCGGTCCCGTCGTGGACGGTCACCCAACAGGTGAACGCTTCCGAGCCCTCGTCCTCGCCGCCGGCACCCTCGCCGCCCGACCCGGCGAGCTCGTCGCCCATCGACCAGAGCTCATCGCCTTCGGCACCGCGACCGAACCGACCGTCGTCACCTTCGAGGAGACCGAGGCCGCGGTCTACGACCGCGAGACCGCCCTCCGCGGCCGACGTACCCGCAACCTGAAGCACCGCGAAGCCGGCGACACCCGCCAGGTCCCCGCAATCCCCGAGACCGCCGGCGCCCTCCGCATCCACCTCGAGCGCGGGTACGACGGCCACGACCGCACCTTCACCAGCCCCTCCGGACGCGCTCGGCTCTCCTGGGGCAACATCACCGAGCCCTACTGGCGGGCAGCCTGCGAACGCATCTTCGCCGGTAGCTCAAGACCGGCGCTCGTCGGCATGCCGCCCAAGACACTCCGCAAGGCCGCCATCACCCACTGGCTCGACGCCGGCATCAGCATCTACCTCGCCTCCGACTGGGCCGGCCACAGCACTGACGTTGCCGAGCTCTACTACGCGGGACGAGCCGACGACCTACGCCAAAGAGGTCGAGCTCCTGACCCGGCGGCCTCGCCAATCAGATCGGGGTCGGTAGCCCTATGCGTAGCCCAGAATGACTCAGCCGGCCAGCGGCATGGGTGGACTTATCGTCGCCAGTGACTGGCTAACCAGGCGGCGCAGATCCGTCGGACGATGAGCCGCAACGAAATGAGCTACTCGATCACGATCGGGGTCGGAATCTGGAGAGTGTTCGCAACGGGGGTGTACAGGTCGACGTCCTGTTCGGCAGTCTTCAGGGAGACCACCAGTGCGTACCGAACCGGCTGGTCGACTCGGGCTTTGGCGGCGTTGTTCTTCCACCAGCCACCGACCGGGAAGACTGCGAGCTTTCCCGAGTGCGCAAGTTCGACGCCGGAGGTCTGCCAGATGTCCTGGTGTAGCGAACCGAGGTTGCGCTGGTTGGCGCCCACCAGCCACTTGACTTGTCCGCCCCCGGGGCGTCCACCGGCCTCTTCCGTTCGAGCGTCGTGGTTGACCCGTTGGACGAACTGCGATTCGGTTTCCAAGGGATCTTGGACTTCGAAGCGCAGGTGGTGGGAGGCGTAGCTGTAGCGGCGGCGCCATCCGCGGCGCGACGCGGTGGGCTCGACGAAGTAGGAGAGTGTGACCCGCAGGTCTACCTGGGCGTCACCTAGATCTTGAAGAACTTGTGTTGGCCAAGGCAGGTCGTGGAGACGGAACGCTGGGATCTTGAATTCGTTACCCTCGAACGGAATGAACTCATCTTGAACGACCAGAGTCACCGCCTGGTCCGTCGAATAGAGCACGCGGTCTTCCGTCGGAACTCCCCAGCCGTATCGACGCAGCACGGCTTGCTGATTCTTCTTGCCGGACTTGCCCGCCTCCTTCACGGCGGCCTTCATCACCGGGGTCCACTCTGCTCCGTGCACTACAAGCGCGCGGATAGTCTCAGGCCAATACTCCGGGTAGGTGGCCATCGCCAGCGCAGCGAGGCGCGCACCTTGAGCAGTGGCAGCACTGGTCGCGTGCGCCGACGCCAGCGCGAGATCAGTGGCATGTCCGGTGGTTCTGGTCGAGAGCACCGGCAAACCCGGTTCGAACAGCGAAGCCCCGTCGTGAAGGACGTTGCCGCCCTCCATCACGATGTCCGGCTTGATCGGCCAAGGCTTGATGCCAAACAACAAGGACGTACGGCTGTACGGGGAAAGCTCACCGTCCTTGGCGACCACGTCCCACCCCGTGTACGCAGGGTCTGTCGGCAGATCGGTGAGCTCCGTATGTGCGCCTACAGTCAGGGCATTCCAGGCCTGTCCAGGATCCAGGACCGCTGACAGATCAGACTGAACAAGGTGATCAGCAACGCACTGGTCGGTGTTTCCGGCCGAGACCACCAGCAACCGAGCCCGTTCAGGATCCGGCACGGAGAGCAGTTCAAGTTCGTCGCCGTTACGGACAACCTCAGCCCCGACCGCGAGGGCATCGACAGTTGCCGACCAGAGGGTTGGCTGACCCGGCACGTCAGCGGCGTCGGACTTGACGCTGACAGGCATGCAGAACACACGGCTCCGACTGGCGACGGTCTCGGGCATGGCGACCGCCTGGGCCGTCACGTCGCCATAGGTGATCGGGTCGTGCTGCGGTTCACCGTTCTGCGGGAAGATCCTCACGGACTCCAGGCGGTGCCGCAGCACCACGGGAGCGGATCCTGCCAGTTGTCCTTCCAGGTCGCCGAACAAGGCGATTCCGGCCATCTTGGTTCCGTGGCCGTCCCGATCGAAGCCACTGATTCCGAGCACGGTGTGCAGATCCTGCTCGGGTAGCGATTCGCCCAGCAGCACATGAGTGCGCGCCACACCGGTATCAAGATGGCAGACAGCAGGCGCAGCCTCCGGGGCCGGTTCGAGGCGCTCAAGAAGATCGTCGAGGTACTCCTGCTGCTCCTCCAGTGTCAGGTCCTCGATCGTGTCCACGAACTCAGGGCGACGGATCTCCGCCACCGGCACCGCCGTGAACGGAAGACCTTCGAGCTGAGACCAGGTGGCCTGCACCCACGTCACGTTGCGGTCGATCAATCGCAAGACGCGCGACGAAACGCCAAATCCTGCGGACTGCGCGTAGCGACGAAGGAGATCCGGGCCGTCAGTCGTGGGCCGCAGCCAGACCTCCCACCAACGCGTCCCGGCCTGCGGGGGCTGGCCGTCGGACTGCCACAAGTCGGCGAGCACACTTTGACGAATACGGGCGATGTTCGCCACCAGTTCGTTGTTCCTCGGATTGCCAGCGGAACTGGAACTCCCCAGGTAGTCCTCGAAGAGCTTCAGGAACTGGGCTCGATACTCGTCACTGACCCATACCATCGCTCGTTCCGGAAGGTCTAGGTCAGGCTGCGCCGGGAGCACCGAGAGGAGCAGCCACTGCGGACGCTTCGGCGTCTTGCGGTGCACGGACATGCGTTCTAGGCGTTCGATAGCAAGCGGATACTCGGCGCTGGTTCCTTCCAGGGTGATCACGGTTCCGAGCGCGCGAAGCTCCTCCTCGGTCAGCAGCTCGGCTCGTGCCTGATCGGCTGCATCCAGTGCTGTTCGAACCTCAACGAGGCGTTCTCCGCCATGTCCAGAGCGGCTCTCGACCGGTCGAACCTTGGGATCGCCTCCGCCGCGTCGCCGGAACTCCTCGTCTGTGGATCTGTTCTCAACTAGGAGATGGCTCAGATGCTGACGAGGTTCAGCCAAGGCTGCCCGCCCTCCGGGCCTCCAGCGAATCGCGCAGATCCTCGGGGGTGATCTGAGTGCTGCCGTTCAGGATCACGCTCTTTGCGGCCGACTCGGCTGCCCGAACGAGATCTGCATGAGACAGACCTTCCATCACCGGCGCGAGGCTCGCCCAGCGCACACCCTTCGCCAGTGTGCCCAGACGCCCACGCATCACCGCAGCCCCCTGCTTGGGGTCTGGGAGTGCGTAGTCCAACACCATGTCGAAACGCCGGAACAGCGCTCGGTCAAGGATCTGACGATGGTTGGTGGCAGCGATGATCAGGCTCTCGCTCCTGTTGTTCTCCAAGAACACCAAGAATGAGTTCAAGATCCGGCGAGCTTCGCCGACGTCGTTGCCGGTGCGGTCGCCGCCGAGCGCGTCAAACTCGTCGAACAGGTAAACCGCACGCTGCTGCTCGGCCGCGTCAAAGATCACCCGCAGTTTGCTGGCTGTCTCGCCCATGAACTTGCTCATCAGGCTGTCCAAGCGGATCGTCAGCAGGGGCATCGAAAGCTCATGAGCGAGCACTGCTGCTGTCATCGTCTTGCCCGTTCCTGGAGGGCCTTCGAACAGCAGTCGATGCACCGGCTCAAAGCCATGGCCCAAGAGGTTCTTGCGCTGGCGCTGCTCGGTCAGGATCCGTTGGATCTGGGACGCCAACCCTGGCGGCAGCACGAGTTCCTTCAGTGAAACATCGGGATGCGACGCGATGACCAGATCGGCGAGATCGCCGCGCGGCTGAGCGATCGATGTGACCTTCGGGCCAGCACTACGGGAGGACTCGACCGCCGACTTCAGGTCGGCCGCGATCTTGTGGTGCCCCTTGCGCGCCTCTTGCGCCGCTACCTGCATCGCGACTGAGTAGAAGGCGGCATCATCACCGGCAGCGTGACTGCGCACGAGAGCCTTGAAATGCTCAGCACTACCCGCCACAACACACCTCCCGCCGCATCTGTCCCCCGTAAGCGCAGTCTAGGGGCCACCACCGGCAGAAGTGGACCGAACAAGTCCTGCAGGGACGGCCGCCGGCCCGCGGCCCAGCGCCACTCAGGTCCGGCGGGGCCATCATCGGGCGGGGCCATCATCGGATCGGCAGCGGTGAGGCATATTGCAACGAACACAATCCGCACCGACCGGTGACACCTGGCTTGCGTCACACCCTCGCGAATGAGCTGGCCCACGTGATTTGGCCGCGACTCGGACCCTCTCCCTACCGCCTCGACAGCGGGAAGCAAACGCCGCCAGCCCTACGCATGCGTAGACGGGATCAGCGCGGATCCCAACGACCGATCGCTTCGCCGGACACGTACTCGTCGCCCTTCGCGACCCCGGTTCAGGAGCCCCTGTCGCCGACGATCTGTGCCCACAGTGTGCCCACAGTGTGCCCGGAGCCGAGTTCGGCCCGATCTGGCTTGTCCTGACCGACCGTCCTGACACACCCTGAAATCGACAAAACCCCAGGTCAGCGCGCTGACCTGGGGCTTCGAAGTTCTGTGCGCCTGTAGGGATTCGAACCCCAAACCTTCTGATCCGTAGTCAGATGCTCTATCCGTTGAGCTACAGGCGCCCTTCACCCACCGAGGCGAGCGACTGGACGAGGATAGCGGACCACCTCGGGCATCCTGAAATCAGCCGGACCCCACCACGGTGGAGGTCCTTGCGGACGGTGTGGGAAGGTGCCGTCACCACCCGGCGGGACAGCAGGCCCGCCGCCGACGGCAGTTCCACGAGAGGGAGCCAGGCAGAGATGGCAGATGTTGAGGCGGCCCTGACGGCAGCCGGACTGACCAACCCCCACGTCCTCGAGTACGTCCGGAAGTACGCGGACCTCACGGGCGCGGAGCGCATCGAGGTCGTCAGCGCCGCCGACGACGCCCGCCTCATCCAGGAGTGCCTGGACGCCGGCGAGCTCGAGCCGGCCGGGGAGGGTCGCTACTACTCCCGCAGCTACCACAAGGACACCGCGCGCTCCGAGGAGCGCACGATCGTGGCGACCAACGACGAGAAGGACAAGGGCGTCTACAACAACTGGCGCCCCGCCTCGGAGATGAAGCCGCTGCTGCACGACCTCATGCGCGGGGAGTCGGCCGGCAAGACCATGTACGTCATCCCGTACCTGATGTCGCCTCCCGGCAACGAGCTCGCCCCGTGGGCGGCGGGTGTCCAGCTCACCGACACCCGCACCGTCGTGCTGCACATGATCCGCATGGCCCGCGTGGGGGCGCACTTCCTCGACGGCCTCGAGGACCCCTCCCACTTCGTGCGCGCCGTCCACGTGACCGGCGACCTGGAGAACCTCGGTCAGGGCACGGCCGACGACAAGCGCTACTTCGTGACCGTCGCCGACGAGCGCACGATCCTGCACTTCGGCTCGTCGTACGGCGGCAACGCGCTGCTCGGCAAGATCGCCCACGGCCTGCGCCAGGGCGCCTACGACGGCTGGGCGTCGAAGAAGTTCCTCGCCGAGCAGTACATGCTGATCGGGATCAAGGACAAGGAGACCGGGAAGGACTACCACATCTGTGGCGGCTTCCCGAGTGCGTCGGGCAAGACCAACCTGGCGATGATGCTGGCCCCCGACGTCCTGGGCGAGCGCTACCACGTCTCGTTCTACGGCGACGACATCGCGTGGCTGTGGGTCGACGAGTCGACCGGCCGGCTGATGGGCATGAACCCCGAGTACGGCGTGTTCGGTGTCGCCAAGGACACCAACGAGGGCACGAACCCGACCGCCCTGGAGTCCATCGCCGAGGGCACCCAGGCGATCTTCACCAACATCGCCTACAACCCGCAGACCGGTGAGGTCTGGTGGGAGGGCCGCACCAAGCAGCCGCCCGCCGAGACCGCCGGCTGGCTGGACTGGACGGGCGCGCCCATCGCGGACCGCAAGGACGCGGACACCTCGCCCTGGGCCCACCCCAACAGCCGCTTCACGACGACGCTCGACAACGTCCCCAACATCGCCGCCGACTACGACGCCGCGACCGGCGTGCCGATCGACGCGATCATCTTCGGTGGCCGCACCCGCGACCGTGAGCCGTTGATCCGCGCGATCCACGACCTCGCCGAGGGCGTCTACGACGGCCTGACGCTCGGCGCCGAGGCCACCGCGGCCGCCGAGGGCAAGGAGGGCGTGCTCCGCTACGACCCCATGTCCAACCGCCCGTTCATGGCGTACGGCGAGGGCGACTACGCCCAGCACTACCTCGACGTCGTCGGCGCGGCCACGGACCAGCCGATCTTCGCCCACGTCAACTGGTTCCAGCGCGACCCGGAGGACGGTCACTTCCTGTGGCCCGGCTACCGCGACAACCTGCGCCCGCTGCTGTGGCTGCTGCAGCTGCGCAACGGCGAGGTCAAGGGCCGCCAGACCTCGGTCGGCATCATCCCGACCGAGGAGGAGCTCAACCTCGAGGGCGTCGAGATCAGCCCCGAGGACCTGCAGACGATCCTGACGATCGACAAGGTGCGCTGGCAGCAGGAGATGGAGCACCGCGCCGAGCACCTCGCGCTGTTCGACAACATGCCCGAGGCGATCTGGGAGGCCCACCGCCGCGTGGCCGCCGCCGTGGAGCGCGAGAGCGACTGACGAACAACCCCCCGACGGCCCGGATTCCCTGCCCACACAGGGGGTCCGGGCCGTCGTCGTACGCATTGAACGATCCAATGTGTGGAACCGGCGGACCGGGTTAGCCTCTGCCCACCCATCTCGTCGGGCAACGGTGCCGGGCGAATTCAGCAACAGTCCACGACAGCCACGTCGACACGCTCGACGACTCGGCGACCCGGGCCCGCTGGCCCGGGCGCTGTGCACGGCGCGAGAGGGAACAGCTATGACAGCCGACACGCAGACCCGGAACCAGACGGCTCCCACGACCCACCAGGGCATCCTCGACTTCGTCAACGAGTTCGCCGAGTTGATGCAGCCGGACAGCATCCACTGGTGCACCGGCTCCGACGAGGAGTGGACCCAGCTGACCGACGCCCTGGTCTCGACCGGGACGTTCACCCGGCTCAACCCGGCGATCAAGCCGAACTCCTTCTACGCCGCCTCCGACCCGATCGACGTCGCGCGCGTCGAGGACCGCACCTACATCTGCTCGGTCGACAAGCGTGACGCGGGGCCCACCAACAACTGGATGGCCCCGGCGGAGATGAAGCCGCTGATGACGAAGCTATACGCGGGCGCCATGAAGGGCCGCACGATGTACGTCATCCCCTTCGTCATGGGTCACCTCGAGGCCGAGCAGCCGATGTTCGGCATCGAGATAACCGACTCCGCCTACGTCACCGCCTCGATGCGCGTCATGGCTCGGATGGGCTCCCACGTGCTGCGCCGGATGGAGGAGCTCGACGCCACCTTCGTCCAGGCCGTGCACTCCGTGGGCCACCCGCTCGCCGACGGCGAGAGCGACGTCGCCTGGCCCTGCAACGACACCAAGTACATCGTGCAGTTCCCCGAGGAGCGGACCATCTGGTCCTACGGCTCCGGGTACGGCGGCAACGCCCTGCTCGGCAAGAAGTGCTACGCCCTGCGCATCGCGAGCGTCATGGCCCGCGACGAGGGCTGGCTGGCCGAGCACATGCTGATCCTCAAGCTCACCAGCCCGGCCGGCGTCGTCAAGTACATCGCTGCCGCCTTCCCGAGCGCCTGCGGCAAGACCAACCTCGCGATGCTCGAGCCGACCATCCCCGGCTGGAAGGTCGAGACCCTCGGCGACGACATCGCCTGGATGCGCATCGGCGAGGACGGCCGGCTGTGGGCGGTCAACCCGGAGTACGGCTTCTTCGGCGTCGCGCCCGGCACCAACAACCACACCAACCCCAACGCGATGAAGACCATCGACAAGGGCAACTCGGTGTTCACCAACGTCGCGCTCACCCCCGAGGGCGACATCTGGTGGGAGGGCCTGGAGAACACGCCCGCGCAGGCGACCTCCTGGAAGGGCGAGCCGTGGACCCCCGAGTCCGAGGAGCTCTCCAGCCACGCCAACAGCCGCTACTGCACCCCGATCAAGCAGTGCGACATCCTCGCCGACGAGTACGACGACCCGCGCGGCGTCCCGATCGACGCGATCCTCTTCGGCGGCCGGCGCAAGACGACCGTCCCGCTGGTCTTCGAGGCGCGTGACTGGACCCACGGCACCTTCCTGGGCGCCACCCTGTCCAGCGAGACGACCGCCGCCGCGGTCGGTGCGGTCGGCGTCGTACGCCGCGACCCGATGGCGATGCTGCCGTTCATCGGCTACAACGCCGGCGACTACTTCAACCACTGGATCACGGTCGGCAAGGACAACGACGCCGCCAAGCTGCCGAAGATCTTCTACGTCAACTGGTTCCGTCGGGACGACGAAGGCGGCTTCCTGTGGCCCGGCTTCGGCGAGAACAGCCGGGTGCTGAAGTGGGTCGTCGAGCGCATCGACGGCCAGGCCGACGCCGTGGAGACCCCCGTCGGCTACGTGCCGACGCCGGGCGCCCTGGACACCGACGGTCTCGACATGACCGAGGAGGCGCTCGCCGCCGCCCTGGCGGTCGACCCGGAGGAGTGGAAGGCCGAGCTCCCGCAGATCCAGGAGTGGTTCGAGAAGTTCGGCGACGACCTCCCGGCCGTGCTCTGGACCGAGCTCGACGGGCTGCGCGCGCGCCTCGGCGCCTGACCCCAGGACCCATCGACGTCGGCCCCGCCCGGTTCGGGCGGGGCCGACGTCGCCTGTGCGAGCATGTGCCCGTGTCGAGTCAGGGCCCCGAGATCTCCGGTCCCGAGCGGCGCGCGCTGTTCGAGGCCGAGTCGACGTCGCTCTACGACGAGGCGCTCGCCTCCGGCGGACTCGCCGCGACCGACGAGCGGATCGTGGCGGGCGGCGCGCAGCACCGCGCCTTCGGGCTGCTGGTCGAGCTCGGCCTGGTCCGGCGCGACGCGGAGTCCGACACCTGGGTGGCCGAGGACCCGAGCACGGTCCAGTCGCGGGTCGTCTCCCCGCTCACCCAGGAGGGCTCCCGGCTGCTGGAGGAGTCCTCCCACTGGGCCCGGACCTTCGCGGGCCTGAGCACCAGCTGGCGACGCGCGCCGTCCACCGCCGGTCACGGGCCCTTCACCTACCTGCGGGACGAGGCGATCGGCCCGTTCCTCACCAGCCTGGTGTCCGAGGCGGAGGACGAGATGCTGACCGCGCAGCCGCAGGCCGGCCGCGACGCGCCGTCACTCGCCGAAGCAGCGGTGCGCGACATCGCGATGCTCGAGCGCGGCACCCGGATGCGCACCCTCTACCAGCACAGCGCCCGGCGCAGCTCGATCACGCACAAGTACGTCACCGCCGTCACCGAGCGCGGTGCGGAGGTCCGGACCCTCGACGAGTTCTTCAACCGGATGATCGTCGTCGACCGGCGGGTGGCGGTGATTCCCGCCGCGGACGACCTGCGCACCGCGATCGCCGTACGCGAGCCGTCCGTGGTGGCCTACCTGGTCGACATCTTCGAGCGCACCTGGGAGCGCGGCCGGCCTTTCGCGAACCGGGAGTCGTCGATGATGCGCGACATCGCCGCCGAGCAGCGGGCGATGACGATCCGGATGCTGATCGAGGGCCACTCCGACCCGGTCAGCGCGAAGCGACTCGGCGTCAGCCCCCGGACGTACGCCGGCTACGTGGCCGACCTGAAGCAGGAGTACGACGCCGAGACGCGCTTCCAGCTCGGCTACACGATGGGCACCCGCGGCGTCTCCGGCAACGAGACGCCCACCGAGAGCTGACCGGGAAAGCGCTACCGGACGACGCGGCAGAAGCCGCCGCAGCCCCAGCTGCTGGCCTGGGCCGGGGCCGGCAGCGCGACCAGCCCGAAGGTGACGACGGTGGCGGCGGCGAGGAGGGCTGCCTTGCGAGCGAGGTTCATGGGGGTGTCCTTCTGTCCGGGCTTCCACTGTCGGTGGGGCCACGCCCTGCTGGCAACCCCTCCCGCCGACCTGGGGGGGGCAAACCGCACACCGACTCACATGAAGACGCATCGATCCTTTAGGGTTGCCTTACCTAATCACGATCGGAGCACCTCCATGCGTTCCACACGCCTCCTCGCGGCGGCCACCGCCGCCGCCCTCGCTCTCGCCCTCAGCGCCTGCGGCAGCGAGAGCGAGTCCGGCGACACCGAAGCCGGCGCATCCGGCGGTGACTCGTCCGCGGCCTTCCCGGTCACCATCGAGCACGCCTTCGGCAAGACGACGATCGAGAAGAAGCCGGAGCGGGTCGCGACCGTCGCCTGGTCCAACCACGAGGTCCCGCTCGCGCTCGGCGTCGTACCCGTCGGGATGAGCAAGGCGACCTGGGGCGACGACGACAACGACGGCGTACTCCCGTGGGTCGAGGAGCAACTGAAGGAGCTCGACGCCGAGACCCCCGTGCTGTTCGACGAGACCGAGGGCATCGACTTCGAGGCCGTCGCCGACACCGCGCCCGACGTGATCTTCGCGGCGTACTCCGGCCTGACCAAGGACGACTACGACACCCTCACCAAGATCGCGCCCGTGGTCGCCTACCCCGAGGTCGCCTGGGCCACCACCTGGGAGCAGATGATCACCATGGAGAGCCAGGCCCTCGGCCTGGCCGAGGAGGGCGAGGAGCTGATCGCCGACCTCGACGCGCAGGTGGAGGAGTCGTACGCCGCGCAGCCCGCGCTGGCCGGGAAGAGCATCATGTTCGCCTTCCTCGACCCGAAGGACCTCAGCCAGATCGGCTTCTACACCAGCCACGACACCCGCCAGGGCTTCATGCTCGCCGCCGGGATGACCAACCCGGCGATCGTCGAAGAGGAGTCGGCCAAGACCGAGGAGTTCTACGTGACCCGGAGCGCTGAGGACGCCGAGGCGTTCGCCGACGTCGACGTCTTCGCCACGTACGGCGACCCCGACGGCGACCTGATCGAGCAGCTCCAGGCCGACCCGCTGCTGTCGAAGATCCCGGCGATCAAGCGCGGCTCGATCGCCATCCTCGAGGAGTCGACCCCGCTGGCCGCCTCGGCCAACCCCTCCCCGCTGTCCATCGGCTGGGGCGTCGACGAGTACTTCGAGCTGCTCGGCGCCGCCGCCGCCAAGGCGGAGTGACCGCGACCCTGGCCCCGCAGTCGTCCCCGACCGTCACGCGACGGTCGGGGACGACCCGCGTCCTGTGGGTGGCCGGGGCGCTGCTCGTCACGGTGCTCGCCGGGTTGGCCTCGGTCGCCTTCGGCGTCCGCACGGTCGGCTGGCACGACGTGGTCGCCGGCCTGGGCGGCGGCGAGGCCGACATCGCCCAGGCGGCGGTGCAGAAGCGCATCCCCCGCACCGTGCTGGCCATGCTCGTCGGGGCGGCCCTGGGCCTCGCCGGCGCCGTGATGCAGGGCGTGACCCGCAATCCCATCGCCGACCCCGGCATCCTCGGCGTCACCACCGGCGCCTCGCTCGCGGTCGTCTCCGGCATCGCCTTCTTCGGCCTGTCCTCGCCCGCGTCGTACACCTGGGTCGCCATCGCCGGAGCGGCGCTCGCGGCCGCCTTCGTCTACACGATCGGCTCCCTGGGCCGGGGTGGCGCCACGCCCCTGAAGCTGGCGCTGGCCGGAGCCGCGACCTCGGCCGCGTTCAGCTCGCTCATCAACGCCGTCCTACTGCCGCGCGTCGACATCCTGGACAGCTTCCGGTTCTGGCAGATCGGCGGCGTCGGCGGGGCGTCGTACGACCGGATGGGCCAGGTGCTGCCCTTCCTGGCCGTGGGCGCGGTCCTGTGCCTCCTCGCCGCCCGCGGGCTCAACTCGCTGGCCCTCGGCGACGACGTCGCCGCCGGTCTCGGTGAGCGGGTCGTCCTGACCCGGCTGCTGGCCTTCGTCGGCGCGGTCGTCCTGTGCGGTGCCGCGACCGCCGTCGCCGGCCCGATCGCGTTCGTCGGCCTCGTGGTCCCGCACCTGTGCCGGCTGCTGATCGGCATCGACCACCGCTGGCTGCTGCCGCTCTCCGCGATCGTCGGCGCCGCCCTGCTCACCGTCGCCGACGTCGTCGGCCGGGTCGTCGCGCGTCCGGAGGAGATCGAGGTCGGGATCATCACGGCGCTCATCGGGGCACCGTTCTTCATCTACATCGTCCGCCGGCAGAAGGTGCGTTCCCTGTGAGTGCCCAGACCCTCGACGCCCCTCGGGCTCCCGTCGACCCGGTCGTGCGCGTCGCCCGCGGCCGCCGCCGGCGCGCCGTACGACGCCTGCTCGTCATGGTCGTGCTCGCGGTCCTGGTGGCCGGCGTCTACGCGACCAGCCTGATGATCGGAAACACCTTCTACGGGCCGGGCGAGGTGCTCGACGTGATCCGCGGCGAGGTCGTGCCCGGGGCCTCGTTCACGGTCGGCGAGCTCCGGCTGCCGCGCGCCAGCCTGGCCGTGCTGACCGGTGCGGCGTTCGGCCTGGGCGGGGTCACCTTCCAGACCATGCTGCGCAACCCGCTGGCCGCGCCCGACATCATCGGGATCAGCTCCGGGGCGAGCGCGGCGGCGGTCATCGCGATCGTCGTCTACTCCCTCGACGGGGCCGCCGTCTCGGCGCTCGCCATCGCCGCGGCGCTCGGCACCGCCCTGGTCATCTACCTCCTCGCGTTCCGCGACGGCGTCGTCGGCACCCGGCTGATCCTGATCGGCATCGGCGTTGCCGCGATGCTGGAGAGCGTGGTCTCCTACGTCCTGCTCCAGGGGGCGGTCTGGGACGTGCAGACCGCGATGCGGTGGCTGACCGGCAGCCTCAACAACGCGTCCTGGGACCAGGCCCGGCCGCTCGCCCTGGCCATGCTCGTCGCCTGCCCGGTGCTGCTCGCCCAGGCCCGCAACCTCAACCTCCTCCAGCAGGGCGACGACTCGGCCTCCGCCCTCGGCGTCCGCGTCGAACGCACCCGGCTGGTCGCGATCGTCGCCGCCGTCGCGCTGATCGCCTTCGCCACGGCCGCCGCCGGCCCGATCGCCTTCGTCGCCTTCCTGTCCGGCCCGATCGCAGCGCGGATCATCGGGTCCGGAGGCTCCCTGATGGTCCCCGCGGCCCTCGTCGGCGCGTTGCTGGTGTCCTCGGCCGACCTGCTCGGCCAGTTCGCCTTCGAGAACCGCTACCCCGTCGGCGTCATCACGGGCGCGCTCGGGGCGCCGTACCTCATCTACCTCCTCGTCCGCTCCAACCGCTCCGGAGGATCGCTGTGACCGACGCCCACTCCCTCGTCGTCGAGGGCATCACCCTGGGGTACGGCGACCGCACCGTCATCGACGACCTCGACCTGGTCGTCCCGCCCGGGCAGATCACCGCGATCGTCGGCGCGAACGCCTGCGGCAAGTCCACCCTGTTGCGGGCCATGTCGCGACTGCTGGCCCCCCGGGGCGGCCGGGTGCTCCTCGACGGCAAGGCACTGCACAAGCTGCCGACCAAGGACGTCGCGCGCACCCTCGGGCTGCTCCCGCAGTCGCCGGTCGCGCCCGAGGGCATCGTCGTCGGCGACCTGGTCTCCCGCGGCCGAAACCCCCATCAGCGGGTGCTCTCGCGCTGGGCCGCCGACGACAGCGCCGCCGTCGCCGAGGCGCTGCGGCTCACCGACACCCTCGAGCTCGCCGACCGCAGCGTCGACGAGCTGTCCGGCGGCCAGCGCCAGCGGGTCTGGATCGCGATGGCGTTGGCCCAGCAGACCGACATCCTGCTGCTCGACGAGCCGACGACCTTCCTCGACGTCAGCCACCAGGTCGACGTACTCGACCTGCTCACCGACCTCAACCGCAGCCGCGGCACGACCATCGTGATGGTGCTGCACGACCTCAACCTGGCCGCGCGCTACGCCGACCACCTGGTGGCCGTGCGGGAGGGCCACCTGTACGCCGCCGGCGACCCCGGCCAGGTCCTCACCGCCGAGACGGTGCGTGACGTCTTCGGCATGGCCTCCCGCGTCGTCCCCGACCCGGTCTCGGGCAAGCCGATGGTGCTGCCCATCGGACGCCACCACGCCGACCCGACCGACGGCCGGGTCGAGGCCCTCGCGGGCCCGTCCGTCGAGGCCTGAGCCCCGAGTCCTGAATTCGGAACGAAGGAACCCCCGGCGAGCCAGGCTCACCGGGGGTTTCCTTGCGTCTATCTCTGGCGGAGGCGGAGGGATTTGAACCCTCGATGGGGTTGTAGCCCCAAACCCGCTTAGCAGGCGGGCGCCATAGACCGGACTAGGCGACGCCTCCTCGACAGCGCCGACAGGCTACTAGGCCGGTGCGGCGATCCACGAATCAGCCCCGACCTCGCGGTCAGATCGGGTGATCAGGCCGGGCGGTCAGACCGGGCGCAGACCCTGACCACGCTGGAGGTGCTGCTGCAGCTCGCGGACGAACTGCTCGCGGTCGATCGCGAGCGCCTGCACGGGGATCGTGGTGGTCCGGCCGTCCTTCAGGTGCAGGACGACGCAGGGGATGCCCCGCGGCGAGGCGGTGGCGGCGTCCGCGACGTCGGTCCACCGGGCCGCAGTCACGCCGGCGCCCCGGACCAGGCCGACCCGGTAGCCGTCCCGGTCGCAGCGGAGCACGAAGGACCGCGAGCGCAGCCGCCAGCCCAGCACGAAGACCGCCACCACGCTGACCACGAGCAGCACGACCAGGACGTCGGCGGGCAGGTCGAGGACGGCCACCAGGGCGGTCGCGGCGAACATCAGCAGGGCGGTGAGGACCAGGGCGAGCCCCACGAACCGGGCCGCGAACGCCGGGTTGAGTCGGTAGTCCACCGAGGCGGCGTCGGCGGGCGGGAGTGGAGCGGGGTCTGGCACCCTCCTATTGGACAACGCCGGTCCGGGCACCGGCCAATCCGGCCCTCGACGGCCTTGTGATCGGTCGTGAGCTGGGTCACACTCGAGCCCCAGACGCAGCCGGGAGGCGCCCATGGCCACGACCCGCACACCGACCACCAGCGGGATGACCGCCCGCCTGACGATCGCGCTCCAGGGCCTCGATCTGGCCCTCGACGCGCCGCGACAGCGGGGAGTGCCGCTCGGCAACTGGCGCTGGGTGGTCCGGCAGCGGATGGCGGCGCTGCGCGACGCGCTGGCCGGCGAGGCGGCGGGTCCCGACGACGGCTGGCTGGCCGCCCGCGGCGGCACGGCGTTCCGGGAGCGCAACGTGCTGCTCGGCCGGCTCAACCGGCTCGGGAGCGTCGTCCTGGAGACCGAATCGGTCGAGGAGGTCCGCATCGAGCTCAAGCGGCTCGTGGTCGACGTGCACCACCACGTGCAGCGGCTCAACGACCTCGCCTACGACGACGTGGAGCTGGAGCTCGGCGGCTCGGAGTGATCACCGCCTAGACTTCTCCCCGGCGCATCCCCGGATGCGCGAGGAGGGGTGCCGGAGCGGCCGATCGGAACCGCCTTGAAAGCGGTCGTAGGGAGACCTACCGCGGGTTCGAATCCCGCCCCCTCTGCCAACCCGGACCCGTCGTCGCGGCTCACGCGAACGCCGGCATCACCTGGTCGTGCACGAGCTGCAGCTGGGAGTTGATGTCCGGGACCCCCTCGAGCTCGCGACCCATCAGCGCCTTCACCAGGGCGGCGTCGGTGATGGCCAGGATCATGTGGTTGACCCCGGTCGGCTCGATCTGCTCCTTGATCCTCGCGGTGACCTCCTCGGGCGTGCCGGCGATGGAGAGACGCTCGGCCAGGTCGGGAGTGGTCAGCTCGATCCCACGCGCCATGTCGCCCGCGCCGATCGCCGCGATGATCGGTGCGACCTCGTCGGGCTGGACGCCGTTGCGCTTCAGCTGCTCGTGCGGCATCGAGGAGGCGTAGAGGCCGACCATGCTGCGGGCCGCGTCCTTGGCGACCGCGGAGTCCTCGGCGACGCAGAACACCACCCACGAGCCCAGGTCGAGGTCCTGCAGGTTCTTGCCGGCCCGCTCCGCGCCGATGGCGCAGTGCTCCATCATGTATTCGTAGGCCTCGCGGGTGTAGCTGAGCGCGTGGTGGCAGCCGTCGGAGAGTTCCGTCGCCGCCTCGAAGGACTTCGGTCCGCGCATCGCGCCCATCTTCACCGGCAGGTGCTCCTGGACCGGGCGGGCGAAGGTGAAGAGCCCGTCGTAGGAGAAGAACTCGCCGTCGAAGCTGATCACGCCGTCGTCGAGCAGGGTGCGGATCACGTGCACCGACTCCTTGACCCGCGACAGAGGCTTGGTCTTCGCCCAGTCGATCTTGTACTGCGCGAGCAGCCCGAAATTGCCGCTCGAGACGGCGACCTCGGCGCGCCCGCCGGTCAGCTCGTCGAGCGTCGCCGCGGCCTGGGCGATCAGCGTCGGCTCGCGCAGACAGACCCCGGAGATGCTGGGGCCGAGCCGGATCCGGCTGGTCGACGCCGCGGCCGCGGCGAAGAGCAGCCACAGGTCCTTGTGCCAGGTCTCGTCGGCCGCGTAGACGGCGTGGAAACCGAGCTCGTCGGCCCGCCTGATCGACGCCAGGGACTCGGTGAGTGGGTAGTCCGGCAACATCGCGTAGCTGAATCTCATCGGGTGACTCCTTCTCGAGAGGGCCGGGCTACCTGGCCGGCGCGGCGGGTCCGGGCGGTGGGGGGTCGTGCTCGACCTCGGCCAGCAGCTCCGAGCCCGTCACGACCCGGTCGGCGAAGTGGCGGTGCATCCAGTCGAGGTGGTCGTGCCGGCTGTTCATGATCCGGAGGCTGTCCCAGTTGGGGAACTGCTGTTGCAGCACCCAGCGCTCCATCAGCCGGGGGTCGACCTCGAAGACGTGCTCGAAGGTCGTGAGGGCCACGTCGGAGGCCCGTTCGGGCGGCGGCGGCTCGTGCTGCTCGGCGTACCGGTAGCCGATCGGGCGGTCCTGCTCCTCGGGGCACATCACCGGCCGCCCGGCTCGTAGGCCCGGTCGAGGTGGTACTTCCCGGGGTTCATGATGTTGTTCGGGTCCAGGGTGCGCTTGAGGTCGAGCATCAGGTCGTACCCGCGGCCCAGCTCGTCCGGGACGAGGTCCACCTCGCCCTCGCGGCACGAGCCGTGGCAGGCGCTGATCGAGCCGCGATGGGCCAGGGCGACCGCGGCGAGGTCCCGCTTGGCCGCGACCCAGAGCTCCCAGGCCCGGTCGTCGAGGTGCTGCTCCCAGATGCCGACGTCGATCTCGGTGAGGTAGTCGACGCCGGTGTCGGCGGAGGTGTAGGCGAACATCCCCCAGTCGTCGAAGACGTCGGTACGACGGCGCAGGTCGGCGACGATCTCGTGCCAGGCCTTCGAGACCGCGGGCAGCCGGGTGTAGTTGATGGCGGCGTCCTCGCAGTGCCAGCTCATCGGGACCACCTGGCCGTCCTTGGTGCGGCCGTGCAGCGGAGTCGCGTAGCGGTCGTGGCGGGCGGCCCAGTCACCCTCGGAGATCTCGTCCCCGAGGTAGCGGGCGCCGTACTCCCTGGCGATCCGGAACAGCCGCCGCCCGGCCGGGCGGACCTCGTCCTCGTAGCCGTACAGCACCGCACAGACCAGGGCGCGCACGTCGCCGGGCTGGGGGATGTAGGCCTCGTCGTCGCGACGCAGGTAGGCGACCTTCCACTCGTCGAAGAGCACCGCCCCGGCGAAGGTCGCGACCCCGGCCCGGGCCAGCGCGCCCACGCACCGGTAGGCGTCGTCGTAGTCGTCGAAAGCCCAGAACGGCGAGAGCTCGGCCTCCGGCTTCGGGTACAGCTTGAGCGTCGCCTCCGTCGCGACCCCGAGCGTGCCCTGGTGGCCCATGAACAGGTGCTTGAGCTGGTAGCCGCTGGAGGACTTGCTGATCTGGTGGCCGATCCCGTCACCGACGTGCATCACCTCGCCGGTCGGGAGCACGTGGTCAAAGCTGAGCACCAGGTCGCGGGTGTGGCCGTACCGGGCGCCGATCAGCGACCAGCCGCTGGTGCCGATCCGCCCGCCGACCAGCGAGCAAGGGTACGACGCCGGGTCGTCGGGGTAGAACAGACCGTGCCGCGCGAGCTGCTCGTTGAGCTTGAGCATGTTGATGCCGGCACCGACGGTCACCGTGCGGTTCTCCAGGTCGAGGGCGTGGATCTCGTTCATCCGCTTGACGTCGAGCACGATGCCGCCGCGCAGCGGCACGGCGCCGTCGGTGAGCCCGGTCCCCCCGTCCCGCGGTACGACGGGGACGCGCAGCTCGTTGGCGATCCGGACCACGCCGGCGACCTGCTCGGTGCTGGTCGGCAGCACGGCCAGGTCGGGCAGCCGCTCGGCCCACCGGTGCACCGGGAACGGCGCGGGGACGCGGGCACGGTTCAGCCGGTCGGCCTTGGAGGTGAGGATCTGGTCGTCGGCCAGCACGGTGCGCAGCGCGGTCACCACCTCGTCGAGGCGCTCGAGCTGGAGGGTCACGACACGCCTCCGTCCGTCGTGCCCCCGACCTCGATGCCGAGGGAGGCCGCGAGCAGCTCGTGGAGGTCGACCACGTCGATGTCGTGGCCCTCCCCGGCCGCCGACAGCGGGCGCTCGGACCACGGACAGGCGCTGACCAGGGTGTCGACCTCGAGGGCGGCCGCCTTCTCGAGACGGCTCGCCGAGATCCGCTCGGTGAGCTCCGGCTTCTCGATCGGCAGGCCCCCGCCGCCGCCGGAGCAGTACGACCACTGGGTGACCCGGTCGACGTCGTGGAAGGTCAGGCCGGGGATCGCGCGGAGGATCTCGCGGGGCTCCTGCCAGATCCCCTTGCGCTTGTTGAGCCGACAGGGGTCGTGATAGGTGATCGCCCGCTCGACGGGGACGGACGGCGTCAGGCGGCCCTCCCGGATCAGCTGGGCGAGGAGCTCGACGACCAGCACGACCTCGATGCCGTCGTACTCCTCGCCGAAGTAGCGGGGGTAGTCCTCGGTGAACGAGATGTAGTCGTGCGGGTCGAGCACGAGCACCCGCTTGGTGCCCGTCGAGCGCCAGTCGTCGAGGTTGTGGCGGGCGAACCGCTGCGCCTGCTCGACGTACCCCATCTCGGCGGCCGGGCCGCCGCAGCACCACTGCTCCCCCATCAGCCCGAACTCGTAGCCCGCCAGCGTCAGGATCTGGGCCACCGCCCGCGGCACCGAGGTGCGGTAGAACGCCGCCTCGCAGTCGACGAACAGCACCGTCTCGCCGCCGATCGGCAGGTCGAGTCCCGCGCTCCAGTCGCGCACGTGCTCCTGGCTGACCGGGGTCTCGCCGAGCACCGGCTCGTGGGTGAGCTCGTCGGTGCGGGCGTTCCAGGTGCGCCAGCCCTCCTGGTGCACGCCCTGGTCGACGGCGAGGGCCCGCACCGCCTTGACGACGTCGACCGTGCGGGTGCGGAACCGGTAGAAGTCACCGGTGAACAGCGTGTTGGGGCAGCGCAGCTCGCAGGCCCCGCACTGGGTGCAGTTGACGTAGTCGGCGGCGACGTCCTCGACGGTGAGCTCGCCGCGCTCCATCGCCACGACGTTGGCGTGGAAGGCGGTCGGGGTCCACGACTCGTTGCGGGTCACCTGCATCACCGGGCACACCTCGCGGCAGAACTTGTGCCCCGAGGAGAAGCAGTTGTACGCCGCGTTGCGCCACTCGGCGGCGAACGCCTGCTCGGGCGAGGGGGCGGGCGGGTCCGGGTCGGCGAGCGGCAGCGGCCGGCCGACGATCCCGTCGGTGAAGTCCGCCAGCTCGGCGGGGTTGTCGCGCATCCCGGGGGTGAACGGCGTCGACAGGGCGTCGCCGCCGCCCCTCCCACTCTCGGTCCGGGCCATCCGCGCCTCCCTTGAAGTGAGCCAGATCACACCGTGAGGGATGCAAACCTATGAGATTGAAGGTTTACTGGCAACCCCGATCCTGGGGTGGGAAGGCCGCCGAGCGCGAGGAGGACGACGCCGTGCGACTGCTGTCCGGCGACGCCCGCAGTGCGCTGCTCACGCCCCTGGACGGCGGCGGCCGGAGCGAGGCCGTGGCGCGCCGGCTCGGCAGCGCCATCGCCCTCGGCCTGATCGAGAACGGCGAGCAGCTGCCGTCGGAAGCGCACCTCGCAGCGGCGCTCAACGTCTCGACGGTGACCTTGCGGGAGGCGCTGGCCGAGCTGCGCGCGCGGGGTCTGGTGGAGACCCGGCGGGGACGGGGCGGCGGCAGCTTCGTCCGGATGTCGCCGGCCGCGCTGGCCGAGCTGTCCCGGGACCGGCTCGCCGAGGTCGGCACCAGCGACCTGCGCGAGCTCGGCGACATGCACGCGATGGCGGCCGGCTCGGCGGCCCGACTGGCGGCCGAGCGCGCCTCGCGCACCGAGCTGGCCCGGCTGCGCGAGCTGGTCGCGCGGATGGCGGACGCGCGCGACGCCACCGAGCTGCACCGGCTCGACGGCCGCTACTACATCGAGGTGGCGGCGGCCGCGCAGTCAGCCCGCCTGACCCGGCTGGAGATCGACCTCCAGTTCGACCTCGCGCAGGTCAGCTGGCGGCTCCGGTCGGACCGGGCCGCCGGCGCGGTGGCCGCGGAGCGGGCCGCGGTGGTCGACGCCGTGGCCGGGCATCGGGCCGACCTGGCCCGGGAGCTCACCGAGGCCCAGGTCGTTGCGGACACCCGGCGCCTGGTCGAGGACCACATCGCGACGAGCCGGTCGAGCGCGAGCTGAGGAGCGACGGATGAGCATCCCGAGGACCCGCGAACCCGCTGCCGTGATCGGCGAGGCGATCGAGGGCATCTTCGCCACCGTCGCCGAGGTACGCCGCACGACCCTGGCCCGCTTCGCCGAGGTCGCCGCCGCGCGCCGACGGCTCGCCGACGAGGACGTGCACGGCCTCGCCCCCGCCCTCGTGGACCTGCTCGGCTCGCCCGGCGAGGTGGCGGTCGGGCTAGGCGTCATTCTCGAGCCCGGCACGCTGGCCAGTCACCCGCTGCGGCTGGAGTGGTGGCACTCGGCCTCCGGACGCGAGGAGCCGGTCGCACTGGAGGTCGACCTGCACCCCGACAGCGTCGGGTTCTACGACTACGCGGCGGCGGACTGGTTCGCGGTGCCCCGGCGTACCCACGCCCGCCACGTGGTCGGCCCGTACGTCGACGTGCACGGCACCGACGGCTACATGCTCACGTTCACCATGCCGATGACGGTCGACGGGCGGTTCCTCGGCGTCGCCGGCGCGGACGTCCCCGTCACCCGCTTCGAGTCGCTGGTGCTCGGGCGGCTCGGCGACCACGACGCCGTCCTGGCCAACGACGAGGGCCGAGTCGTCCTCTCCACCTCGAGCCGGTGGATCACCGGCTGCCTGCTGCCCGAGCCGCGCCGCCCGGGCGGCACTCCGCTTCCCGAGGTGCCGTGGGAGCTGGTGGCGGGCTGAGAGTCCCTAGGAGACGACGAGCTCCACCAGCACGTCGCCCTCCTGGACGACGTCGCCGGGCGTGACCTTCACCGCACGCACGGAGCCGGCGACCTCGGCGAGCACCGGGATCTCCATCTTCATCGACTCCAGGAGCGCCACGGTGTCGCCGACGGCGACGGCGTCCCCCGCCTCGACCGCCACGCTCATCACGTTGGCGACCATCTCGGCGACGATCTCGGTGAGCTGTTCGCGGGCCATGTCGCGAACCTAGTCGTTACCCCGAGGTAGGGCAGAACCAGGGTCCCGGGCTCAGAGCAGCGCGCTGGTCCGCGACGGCTCCGGACGCGCGGCGGCCTCCTCCTCGGCCCGCCGCGCCCGGCTCCCGCGGGGGCCGGTGAGCATCAGGTCGACGCGGACGACGACGTACCCGATCACCAGGCCGACGACGAGGCCGTAGGTCACGGACAGCACGACCTCGGAGAGCGCGATCGCGGGGTTCATCAGCGAGTTGGCGACCGGGGCGGTCGCGGCGGCACCGAAGGCGCAGACCCACCAGCCCTGGCGACGCCGGGCGCGCATGTGGGTGCCCCAGACGAGCGCCGGGACGCCGAGCACGGTCTCGATGGGCCGCGGGAAGGCGCCGAGGTTCTCCCGGCTCCAGCGCACCCCGTCGAGCAGGTTGTCCACGAGCCCGGGGGTTCCGTAGCGGCGCAGCAGCTCGGCGTACGCGAGGGTGATCGCGAGGACGACGGCACCGATCAGCACCGTCGCGATGCCGCGGCGCCCGAGACCGTGGAAGCCCGCGCCGAGCCGGTAGACCACCCCGAAACAGCCGCCGAGCACGAGCACCAGGGTGACGTACTCGAACCGCAGCAGGTCGATGGTGGGCTCGAAGCCGGCCGTCGCGAGCGCGCCGATCGCCGCGATCCCGATGGCGACCACGCACTCACGGGCCGAGTCGAGGAAGCGCTTGGCCGGGATCGTCGCGACCACCCCCAGGACGCCGCTGATCACGCAGCTCATCACCGCCGCGCCGGTGCGCAGCGACTCCTCGTCGAGGACGAGTACGGCGACGCCACAGGCCACGGCGAGCGTGCCGAAGAGGATCGGCCGGCCTCCGGTGCGAGCCGCGAGCGCCCAGGTGAACGCGCCGGTGACCGTGACCGAGCCGACGCCGGCCAGCACGTCCGGGCCGACCGGCACCATCGCGGCGACCAGGCAGCCGACGCCGGCGAGGACCGCGACCGCCCACCCGAGGATCGGCACCCGGGACTCCCCGATCCGGGTCAGCCGCCCGCGCACGCCCGGCCCCGGCCCGGGCTGGGCCCCCGGTCCGGGGGCCGGCCCGCTGCGGGGCCGGGTGGGGGGCCTGCTCGCGGACCGGCGCGCCCGAGTCGGGCGCTCGGCGCGACGACGAGGGGCAGCGGAAGGCACGTCGTGGAAGATTACAGACGGCGGTTCGCGAGCGAGGGGTTGGTACGCCGGGCCGCCGCGAGCGTCTCCGCGTCCAGGTCGGCCGTCAGGATCTCCGGCCCGTCGCCGGCCTCCGCGAGCACGTCGCCGAGCGGGTCGACGACCAGCGAGTGACCGCTGTAGCGCGGGCCGGGCTGGCCCGCGGCGGCGACGTACACGGTGTTCTCGATCGCGCGGGCCCGGACCAGGGTGCGCCAGTGGTCGACCTTGCGCTCGCCGGCGACCCAGGCGGCGGGGAGGACCAGGACCTCGGCGCCGGCGTCGACCAGCGCCCGGGCCAGCTCGGGGAAGCGCAGGTCGTAGCAGGTCATCAGCCCGACCCCCATCCCGGCGATCTCGACCACGACGGGCGCGACCGGGCCGGCGCTGAGCCGGTCGGACTCGCGGTAGCCGAAGGAGTCGTAGAGGTGCACCTTGCGATAGGCCGCCGTGGCCGCACCCCGGACCACGAGCGTGTTGTAGGGCCGCTCGGGGTCCGAGCCGGCCTCGAACATGCCCGCGACCACCGTCGTCGCGTGCGCGGCGGCGGTCTCGGCGACCGCGGTCGCGAACGGGCCGTCGGCGGCCTCGGCGTACGGACTGACGTCGGAGCCGGCCTCGCCGAAGTCGCGGGCGAACGCCTCGGGGAAGACGACCAGGTCCGCACCGTCCGGCGTCAGCTCGCGCAGCCGGGCACGGTTGGTCTCCGGCTCGAGGCCGGCGGGCTCCTGGACCAGGGCGATGCGCACGGGACCAGCGTGGCACGCTGGCTGGCATGGAGGACCTCGGACCGTTCGGTTTCTGCGCGGTGGTGCTCGCCGGCGGCACAGCCGCGCGGCTCGACGGCGCCGACAAGGCCTCGATCGAGCTGGACGGCCGGACCCTGCTCACCCACGCGCTCGACGCCCTGGTGGACGCCGCCGAGGTCGTGGTCGTGGGCGAGCCGGTGCCGACGGAGCGGCCGGTGACCTTCTGCCGGGAGAGCCCGCGGTACGGCGGACCCGTGGCCGCGCTGCTCACCGGCGTCGACGCGCTGCTGCGGTCCCCGCGGACCGTCGGCGTGCTCGCCGTGGACATGCCGCGCGTGACGGCGCTGACCTTCCGCCGGCTGCACGAGGCGGCCGTCGGCCGGGACGGGGCGGCCCTGGTCGGGCCGGACGGACGGCGCCAGCTGGCTCTCGTCCTGGACGCCGACCGGCTGGCCGACGTACGACCCGACCTCGAGGGGCAGCACGGCATGGCGGTACGCCGGCTGCTCCAGTCGCTCGACCTCGCCGATGTCGCCGCCACCGGGGACGAGCACCGCGACGTCGACACCTGGCTCGACCTGCGCGACCTCTGAGGACTTGCGGCCCGACCCTCGTCGCGCGAATCTGGGGTCGTGAACCTCCACGACTGGATCGACGAGCTGAGCGACGTCCTCGACCTCGACCCGGAGGTCGAGATCGACGAGGGTCTCGTCCTCGATCTCGCCCGGGTGGTCGCCCATGCCGTCGAGCGCCCGGCGGCACCGGTCACGGCGTACCTCCTCGGCCTGGCGGCCGGAGCCCAGGGCGCCAAGCCCGCGCTCGTCGAGAAGCTGGCGGCCCGGGCGCAGGCCCTCGCCGAGGGCTGGGAGCGGCCGGCCGGGGCGCCGGACCCGGACGACGTGACCGACGAGGTTCCCGACGACACCGGCGTCGACCATTCCGGGGAGCGCTTCGAGGGCTAGCCCCTCGGCCTCCGTAGGCTGAGGCGCATGCGTGCAGTCGTTGCGAACCAGACCGGCGGTCCCGAGGTCCTGTCGGTCGCCGAGGTGCCCGATGTCGAGGCCGGTCCCGGCGAGGTGGTCATCGCGGTCGTGGCCGCGGGCCTGAACCGCGCCGACCTGCTGCAGCGGCAGGGCTTCTACCCGCCGCCGCCGGGCGCCTCTGACGTGATCGGCATGGAGTGCAGCGGCACGATCGCCGCCGTCGGCGAGGGCGTCGACGACTGGCAGGTCGGCGACGAGGTGTGCGCGCTGCTCGCCGGGGGCGGCTACGCCGCGCTGGTCGCCGTACCCGCCGGCCAGGTGATGCCAGTGCCGGACGGCGTCGACCTGGTGACCGCGGCGGCGCTGCCCGAGGTCGCGGCGACCGTCTGGTCCAACGTCTTCATGGTCGCGGGGCTGCAGCCCCAGGAGCGGCTGCTGGTGCACGGCGGCGCCGGCGGCATCGGCACCTTCGCGATCCAGCTCGCGCACCGGCTGGGCGCGTTCGTGCTGACGACCGGGGGCACGCCCGAGAAGCTCGAGGTGTGTACGGCGCTGGGGGCCGACGTCACGATCAACTACCGCGACGAGGACTTCGTCGAGGTCGTCAAGGAGCGCACCGACGGGCACGGGGCCGACGTGATCCTCGACAACATGGGCGCCAAGTACCTCGGTCGCAACGTCGCCACGCTCGCCACCGAGGGCCGGCTCGTCATCATCGGCATGCAGGGCGGCACCAAGGCCGAGCTCGACATCAACGCGCTGCTGCGCAAGCGCGGCGCCGTCGTCGCGACCACCCTGCGCTCGCGACCGAGCGAGGAGAAGTCCGCCATCTGCGCCTCGGTCGTCGAGCACGTGTGGCCGCTGGTCGCCGAGGGGCTCGTGCAGCCGATCGTGCACGGCACCCTGCCGCTGGAGCAGGTCGCCGAGGCGCACGCCCTGATGGAGTCGGGCGAGCACACCGGCAAGATCCTGCTCACCCTCTGACGCTCCACCGAGGCTGGGTAGGGTCGAGAGCATGAGTGAGCAGCAGGAGCAGGTCGTCGTGATCGGTCCCGACGGTCAGCCGGTGGGCGCCGTACCCGCGTCCGCGCTGGCGCCGACCGACGAGCGTCGCGCCGGCGAGCGCGCCGTCACCGACCTGGTCGAGCAGCCGGCCAAGGTGATGCGGATCGGCAGCATGATCCGCCAGCTGCTCGAGGAGGTGAAGGCCGCGCCGCTCGACGAGGCCAGCCGCAACCGCCTCAAGGAGATCCACCAGGCCTCCATCCACGAGCTGGAGGAGGGCCTCGCGCCCGAGCTGGTCGAGGAGCTCAACCGACTCGCGCTGCCCTTCAGCGAGGAGACCACGCCCTCGGAGGGCGAGCTGCGGATCGCCCAGGCCCAGCTGGTCGGCTGGCTCGAAGGGCTCTTCCACGGCATCCAGACCGCGATCTACGCCCAGCAGATGGCCGCCCAGGCCCAGTTCGAGCAGATCCGCAAGGCCCTGCCCCAGGGCATGATGACCCCCCAGCCGGGCGCGCCCGGCCAGCCGGCTCCCGCCGAGGACCAGTCCCACCGGCCCGGTGACCCCGGGGGCATGTACCTCTAGCGCGGACCGTCGGCGCCCGCTGGTCCGGCGCTTGCCGGCTGTCTCAGGCGCCTCTGGCGTCTCTGGCGTTGTCGAGGAACTCGCGCTGGTGTCGAGATGTTTCACGACACAGGCGTGAGTTTCTCCGCCCAGGCGGAGAAACTCACCGCTCCCGGCCTGGTCGCCCGGCCACGAGGCCCCAAGCGCCCCGGGCATCACAGCGACGTCGAGAAACTCGCGCCTGTGTCGAGATGCTTCACGACACAGGCGTGAGTTCCTCCGCCCAGGCGGAGAAACTCACCGCGCCCCAGGCCCGTCAGCCCCGCCGCGCCCACCGACGTACGACGACCAGCCCGAGCAGCCCGACGAGCACCATCGCGGCACCGGGGGCGGCGGCGCGGGTGAAGGTCATCGGGTCCTCGACGCCGGGGACCGGCTCGATGCTCGCCGTCTCGGCGGGCACGTCGGCCTGCGGCGGCTCGCCGGCGCCGAACAGGCTCTCCAGCTCGACGGTCAGCTTGGGGCGGGCAGGCTGGGTGCCGCCGCAGCCGGCGGCGGCGAGGGTCTCCTCGGCGGCCTCGACGAAGAAGGCGTAGCGCACCCCGTCGGTGAGCCGGCCGAGGTCGCAGTCGGCGCCTCGGAGCGTCTGCACCTGGACGGTCTGCTCGCGCAGGTCGCCCTTGTAGATCAGGTCGACGGTCACGTCGTGGGTGTAGATCGCCCCGCGGACGCCGTCGACGCGCCGCTCGGCCGTGGAGGCGGTGACCGTGCCGGTGAAGACGTGGTTGGCGGTGCGGGCCAGCCGTTCGGTGTCGGAGCGGATGTCGGCGGTGGTGCAGCTGCAGGCGGCCGAGGCGGACGACGGCACCACCCAGACCAGCGCGCTCGACAGCAGCGCCACCACCAGCAGGCGACCCAGGAGGGGGCCCACGGGACGGCGCAACAGCGTCAGCGGCGGGAACGACACGCGCTCATGCAACCAGGTCACAGCCCGAAGACACCAGCCAGGACCCGGGCCACGCCGTCCTCGTCATGGCCGGGCGCCACCCGGTCGGCCACCTCGGTGACCGTGTGGTGCGCGTCGGCCATGGCGTACGACGTGCCCGCCCAGGTGAGCATCGGGAGGTCGTTCGGCATGTCCCCGAACGCCACCACGTCGCGCGCCTCGACGCCCAGACGCGCGCACAGCAGCGCGAGCGTGGAGGCCTTGGTGACGCCGGGCGCGCTGATCTCCAGCAGCGACGACGTCGAGGACCAGGTGATCACCAGCCGGCCCTCGGTCGCGACCTCCGCGAGGTCCCAGAACTCCTGCGGCGCGAGGTCCTCGTGCCGGGCCAACAGCTTCAGCGCCGGCCCGTCGAACAGCTCCTCGATCGGCGCGCGACGGGTGCCGTCCGGCATCGGGTAGCGCTCCAGGTAACCCGGCTCGAGGCCGATCCCCCGCAGGCTCTCGACGGCGTACGACGTCCCGGGGACCGCCTCGCGCAGCGCCCGGCAGACCGCCAGGCCGAGCTCCGGCTCGATCGGCCGCTCCAGGTCGACCCGCTCCCCGGCGACGTCCCAGACCAGCGCGCCGTTGGAGACGATCGCCAGGCCGTGGCTGCCGACGTGCTCGAAGACCTCGGCGGCCCAGCGCAGCGGCCGGCCGGTCACGAAGACCACCGGGACGTCGCGGCGGTCGAGCGCGAGGAGCACCTCGCGGGTGTAGGCGGACACGGTGCCGTCGGAGCGGACCAGGGTGCCGTCCAGGTCGGTGGCGACCAGGCGGGGCCTCGCGGCTCGCACCTCAGGCACCGTCTCGCACCGGGCGGGCCATCACGAGCTGGCCCTCCTCGTCGGCCCCGCGCAGCTCGGTGAACCGGCACGTCGCGAGCACCCGGATGCTGGCGGTGTTGTCGGGGCGCACGCTGGCCCGGACCCGGACCCCTGCGGCGTCGGTGCCGGCGAGCAGGCCGAGCAGCGCCTCGGTCGCGAAGCCCCAGCCGCGGGCCTCGGCGACCAGGCCGTAGCCGACCTCGGCCTCCTCGACCCCGTCGGCAGCCTCCTCCGCCGGGCCGAAGAACCCGATCGAGCCGAGCACGGTGCTGCCGCGGACGATGCTGCGCGGGCCCCACGGGTCGCCGTCGCGCCACAGCGTCACCGCGTCGAGGTCGTCTCGGCGCGGGAAGTCGGCGTGCCACCCGGGACGTCGTACGCCGGCCCGCAGCGCGGCGACGTCGTCGGCGGTCCACAGCGGCAGTCGCAGCCGCTCGGTGACGACTACGGCTGGGAGAACCATCGGTTGATCTCGGTCGCGGCGCCGTCGTCGTACACGCTCCCGGTGACGTCGTCGGCGACGTCGATGACGACCTGGATGGCCTGGCCCATGGCCACCCCGCGGCGCGCCCACTGGAGCATCTCGATGTCGTTGCGGCCGTCGCCGATGGCCAGTACGTCGTCGGCGCTCAGCCCGAGCTCCCGGCAGACGTGCTCGAGCCCCGACGCCTTGGAGACCCCGACCGGCGCGAGGTCGAGCCACGCGGTCCAGCCGACGACGTAGTTGGTGCCGTGCAGGCCGAGATCCTCGGCGAGCGCGACGAACTCGTCGACGGTGGACTCGGGGTCGCGGATGATCACGCGGCTGACCGGTCCGGCGACCAGGTCCTCGACGTCGGTGACGATCATGTCGCCCGAGAGCTCGCCGTCGGGGAAGTGCGAGCTGACGCGGTAGCCGACCCCGCGCTCCTCGACCGCGACCAGGGCGCTCGGGTGCCGCTCGAGGATCGCCTTGACCGCCGGGCCGGCGTCGAAGGTCTCCTCGTGGACCACCTCGAACGGCGGGTAGCGCAGCACCACGGCGCCGTTGGACGCCACGATCCAGAGCCGGTCGCGCTCCTCCCCGTGCAGGTCGAGCAGGTCGGCGATGCCGGTCATCCCGTGCGGGGACCGGCCGCTGGCCAGGACCACGTGGGCGCCGGCACCGAGCGCGCGGTGCACGGCGTCGTACACCGCCGGGGAGATCTCCTCGTGGGTCGCGCCGGCTCCCTCGATCCACTTCAGCAGGGTGCCGTCGATGTCGAGCGCAACCAGCCGGGGGGTCCAGGCCGGGTCGAGGGACGGTTGCTGCACGGCCTCAGCCACCGAGACCTCCCACCGGCTTCAGCACCTCGAGGCCGCCCAGGTGCGGCCGCAGCGCCTCGGGCACGCGGACCGAGCCGTCGGCCTGCTGGTGGGTCTCCAGGATCGCCACGATAGTGCGGGTCATCGCGCACAGCGTGCCGTTGAGCGTCGAGATCGGCTTGGTGGTGCCGTCGAAGCGGGCCCGGGTGTCCAGGCGGCGGGTCTGGAACTCGGTGCAGTTCGAGGTCGAGGTGAGCTCGCGGTACTTGCCCTGAGTGGGGATCCACGCCTCGCAGTCGAACTTGCGGATCGCGGACAGGCCGAGGTCGCCGGCCGCCACGTCGATCACCCGGTAGGCCAGCTCCAGCTTGTCGAGGAACTCCTTCTCCCAGCCCAGCAGCCGCTGGTGCTCGGCGTACGAGTCCTCGGTGGTCGTGTAGACGAACATCTCGACCTTGTCGAACCAGTGCACCCGGATGATGCCCTTGGTGTCCTTGCCGTGCGAGCCCGCCTCCTTGCGGAAGCACGGGCTGAACGCGGCGTAGCGCAGCGGCAGCGAGGCGCCGTCGAGGATCTCGTCGGAGTGGTACGCCGCCATCGGCACCTCGGCCGTGCCGACCAGGTAGAGGTCGTCGCCCTCGATCTTGTAGACGTCGTCGGCGGCCTGGCCGAGGAAGCCGGTGCCGTCCATGGCCCGCGGGCGCACCAGGGCTGGCGCGATCACCTGGGTGAAGCCGGCGTTGCGGGCCAGCTCCATCGCCAGGTTGATGAGCGCGAACTCCAGCTGGGCGCCGACGCCGGTGAGGAAGTAGAAGCGGCTGCCCGAGACCTTGGCGCCCCGCTCGATGTCGATCGCGCCCAGGATCTTGCCGAGCTCGATGTGGTCGCGCGGCTCGAAGCCGTCGGCGGCGAAGTCGCGGGGCGTGCCCACCGTCTCGAGGACCACGAAGTCGTCCTCGCCGCCGGTCGGGGTCTCGTCGGAGGCGAGGTTCGGCATCGAGAGCAGCGCGTCGTTCCACGCCTCGTCGGCGGCGGCCTGGGCGGCCTCGGCGGCCTTGACCTCGGCGGCGAGGGTCTTGGTCTGGGCGAGCAGGGCCTGCTTCTCCTCGCCCTGGGCCTGCGGGATCAGCTTCCCGAGCTGCTTCTGCTCGGCCCGCTTGGCCTCGTAGTCGCCGATCGCGCGGCGGCGCGCGGTGTCGGCGGACAGGGCGCGGTCGACTACCTCGTCGGACAGTCCGCGCTTGGCCTGGGCGGCGCGCACGCGGTCGGGGTCTTCTCGGAGGATGCGGGGGTCGATCATGTCGCCAGGCTATCGGGGTGGCCTCCCGCGCTTCACGCGAGTAACGGTCCCTTGGTCATACTTGCCCGGTGCTGGATCGTCCCCGAGTCGTGCTCCTGAGCTGGGCCGTCCTGTGCTACCTCGCCTTCGCGGGGATCGCCCTGGCCGTCAGCCAGGACTGGGGACCGCTCGTCCGGGTCGACGACCGCGGCGACCCGGCCTCCGCCTGGGCGACCGACGAGGGCTGGCTGCGGCACCTGCTGCGCGGGGTCGAGCTGGCCTTCGGCGACCTCGGCATGCTCCTGATCGCGGCCGTCATCACCCTCGCGATGGTGCTGAAGGGCCACCGGCGGGCGGCGGCGTACGCCCTCGGTGTGCTCGTGGTGACCCGCGTCGTCACGCACCTGGTCAAGGTCGGGTTCGGCCGGGACCGGCCCGAGTGGCAGGACCCGACGCACCTGCTGACCAGCCGGTCCTTCCCCTCCGGCCACGCCTCCATGACCGCCGCGCTGGCCGGGGTGCTGTGCGTGCTGGTGCTGATGCTGGTACGCCGCTCGAGCGTGCGCCGGGTCGTGTACGTCGCCGGCGTGCTGGCCACGGCCCTGGCCTGTCTCGACCGGGTCCTGCTCGGGCGGCACTACCCCTCCGACGTCGTCGGCGGGGTGCTGCTCGGGGCCGGCACCGTACTCCTGGGCCTGGCGGTCTACAGCCCGCTGCCGAGGAGCATCGCGATGAGCATCGAGCCGCTCCCCGAGGTGTTCAGCTCCACCCGCCAGCTGGCGGTCATCCTCAACCCGATCAAGGTCGAGGACGTCGGCGCCTTCCAGTCCGTCGTGTCCACGATGGCGGCCGAGGCCGGCTGGAACGAGCCGACCTGGCACCTCACCACCATCGAGGACCCCGGCACGGGGATGGCCGAGGCGGCCGCGGTCGCCGGCGCCGACCTGGTGCTGGTCTGCGGCGGCGACGGCACGGTGCGCGAGGTGTGCTCCGAGCTCGCCGGCACCGGCATCCCGGTGGGCATCATCCCCGCCGGCACCGGCAACCTGCTCGCCCGCAACCTCGACATCCCGCTCTACCTGCGCTCGGCCATCGACATCGGCCTGCACGGCCAGGACCGGGCCATCGATCTGGTCAAGGTCAGCGGCGACGGCTTCGAGACCACGCACTTCATGGTGATGGCCGGCATGGGCTTCGACGCCGCGATCATGGAGGGCGTCAACGAGGACCTGAAGAAGCGGGTCGGCTGGATGGCCTACGTCCTCTCGGGTCTCAAGGCGTTGATGTTCCCCGCCGTCCGGGTCGAGGTCTCGGTCGACGGCGCGCCGTTCACCAAGCACCGGGCCCGCACCGTGGTGGTCGGCAACGTCGGCTCGCTGCAGGCCGGCATGCCGCTGCTGCCCGACGCCGCGATCGACGACGGCCAGCTCGACGTGGTGCTGCTGCACCCCCAGCGGTTCCTCTCCTGGGTGCCGCTCGCCTTCCGGGTGCTCGCGAAGCGCTCGCGCACCGACGACACCATCAACCGGATGACCGGCGCGACGGTGCACGTCCGGGCCGCGTCCGACACGCCCCGCCAGCTCGACGGCGACTCGATCGGACTCGGCCGCGAGCTGCGGATGGAGTGCATCCACGGCCGGCTGCTGGTGCGGGTGCCCCGCTGATCGTCGAGTGCCACCAGATGGCCCCTCTCGACCCGGGATCAGGGGCCAATCCATGTCACTCGACGCAGGTCAGGGGACGGGCTGCTCGCGGGTGTCGGCAGGCGGGGCCAGCACCGGACGGGTGACCGGTGCGGCGGCCGCGCCCGTCCGGATCCCGTCAAGAGGCCCGGCCAGGCCGTCAAGGAACCGTCAAGGGGCACGGCGAGGGGCTCCGACCGGGCCTACGAATGGGGCGTGACCGATCTTCTCTACCTCGCCCTGACGCTGCTCGCCTTCGTCGCGATGGCGCTCCTGACCCGGGCCCTCGACCGGTGAGCGACCTGGCCCCCGCCCTCGGCCAGATCGCGGTGCTCGTCGCCGCGCTGGCGCTCGCCGTCCCCTTCCTCGGGCGCTACCTCGCCCACGTCTACACGTCGCCGAAGCACCTGCGCCTCGAGCGGGCGACGTACCGCGTCCTACGCGTCGACCCGGACGCCGACCAGCACTGGCGCAGCTACGCGATGTCGGTGCTCGGCTTCTCGCTCGTCGGCGTGCTCGCGCTGTACGCCTTCGGCCGGCTCCAGCAGCACCTGCCGCTGAGCCTCGGCTTCGGCCCGCTGCCTGCGGACGGCGCCTGGAACACGGCCGTCAGCTTCGTGACCAACACCAACTGGCAGTGGTACTCCGGGGAGGCCGCGCTCGGCCACCTGATGCAGATGTCCGGGCTGACGGTGCAGAACTTCGTCTCCGCCGGCGTCGGCATGGCCGTCGCCGCGGCGTTCGCGCGCGCCCTGGCCCGCCACGGCGGGGAGGGTCGGATCGGCAGCTTCTTCACCGACCTGGTGCGCACCGTCCTCCGGGTGCTGCTCCCGATCTCGCTGTTCGCCGCGCTCGTGCTGGTCCTCCTCGGCGTCGTGCAGAACCTCGCCGGCAACGCCGACGTGACGACCCTCGACGGGTCCACCCAGGTGCTCACCGGCGGCCCGGTGGCCAGCCAGGAGGCGATCAAGCAGCTCGGCACCAACGGCGGCGGCTTCTACAACGTCAACGCCGCCCACCCGTTCGAGAACCCGACCCCGTTCACCAACCTCTTCGAGATCTTCCTGATGCTCCTCGTCCCGTTCGCGATGGCCTGGGCCTTCGGCCTGATCGTCAAGGACCGCCGCCAGGGCATCGCCGTCGTCTCGGTCATGGGCGTCCTGCTCTCGGCCGGCATCGGCCTGCTCACCTGGGCCGAGCTGGCCGGCCCGGGCACCGCGCCGCAGCTGGCCGGCGCCGCCATGGAGGGAAAGGAGACCCGCTTCGGCGAGGCCGCGTCCGCGCTGTTCGGCGCCGCCACGACCGGTACGTCGACCGGCGCGGTGAACTCCATGCACGACTCCTTCACCGCCCCTGGCGGCGGCGTCGCGATGTTCAACATGATGCTCGGCGAGATCGCGCCCGGCGGCGTCGGGAGCGGGCTCTACGGCATGCTGATGCTCGCCGTCGTCACGGTCTTCCTGTGCGGCCTGATGGTCGGCCGGACGCCGGAGTACCTCGGCAAGAAGATCGGCCAGCGCGAGATCGTCCTGGTCTCGGCCTACGTCCTCACCACGCCGATCCTGGTGCTGGCCGGCATCGCGGTCGCGATCACCGCCTCGGACGGACTGGCCGGGCTCCAGGAAACGGGGCCGCACGGCCTGTCCGAGGCGTTGTACGCCGTGACCTCCGCCGCGAACAACAACGGCAGCTCGTTCGGCGGCCTGACCTCCGGCACGCCGTTCTGGAACACCCTGCTCGGTCTGCTGATGCTCTTCGGGCGGTTCCTGCCGATGCTGTTCGTGCTCGCCCTGGCGGGGCGGTTCGCGAGCCAACGCCCGCTGCCGCCGAGCGCCGGCACCCTGCCCACCCACCGGCCGCTGTTCGTGGCCCTCCTCACCGGCGTCGCCCTGGTCGTGGTCGGCCTGACCTACGTCCCGGTGCTCGCCCTCGGTCCGATCGTGGAGTCCCTGTCATGAGTGCCCTGAACCTCGACCTCGCCGGTGCCCTCCCCGGGGCCCTGCGCAAGCTCGACCCGCGCGAGCTGGTCGCCACCCCCGTGATGCTCGTCGTCGAGATCGGCGCCGTGCTCACCACCGTCCTGTCCGTCCTCGACCCCAGCGTGATGGGCTGGCTGGTGACGGTGTGGCTGTGGCTGACGGTGCTCTTCGGCACCCTCGCCGAGTCCGTCGCCGAGGGTCGGGGCAAGGCCCAGGCGGCCAGCCTCCGGGCCCTCCAGGAGGAGACGACGGCGCACCGCCGTCGTACCGACGGCTCGCTCGAGGAGGTGGCGTCCACCGCGCTGCGGGCCGGCGACCTGGTGGTCGTCGAGGCCGGCGAGCGGATCCCCGGCGACGGCGACGTCGTCGAGGGGGTCGCCTCGGTCGACGAGTCGGCCGTGACCGGCGAGTCCGCACCGGTGATCCGGGAGTCCGGCGGCGACCGGAGCGCGGTCACCGGCGGCACGGTGGTCCTCTCGGACCGGATCGTCGTCCGGATCACCTCCGAGCCGGGCCGGTCCTTCGTGGACCGGATGATCGCCCTGGTCGAGGGCTCCGAGCGGCAGCGCACCCCCAACGAGATCGCCCTCAACGTGCTGCTCTCGTCGCTGACCGTCGTCTTCCTGACCGTCGTCACCTCGCTCTACTTCGTGGCCGACTACAGCTCGGCCGGGCAGTCGGTGCTGGTCCTGACCGCGCTGCTGGTCTGCCTGATCCCGACCACCATCGGGGCCCTGCTCTCCGCGATCGGCATCGCCGGCATGGACCGGCTGGTACGCCGCAACGTGCTGGCCATGTCGGGCCGGGCCGTGGAGGCGGCCGGCGACGTCGACGTACTCCTCCTCGACAAGACCGGCACCATCACCTACGGCAACCGGCAGGCCAGCGAGCTCCTTGCCGTCACCGGCGTGGCCCGCGAGGACCTCCTCGACGCGGCGCTGCTCGCCTCGCTGGCCGACGAGACGCCCGAGGGGCGCAGCATCGTCGCCCTGATCGGGGAGGGCCGGCCGGTGCCGGCCGGGGCCCGCCTGGTGGAGTTCAGCGCCACGACCCGGATGAGCGGGCTGGACGCGGACGGGCGCCGGGTCCGCAAGGGCGCCGCGTCGGCCGCGGTGCAGTGGGTGCGCGACTCGGGCGGCGAGCCGTCCGGCGAGATCGACGACCTCGTCAACCGGGTCAGCGCCACCGGCGGGACCCCGCTGGTGGTCGCGGAGCAGCACGGCGAGGCCCCGGCCCGGCTCCTCGGCGTCATCCACCTCAAGGACGTCGTCAAGGAGGGCATCCGGGAGCGCTTCGACGAGCTGCGCGCCATGGGCATCCGCACCGTGATGATCACCGGCGACAACGCGGTGACCGCCCGGGTGATCGCGGCCGAGGCCGGCGTCGACGACTTCCTCGCGGAGGCCACGCCGGAGGACAAGATGGCGCTGATCCGCAAGGAGCAGCAGGGCGGCCGGATGGTCGCCATGTGCGGCGACGGCACCAACGACGCCCCCGCCCTGGCCCAGGCCGACGTCGGGGTCGCGATGAACACCGGCACGACCGCGGCCAAGGAGGCCGGCAACATGGTCGACCTCGACAGCGACCCGACGAAGCTCATCGACGTCGTCGAGATCGGCAAGCAGCTGCTCATCACGCGCGGCGCGCTCACGACGTTCTCCGTGGCCAACGACGTCGCGAAGTACTTCGCGATCCTGCCCGCGATGTTCGTCGTCGCGTTCCCGGACCTCGACGTCCTCAACGTCATGCGGCTCTCCTCGCCGGAGTCCGCGATCGTCTCCGCGGTCATCTTCAACGCGCTCATCATCATCGCGCTGATCCCGCTGGCGCTGCGGGGCGTGAAGTACCGACCCGCCGCGGCCTCCGACCTGCTTCGCCGCAACCTCCTGCTCTACGGCGTCGGCGGCCTGGTGGCCCCGTTCGTCGGCATCAAGCTCCTCGACCTCGTCGTCTCCCTCATCCCAGGACTGTGATCATGAAGGACCTCCACGCACTGTTCCGCCAGAGCCTGGCCGGGCTCCGGCTGCTGCTCGCCGCGACCCTGCTCCTCGGCGTCGCCTACCCCCTGCTGGTCACCGGCGTCGCCGCCGTCGCCGCGCCCTGGCAGTCCCGCGGGTCGCTCGTCACCGCCGACGGGTCGCACACCACCGACCCCGACGAGGCGGTCGGCTCGGCGCTGCTCGGCCAGGCCGTGACCGACGAGTCGCTGTTCTCGCCCCGCCCCTCCGCCGCGGGCGACGGCTACGACACGCTCTCGACGTACGGCTCCAACCTCGGACCGGAGAGCCCCGACCTGATCGCCTCGATCGAGGAGCTCCGGGCCGCCGTCGCCGAGCGCGAGGGGGTGGACGTCTCTGCGGTCCCCGCGGACGCGGTCACGGCCTCCGGCTCCGGCCTCGACCCCCACATCTCGGCGGCGTACGCCGACCTGCAGGTGCCCCGGGTCGCCGCGGCCAACGGGCTCTCGGAGGATGCCGTGCGCGCGCTGGTCGAGGAGCACACCTCGGGCCGGACGCTCGGCGTGCTGGGCGAGCCGCGAGTGAACGTGCTGCAGCTGAACCTCGCGGTGCTGGCAGGATCGTGACCATGGACGCCGATCCAGGAGCTGGGCGCCGGGGGCGGCTGACGGTCTACCTCGGCGCCGCTCCCGGCGTCGGCAAGACCTACGCGATGCTCGGCGAGGCCCGCCGGCGCTGCGAGCGCGGCACCGACGTGGTCGTCGGGTACGTCGAGACGCACGGCCGCGCGCAGACCGTCGGCCAGCTCGCCGACCTGGAGGTCGTCCCGCGGAAGGTGATCGACTACCGAGGGACGACCTTCACCGAGATGGACACCGACGCGGTGATCGCCCGGGCACCGACCGTCGTACTCGTCGACGAGCTGGCGCACACCAACGTGCCGGGGAGCCGGCACGAGAAGCGCGCCCAGGACGTGGCGGAGATCCGGGCGGCCGGCATCGACGTCATCACCACGGTCAACATCCAGCACCTGGAGTCGCTCAACGACGAGGTCGAGCGGATCACCGGCGTCCGCCAGCGCGAGACCGTCCCGGACGAGGTCGTCCGCACCGCCGACCAGATCCAGCTGGTCGACATGCCCCCCGACGCACTGCGCCGCCGGATGGCGCACGGCAACATCTACAAGCCGGAGAACATCGACGCGTCGCTGACGTCGTACTTCCGGGTCGGGAACCTCACCGCCCTGCGCGAGCTCGCGCTGCTCTGGCTCGCGGACCGGGTCGACGACGCGCTCGGCGACTACCGCCGCGCGCACCGCATCGAGCACACCTGGCCGACCAAGGAGCGGATCGTCGTCGCCGTCACCGGCGGCGCCGAGAGCGAGACCCTGCTGCGGCGGGGCGCACGGCTCGCCCAGCGGGCGGCCGGCTCGGAGCTGCTCGCGGTGCACGTGATCGCCACCGACGGCATCTCGACCACCGACGACCAGCGGATCGCCCGCTCCCAGCAGCTGGTCGCGTCGCTGGGCGGCACCTTCCACTCCGTCGTCGGCGAGGAGGTGTCCGAGGCGGTGGTCGACTTCGCGACCGGTGCCAACGCCACGATGATCGTCGTCGGCGTCTCCCGCCACGGTCGCCTGCGACGCCTGTTCACCGGGACCACCGGCGATCGGGTGGCCCAGCTCGCGGGCGCGATCGACGTCCACCTGGTCACCCACGACGAGAGCGGCGGGGGTGGCCGGCCGCGGTGGTACCTCTCCCCGCTCAGCCGGCAGCGCCAGGTCGCGGGGCTGCTCCTCGGCGCTCTGCTGCCGGTGCTGCTCACGGTGCTCCTCACCCGGTTCCACGACCCCGACCAGCTGCCGCTCGACGTCCTGCTGTTCCTGGCCCTCACCGTGCTGGTCGCGCTGGTCGGCGGCCTGGTGCCCGCCCTCCTGGCGGCCCTCGTCGGCTTCGTGCTGATGAACTGGTTCTTCACGCCGCCGCTCAACCGGCTCACCATCGCCGAGCCCGAGAACCTGGTGGCGCTGCTGGTCTTCGTCGCCGTCGCGGTCGGCGTGGCGACCGTCGTCGACCGCGCCTCGCGCCGGGCCGCCGAGGCGGTGCGCGCCCGCGCCGAGGCCGCGACCGTGGGGGCGCTCTCCCGCTCGGTGCTCACCGGGCAGGACACCGCCGAGGCGATCGTCGAGCGGCTGCGCGAGACCTTCGGCCAGGACGCCGTCTCGCTGCTGCAGGGCGGACCGGGCGGCTGGCGGGTCGTCGCCGCGAGCGGTGCCCCGTGCGCGTCGTCCCCCGACGAGGGCGCCACCCGGGTCGGCGTCGACGACGACCACGTGCTGGTGCTGTGCGGCTCGCCGCTGCGCGCGACCGACCGGCGGGTGCTGGAGGCGTTCGCGGTTCAGACCAGCCTGGTCCTGGAGTACCGGCGGCTGCGCTCCCGCGAGGAGCGGGCCGCGGCGCTGGAGAGCGCCGAGGCGACCAGCACCGCCCTGCTGCGGGCGGTCTCGCACGACCTGCGCACCCCCCTCGCGACCATGCGTACGGCGGTCGACGGGCTGGTCTCCGGGTCCCTGGACGCCGACGACCGGGCCGAGCTCGTCGAGGCCGTGGACTCCTCGACCGAGCAGCTCGAGCGGCTCATCGACAACCTGCTCGACCTGTCGCGCCTCCGGTCCGGGCTGGTGCACCCCGAGCTGCGCGAGCGCAGCCTCGAGGAGGTGCTGCCGCTCGCGGTCGCCGGTCAGCCGCCCGGCGCCGTCTCGCTGGAGGTCGACGAGGACGCCCCGATGGTCGCGACCGACGCCGGCCTGCTCGAGCGGGTGGTCGCCAACCTCGTCGGCAACGCCGTCCGGCACTCGGGGGGCACGCCCGTCCGGGTGCTCGCCCACGTCCTCCCCGAGGCCGTCGAGATCCTGGTGGTCGACCGCGGGCCCGGCGTACCGCCCGAGCAGCGGGAGCGGATGTTCGAGCCGTTCCAGCGCCTCGACGACACCTCGCCCGGCGGGCTCGGGCTGGGGCTCGCGGTGGCCCGCGGGCTGACCGAGGCGGTCGGCGGCTCGCTCGCGGCCGAGGACACCCCCGGCGGCGGGCTGACCATGGTGCTCTCGGTGCCCCGGGCGGCCGGATGAGCCCGCGGGTGCTGGTCGTCGACGACGAGCCGGCCCTGGCCCGGGCGCTCGCGATCAACCTGCGTGCCCACGGCTGGGAGGTCGTCACCGCCGCCGACGGGCGCGCCGCGCTCGACGCCGCCGCCACCACGCACCCCGACGTGGTGCTGCTCGACCTCGGCCTCCCCGACCTCGACGGCACCGAGGTGATCGCCGGGCTGCGCGGCTGGTCGTCGGTGCCGATCGTCGTCCTGTCCGCCCGCCAGCACGGCGAGGACAAGGTGGAGGCCCTCGACCTCGGGGCGGACGACTACATCTCCAAGCCGTTCGCCATGAACGAGCTGATGGCCCGGCTCCGGGCGGCGGTACGACGCGGCGCGGCCGCGCACCCCGAGGAGTCCTCGCTGCAGGTGGGGCCGTTGCTGATCGACCTGGCGCGCAAGCGGGTCGCGCGAGACGGCGTCGACGTACGCCTCACGCCCACGGAGTGGGCCTTCCTGGAGCTGCTCGCCCGCAACCTGGGCCGGCTGGTCACCCGCGAGCAGGTGCTGCGCGAGGTGTGGGGTCCGTCGTACGAGCACGAGACGAACTACCTGCGCGTGTACGCCGCCCAGCTGCGCCGCAAGCTCGAGGCCGACCCCGCCCACCCGCGGCACCTGGTCACCTCTCCGGGCCTGGGCTACACGCTGGAGCCGTGAGGGGGTCGGCGGGGTAGTCCGTCACAGGAGGGGGGATCTACTGGCCAGTAACCCCGCTCATGTGACGGACTACCCCGCCGCCTCGGCCGATTCCAGGATCTCCCGCACCAGCATCGTCGACCCCACGACCGCGGCGGGCATGACGGCCACCGCGCCGAACGGCACCAGGAAGAAGGCCTGGGTGGCCATTCCGAGGCCGAGGACCGAGGAGCCGTGACCGGCCAGGATCGCCTTGCGGGCCTCTCGGTCGAGGCCGCGCGACTCCAGCGGCCGCGAGACGAGCTCGCCCGCCAGCAGGCGGGCCGAGACGAGGAAGCCCAGGACGGCGCCCGCGATCGCGCCGACGAGCGGCAGGAAGCCGATGACCGCGAGGACGAAAGCCATGCCGAGGCCCGCGAGCATCAGCACACCGGCGTCGCGGAGCGCGCGCCAGAACCCCACGCCGCCCTCGGGCACCTCGCCGCCGAGCATCCGCTCGGTCTCGCGCCAGATCCGCTCGTAGAACGGGTCGCCGACCGCCAGGGTCAGCCCCGTGAAGGTCACCGCGGCCAGCACCGCCGAGCCGCCCACGAGCAGCAGCGCCAGCCCGAGGCGCACCACGCTGCGCCAGGTGTCCCAGTCGTCGGCGAACGGGGTCAGCCACCCGGCCAGGTCGCCGACGTTCGCGACCAGGAGCACCAGCGCCGCGCCGATGAGGACCAGCACGAGCACCGCCGGCACCATCCCCAGCAGCATCAGGCCGGGCCGCCGGCGCCACATCGTGAAGCCCTTCAGGACGTACGACGCCCCGTGCGCCACGCCGACCGGTCCACTCATGGGCCACAGGCTAGGGGTGACCTGCGGCGGCGTACTCGTCGAGTGACAGGTAGTGGCCCCTCTGACGCCTCGGAGAGGGGCCAGCAGGTGTCACTCGACGCGGGTCAGCGCTTCCGCGGCCGGGCGTGCTCGATGGCCTCGAGCTCCTCGGGCGAGAGCTGCTGCTCGCAGGTCCAGCCGACGATGCTCTTGGCGTAGGTCCGGGCCTCGGAGCGGCCGTGGATCGAGGTCAGCACGACCCCGTGGCCGGAGTCGTCGAGCAGCGCCACCGACCAGGACAGGTGGCCGCCCATGTCGCCGAACGCGTCGTACCGCACGACGGCGAGGTGGCGCAGCGCATCCGTGGCCTCCGCGCGCAGGGCGGCGACCTCCTGGCGCAGGCCGTGGACGTCCTCGGGGAGCGCGTCCCCGGCGGGAGTACGACGCCCCGACCGCGCCTGGCGCAGCAGCACCAGGGAGAGCACCAACGCGACCAGCGCGACGACCAACGAGAGCACGGCGAGCACGACCACTCCCCGACCCTAGACTTCCCGGGTGACCGAACGACGACGCATCGCCTACCAGGGCGAGCCCGGCGCCAACTCCCACCAGGTGTGCGTGCAGCACTACCCCGACTGGGAGTCGGTGCCCTGCGCGTCGTTCGAGGACGTGTTCGCCGTCGTCGAGGCCGGCGAGGCCGACCTGGCGATGATCCCGATCGACAACTCGATCGCCGGCCGGGTGGCCGACATCCACCACTTCCTGCCCTCGTCCGGGCTGCACATCGTCGCCGAGCACTTCCTGCGGATCCGCTTCCACCTGATGGGCGTGCCCGGGACCTCGCTGGAGTCGATCCGGACCGTGCACAGCCACGTCCACGCCCTGGGCCAGTGCCGCAAGTTCATCCGCGAGCACGGCCTCAAGCCGATCATCTCCGGCGACACCGCGGGAGCGGCCCGCGAGGTCGCCGAGGCCGCGGACCCGAGCCAGGCCGCGATCTCGCCGCCGCTGGCCGCGCAGATCTACGGCCTGGAGATCCTCGCCGAGGACGTCGAGGACGAGGACCACAACACCACCCGGTTCGTGGTCCTCTCCCCCGGCCTCGTCCAGGCCGCCCCCGGAAACGGGCCGGTCGTCACCAGCTTCATCTTCAACGTCCGCAACCTGCCGGCCGCGCTGTACAAGGCGCTCGGCGGATTCGCGACGAACGGCGTCAACATGACCAAGCTGGAGAGCTACATGGTCGGCGGCGAGTTCACCGCCACCCAGTTCCTGGCCGAGGTCGACGGGCACCCCGAGGACCTCGGGCTCCAGCGGGCCCTCGAGGAGCTGGCCTTCTTCACCACCGACGTGAAGATCCTGGGCGTTTATCCGGCGGACGCGTTCCGTTCCTGACAAAATGCACCCGTGAGGGAACGGGTGCGTCAGCTCGTCGAATCGGCCCGGTTCCAGTGGTTCGTCATCGGCGTCATCATCATCAACGCGGCAGTCATCGGCGCCGAGGTCTCGCCCGGCTGGATGGCCGAGCACGGCGACGCGACCGAGGCCGTCGGCCGGGTCACGGTCGTGATCTTCGTGATCGAGATCGTGCTCCGGATCTACGCGCACGGCCGGTCCTTCTTCAAGGGCGGCTGGAACCTCTTCGACCTGTTCGTGGTGCTGATCGCGCTCACCCCGGGCGCGGGGTCGTACTCCGTGCTCCGGGTGCTGCGCGTGCTCCGCGTGCTGCGGCTGCTCTCGACGATCCGCTCGATGCGGCTCGTGGTCGCGGCGCTGGTCAAGACCGTGCCCGGCATGGCCTCGATCGGTGCCTTGCTCGCCATGCTCATCTACATCTGCGCGGTGATGGCCACCCAGATGTTCGGCGAGGCCGACCCCGAGCACTTCGGCTCGCTCGGCGACTCCATGATCGCGATGTTCACGATCACCACCGGCGACGACTGGGCCAACATCACCCGGCCGACCACCGAGGCCCACCCCGCCGCCTGGATCTTCTTCGTCCTCTACATCGTGCTGTCGGCCTACATCGTGCTGAACCTCTTCATCGCGGTCGCCGTCGAGGCGCTGGACCGCGAGAGCGACGAGGTCACCGAGGAGATCGAGCACGCCGTCGACGACTCGACGGACACGATCCTGGCGGCCCTGGCCGACCTGAAGGCGCAGGTCTCGGCGCTGGAGTCCCGGTTGGTCGGCGTGCCCGACTGAGGTTGGCGGCCGGTTGGTGGCCGGTTGGTGGGCGTTGCCGTTGGTGACCAAACGACAACAAATCCGGCTCCAGGCTGTCGTTGGTGACCAAACGGCACCGCCCAGCGCCGCCGGCCGGATCGCCGACCACCGGGCGCGCGAACCGGCCCGACCCGCGCCGGATAGATTCCTGGGGTGGACCAGCCCGACCGCCGTACCGCCGACCTCGGTTTCGCCCGCGTCGATGTCGACCGCACGGCCCGCACCGGCGACCCCGAGGTCGTGTACGGCGAGGGCAAGACGCCCGACCAGGTCGTGGCGATCCTGCGGACCCTGCACGACCAGCACCCCGACCGGGCCGTGCTCGCCACCCGGCTCTCCCCCGACGCGCTCGAAGTCATCGGCCGCCACCTGCCGGACGCCACCCTCCACCCGGTCGCGCGGTCCGTCACCCTCGGCCCGCTGCCCACGCCGGTCGGCACCGTCGCGGTGGTCAGCGCCGGCACGTCCGACGCGCCGGTCGCCGCGGAGGCGGCCCTGACGGTCAGCGTGCACGGCGGAGGGGTGGACCGGATCGACGACGTCGGCGTCGCCGGGCTGCACCGGGTGCTCGCCGTCCGCGACCGGCTCGCGGCGGCCGACTGCCTGGTCGTCGTCGCCGGCATGGAGGGCGCGCTGCCGTCCGTCGTCGGCGGCCTCACCGGCGTACCCCTGGTCGCCGTGCCCACCAGCGTCGGCTACGGCGCCTCCCTCGGCGGCGTCACCGCCCTGCTGGCGATGCTCAACTCCTGCGCGCCCGGCGTCACGGTCGTGAACATCGACAACGGGTACGGCGCAGGCGTGTTCGCCGCCCGGGTCGCCCGCCAGTCGGCGCCTCGATGAGCCGCACGCTCTGGATCGACGCCACCTCCGGGGCCAGCGGCGACATGCTGCTCGGCGCGCTGGCGGGCGCCGGCGTACCCCTCGAGGTGCTGCAGGCCGCCGTCGACGCGGTCGCCCCCGAGCCGGTGGCGCTCGCCGTCGAGCAGGTCACCCGCAACGGTCTCGCCGCGATCCGCTGCCACGTCGCGATCACCGAGTCCCACCACCACCGCACCTGGCGAGACGTCCGGGCGCTGCTCGACGGGGCTGCCCTCGATGCCCGGGTTCGCGACCTGGCGCAGCGGGTCTTCGAACGGCTCGCCGTCGCCGAGGGCGCGGTGCACGGCGTCGCCGCCGACGAGGTGCACTTCCACGAGGTCGGCGCGCTGGACGCCATCGCCGACGTCGTCGGGGTGGCCGGCGGCCTGGTCCACCTGGGCGCCGAGACCGTCGTCGTCAGTCCGGTCGCCGTCGGCTCCGGCACCGTCCGGGCCGCCCACGGCACCCTGCCGGTCCCGCCACCCGCCGTCGCCGAGCTGCTGCGCGGCGTCCCGTCGTACGCCGGACCTCCCGGCTCGCCGGCCATGGAGCTGTGCACGCCCACCGGTGCGGCGGTGCTCACCGCCGTCGCGACCTCGTGGGGCGCGCAGCCGCTGATGGTGACCGAGGCGGTCGGGGTGGGCGCCGGCGGGCGGGACCCCGAGGGGCACGCCAACGTGCTGCGGCTGCTGGTCGGCGCGGCCGGCTCCTCTGACTCGGCCGTCGACACGGAGCTCGTCCTCGAGACGAACGTCGACGACCTCGACCCGCGACTGTGGCCGACCGTGCTCGACGCGCTCCTCGCCGCAGGTGCCGCGGACGCCTGGCTGACGCCGATCCTGATGAAGAAGGGCCGACCCGCGCACACCCTGCACGTCCTGGTGAGCACCGACCGGGCGGCCGCGGTGCGCGAGGTGATCTTCCGCGAGACCACCACCATCGGCCTGCGCGAGCACGCCGTCACCAAGCGCGCGCTGGCCCGCGAGCTCGTCGAGGTGGTCGTCGGCGGCCAGGTCGTCGCCGTCAAGGTCGCCCGGCTCGAGGGCCGGGTCGTCAACGCACAGCCGGAGTACGACGAGGTCGCGCGGGCCGCCGCCGTACTGGGCCGTCCGGCCCGGGACGTGCTGGACGACGCTCGGGCGACGTTCTGGGCGGAGAACGCCTGATGGATCTCGGTGCCATCGCGCTCACCTTCGGCGCGATCTTCCTGGTCGAGCTGCCCGACAAGACGTTCCTCGCGACCCTGGTCCTCGCGACCCGCTACCGACCGGTGCTGGTCTGGATCGGCGTGGGGCTGGCGTTCGCGGTCCAGACGACGGTCGCGGTGTTGCTGGGCCACGCGGTGTCGTTCCTGCCGGAGACCGTGGTCCAGTCGGCCGCCGCCGTCCTGTTCCTGGTCGGGGCGCTGCTGCTCTTCCGCGAGTCGCGGGCGCACCGCCGCCAGGCCGAGGACGACGACGGCTCGGAGTTCATCGAGAAGGCCAAGCCGGCGACCGGGATCGGGGCGGTCGTCGCGTCGTTCCTGGTCCTCTTCGCCGCCGAGTGGGGCGACCTGTCCCAGCTGCTCACGATCTCGCTGGTCGCCCGCTACGAGGCGCCGCTCGAGGTCTGGCTCGGTGCCCTCGGCGCCCTGCTCGCGGTCAGCGGCCTCGCGGTGCTCGTTGGCCGCTGGCTGATGCAGCGGATCCGGCTGCACGTGCTCTTCGCCATCGGCGGCACGGTCTGCCTGGTGCTCTTCGCGCTGGTGCTGTGGGAGCTGGTGAGCTGATCCGGACTCGGTGGCCAGCGTCGTCGTACGCCTGTCCCCTCCGGTCCCGTCGGCCGCAGCGGTGTCGAGAAACTGGATGCTGTGGTTTGAAGCATCTCGACAGGGCAGTGAGATTCACCGCCTAGGCGGAGATTTTCTCGCTCCACCGCCCCAAAGAATTGTCTGACAATCTCTCCCCGGGACTACAGTCGCACCATGACGTCCCCGGGTGCCGAGCACGGCGCGAGCAGCGAGGTCGGGCGCCTGCAGACGGTGATGCTCCACCGTCCGGGCAACGAGCTGAAGCGGCTCACCCCGCGCAACAACGACAAGCTCCTCTTCGACGGCATCCCCTGGGTGGCCCGCGCGCAGGAGGAGCACGACGCGTTCGCCGAGGCGCTGCGCGCGCGCGACGTGGAGGTCCTCTACCTCACCGAGCTGCTCACCGAGACCCTCGAGAGCGAGGCCGCGCGCAACCACGCGATCACCTCGGCGCTGTCCGGGCTGCACCTCGGCGACACGATGCGCGGCTACCTCGCCCGGTTCCTGCGCGAGGCGTCGCCGGCGGAGCTGACCGACTACCTCACCGCCGGGATCCGCAACGACGAGGTGCGCGGCGGCTTCGGGCTGGTCACCTCGCTGCTCGACCCGCACGACTTCCTCGTCGACCCGCTGCCCAACCTGCTCTTCACCCGCGACTCCAGCGTCTGGGTCCGCGACCGGGTGGCGATCACCTCGCTGTCGATGCCGGCCCGCAAGCGCGAGACCCAGCTGACCGAGCTGATCTACACCGAGCACCCGCGCTTCCAGGGCACGCGCAAGATCCACGGCTGGCACAGCGAGTACGTCGAGGGCGGCGACGTACTCCTGCTCGCTCCCGGCGTGATCGCCGTCGGCGTCGGCGAGCGCACCACCCCGGCCGGCGTCGAGCGGTTCGCCCGCCAGGTCTTCCACGCCAACCTGGCGCACACCGTGCTCGCCGTGCCGATCGCCCAGGAGCGCGCGACCATGCACCTCGACACGGTCTGCACGATGGTCGACGTCGACAAGATCGTGATGTACCCCAACGTCGCCGACTCGCTCCAGGCCCACGCCGTCACCCTCGCCGAGGGCGCGGCCGAGGACAGCGAACTGACCCTGCGGGTGGCCGACGCCGAGCCGTTCCTGGTCGCCGCCGCGAAGGCGATGCAGATCGACACGCTGCACCAGATCGACACCGGCCTGGACCCGGTCACCGCCGAGCGCGAGCAGTGGGACGACGGCAACAACACCCTCGCCCTCGCGCCCCGGGTCGCGGTCGCCTACGAGCGCAACCACGAGACCAACGCGCGACTGGAGGACGCCGGCATCGAGGTCGTCCGGATCGCCGGCTCCGAGCTCGGCTCCGGCCGTGGCGGCCCGCGCTGCATGAGCTGTCCGGTCGCGCGGGAGCCGCTCCCGGGCTGACCCGCCGGCTCAGAGGCCCGGCAACAACACCCTGCCGTTCGGGGCGTCGGCCACCGCGGCGCACCGCAGCTCGGTGGTCGAGCAGCGCCACACGCCGGTGACCGCACCGTCCTCCTCGATCCACTGCGCGACCACGACCTCGGTCTCGTTCTCCCAGCCGACGACCCGGAGCAGGTCCGCGTGGAGGGGAGCGACCGTGGCCCCGGCCTCGGTCGCGAACCGGATCCCGTCGTCGGTCGCCTCGGCGTACCGCTCCCCGTCCTCCGACCACGCCCCGGTGCCGCCGCCCTCGGTGCCCCACTCCTGGTAGACGCGCCCGGCATCGTCGATCTGTCCCGCCAGCACCCGGCCGCCTGCGTACAGCGCCAAGCCTCCCAGTCGGGCGGCGACCGCGGCTCCCTCCGGCACCCCGGTCACCGGCGTGGGGCCCCCTCGGCCGTCCTCCCAGAGGAGGACCTCGGCGCCCCGAGTCATCAACACCTGGCCGTCCTCGGTCAGGCCGACGGCCCGCGGCCGTTCGCCCGGTGGCAGCGAGGATGCGGTGCCGCTCCCGTCCGGTGATTCGACGCCGACCGCGTAGTCGTTCCCGGTGTCCTCCACCCAGAGCCGGATGCCGTCGGGACCGACCACCGGCGGCCCGGTGAGCGGGACGTCCGCCACCGGTTCCAGGACACCGTCCACGACCTCCCACCACCGCTGGGCGCCGTTCTCGACGAAGGTCCGACCCTGCGTGTGCAGGAGCCCGGACGCGGGGAACGGCACCTCGGCACCCGCGACGTGCAGCACCCCGATATCCGGGTCGGTCTGATCGTCGATCGTCTGCCACCACGGCAGGGCGAGCGGTCGAGCGAGGTCGTCGACGAACGGCGCCGGCGCGGGGTCGACCGCCAGGTCGTGGCCGCCGCTCAGGCCCGCACCTGCGCGCACGGCGACGACCGCCACGGCGGCGACCAGGCCGGCGACGCCCGAGCGGCGTCGTACCCGCTCCCGACGGCCGGCGGCGACCAGGCCGGCGACGGCGAGATCCGGGACGCGCAGGTCGGTGGCGACGGCGCCGAGCTCGTCGGTGAGGCGCTGCTCGAGGTCGGTCATGCCCGCTCTCCCATCGTCTGGCGCAGCGAACGCAGGGCGGCGGCGCACGTGGACTTCACGGTGCCGGGGGCGATCCGGAGCTCGTCGGCGATCTCGCGCTCGCTCAGCCCCTCGTAGTAGCGCAGCACCACGACGGCGCGCTGCCGAGGAGGCAGCGCGTCGACCAGCGGCCACAGCACCAGGCGGTCGTCCGGGTCGGCGTCGTGGGTCACCGCGTCGGGCAGGGTGTGCACCAGCCGCTCGCGGGTGAACCGGGCCGGTCGGCGCGACGAGAGGAACGCGTTGACCAGGGTCCGGCGCGCGTAGGCCTCCGGCGAGGCGGCCCGGGAGACGCGGCTCCAGCCGGCGTACACCTTCACGAGCGCGACCTGCAGCAGGTCCTCGGCGTCGGGGCGGTTGCCGGTGAGCAGGTACGCCGTCCGGAACAGGGTCGCCGAGCGGGCGGCGACGAACTCCTCATAGGAGCCCGCCCGGCCGTCCTGGGCCACCATCGTCACCTCCATGACCTTCCAGACGCCGCCGGGTGTGCGCGCGGTTCAGTCTGGACACTCCCTGACCGGGTCGGGGAGGATCCCCGGCGGGGAGGCCCGACCGAGAGGCATCGCATGACCGAGACGTTCTTCGACGCGTTCACTCCGCAGGAGGTCGCGCGGATCAGCGCCGCCGGCACCCACCTCACCCTTCCGCAGGGGTGGTCCCCCATCTGGGAGAACACCCCCGCGGACAAGGCGTACGTCGTCCTCGCGGGCAGCGTCTCGGTACGCCGCGGCGGCGAGGAGGTGGCCCGCCTCGGTCCCGGCGACATCGTCGGCGAGGCCGCGATCCTGAACCGTCAGCTCCGCAACGCGACCATCGTGGCGCTCACCCCGCTCGAGCTGATCCACCTGGCCGCCGATGCCGTGCGCAGCCTGTGCGAGGAGATGCCGACGTTCCGGGCCACGCTCGACCGGGTCGCGGAGTCGCGGCTCGGGTGACCTCGTCGGACGACGTACCCGACCTGTCGGGCGCCCTCGAGGCCGTCGAGGAGTACCTCCTCGGCGCCCGACCCGGCCTGACCCGGGTCGAGGTGGCCGAGCGGGCCGGCGTACCCCTCGTCGTGGCGGAGCAGCTGTGGCGGCTGCTCGGCTTCCCGCACGCCGGGGACGACGACGTCGCGTTCACCGAGGCCGACATCGAGGCGCTCCGGCTGACCGACGACCTGATGGAGCTCGGCATCCTCAGCCCGCAGCGGCAGGCGGCGCTGGTGCGGACCTGGGGGCGCAGCTACGCCCGCCTCGCGGAGTGGCAGACGACGCTGCTCACCGACGTGGCGATGGAGTCCGACGACCCCGTCGCCGAGGTGACCCGACTCGCCGAGCAGGTGCTGCCCCGGGTGGAGTCGCTGCAGTCCTACGTGTGGCGTCGCCACCTGGCCTCCGCCGCCTCCCGCACGCTCGCGGTCGGCACGGTCGGCACGGTCGGCTCGCCTGCCGCACCGCTGGCGGTCTGCTTCGTCGACATCGTCGGCTACACCTCCCGGAGCAAGGCACTCAGCGAGACCGAGCTGGTCGCCTGGATCGAGGGCTTCGAGGACGTGGTCACCGGCATCGTCGTCGACCACGGCGGCCGGATCATCAAGAACATCGGCGACGAGGTGCTCTTCGTCGCCGACGACGTCGCTGCCGCGGCGTCGATGGCCCTGGAGATGACGGCCCGCGGAGCCGACCCCGCCGACGACTTCCCCTCGGTCCGCGCCGGGCTGGCCTACGGCGACGTCGTCAGCCGGCTCGGGGACGTCTTCGGCGAGGTCGTCAACGTCGCCGCCCGGCTCACCTCGGTGGCTCGCCCCGGCACCGTGCTGGTCGACCGGGGCGCGCACGAGGCGCTCGACGGCGACCCGTCGTACTCCTTCCGGCACCTGCGGCGGACGCCGGTCAAGGGGTACGCCCGGCTGCAGCCGTGGGTGCTGCGGCGGGGGGCCGAGGCCGAGCTGTAACGCGATGTCCGCCGCACTACCCGCATGCTGCAGCGTGCGGGTAGTGCGTGTAACAGCGCGTAACAGCTGGGCGCGCCGGCCCCGCGGCGATCAGCGGATCGTGACCTGCCGGTTCGCCAGCCCGCTGCGGGCCGATCGCTGCTCGGTGGTCAGGTCGGAGGTGTCGGCGAGCGCCTCGGCGAGGTCGGCCGCGAAGGCGGCGGCCGGCTCCTCGAGGGCCTCCGGGCCGGTGCCGACGGGCAGGTCCCAGACGGGGGCGAGCAGGCCGTGGGCGCGGAACATGCCGACCAGCCGCGAGTCCGGCACCAGCACGTCCTTGCCGGCCGCGTGCAGCCGCGAGAGCGCGTCGAGGAGCTGGTCCTCGGGCTCGGGCATCACCCAGCGCAGGTGCTCCTTGGTGCCGACGTTGGTCCAGTACGCCGCGGGCACCGACGTCAGCTTGGCGGTGGGGTGCACCGAGGCGTTGGCCTGCTCCAGTGCGGCCTCCATGCCGGCCTGGTCCTCGACGTCGGCGACCCAGTACTCGAAGCCCTCGTGCACGGTGAGGTCGAGCGAGTCGCCGGTGACCAGGTCCTGCAGCCGCGGACCCGGGCCGGGGTCGGTGGTCAGGCCGACGATCCCCGACTCGCCGCGCTCGGCCTGCTCCAGCGCCGCGGTCAGCACCGCACCGAGGTCGCGCGAGGGGTCGCCGAAGGAGTGCTGCACCTGCAGCCCCAGCCACACCTCGCCGCTGTCGCGGACCATCGCCGGCGCCGCCATCGGCAGCAGCGAGCACAGCACCACGGTGCGGTCGCCGTCCTTCAGGGTCAGCGGCGCGGTCGCGGCCGGGACCAGCTCGCGGAGCGCGACGATGTCGCACTCCGACGGGAGCCCCTCGAACGGGCGGCCGACGTACGCCGTCGCCGCGCCGCCCGGCGCGCCGTGGCAGGCCTTGTAGCGCTTGCCCGAGCCGCAGGGACAGGGCTGCCGGGGGCCGACCTCGCCCTCCGCGAGGGGGGCAGCGCCTACTTTGAGGTCACGGGCTTTGGTACGGGACTTCTTCGCCATGGCGGCGAGCCTAGACGTCACCCTGGTCCAGGAGCTCGAGCAGGTACGCCGGCCGGTCGCTGATCACCGCGCGCACCCCGAGCTCGACGCAGAGCTCCAGCTGGGACCTGGTGTTCACGGTCCACACGTGCATGGCGTGGCCGCTGCGGGTGATCCGGTGCCCGAGCCGCGGGTGCTCGGTCAGCTCGTCGATGCCCGGTCCCACGATCCAGTCCTTGCCGATCACCCGGCGCAGCATCGGCCAGTACTGCGCCTTGTCGACCAGCATCACCAGCGGTACGCCGGGAGCCAGCCGCTCGACCCGCTGCAGGGCGGTGTAGGAGAAGCTCATCACCCGCGCCGGGGTGCCGGGCTCGTCCCAGCGGAAGTCGCGGAGCAGCTCGACGACGCGCTTCTCCACCAGCCCGCCGTACCGCGTCGGGTGCTTGGTCTCGATCGCCACCTCGATCCGGCGGTCGTAGTCGGCGACCACCTCCAGCAGCTTGCGCAGGGTGAGCACCTTGCCGTGCTCCCGGTCGCGCTCGGGCGCCTCGTCGTCCAGCTCGGACCAGGGGTTCTTCCACGACGCGAAGTCGAGCTCGGCCAGCTCGGCCAGCTCCATCGTGGAGACCGTCCCGTGGTGGCTGGCCGTACGACGCAGGCTGCGGTCGTGCACGCAGACCAGGTGCCCGTCCGCGGTCATCCGGACGTCGCACTCGAGCCCCTCCGCGCCGGCGTCCAGCGCAGCGACGTACGCACCCAGGGTGTGCTCGGCGTTGTCGTGGCTCGCGCCTCGATGAGCGACGACCTGCGGCCTCATGGGGAGCATCATTCCGGACGCCCGGCCGGTCGCGGGAGCGGGTGTCCCGCTCGAGGGTGCCGGGCACTTCGGCCGTTCACCCACGCCCGCTCGCCGTGACCCCTAGCCTCACCGCGGAGGATGAAGGAGACCCGCATGCGGACCGACGTGACCCGCCAACAGGGGCCGACGCAGGCCGTGCCCGTGTCGGCTGCTCCTTCTCCTGCTCCCGCTGTGCCCGCGGCCGCCCTGTCCGCCCCGGTACCGGCCCCCGTCCTCGCCGGATGCGCCGGATTCGCGTCCGCGGACCCCGAGGTCGCGCCGAACGGTGGCCTCGAGAACGTGCGGGTACGCGCCGGGGCCGGGACGACCACAGTCAACGACCGTCTGCGGGCCGTGGCCAGGGGCCCGGAGCCCCCGGAGGCCGGTGGCGACCGCCCGGTGGTCCGCCGGATCCTGCAGAGCCGCAAGCAGCTCGAGCTCGACGCCGGGGAGGCGAAGGGGAACTTCGGTCTGTTCCACCGGCAGGCCAACTTCGCCAAGATCCTCGCCGACCTGGACGCCTACCACGCACTGCTCGACATCCCCATCGTCCCCGGCAACTACGTAGCGCTCGCCGCCCGGGTCACGGACGCGCACGCGACCCTGCTGGCCAGCTGCGCGGCGTACGCCGGCAGCGCCGAGCCGGCCAAGGACGCCGCGACTCCGCGGCCGGACCGGGTCCGGCGCCTGGCGGAGAGGGCTCGGATCGAGGCGGACATCGTCCGCGAGATCGCTCCTCAGGCGGATTGGCAGGTCGGGCAGACCTGGCGCGGTCTGCTCCCGACGACGGGCGGCGCGGCGGGTGGACTGGAGGTGAGGGGCGCGGCCACCACCCGGGCACCCGATCCCGGACTGCCCGGGACGGTCTCGGCGGACTCGACGATGGTGGAGAACGTCGAGGAGGGGGTGGAGTCCGGGACCCGGACTCCCCTCGCGGCCGGCGCCGCGCTGATCCTGCACGAGCAGAAGGGCAGCTACACGCGGGTCGAGGCCTACACGTCGACGCCCGGGGTGATCAGCACCCTGGAGATCACCCACCGCGGATTCCTGCGTACGGCGCACGTGAAACGCGGCAGCACCAAGCACGTCATGAAGGACCGGTCCTTCCCGATCTTCACCCACGATCCGGTCATCGACGACATCAACCAGGGTGCGATCGGTGACTGCTACCTGCTCGCCGCGCTCGGCGCCCTGGTGGCCGCCGACCCCGTCGCCGTCTTCCGGATGATCCGCGACAACGGCGACCAGACGGTGACGGTCAAGCTCTACCCGCCGGGCGACCTCGAGGCGCCGACACTTCGCTACGTCACCGTCGCCAAGTCGGTCGTCTCCGACGCACAGAGCTCCTCCGGACCGCTCTGGGTCGCCCTGATCGAGAAGGCCTACGCGACCCTCGGCATGCCCGCGGGGAAGCACTCCTCGTCGTACGTCGGTCTCGGCAACGGTGGCTTCGCGGACGCGGCCTTCGCGACGCTCACCGGGAAGATGTCCCGCGAGCGCGTGGTGACGTTCAAGTCCCGCGCGCCGCACGGGCTCCCGACGTACTGGGTCAGGGCTGCCGACGTGGAGCCCTCGGCCACGCCCGCGTGCGCCGAGCTGTACGGCGGTGACGCCGAGCTGACCCGGCAGTTCTTCGCCCTCGTCGAGAGGCCGGACATGATCGCCCGCCTCACCGGCTTCACCACCTACGAGGAGTGGGCGTCCTGGTGTGAGGAGGTCGCGATGCCCGCGCCCGTGTCTGCTCCACTGCTGGCCAGGATCGGGACCGAGCTCCCCTCCGCCCGCGGGTCGAACAGATACACCCCCAGACAGCTCGAGCTCTACACGGACGTCACCGCCGCGCTGGCGGCCCGGAAGCTCGTCGCCGCGACCACCCACGCCCAGCCGCCCCTGGAGCGAGCGGGCGCGCACGGGGTGGCGCCCTCCGGGGAACCGGTCGCCGAGGGCATGGTCGGCAGTCACGTCTACACCGTGCTCGCGACGGAGGGGATCGCCGTGGCCGGCAAGCCGGAGCGGAAGTTCCTGAAGCTCCGCAACCCGTGGGGCGCCGAGTCAGCGGCCAGTGGCCGGGGCCGCGTCTACCGGGATCGGGCGGCCGACGCCCTGGACGTCGTCACCGACCTTGCCGAGCTGGAAGCTCTCGGCAAGCCCGAGTTCGACATGGAGCTCACCGACTTCACCCGCTGCTTCACTCGGGTGGACCACACATGACGACGCAGCTGCCCTGGCTGCAGCTGCCTGCGGCGTCCACGAGCGCCGACTGGCCGACCCGGGTCTGCGAGGTCCCGGACCTGCGCGCCCGCGTGGGGGTCCCGGACTCCTGGCGGGACCAGGGGACGTCGTCGCCGCCCGAGGGTGAGCGGAGCGCGGTCTTCCGAGGTGACTCACCGCTCGACTGGCTGGAGATCCGGCACCGGGTCGACGTGGGCAGCGAGGCACTGGCCCGGTGGACCGACGGTGTCCAAGGAGCCATCGGCTTCCCGGTGGTTCCTCCGGGACGGTTGGTCCTCGACCTGCCGGAGCTGCTGTCGTGGCCGATGCCGGGCGGCGTCACCGACGAGCACGACCGGGACCGCCTCGGTCTCGACGAACTGCTCGGCTACGAAGGGCTCGCAGCGTGGGACGGACGACGGCTACGGCTGTACGTCGTCCTCGCCCGGCGCGGCGACGACGCGTGGCGCCTGACCCTGGGCATCGAGAGCGCTCTGCTCCCCGGGATGCCGGACGACCTCGTCTGGAGCAACGACCATGTACGGGCGGCGGCCGTGTTCGGCGCGCTCTCCTTCGGACACTGAGGGTCAGTGCCACAGGAGAGCGCGAGAATGCAGTCGTGATGAACACCCCCAGCGAGGACGTCGATCTCCTCCGCCAGGCCATCGCGATCTCCGCCGACGCCGTGGCCCACGGCAACCACCCGTTCGGCGCGCTGCTCGCGGGCCCGGACGGCGAGGTGCTGCTCACCGCCGAGAACACCGTGAACACCGAGCACGACGTCACCGGCCACGCCGAGACCAACCTGGTCCGGCTCGCCTCCCGTTCGCTGGACCCGTCCGTCCTCGCCACGACCAGCCTCTACACCAGCTGCGAGCCGTGCGCGATGTGCGCGGGGGCGATCTACTGGGCCGGCATCGGCCGGGTGGTGTTCGCGATGTCGGAGGCCGACCTGCGCGACCTCACCGGCGCGCACCCCGAGAACCCGACCCTGGCCCTGCCGTGTCGTGAGGTGTTCGCCGCCGGCTCGCGCGACATCGAGGTCGTCGGGCCGTTGCTGAGCGAGGAGGCGGCTGTGGGTCATCGGGGGTTCTGGGGCTGAGGGGGCGCGGCCCGATCCCGAGGAGCGGTGAGTAGGCAACCGATCTGCTCCGGCAGACGGTGGCCAGCTCACCGCCGCGACCACCCGCTGGCGCCGGCCCGCGGACTACCCCTGCTCGCGCAGGTACCGCCCGAAGTGCGGGACGGTGAAGGCGATCCGGCCCCGCTCGCCGGAGTAGATCAGCCCCTTCTTCAACAGTGAGTCGCGGGCCGGCGAGAGCGACTGCGGCTTCTTGCCGAGCAGGGCCGCGACCTCCGCGGTGCCGACCGAGCCGACCGGGTCCGCGTCCTCGCCGGCGGCGTCGGCCATGGCGCGGAGGTACTCCCGCTCCCCCGGCGTGGCCCGCTCGTAGCGGGACCCGAAGAAGCCGACGGCCAGCTCCCGCTCCGCCTCCGGCCCCGCCACCGCCACGTCCGGGGCGGTGATCGGGCTGCGCGGGGCCACGTCCCACACCGACTTGCCGTAGGCCTGGATGAAGTACGGGTAGCCGCTGGTGGCGTCGTACAGCCTGGCCAGCGCGGCCTCGTCGTACGCCGCCCCCTCCTCGGCCGCGGGTGAGGAGAGCGCCCGGTCGGACTCCTCGCGGGAGAGCCGGTCGATGCGCTGGTAGGAGAAGAGCCGCTCGGAGTACGACTTGCTCGCCGAGAGCACCGCGGGCAGGTGCGGCAGGCCGGCGCCGACCACGATCACCGGCAGGCCGTTCTGGCTGAGCTCGTGGCAGGCCGCGCAGAGCGCCGAGACGTCGGCGGCGCCGAGGTCCTGCATCTCGTCGATGAACACCGCGACGCCCTTGCCGGTGTCGGCGGCGAGCCCGCCCACGTCGGTCAGCAGCTCGACCAGGTCGATCTCGACGTCGCCGGAGTCGGCGCGGCCGCGCACGGGCGGTACGTCGATGCCGGGACTCCACTGGTCGCGCAGCTTGGCGCCCGGACCGGCCTCGCGCTGCGCGAAGGAGCGGAGCACCCCCAGGACGTGGTCGGCCTCGTCCGACTGCGGATGGGCCAGCTCGCGGACCGCCTGGTGCAGGGCCGACGACAGCGGCCGCCGCAGCGACTGGTCGGGCCGGGCCTCGAGCTTGCCGGTGCCCCAGCCGCGTCGTACCGCCGCCGAGCGCAGCGCGTTGAGCAGCACGGTCTTGCCGACCCCGCGCAGCCCGGTGAGCACCAGGGACCGCTCGGGACGACCCCGGGAGACCCGCTCCAGGACCACGTCGAAGGCCCGGAGCTGGACGTCGCGGCCGGCCAGCTCGGGTGGGCGCTGCCCGGCCCCGGGGGCGTACGGGTTCCGGATCGGGTCCATGCCAGGACCGTATCCGGGTGTCTAAGAAATTTCGTAGACCGGCGCCGTGTCGTGAGCGACCGGGCCGGTGTCGCTCCGGTCGCCGAGCGCGGCGTCGTACGCCACGTCGAGGCCGGTGCGGAGCATGTCGATCAGGTCCGGCACCTCGTCGACCGCGAGCCGGAACGAGCCGGCGCAGACGTTCTCGCGCCACAACGACAGCACGACCAGGCCGGACTCGTGGTGCCAGGAGACCCGCAGGGCTCGGTCCGCACCGCGGGCGTCGAGGAAGATCGACCCCAGGTGCGGGAGCGGACGGGCTGCGGCCATGCCTCATGATGCTCCCGCTCGGCCCCGATTGTCAGCGGTTCTCCCTACAATCGGTGCGTGCCCGAGCTGCCCGAGGTGGAGGCGCTGGCCCTCGACCTGAGAGGCCGGCTGGCCGGTCGCGCCATCACGAAGGTCCACGTGGCGCAGTTCAGTGCGCTGAAGACCTTCGACCCGCCACTGTCGGCGATCGAGGGCACGCTGGTCGACGACGTGACCCGGCACGGCAAGTTCCTCGACATCGAGGCCTCCGGCGTCCACCTGGTGCTCCACCTCGCCCGCGCCGGCTGGGTGCGCTGGCGCGACGAGGTGCCGACGATCCCGCCGAAGCCGAGCACCAAGTCCACGCTCGCCGTCCGGATCGTCCTCGACGACCAGTCGGGCCTCGACGTGACCGAGGCCGGCACCCGCAAGAGCCTGGCGATGTACGTCGTCCGCGACCCCCACGACGTCCCCGGCATCGCCTCCCTCGGCCCCGACCCGCTGACCGACGACTTCACCGTCGACGTGCTCGCCGGGATCCTGCAGCGCGAGGGCCGCAAGCAGGTCAAGGGCGTGCTGCGCCACCAGGGCACCATCGCCGGCATCGGCAACGCCTACTCCGACGAGATCCTGCACGCCGCGCGGATGTCGCCGTACAAGCCCGCCTCGAGCATCGAGGGCGACGACCTCGAGATCCTGTACGCCGCCATCCGGGGCACGGTCGGCGACGCCGTCGAGCGCTCCCGCGGGCTGGCCGCCAGCGAGCTGAAGGGCGAGAAGAAGTCCCATCTCGCCGTGCACGGCCAGACCGGCAGGCCGTGCCCGGTCTGCGGCGACCTCGTCCGCGAGGTCTCGTTCGCCGACTCCTCCCTGCAGTACTGCCCCACCTGCCAGACCGGCGGAAAGCCGCTCGCCGACCGCCGGATGAGCAAGCTGCTGAAGTAGGCCGCCGGGTGGTCGACCGGTCCTTCGCGTCGGCCGCGGTCCTGACCGTCCGGGTCCGCCGGTACCGTGGCCGCATGATCCCCTCGGTGTCGATCGACGGCGTGCCCGACCCGCTCCCGGAGGGCCTCGCGGTCCTCGACGTCCGCGAGGACGTCGAGTGGGAGCACGGGCACATCGACGGCGCGGTGCACATCCCGCTGATGGACCTGCCGCACCGTCTCGACGAGGTGCCATCCGGCCAGGTGCTGGTCGTCTGCAAGGTGGGCGGCCGGTCCGGGCAGGCGGTCGGCTACCTCTCGCAGCAGGGCATCGACGTGGTCAACCTCGACGGCGGGATGGTCGACTGGGCGGCCGCCGGCCGGTCGATGGTCAGCGAGACCGGCCAACCGCCGACGGTCGTCTGAGGCCGGGCCCGGACCTCTCGGGCGAAGCCGGACCTTCTCGGCCGACATTTCGCCGCAGAACGTCCAAGTTCCCCGGTTAACCGGGGAACTTCCTCACTCACCCCCGAACACCCCCGGCAGCGGCAGCTCCAGCGCCCCGGGCAACGCCGCGAGGTACGACGACCGCGGCACCTCGACCACCCCCAGCGAGGCCAGGTGCGGGGTCTGCCACTGCACGTCGAGCAGCCGCCGGCCGGCGTGCTCGTCGCGGAGCAGCTCGACCAGCGCGATCAGGGCCACCTTCGAGGCGTCCCGCTCGTGGTGGAACATCGACTCCCCGGCGAACAGGCCGCCGATCGCGACGCCGTACAGGCCCCCGACCAGGCGGCCGTCTCGCCACGCCTCGACCGAGTGCGCCCAGCCCAGCTCGTGCAGCCGGTCGTAGGCCCGTCGGATGTCGCGATCGATCCAGCCCTGCGGCCGGCGCGGGTCCGCGCAGGAGGCGACCACCTCGTCGAAGGCGGTGTCGACCCGCACCTCGAACTCTCGAGCCGAGCGTCGCAGCGAGCGCGAGACCCGGAGCCCGTCGAGCGGCAGCACCCCGCGGTCGACGGGGCAGAACCAGTACGTCGGGTCCCCGGGACGCCCCCCGGGCATCGGGAACAGCCCGGCCCGGTAGGCCGCGAGCAGGGTGCCGGGCTCGAGGTCGGCACCGATCGCGACGAGGTCGTCGAGGTCGTCGTCGGCCAGCGTCGGATCGGGCAGGACCCACGGCGTCGGCGGCGGCTCGGTCGGCACGCGGACACGGTACGGCGTACCGGCCCCTCCGTAGGATCGTGGGCATGAGCACCATGGGCCGGATGACCGGCGGCGTCGCCCGCCAGATGGCCCCGCGCGCCGCCGCGATGGCGCCCGGGCTGACCTCGTCGTTCGTCCGCGAGGCGCTGCACCGCGCGATCGTCGGAGTCGGACCGCTCCCGCCGGCCGCGAAGGCCGCCGAGGCGCAGCTGCGCGAGCAGCGCGGCGACGTCGAGAAGGCCGTCCACGAGGTGATCGAGAACCACGTCCGCTACGCGGGCGCGCAGGGCTTCGTCACCAACATCGGCGGCATCGTCACCGCGGCCCTGACGATCCCCACCAACGTGACCGGCCTGGCGCTGATCCAGTGCCGGATGGTCGCCGGCATCGCCCACCTGCGCGGCTACGACCTCGACGACCCCCGGGTCCGCAACGCGATCCTGACCTGCATGCTCGGCCGCGACTCGGTCGACAAGCTGGTCAAGAAGCGCAAGCTCCCCGCCCCGCCGATGGCCCTGGCGACCGCTCCCCACCACGACCCCGACCTCGACCGGCAGATCAGCGCCGAGGTCGCCGGTGAGCTGATCTCGAAGGTCGCCGGCAAGCGGCTCGCGGTGACCGTAGGTCGGCGGGTGCCGATCGTCGGCGGGCTGGTCGGGCTGGGCGCCGACGGCTACGCGACCTGGCGGATCGGCCGCTACGCCGACTCCGAGCTCCTGCCCCGCGCGCGGCGGTAGGTCTCCAGCAGCCGGGTGCCGAGCCGCCCGTCCTGCAGCCGGCGGACGGTCTTCTCGCGCCAGCGGTACGTCGGGCGCAGGTAGGAGCGCTCCAGTGCGCGGTGGGCCTCGTCGAGCTCGGCGCGGAGCGTGTCCTCGGCCACCACCCGACGGGCGTTCTCGAGGAGCAAGGCCCTGATCGCGTCGACGGCGGCGTTGGCCACCTGCCGCTGCGACGGGGCGTCGGGGTCGGCGAACCGGGCGGGCGGCGGTGGGCCGGTGAGGTCGTCGAGGTCACCGACCACGTCGTACCCCCGCTCCCGGATCTCGGCCACCCAGGCGGTCTGCAGGTCGCGCGCCCACGGGTGCACGTCCGGGGGCAGCGCGAGCCGCGGAGAGCGGGTACGTCGGGACAGGGTCTGGTGGGCGAGCAGCTCGCGGACCAGCGGTCGGTAGGTGCTGGAGTCGAGCTCGCCGTTCACGGCGCGGTTGATGCGCCGGATCAGGGCCGTCTCCGGGACGCCGAGGGACGGGTTGACCCGCTCCACCTCGAGGTCGAGCTCGACGTCGTCGAGGCCGAAGACCCGGCTGAACCGCTGCCACAGCAGGTCGCGTGGGCCGCCCGGCGGCGGCACGGTGACCAGGTGGATCCGCTCCGGCGGCAGGTCGTGGCCCCAGCGGTCCAGGATGTCGGGGACCTCCTGGACCCCCCAGAACCAGGTCGGGATCCGGCCCTCGCGAGCGGGGTCGCGGATCTGCTCCAGGAAGGTGGCGTAGCTCAGCAGGCTGCGGTGCTTGAGGTTCTCCTGCCACTCCGCGGGGATCTGGCGCACCAGGTCGCGCACCGAGAGCACCAGGTGCACCTCGGTGCCGGAGCCGTGCCCGAGCGACGCGAGGGCGCGGTCGGCCTGGGAGCGCGAGGCGGTCGCGAGGATCTCGTGGCTGACGACCGCGGTGCCGTCGTGCTCCCGCACCGCCGCGGCGAGCCGGTCCCAGGCGCCGACCGCCTGGACCTCGAGGCCGCCCCAGGGCAGCCGCATCAGGTCGAGCGCAGCCAGGAAGTGCTCGTCGAACCGCTCGGCCGGGTACAGGATGCCGTGCTCGGCGAGGGTCGGCCGGTTGCGGAAGAGCACGTCCTGGAGGTACGACGTCCCCGTCTTCGGGGTGCCGACGTGCAGCAGCACGCGCTCGCTCATCCGGGCCTTCCGTTCTCGTTCTCCAACAGCAGGCGCAGCGCCAGCGCGAGGACGGCGTCGTCGCGTGGACCCTCGACCCCCGCGCGCGGTCGCGGCAGCAGGACGTCCGGGTCGCCGACGACAGCGTAGCCATCGACCTGCAGGTCCTCGCGCATCCGCCCGGCGTGCTCCTGCACCCACGGGGCCAGCCCGGCGGGGATCGTGAGCGCGGGTCCGGGGAGCGCCGCGAGCCGCGGGAGCAGCCCCTCGCGGAGCAGCTCGACGCGGCGCTCGGGCGCGACCAGCACGCCCAGCACCGCCCCGACCCGGCGGGCCAGGTCGGTCGCGTCCGCCGAGACCGGCGGCGGGACGGGCAGCGCGCCGCGTCGTACGCCGACCAGGCGCGGCAGCGCCGCCGGGTCGAGCACGACCCGGACCCGGTCCCGGCCGACCTCGTCGGCCCACCGGCGCGCGGTCCGGACCAGGTCGGCGCGACGCGGGGGACGGCGGCGTTCGGCGATCCCGGCGATCCACTCGGACCAGGAGGGCGCCCCGGTCGAGAAGGAGCGGGCGGTCCAGACGTCGACGATCAGGCTCGCGAGGTCGGTGCCCAGGACGAGGACCGGAGCGCCGCGGTCGCCCGACGGCCGGCCGCGGGCGGCCAGCTCGGTGCGGATGGGCTCGGTGAGCCACGGGTCGCCGACCAGGCGGTAGCGGGTCCGCCACGGCCGGCTCCGGGCCGGCGCCGGGCGGGCGGGCACCCCGGCGGCGACGGCGTCCTCGGCGAGCAGGCTGCTCGCGACCCGGACCAGCTCCTCGTCGGGCAGCTCGGTCGGGTCGACCGGCTGCGCGCCGTACCTGCGCGGCGCGGCCGCGCCGGCGAGCTCCAGGTCGGGACGGCCCCGTCCCGGCGCACTGGCCACGAGCACGCGGGCGGCGAGGCCGGCGGTGGGCCGGCCCGCCTCGTTGAGCCGGCGCAGCAGCTCGAGTTGCTGCGCACCGGGCAGGTACCGCCCGGCCGGCTCGGCCTCCTCGGTCCACGCGCCCCAAGCGGTGGTGCCGCCGGCGCGCAGGTGCGCGTGCCAGCCCCAGGCCCGCCGCGGGCCGGCGCTCGCGGGAGTGCTCACCGGGTGCTCACCGCTCGCGCAGTCGCCGGGCGACCTTGCCGACCCGCGCGGTCAGCTGCTCGTCGGGCGGGGTACGACGGGCCGCCTCCATCACGACCGCGACCAGCGCCTCCATCGTCACGTCGGTCACCTCGCGCTGGCGGGGCCGGTCGGGGTTCTTCCAGGGCGCGTCCGGGGCCGGTCGGACGGGACGCAGGTCGTCGAGGTCACCGACGACGTCGACCCCCGAGCCGACCAGCCAGTCGTGCCAGCGGTCGGCGATCTCGTCGGCCCAGTCGTAGGACGTCGGCGGGAGGGTGACCTTCTCCGCCGTACCGCGGGCGGCCAGGGTCTCGTGGACGATGAGCTGCCGGACGAGGGTCGCGTAGTCGGCCTGCTGGAGGCCCTCCGTGCGCAGCCGGGCGTTGAGCCGACGCAGCAGGACGGTCTCGGCGGCGCCGATCGACGGGTTGCGGCGGACGCTGTCGAGCGGGGCCCACGCCGGGTCGACGTCGACCGCGCGGCAGAACCGGCGCCACAGCTCGTCGTGCGGCGCGCCCGGGTGCGGCACGGTCACGACGTGCACGTGGTCCGGGGTCAGCTGGCTGCTCCACCGCTCCAGCACCCGCGTCAGGTCCTGGACCTGCCAGAAGGACTTCGCCGGCTCGGACCGGGGACGCCGCTCGATCCGGCGCACGAAGCGGCGGTACGACGACACGTGGCGGTGCTTGAGGCGCTCCTGCCACTCCGCCGGGACCTGCCGGGCGATGTCGCGCGCGGTGACGACGATGTGGATATCGGCCGGGGCCAGCGAGGTCACGGCCCGCTCGACCTGCTCCCGGTTCGCGCCGGCGAGGATCTCGTGGCTGATGATCACGCTGCCCTTCGCGCGCTGGGTGCGACGGACGAGTGCGTCCCACTCCCCCTCCACGTCGCGCTGGAGGCCGGCCCAGGGTCGCTCGACGAGGTCGAGCGCGGGACGGAACATGTCACCGTTCGAGCCGACGGGGTAGCGGACGTCGTGCCGGGCGAGGGTGGGCCGGTTGAGGGCCAACCGGTCCTGGATGTAGGTGGTGCCCGTCTTGGGCGCACCGAGGTGGAGATAGACGACGTCGGCCATGGGCAGATTGTGCCGCAGGGCCCGTCGGCACCCGTCGGCCCCGTTGATCAGGCCAGCGCGCGGACCACGGCGGACGGGCTGGGCCGGCCGAGCCGGTCGGCCAGCCAGGTGCTCGTGGCCGCCAGCGCCGCCAGGTCGACACCGTGCTCGATGCCGAGACCGGTGAGCAGCCACACCAGGTCCTCGGTCGCGAGGTTGCCGGTGGCGCTCTTCGCGTAGGGGCAGCCGCCCAGCCCGCCGGCGCTCGCGTCGAAGGTGGTGATGCCGGCCCGGAGCGCGGCGTACGCGTTGGTCAGGGCCTGGCCGTAGGTGTCGTGGAAGTGCAGCGCGAGCCGGTCGACGCCGACCCCGGCCGCGTCGAACGCCGCGACCAGGGCGGTGACCTGCCCGGCGGTGCCGACGCCGATCGTGTCGCCGAGGCTGAGCTGGCTCGCGCCCAGGTCCAGCAGCCGAGTGCCGACGGCGACGACCTGCTCGACCGGCACCGGCCCCTCCCAGGGGTCGCCGAAGCACATGCTGACGTAGGCCCGGACGTCGAGCCCGTGGTCGCGCGCGCGACGTACCGTCGGCTCGAACATCTCCAGCTGGCCGTCGAGGCTGCGGTTGAGGTTCTTCTGGGCGAAGGTCTCGGTGGCCGAGCCGAAGATCGCGACGTGCTCCAGCCCCAGGGCCAGCGCGCGGTCCAGCCCGCGCTCGTTGGGCACCAGCACCGGGTGCCGCCGGCCGGCCTCGCCCAGCAGGCCCATCAGCTCCTCGGCGTCGGCCAGCTGCGGCACCCAGCGCGGGTGGACGAAGCTGGTCGCCTCCACGACGGGCAGCCCGGCTCTGACGAGGCGCTGCACGAACTCGGCCTTCACCTCGGTCGGCACCAGGGCCTGCTCGTTCTGCAGCCCGTCGCGTGGGCCGACCTCGTAGATCGTCACCCGCTCGGGCAGCCCGGGCTCGGGGACGACCGTCGGCAGGCCGGGGGTCATCGGAGGGCTCCGGGGTGGGCGCGGCGGGCGCTCGGGCTGTAACGCGATGTTCGCCCCACTACCCGGCCGCTGCAGCATGCGGCCAGTGCGGCGAACATCGCGTTACAGCAACCACAGTTGCCCGTGGGACTCATGTGACCTCCTCCGGTTCCACGTGGAACAGGACCGCACCGAGGGCGACCCGCTGGCCGGCGGCGACGTCGACCGCGACGACCGTGCCGGCGAAGGGCGCGCGCAGGGTGAGCTCCATCTTCATCGCCTCCAGCATGCCCAGCGGGTCGCCTTCCGCGACAGTCGTGCCCGGCTCGACCCGGACCTCGAGGACCGTGCCGGGCATCGGGGCGGTGACCAGGCCGTCGCCGGCGAGCGGACCGTGGTCGGCCAGGGCGTCGGGACGGGCGAAGACGAACCGCTGACCCTGGTACGACGCCTCGGCGACGTCCCGCTGCACATTCACCACCATCCGCACCCGGCGGCCGTCGACGGCCAGCTCCAGGACGTGGTCGGCGGCGGCCAGCTGACGCACGGGTACGCCGTCGACGGTGCCCGCGTGCCGGTCCACGACGACCTCCCGTTCGAGCGCGACCAGCGTCGGCGCGGGCGGCGCACCCAGCCGGAACCCGTCGGCCTGGAACGGGTGACCGGTGTCGCCGACCACGGTGAGCAGCGCGCTCACCCAGGCCACGAAGAGACGCGGGAGGTCGGGGTCGGGCGGAGCCACCTCGTGCCGGTCCAGCCAGGCGGTGTCGATGGCCGCGTCACGGAACGCCTCGCCCGCGGCCAGCGCCCTCAGGAACCCGGTGTTGGTGGTCAGCCCGAGGATCACCGTCTCGTCGAGCGCGGCGACCAGGGCCCGCCGGGCCGACTCGCGGTCCGGGCCGTGCACGACCACCTTGCCCAGCATCGGGTCGTACGAGGTGCTCACGACCTGGTCCGGCTCCAGGGCGTGGTCGACGCGGGCGCTCGCGGGCCAGCGCACGATGGAGGTCGCCCCGGCCTGGGGCAGGAAGCCGCCGAAGGCGTCCTCGGCGTACACCCGGGCCTCGATGGCGTGCCCCTCGCAGCGGACGTCGTCCTGGGTCAGCCCCAGCGGCTCACCGGCGGCGACCCGCAGCTGCAGCTCGACCAGGTCCAGCCCGGTGACGAGCTCGGTGACCGGGTGCTCGACCTGGAGCCGGGTGTTCATCTCCAGGAAGTACGCCTCGCCCGTCTCGTCGTCGACCAGGAACTCCACGGTCCCCGCGCCGACGTACCCGACCTGGCGGGCGAGCGCCACGGCCGACGACGTCACCAGCTCGCGCACCTCGGGGGTGATGGTGGGTGCGGGCGCCTCCTCCAGCACCTTCTGGTGCCGGCGCTGGGTGGAGCAGTCGCGCTCGAACAGGTGCAGCACCGTGCCGTGGGTGTCGGCCAGCACCTGGACCTCGACGTGCCGGCCGCGCTCGACGTACTTCTCGACCAGCATGGTGTCGTCGCCGAATGCGCTGAGGGCCTCGCGCTTCGCGGCGGCCACCGCCTCCTCCATCTCCTCGGCGGAGCGGACGACGCGCATGCCCTTGCCGCCGCCGCCGGCGGCCGCCTTCACCAGGACCGGGAATCTCGATACGCCCGCTCGTTCCTCACGGGCTACTCGATCACCGAAACCTCCGACGCCCCCTCGTTCCTCACGGGCTACTCGATCACCGAAACCTCCGACGCCCCCTCGTTCCTCACGGGCTACTCGATCACCGAAACCTCCGACGCCCCCTCGTTCCTCACGGGCTACTCGATCACCGAAACCTCCGGAGTCGCTCGGCACCACCGGCACCCCGGCCGCGATGGCGACCTCGCGGGCCGCGTCCTTGCGTCCCATCGCGTCCATCACCTCGGCCGACGGGCCGACGAAGAGCAGGCCGGCGTCGAGCACCGCACGGGCGAAGGCGGCTCGCTCGGAGAGGAAGCCGTAGCCCGGGTGCACCGCGTCCGCACCCGTGGCGACGGCGGCGGCGACCACCGCGTCGACATCGAGGTACGACGCCACGAGCACCGCCTCGTCCGCGGCCCGGACGTGCGGGGCCGTGGCGTCGGGCTCGGTGAACACGGCGACGGTGCGGATGCCGAGGCGGGCCGCGGTGCGCATCACGCGGACGGCGATCTCGCCGCGGTTGGCGATGCAGAGGGACTCGATCATCAACTCTCCTCGGTGAACGTCGGCGGGTTTCGACGCGCTCGTTCCTCGTGCGTCACTGCGGCCCTCACATCCGAAAGACGCCGTAGGAGGGCTCCGGCACCGGCGCGTTCGCCGCGGCGGCGAGCCCCAGGCCGAGCACCCGGCGAGTGTCGGCGGGGTCGATGATGCCGTCGTCCCAGAGCCGGGCGGTGGCGAAGTACGGCGAACCCTGGGACTCGTACTGGTCGCGGATCGGGGCCTTGAACTCCTCGTCCTCAGGGCGACCGGCGACGGTCGCGAGCACCGACGCGGCCTGCTCCCCGCCCATCACCGAGATCCGCGCGTTGGGCCACATCCACAGGAACCGCGGGTCGTAGGCCCGCCCGCACATGCCGTAGTTGCCCGCCCCGAACGAGCCGCCGATCACGACGGTGAACTTCGGGACCACGCTGCACGCGACCGCCGTGACGAGCTTCGCGCCGTCGCGGGCGATGCCCTTGTTCTCGTACTCCCGGCCGACCATGAAGCCGGAGATGTTCTGCAGGAAGACCAGCGGGATGCCGCGCTGGTTGCACAGCTCGATGAAGTGCGCGCCCTTGAGCGCCGACTCGCTGAACAGGATCCCGTTGTTCGCCACGATCCCGACCGGGTGGCCCCAGATGTGCGCGAAGCCGGTCACCAGCGTCTCGCCGTACAGCCTCTTGAACTCCTGAAACCGCGAGCCGTCGACGACGCGGCGGATCACCTCGCGGACGTCGTACGGCGAGCGGACCTCCGCCGGGACGACGTCGTAGAGCGAGGCCGGGTCCTCCAGCGGCTCCTCGACCGGCCGGATCTCCCAGGGGGCCACGGGCGCCGGTCGAAGGGTGTCCACGATCCCCCGCACGATGGCCAGCGCGTGCGCGTCGTCGTCGGCGAGGTGGTCGACGACGCCGGAGGTGCGCGCGTGCACCTCGCCGCCACCGAGCTCCTCGGCGGTCACGACCTCCCCGGTCGCGGCCTTCACCAGCGGCGGGCCGCCGAGGAAGATCGTGCCCTGGTCGCGCACGATCACGGTCTCGTCGCTCATCGCCGGCACGTAGGCGCCGCCCGCGGTGCACGAGCCCATGACCGCCGCGATCTGCGGGATCCCGCGCGCGGAGAGATTGGCCTGGTTGAAGAAGATCCGACCGAAGTGCTCGCGGTCGGGGAACACCTCGTCCTGCATCGGCAGGAACGCCCCGCCGGAGTCGACGAGGTAGACGCACGGGAGGTGGTTCTCGGACGCGACGGCCTGCGCGCGCAGGTGCTTCTTGACCGTCAGCGGGTAGTAGGTGCCGCCCTTCACCGTGGCGTCGTTGGCGACGACCACCACCTCGCGACCGTGGACCCGGCCGATCCCGGTGACCACGCCGGCGGCGGCCACTCCCCCGCCGTACAGGTCGTACGCCGCCAGCGGGCTCAGCTCCAGGAACGGGCTGCCCGGGTCCAGCAGCCGGTCGACCCGCTCGCGCACCAGCAGCTTGCCGCGGTCGGTGTGCTTGCGGCGAGCGGCCTCGCTGCCGCCCTGCCGGGCCACCGCCAGTCGCTCGCGCAGCTCGACGACCAGGTCCCTCATGTCTGCCACGGGCCCAGGTTAGCGATCGTTAACCGCCGGCGCCAGGGCGGACGCCGTCGCGGGGGCAGGGCCGCACGCCGATAGCCTGAGCCCATGACCAGCGCCGCCGAGGCCCCCACGCGGCGCGACCAGATCCTCGCGACGGCTGCCGAGCTGTTCGCCGCCCGCGGGTTCCACGGGGTCTCCGTCGCCGACCTCGGCGCGGCCTGCGGCATCTCCGGTCCGGCGCTCTACAAGCACTTCCCGTCCAAGGACGCCGTGCTCGCGGCGATGCTGGTCTCGATCAGCGAGGAGCTGCTCGCGGTCGGGCGCGAGCGGGCCGGGCGCGCGACGAGCGCCACCGGCGCCGTCCGGGCCCTCGTCGACTGGCACGCCGACTTCGCGCTGCGGCACCGGGCGCTGATCGTCGTCCAGGACCGCGACTGGGAGTCACTGCCCGACGACGCGCGCGAACAGGTCCGCGCCCTGCAGCGCGCCTACGTCGACCTGTGGGCCGACCAGCTGCGCCGGGTGCACGCCGGACTCGCCCTCGACCCCGCCCGCGCGATGGCCCACGCCGCGTTCGGGCTGATCAACTCCACCCCGCACAGCGGACTGCTGCCCGACGAGCCGATGCACGAGCTCTTGGTGCGGATGGCCCTCGGAGCGCTGGGGGTCTCGTAGGGTCAGGGCCATGCGTGCCCGGCTCGTCGCTCTCGTCGTTGCCGCCGTGCTCGGCGCCGGCGGCGGTGTCACGACCGCCCTGCTCGACGACGAGGATGGGGGTGCCCGGGACCCGCGTCCGGCCCCCGTCGCCGATCCGCTCGGCATCAACCTCCCGCTGGTCAACCTCGAGTGCACCGGCGAGGCCGTCCTGGTCGTGGGCTTCGGCGACCGACCCGCGGCGCTGCGGACCGAGGTCGTCAACACCCCCGACGAGGACCTCCGCTACCTCGACACCCAGCGTTCCTGCGACGCCCGCTGGACCCCGGCTCGCTCCACGGCGGCCCCTCGGTGGGTCGTCTACACCGGCCCCGGCGACCGCACCGACCTCTGCCTGGCCCGGCTGACCGAGCGGGCCCACCAGCGCGACAACGTGACGTTCCTGCGCGCCGGCAGCGACCAGCGGGCCATGTGCCTGTGCGAGGTCGCGGCCGACGCGGCCCCGCCTCTCGAGATCGGGACACCCGCAGCGAGCGACCCGGGCAACCGGATCTGGATCGGCGAGCTGCAGGACATGCTGATCACCATCGACGCCGAGCTGCGCGCGGACGAGGCGGTCCGGCTCACGGAGGCGAACCGCACCGGCGTGTACGACCGCCCCACGGCGGACCGCGTCAACGTGGTGCGCGCCAACGCGAAGCTGCCGGAGAACGGCGTCCTCGACAAGCAGGTGTGGAGCCGGGTCACCAGCGCCGGGTGCCCGCTCTACGACTACTCCTGACTCACGACAGCCGGTAGAAGCGGAACATCTCGTGCTCGATCGGGAGCACCTCGACCGAGCCGAAGCCGGCCTGCTCGGCGTACCCCCGCAGCACGGCGGGTCGCATCACGGTGCCGGTGCCGACCGAGGGCTCGTGCGACAACCCGTCGGGCAGGCAGACCAGCAGCGAGATGCCGTACATCAGCTGCTCCACCGGGTCCCCGGGGCCGGTGAACTCCTCGGGCACCCGCTCGTCCATCACGATCAGCGAGCCGCCCTCCCTCAGCAGCCGGCGCGCGCCCGCGAGCACCGCCACCGGATCGGGCAGGTCGTGGACGCACTCGAAGGCGGTCGCCAGGTCGAAGGTGCCCGCACCGGGGGCCTCCGCGGCGTCGACCAGGTGGAAGCCGACCCGGTCGTCGAGGCCGTACGACGCCGCGTTCCTGCGGGCCGCGTCCACCGAGTCGGGGTCGACGTCGAAGCCGGTCACCCGGGCGGCGGGGTAGGACAGCGCGATCCCGATCGAGGACCAGCCGTCGCCGCAGCCGATGTCGGCCACCCGTCCTCCCTCGCTCAGGATCCGGTGCACGTCCGGCACCGCCGGCAGCCACTCGTGGCCGAGCAGGTTGAGGAACAGCGGCCGGTTGGCGTCGGCCTGGGCGGTACGCATCAGCGCGCCGTACTCGCTCCAGCCGACGCCGCCGCCCTCGCGGTACGCCGTGAGCAGTGCCGGCAGCTGGGCCGCGGCCGCGGCGACCATCCGGGCGAACGGCGTGAAGTAGGCGACCGAGTCGGGGTCGACGAGGACGGGCACGTGCTCGTCGGGGATCGCGTAGCGGCGGACGTCGGCGGGCAGCGCCGGGTCGTCGACTTCCAGCAGCCCGGCGACGGTCTGCTGCTCGAGCCACTCCCGGGCGTAGCGCTCCTGCATCCCGGCGCCGACCGCGGCCTCCGCCACGGTGCAGGGTCCGCGCTGGTGGAGCAGGCGGTACAGGCCGAGCTGGTCGCCGACGTGCAGCGACAGCACGTCCAGGGCGCCGAGCACGGAGCCGAACAGGCGCTCGGCGAGGTCGTCGGTCTTCATGGGTCCTCCAGCTGATCGGGTCGGTTCCTGCTCGCAGCGTGCGCGGCCGGACTGACAGGCGGCGGTCAGCCGGCTGACACCCGCCGCGAGCGGCCGGGGAATCCCGTGGCGCGGGGCGCCGGACGGGCCCATCCTGAGCGGATGACCCCCGTGTCGGTGCGCGTGCTCGGCGAGCCCGAGCTCGTGCTGGCGCGCGGGCCGACGCCCTTCCCCGCGGGACGGCCGGGGCGGCTGCTCGCCGCGCTGGTGCTCGCCCGGGGCCGGGTGCTGGGCGCCGAGCGGCTGGTCGACGACGTCTGGGGCACCGACCCGCCGGGCGACGCCCGGGCGGCCCTGCACACGACGGTCGCGCGGGTACGCCGGGCGCTGGCCGAGCGGGCCGCCCTGGTGGAGCGGACCGGGTCGGGCTACCGGATCGACGCCGCCGGCCTGCGGCTGGACTCCGACGACTTCCTGACCCAGGTCGCCCCGGTCGCCGGGGAGGGCGCCGCCGCCCGCGTGGAGAGGTACGACGCCGCGCTGGCCCGGTGGCGGGGACCCGCGTGGGGCGCGCTGGCCACCGACCTGGCCGCCGGCGAGTCGCTGCGGCTGACCGAGGCGCGACTGGCGGCCCTGGAGGAGCGGGCCGCCGCGCTGCTGGAGGCGGACCGCGCCGACCGGGCCTTGGGCGAGCTGCGCCTGCTGGTCGCCGACGAGCCGCTCCGCGAGCGCGGCGTCGGCCTGCTGATGACCGCGCTGCACCACACCGGCGACGTGGCCGGTGCGCTCGCCGCGTTCGCCTCGCACCGCCGGCTGCTCGCCGACGAGCTCGGGCTGGACCCCTCCCCCGAGCTGGTCGCGCTGCAGCAGGAGCTGCTGCAGCGCCGGCCCGCGCCGGCGCGCCGGCTGAGCGTCGTACGCCCCCGGACGACGGGGACGCACACCCCGCCCGAGCGGCCGGCCGGGCCGCGACTGCACGGCCGCGACGCCCAGATCGCCTCCCTGGACCGGCTGCTCGGCCTGCACCGCTGCGTCACCGTGGTCGGTCCGGGCGGGGTCGGCAAGACGACGCTCGCCGCCCACGTCGTCCGCGAGCGTCGGCACTGGTGGGTCGACCTGGCGACCGTCACCGACCCGACGGACGTGCTGCCCGCGGTCGCCGGGGCCCTCGGCGTCGAGGCCTTCCCGGGCGCGACCCTGGCGGAGGCGGTCCGGCACCGGGTGGCGTCGGCCGACCGGATCCTGGTGCTCGACAACTGCGAGCACCTGCTGGGCGTGCTCACCGAGCTCGCCGAGGACCTGCTGGCCGCCGGCCCCCGCGTCCGCGTGCTCGCCACCTCCCGGGAGCGGCTGGCGGCCACCGGGGAGCAGGTCCTCCCGCTGCCCCCGCTGCAGCTGCCGGTCACCGGGACGGGTCAGGCCGAGTCGCCGGCGGTCGCGCTCTTCGTCGAGCGGGCTCGGGCGGTCGCACCCGACCTGGTCGTCGACGACACCACGCTGCGGACCATCGCGGACCTGGTCCGCCACCTCGACGGCCTCCCGCTCGCCATCGAGCTCGCCGCGGGCCGGGTCGGCGCGTTCACCCTCGACGACCTGCACGCCCGGCTGATCGACCGGCTCGACCTGCTCCGCTCCACCGGGCGGCGCGGGCCCAGTCGCCAGCACACCCTGAGCGCGACGATCGCCTGGTCGGTCGACCTGCTCGCCGCCGAGGAGCGCTCGGCCTTCCTGCGGCTCTCGGTCTTCGTCGGGCGCTTCGACCTCGACGCCGCCGAGGCGGTGCTCGGTCCGGACGCCGACGACCTCGTCGGCGTGCTCACCGAGCGGTCCCTGCTGGTCCGGCCCGGACCCGTGGGCCACGGCGAGTACCGCATGCTCGAGACGCTTCGGGCCTACGCCCACAGCCGGCTCGACGACGCCGAACGGGCGACCGGGCGCCGGGCGCACGCCGGCTGGGCCGCGGACCTGGTCGAGGAGGCCGCCGTCGGCCTGCTCGGCCCGGACGAGGCAGCGTGCGGGGCACGCCTGGACGCCGCCCACGCGGATGTCGCCGCGGCGGTCCGCTGGGCGGTCGCCGGCGGCGAGGCCGCGCTCGCCGCGCGGCTGGTCGGCGGCCTCGACCGCTGGGCGTACTACCGGCTGCGACCCGACGCGCTGCGCTGGTCGCTCGACGTGCTCGCGCTCGGCGGCGCCGCCGAGACGGCCGCGCTGCACGTCTGCGCGGCGTCGTACCACTGGATGACGGGCGCGCACGACGACGCCCGTGCCCACGGCGAGCGGGCCGTGGCGCTCGCGGAGCCCGGCTCGGTGACCGCGGCCCGGGCGCTCGACGCACTGTCCGACATCGCGCTCGCCGTGGGCGACCTCGACGAGTCGATGCGCTGCAGCCAGGAGGGGTACGACGCCGCCAACGCCGCCGGAGCCTGGTCGCACGCGGCCGCCGCCGCGGTCGGCATGGTGCTCGCCGAGACGTACGCCGGCCGGGACGCCACCCACCTGCTCGCCGTCGCGCACCGTGCCGCGACCCGGTCCGGCAACCCGACCTGGTCGGCGTTCGTGCGGTACGCCGAGGCCGAGGTGCTGGCCGACTCCGACCCGCAGCGCGCCCTCGCCGCCACGGCCGCCGCGATCCGGATCGCCACGCCGGTCGACAACCGGCTGGTGCTCGGCATCGCCACCACCGTCGACACCGCCATCCGCTGCCGGGTCGGGCCGCTGACGACCGACACCGTCGACCACACCTGCCGGGCGGTCCGGCACTGGATCGCGTCCGGCAACGCGGTGCTCTTCCTCACCTGCCTGCGCAACGTCGTACCCCTGCTGGAGCGGCTCGGGGCGGCCCGGGAGCTGGTGGAGCTGGTCGCCGCGACCTCCGGGACCGACGCGGCGTACGGCGCCGAGGCGGTGCGGCTCGACGCCGGTCTGCGGCACGCCCGGGCCGCGCTCGGCGAGCAGTCGTACGCCGAGGCCTGGGCGGCCGGTGCCGGCCGGACCCCCGCCGAGGCCGGACGGCAGCTGCTCGACGTGCTCCCCGCGCTCGTGAAGCGTTAGAGCAGGTGGTCGACCCGGCTGTCGGGGTCGTCGAGCAGCTCCAGGAGCCGGGCGGCGCGGAGCGCGGCGTCGAGCGCCGACTCCAGGTCACCGTCGGCGTGCTCGGGCGGCACCTGCTCGCGCTCGTGCAGGCGGGCGAGCAGCTCCTCGCGGGCGAGGCCGCGCAGGTGGAGGAGCACGAACGGGTCCACCTCGACCAGCCAGGCGAGCTGGTAGAGCACCGCGAGCGCGTGCCGGCACGGGTCGGCCCAGGCGTCGCAGGTGCAGGCCGAGCCCAGCTCCCCGCCGTACGGCAGCAGCTCGACGCCGGCCTCGTCGGCGTGCTCGACGAGCAGGTGCGGCAGCTCGCCGGACATCAGCGCGGCGATCCGGCCGGCCTCGGCCGCGACCACCTCGACCAGCGTGGCCCGGCCGTCGGCGTCGAGCACCGGCAGCACCCCGGCGACCGTGACCATCCCGCCCTCGTCCTCCACGGCCGCGTAGTAGCCGCCCTCCTCGACGGCGATCTGGCCGACCCGGCCGCTGCGGGCCAGCTTTCGCGCGCCGGCCAGGTCCTCGTGCGCGAACGCCGACTCCTCGACCGCGCGCACCCAAGCCTTGCCCCACCAGGTCGTCGCCCGGGCCGTGGAGCGCCGGGGCGCGATGCGCGGGTGCAGGTGGCGGGTCATCAGCTCGGTCGCAGGGTGACCAGGTCGCGCAGCTCGTCGTTGCTGAGCTCGGTCAGAGCGGCCTCGCCGCGGCCGAGCACGGCGTCGGCCAGGGCGCGCTTGCGCTTGAGCAGCTCGGCGACCTTCTCCTCGATGGTGCCGCGGGTGATCATCCGGTGCACCTGGACCGGCTTGGTCTGGCCGATCCGGTAGGCCCGGTCGGTGGCCTGGTCCTCGACCGCGGGGTTCCACCAGCGGTCGATGTGGACGACGTGGTCGGCGCGGGTGAGGTTGAGGCCGGTGCCGCCGGCCTTGAGCGAGAGCAGGAAGACCGGGGTGTCGCCGGCCTGGAAGCTGCGGACCATCGCCTCGCGCTGTCGCACCGGCGTGCCGCCGTGCAGCAGCTGGTGGGCGACCCCGGTGCGGTCGAGGTGGCTCTCCAGGAGGCGGGCCATGGCGACGTACTGGGTGAAGACCAGCACCGCGCCGTCCTCGGAGAGGGCGGTCGCGAGCAGCTCGTCGAGCAGGTCGAGCTTCTCGCTGCGTCCGGCCAGCCGCGCGGCACCCGACTGCTTGAGGAAGTGGGCCGGGTGGTTGCAGATCTGCTTGAGGCCGGTGAGCAGCATCAGCACCAGCCCGCGCCGGGCGTCCTCGTCGGCGCGCTCGATCCGCTCCATGGTGTCGCGCACGAACGCCTCGTAGAGCACCGTCTGCTCCCGGGTCAGGCGCAGCGGGTGGTCGGTCTCGGTCTTGGGCGGCAGCTCCGGCGCGATGCCGGGGTCGGACTTGCGGCGGCGCAGCAGGAACGGCTCGACCAGCTCGGCGAACTGCTTGGCCTTGGTCGGCTCCTGCCCGGACTCGATGGGCGCGGCCCAGACCTTGCGGAAGGCGTTGCGGCTGCCGAGCAGTCCCGGCGTCGCCCAGTCGAGGATCGACCACAGCTCGGTGAGGTCGTTCTCGACCGGGGTGCCGGTCAGCGCCACCCGGCCCGCGCTCGGGATGGACCGCAGCGCCCGCGCCGTCGAGGAGCGGGAGTTCTTGATGTGCTGCGCCTCGTCGGCGACCACCAGGTCCCACGGCACCGCGGCGAGCTCCTCGGCCGAGACCCGCATCGTGCCGTACGTCGTCAGCACGAACCCGCCGCCGGCCGATCCGAGCAGGTCGGGCTCGTCGTAGCCCTCGAGCGAGCGCTGGCCGCCGTGGAAGCGGCGGACCTGGGTGCCGGGGGCGAACCGCTCGATCTCGGCCTCCCAGTTGCCCAGCAGGCTGGCCGGGCAGACCACGAGCGTCGGACCGGTGGCGCCCGTCGAGACCCGATGGAGGTGGAGCGCGATCAGCGTGACCGTCTTGCCGAGGCCCATGTCGTCGGCCAGGCAGGCACCCAGGCCGAGGTCGGTCATCTCGGCGAGCCAGGTCAGCCCCTGGCGCTGGTAGTCGCGCAGCGTGGCCTGCAGGGCGGCCGGCACCGGCACCGGGTCGCGGGTCGCCGCGACGGTGAGCCGCTCGCGCACCTTCAGCAGGGACGCCCCGACGATGACCTGCGTCTCCTGCGCCTCGCCGCCGGGGGTGGCGACCAGGGCGGTGCCGGTGAGAGTGGCCGCGACCGCCTCGCCGGCGCTGACCCGGCGCAGCAGCCGCTTGCGGGCGCGGCGGGCGACCGAAGGGTCGATGACCGTCCAGCTGCCGCGCAGCTTGAGCAGGGGCGAGGCGGACTCGGCGAGCTGCTCCATCTCCTCGTCGGTGAGCGGGTCGCCGTGCAGGGCGACCTGCCAGTTGAAGGCGAACATCTCGCCGGCACCGAACAGGCCGGTCTGCAGCTGCTCCTCGCGCGGCCCGGTGGACGAGGGAGCCCGGTCGAGCACGGCGCGGGTGGTGAGGTCACGGCCCAGCGAGCGCGGCCAGAGCACGTCGACACCTCGGTCACGCAGCGCGGCCACGCCGTCCTCGAGCAGGCTGGCGATCTCGGCGCCGTCGAGGGTGAGCTGGTCGGGCACCCGCAGCTCCAGGAGCCGGTCGAGCACCGGCCAGGCCTCGGCCGCGGCCCGCAGCGCGATGGTGGCGTGGGTGCGGGCCCGGTCGCCGAACCCGTGGCTCGCGTCGGCGCCGCCCTCGGCCCACAGCACCGCGGCATCGCTGACGTGCAGGGGGTTCTGCTCGTCGTGGACCTGCAGGACCACGCGCACGGCGCCGTCGACCAGCTCCTCCTCGTCGGCCTCGACCCGCAGCGAGATCGACACCAGCTGCGGGCGCTGGTCGGGCGGCTCCTCGCGGTGCTGCTCGATGCGTCGCTTCAGCCGGGACCGGAAGTCGGGCGCGGGGTCGGGCCGCGCCGGCCCCGGCGCCGTGCGCGGGACGGCGTCGACGACGGCGGCGAGCACCGAGCGGACCAGCTCGGTCGCGGCCGCCGGCTCCAGGCCGATGGCGCCGCGACTGCCGGCCAGGAGGCTGATCCGCTCGCGGTCGTCGGCGTCCAGGGGGGTCACCTGCCAGCTCGGGACCGGCCCGCTCGCCGGCTCCAGCTTGCCCGCCGCGACCAGCCGCAGCCCCAGCAGCGCCGCCCCGGCGAGAAGCGAGACGCTTGGATGGAGGTCGTCGCGGGCCTGCGCCTTGGTGAGGATCGGGATCGCCGAGCGGATCGGCAGCACGACGGTGCGCCGCTCGTCGCTGAACTCGACCGTCCCCTCGCGCGGCGGCTGCGCCGCACGGAACGTCGCCGGGCCGGAGACGGGGACGAAACTCACGGAAGGGACCGTAGCCCGGAACGCCGACACCCCGGCTTCGCCGTACTCACTAGTCTCGGCTCTCATGAGCATCCTCGACACCTCCATCGCCCGTCTCGACGGCACCCCCGCCACTCTCGGCGAGATCACCGGCGGCCGGCCCGCCCTGCTGGTCAACGTCGCGAGCAAGTGCGGGCTGACCCCGCAGTACGCCGGCCTCGAGCAGCTCCACGAGGAGTACGCCGGCGCCGGTTTCACCGTGGTCGGCCTGCCGTGCAACCAGTTCATGGGCCAGGAGCCGGGCACCTCGGAGGAGATCGCGGAGTTCTGCTCGGCGACGTACGGCGTGACCTTTCCCATGACGGAGAAGATCGACGTCAACGGTGACGACCGGCACCCGATCTACGCCGAGCTGGTCTCGATCCCCAATGAGCAGGGCGAGGCCGGCGACGTGGCCTGGAACTTCGAGAAGTTCCTGGTCGCCGCCGACGGCACCGTGGTCGCGCGGTTCGGTCCCCGGGTGGAGCCGAGCGACCCCGCGCTGGTCGACGCGGTCAAGGCGATCACCGCCTGACCGCGCGGGGCCGGGGGTGAGGGCTCGCTCGGCGAGTGAGTTTCTCCGCCTGGGCGGCGAAACTCACGCCTACGTCGTGAAACATCTCGACACAGGCGCGGGTTTCCCGACATAGGTGTGACCCCAGAGGCGCCTGAGACAACACGCAGCCGGACAGGTGCGGGCGGTGACGTCCGCGCCAGAGGTGCATGCCTTCGGAGTCGCTCGGCGACCTGCCCGGGCCGCTCACGGTGCTCCTGACCCGGTTCCGCGACCCGATCAGCTGCCGCTCGACGTCCTTGTGTTGATTGCGGCGGCCCGGCGGGCCCCGGGCGTGAGCGAAGACACGCCGCAGCGCGACCAAAGTCGGGTGCGATGGGTTGGGGACCCCTCTTAGCCTTGCTCGGTGACCTCTGCTCCCTCCACCAGCCCTCCTTCTCCCAGCACCAGTCCCGACAAGCTCGACCGCGGCGTCCTCCTCGTCGCGGGGGTGGTGGTGCTCGGGGCGATCATGTCGATCCTCGACATCACCGTCGTCTCGGTCGCGCTGCGGACCTTCGAGCGCGAGTTCGACGCCTCGACCGCCCAGGTCGCGTGGACGATGACCGCCTACACGCTCGCCCTGGCGAGCGTGATCCCGCTGACCGGCTGGGCCTCCGACCGGTTCGGCACCAAGCGGCTCTACCTGATGGCGATCGGCCTCTTCGCCGCCGGCTCGACGCTGTGCGCCGCCGCCACGTCGCTGGAGATGCTGGTGTTCTTCCGGGTGCTGCAGGGCTTCGGCGGCGGCATGCTGGTGCCGCTCGGCATGACGATCCTGACCCGGGCCGCCGGCCCGGAGCGGATCGGCCGGGTGATGGCCGTGATGGGCATCCCGATGCTGCTCGGCCCGATCGCCGGGCCGATCCTCGGCGGCGCGCTCATCGACAACGCCTCGTGGCACTGGATCTTCCTGATCAACGTCCCGATCGGCGTGGGCGCCCTCGTCTACTCCTACAAGGTGCTCCCCGCCGACAACCCGACGCCGTCGGAGAGCTTCGACTGGCTGGGCATGGTGCTGCTCTCCCCCGGCCTGGCCCTGTTCCTGTTCGGCATCTCGACGATCCCCGAGACTGGCACCGCCTGGGACGCCGAGGTGCTGGTGCCCGCGATCCTCGGCCTGGCCCTGATCACCGCGTTCGTCCCGTGGGCCCTGGACCGCCGCAACGCCCACCCGCTGGTCGACCTGCGCCTCTTCGCGAACCGCACCCTGACGTTCGCGGTGATCGCCATGTCGCTCTTCGCGATCGCGTTCTTCGGCGCCAGCCTGCTGTTCCCGCAGTACTACCAGGGCGTGCGCGGCGAGTCCGCGATGATGGCCGGTCTGCTGCTGGCCCCGCAGGGCATCGGCGCGATGCTCACGATGCCGATCGCCGGCGTACTGAGCGACAAGATCGGTCCCGGCAAGATCGTGCTGACCGGCGTCGCCACCATCGCCGTCGGCATGGGGCTCTACGCCATGCTCGACGACAGCACGTCGTACTGGTTCCTCGGCCTGGCGCTGTTCATCCAGGGCCTCGGCATGGGCGCGACCATGATGCCGATCATGTCCGCCGCGATGCAGACGCTGCGCGAGCACACCATCGCCCGCGGCTCCACCCTGATGAACATCATCCAGCAGGTGGCCGCGTCGATCGGCACCGCGATCTTCTCGGTGCTGCTCACCAACGGCGTCAAGAACGACATCGGCCCGGTGGACCCGGTCGGCGACCTGGCCGGCGTGTTCAGCGGCGTCTTCTGGGTGGCCGCGGTGATGGTGCTGCTGGTCCTCATCCCGGCGTTCTTCCTGCCGCGCAAGAAGGCCGACCACGCGATCGACCCCACCCTGCTCGCCGGCCACTGAGTCCGACCCCTCGCCGAGTCAGCAGAAGTGGCGGGCCGAGTCAGCACCAGTAGTGCTGACTCGGCCTTTCAGGGTTAGGGGGCGACGCGGCCGGTGATCGGGGGCAGGTCGGCCAGGGTGACGATCCCCGGCGGGGCGGCGACGACGTACGGCACCGCGTTGGTGACCGGCATCGCGGTGTAGATCATCCCGAGGTCCATGAACCCCTCCGCCCAGTCCTTCGGGGGCAGGCAGTGGATGACCGTACGCATGTTCGGCACGCCGAAGACCTGGATGACGTGGCCGTGCGCCAGCGGCTTCGGGGGTACGACGTGCTCGCCCATGGTCCAGTTGAACCCGACGCTGACCACGTTGCGGTCCCCCACCCAGCCGCGGTGGTAGCCCATCACGCCCCCGACCGTGCCGGCCGGGATCGTCATGAAGCCGAGGTCGGTGTCGCCGGTCGCCTCGGTGAAGGTGACGTCGAAGGTCATCCGGTCCAGGGTCACGCCGAGCGCGTCGGCCATCATCGCGGCCGACTCGGCGAAGACCTCGGACTCGCGGCGTACCGACTCGGCCAGGCCCGGCGTGTCCGGCCGCTGCGAGAAGCCCATCGCGGTCTGCGTGCCCGCCGACTCGTACGTCGAGCAGTCCACCGACTCGGTGATCCGGATCTCGTCGACCCGCTCGCAGGAGCCGCTGAGCACCATGCCGACCAGGTTGGTCATTCCCGGGTGCGCGCCGCTGCCGAAGATCGTCGACTGGCCACGCTCGCAGGCCTGGCGGACCCGCTCCAGGTCCTCGGGTGACTGCTTCCCGCCGGTGATCCAGGCCGCGCTGGAGCAGACGTTGACCCCGGCCTCCAGCAGCGCACAGAGCTCGTCGACCGAGGGCCACAACGGGTTGTAGCAGCACGCGTCGGCGCCCAGCGCGAGCAGCGCTTCGACGTCGTTGGTCGCCAGCACGCCCGTCGGCTCCGGCCAACCGCACAGCTCGGAGGCGTCCTTCCCGACCTTGTCCGCGCCGTGGGCGTAGACGCCGACGAGCTCGAGGTCCGGGCGGGCGAGGATCGCGTGCAGCGAGCGTCGTCCGATGTTGCCGGTCGTCCACTGGATCACGCGCAGGGGTCGGGTCATGCCGGGCAAACTAGAACGAGTTTCAGTTCGGTGTCCAGGGCCGGGTCGGTCGCTGGGGTAGTCCGTCACACCAGCGGGGCGATCCGGCGGCAGGACCCCCTCATGTGACGGACTATCCCGGCGCTCGCACTGACTTCCACGGAAATCATCGAGCGGGTCCGGGCGGTCGCGGCCTAGGTTGTCCCCCCGACCACGCACGAGGAGACAGACAGATGGGCTGGAAGGACGTCGCCAAGCTGGCCACCGGACTGGTGTCCGAGCTGAAGGAGAAGGCCGAGGAGTACCGCCCCGAGGCCGTCGCGGCGCGCGAGGCCGAGAGCGAGGCCCGCGCGGAGACCGAGCGTCGCGACCGGCTCGCGGACCGGTCCGCGGCGGGCGCCACGGCCGAGCTGACGATCACGCTCAGCGGCGGCGAGCAGGGCACGCTCACGATCACCCTCCCGTGCGAGCGCGAAGAGGCGGACGGCTGGTGGCGGCTCCGCCTCGAGGCGCCCGACCCGGTGCTGCTCGGGACCACCGCCCTGGCGGCCCTCTCGCTGGCCGTCCCGGCGTACGACGGCCCCGGGCGCTACGACCTCGCCGACCTGCACCGCCGCGGCGAGACGGGCGAGATCGAGTCGTGGGAGGCCTTCGACCTGTACCTGACCCCGGCGACCGAGGTCGACGACCGCACCTGGTTCGTCGACGTGTCCGCCACCCCGCCGCCGGTCGTGGTGGTCGGCACCGAGGCGGTCGAGTTCGACCTGCCGCTGGGCTCCGCGGTCAACGCGATCCGGGCGGTCGGCACCGTCCGCTGGTGAGCCGCTAGTGCCGCGGGTCGGAAGTTGTTGACCGGTTGGCGTGCTCAGGGTGGGTGGCTCGCCAGGCGTCGGCGCGACGCCGTACCTGTTCGTCCTGCGAGCGTCGGCAACGCCGCGAGGCGCGTGCTCTGGGTGCGCGAAGCGCACAAGAACTTCTGACCCGCGGCACTAGCCCTTCTGCAGGCGGGGCAGGACGTCGCGGGCGACGGCCTCCAGCACGGCCTCGTCGCCGACGTACGCCGTCTCCCGGCGCGGCCAGTGCGTGACCAGGTCGGTGAAGCCGAGCTCGGCGACCCGGCCGGCGATCTCCTCGAAGAACCCCACGCTCGACAGGGCGAAGCGCCCCGTCCCGGACAGGTGCGGGGTGGCGTCGGGCAGCACGTAGCGAGGCACCAGGCCGGGGTCGCGACCGAAGTCCGCGAGCGCGTCGTCGAAGACGTGGACCGACTCGGCGAGGCCGGCGTACCAGCTGTCGACGGAGTCGGCGACGTACGGCCCGGTCGTGATCCAGCCGCCGCCGTGCTCGGCGGCGAAGCGCAGTGAGCGAGGGCCGTTGGCCGCGAGGAGGTACGGCGTGCGCGGCAGGCCCGGGCGGGTGCGCGCATCGGCGGTCGAGAACCAGCGTCCCTCCGTGGTGACGTGGTCGCCGTCGCGCAGCTGCTCCAGGACACCCACGAACTCCTGGAACCGGTCGACCCGCTCGCGCACCGACAGGTCGCCGGCGCCCAGCACCCGGGAGTCCAGGTCGCCGCCGGTGCCGAGGCCGAGCAGGAACCGGCCGCCCGAGATGTCCTCGATCGCCTGGGCGTCGCGGAAGAGCAGGTAGGGGTGCCGGAAGTTCGGCGCCGAGACGAGGGTGCCGATCCCGATCCGCTCGGTCACCGACGCCGCGGCGGCGAGGGTCGGCGTCGCGCCCGCCCACGGCGACTCCGGCAGCCCGCCCCAGGTGAGGTGGTCGTAGGTCCAGGCGTGGTCGAAGCCCAGCTCCTCGGTGGCGCGCCACCGCGGCGCCGCCTCGGCCCAGGGTTGATCGGTCAGGAGGGTGAGGCCGATGCGCATGCGAGGAGCCTAGGGCCGGCGCGATCTCGGGACGTCATGCGTTCCGGGACGCCGGACGCCCAGCTCGTACGACGTCCGCGCGCTCGGCGGGGGGTCAGGACTGGCTGGCCAGGGCCAGCGGGAGTACGTCGGCCGCGCCGGCCTGGCGGAGCGCGCGGGCGGCGACGGTGAGGGTCCAGCCGCTGACGACCAGGTCGTCGACGAGCAGCACCCGGGCGCCGGGCGGCAGGTCGGCGTGCAGGTCGTAGCGCCGCCCGACGGCGGCGACCCGCTGGGCGGAGTTGGCCGCCCCCTGGCCGGGAGCGACGTCGGGGTCGACGATGGCGAAGGCGCCCAGGAGCGGCACCTTCAGGTAGCGCGAGAGGCCGCCGGCCAGGTCGGCCACCAGGGTCGGTCGGGTCAGGGACTCGACGTGCACGATGCCGTCGATCCGGGGCTGCCAGTCGCCGAGCACGGCCACCACCGCCTGCACGAGCGCCACCGGGACCGGGCCGTCGGGCGTGTCCGGCCGGAACAGCTCGCGCAGCGCGCCGCCGTACCCCAGGTCGGTGAGCCGGGCGACGACCCGGCCCTCGCTCGCGGGCGCGGTGATCTTGCCCTTCCAGTCGATGCCGAGGCTGGCCAGCGCGGTCGGCCACATCTTGCGCGGCTCGATCGGCACCCCGGGGCGCGACAGCCGGGCGTCGGCCTCCTCGATCGCGGCGGCCGAGACGTCGGTCGAGAGCCGGAGGCCGCCGCAGTTGTCGCAGCGCCCGCAGTCGGCCGCGTCGGGGTCGTCGAGCTGGTCGCGCAGGTAGCGCATCCGGCACTGGTCGGTGTCGAGGTAGTCGAGCATCGCCCGCTGCTCGCGCTCGCGGGCCTCGGTCACCCGCTGGTAGCGCTCGGCGTCGTACGACCACGGCTGCCCGGTCGACTCCCAGCCGCCCCGGACCCGGCGCACCGCGCCGTCGACGTCGAGGACCTTCAGCATCGTCTCGAGCCGGTTGCGGCTGAGGTCGACGTGGGCCTCCAGGGCCCCGGTGCTCATCGTCCGGCCCTCGCCGGCGAGCACATCGAGGGACTGGCGGACCAGCTCCTCGCGGGGGAAGGCGAGCGAGGCGAAGTAGGCCCAGATGTCACGGTCCTCGAGCGCCGGGAGCAGCACCACCACGGCCTCGTCGGTGCCACGGCCGGCCCGGCCGACCTGCTGGTAGTAGGCCACCGGGGACTGCGGCGCCCCCATGTTGACCACGAAGCCGAGGGTCGCGTCGAAGCCCATGCCGAGCGCGGAGGTCGCGATCAGTGCCTTGACCCGGCCGCCCGCCAGGTCGGCCTCCAGCGCGAGCCGCTCGGTCTGCTCGGTCTGGCCGGAGTACGCCGCGACGTCGTGCCCGCGCGAGCGGAGGTAGTCGGCGATCTCCTGGGTGGCGGCGACGGTCAGGCAGTAGACGATGCCGGAGCCGGGCTGCTCGGCGAGGTGGTCGGCCAGCCAGGCCAGCCGCTGCTGCGCGGTCTTGAGACGTACGACGCCGAGCCGGAGCGACTCGCGGTCGAGCGAGCCGCGCAGGACGAGCACGTCTCCCAGGGATCCGGCACTGCCGAGCTGCTCGGCGACGTCCTGGGTCACCCGGCTGTTCGCGGTCGCCGTCGTGGCCAGCACCGGGATCCCGGCCGGCAGGTCGCCGAGCAGGGTGCGGATCCGGCGGTAGTCGGGGCGGAAGTCGTGGCCCCAGTCGGAGATGCAGTGCGCCTCGTCGACCACGAGGAGCCCGCAGGTGGCCGCCAGCTTCGGCAGCACCTCGTCGCGGAACCCGGGGTTGTTTAGCCGCTCCGGGCTGACCAGCAGCACGTCGACCTCGCCCGCGTTGATGGCGTCGTGGATCGGCTGCCAGGACTCGATGTTGGTGGAGTTGATCGTCACCGCGCGGATGCCGGCCCGCTCGGCGGCGGAGATCTGGTTGCGCATCAGCGCCAGCAGCGGGGAGACGATGACGGTGGGTCCGGCGCCCTCGGCCCGCAACAGCAGCGTGGCGAGGAAGTAGACGGCCGACTTGCCCCAGCCGGTGCGCTGCACGACCAGGGCGCGGCGGCGGTGGACGGCCAGCGCCTCGATCGCCGACCACTGGTCCTCGCGCAGCACCGCGTCGTCGCTGCCCACCAGGGCGCGCAGGTGCGCCTCGGCCTGGGCGCGGACGTCGGTGCTCGTCGGGTTCGCTGCGGTCATGCCCCGTGTCTACCAGCGGGCGCCCCCAGCCCAGCGCGCCGGGCGGGGCCACGTTTCGTTCAGGCCCGGCGGCCCTGGAAGGCGTTCCACCCCAACGTGACCAGGAGCGCGCCGACGAAGGAGCCGATCAGGCCACTGGGCCGCAGCTGCAGGCCGTCGCCCGCGAGCAGGCTGACCAGCAGGCCGCCCACGAAGGAGCCGGCCAGGCCGGCGACGATGGCCATCGACCAGTTCACGGAGTCCATCCGGCTGCCCAGCGCGAGCTGGGCGAGACCGCCCGCGAGGATGCCGAACACGATGATCGCAAGGATGAGCATGGTTCGACGGTAGGGCCTGCGCGCCCCGGTGCCGATGGTCCGAGCGGTTCCGGAGCGGATTTCACCCGGGTCGGGTGAGGGTCCGTCGCCGATGCCCCCGAGTGGGTGAGACCGATGCGGCTTGCGGGTACTCCCAGGCATGGACCACCCCGTACGCCGCTTCCTCGCGACCCTGCCCGGGCTGCTGGCGCTGTCGGTCTACCTGGTGCTGGCGGCCGCCCCGACCGCGCCCGTCGACACCGGGCCCGTCGACACCGGCCTGGTGACCACCCACGAGGGTCGCTGACCGGCTGAAGACCCCTCGTTCAGTGCGGGCGCGCCTCGACGCCGAGCCGCTCGCACGCGGCGTCGTACAGCGCGACGATCTCGCGGCGGACCTCGGCACGCTCGGTGATCCCGCCCGCGGGCCACGGGACCCGGACCTCCTCGGCGCCGCCGGCGGTCGTCGCCGACCACATGCCCCCGTCCTCGTCGAGGCCGGTCATGGTCGCGTCGACCGCGTCGGGGAGCGCGAAGGCGCGGACGATCAGCAGGCTGTCGTGGGTGTGGTCGTCGTTCATGTGCGCGAGCACCGCGGCGACGACCGGCTCGGGGAAGGTCACGGACGCCAGCGTAGTCAGGCCGCCGGGCCTTTCGCCCGGACGTCGGCGACCCGGCCGGTGGCGTCGCGCAGCTCGGCCAGCCAGTCGCCCTCGTGCTGCCCGACCAGGCGCACGCACCAGGCCAGCGCGTCGGCTCGCGAGCGGGCCACGCCGGCGTCGACGAGGGTGTCGAGGACCTGTCGCTGCGGCTGGCGCAGCCGGGTCATCACCGGCGTCGCCAGGTGGGTCCACAGCTCGCCGTGGGCGTCCTCGTCCTCCCCGAGGCGCACCCCCCAGGAGACCTTGCGCGCGTAGCGGTGCTCGGCCTCCCGGGCGATGGCCATCCGGGCCTCGCGGGTGTCCTCGCGGAACGCCTTGGCGCGGCCGGCCCGGGCCTCGGCGACCTCGGCCGGCGAGGCCCCCTCGGCGACGGCGACGTCGGGGACGCTCAGCCGGACGGTGATCTCCTCGCGATCGACGGCGATCTCGGCCGGGCCGGCGGTCCAGGCCTCCGGGAGGCGGCCGGTGAACCAGCCGCGGATCACTTCTCGAGTCTCGTCCTGAATCATGATTACATCATTACACGCTTGCGTCATGCAGCCAAGGGTGACCGATCGGGCGGTGGGTCAGCCACCGATCTGTCGCGCGGGAAGGTGCGCACCTCACCGCCCGGGCGCCCGCCCGCCAACCGCCGTCCCTGACGAGCCGGCACCCTCGCCGGACGGCTCAGGCCGCCCGCGCCCGGCGCGCGATCCCGCCCGGCACCGCCCCGACCAGCGCGGGAACGGCCACCAGCAGGGCCAGGAAGAGCCAGCCGTCGCGCAGCTCGTCGGCGAGGGTCGCACCCGACACGTCGAGCGCGATCGAGACCACCGGGATCCCGAGGCCCGTGAGCGCTCCCGCAATCAGCCAGACGATCGCCGCGGTCGGCAGTCCGCGACGCCAGCCGTCCCAGATCGCCCAGCACAGCGCGAGCACCACGACCAGCAGGAAGTACAGCAGCCCGGCCCCGAGCGCGTCGTCGCTGTCACTGCGGTCGAGGACCTCGACGAAGCCGGCGTAGAGGACGACCACGACCAGGGCCCGGACCAGAGCTGCGACGACGACGTAGACGAGGTTCACCGGCACAGCATCACGGATCCGAGCGCGGCCCGTCGCGAAACGACTCACCCGACAGCACGGGTACGACGTCCGTCGCGTCCACCTCGGCGGCCACGGCCACGTCACCTCCGAAGCCGCCCTCCACGAGCTCGCGGCCGCTCGCGCAGTCGTGCAGGGCGGCGCTCAGGTCGCCGGCCACCACGTCGTACGCCGCCGCCGCGACCCGGGCCTCGGGGCTCGGCCGGCCGACTCCGGCGTCCGCGAGCGCGGCCAGCACGGCGCCCGCTCCCCACAGGTCCTCGACGGCCGGGCGCAGCGAGCCGTCGGGCCACCGCTCGCCGGCGGCCACGACCGCGACCGACGCGCCGTCCCGCAGCCGGTCGGCCAGCGCGGCACCCACGGCCCGGGCGTTGCGCAGGCAGCCGACCAGCACCTCGACGCCGGCCTCGGCCAGTCCGAAGCAGATGCTCGACCCGTTCGGGCTCGGCAGCACCAGCCGCTCCACGCCGGACGACGCGCGGACCGTCAGCGGTGACAGGCTGACCTGCCCCTCGGCAGCCTCGCGACGACCGACCGCGAGCACCGCGTCACGGGTGGCGGCGTACGTCGTCGCGCGCACGTCGCGCCAGCCGAGCGGGAAGACCTCGATCCCCCGCTCGACCGCCACCGACAACGTGGTCGAGAACGACAGCACGTCGACCACGACCGTCACGTCGGCCGCCACCGCCCGGGCCCCGGTCAGCCCCCAGTCGAAGCGGACGTCGAAGCCGGCCTGGGCGTGGGCGGCCTGGATACGCGTCACGGTCCCTCGCTTCGCTCGGTCCCGTCGACGCTACTCGACCTCCCGGCGTGCCCCCGGCCCCTCGCTTCGCTCGGCCCCGGCACCGTGATCACCAGATGCGGACCCGGTCGTCGGGGTCGAGCCACAGCCCGTCGCCGGGCGCGGTCTCGAACACCTCGTGGAACTCGTCGAGGTTGCGCACGATGTTGGCCCGGAACTCCGGCGGGGAGTGCGGGTCGATGGTGAGGTACTGCTGCTCCTGCTCCGTGCGGCGCTTGGTCCGCCACACGTAGGCCCAGTTGCTGAACAGCCGCCGCCGGTCCTCGACCGAGGCGGTGCCGCCCTGCGAGATCAGGAACGCCCGGTGGGCGATGGTCAGCCCGCCGAGGTCGCCGATGTTCTCGCCGACCGTCAGCTGGCCGTTGACCTTCTCGCCGGGCAGGCTGCGCGGCTCGAAGCCGTCGTACTGCTCGACGAGCTTCTTCGTCTTCACCTCGAAGGCCGCCTTGTCGTCGGCGGTCCACCAGTCGTCGAGGTTGCCGTGCGGGTCGTACTGCGCGCCCTGGTCGTCGAAGCCGTGCCCGATCTCGTGGCCGATGACCGCGCCGATGCCGCCGTAGTTCTCCGCGGCGAGGGCATCGGGGCTGAAGAACGGCTTCTGCAGGATGCCGGCCGGGAAGCAGATCTCGTTCGTGCCGGGGTTGTAATAGGCGTTGACCGTCTGCGGGAGCATGAACCACTCGTCGCGGTCGACCGGGCTGCCGATCTTGGCCAGCTGGCGCTCGGTCTCGAACGACGACGCGGACGCGACGTTGCCGAGCAGGTCGTCCTTGCTGACCCGCAGCGCCGAGTAGTCGCGGAACTTCTCCGGGTAGCCGATCTTGGGCCGGAACGTCTCGAGCTTCTCGTAGGCCCGCGCCTTGGTCTCCTCGGTCATCCAGTCCAGCGCCTCGATCGAGACGCGGTACGCCGCGAGCAGGTTGGCGACCAGCTCGTCCATCAGCGCCTTGGACGTCGGCGGGAAGTGCCGGGCGACGTACTCCTTGCCGACCGCCTCGCCGATCGCGCCCTCGACCAGCGCCACCCCGCGCTTCCAGCGGGCGCGCAGCTCGGGCGTGCCGTTGAGGGAGCGGCCGTAGAAGTCGAAGTTGACCTCGACGAAGTCGTCGGTGAGGTACGGCGCCGCCGAGCGCAGCACGTGCGTGAGCAGCCAGACCTTCCACTCCTCGATCGGGACCTCGTCGAGGACGGTCGAGAGGTGGCCGAAGTACGACGGCTGCCGCACGCAGGACTCGGCGATCGTCAGGTCGTCCCCGCCGAGGTTGGTGACGTAGGCGTCCCAGTTGAAGGACGGGCACAGGTCCTTCAGCTCGGCCGCGGTCAGCAGGTTGTACGTCTTCTGGACGTCGCGCGTCTCCGCGCGCTCCCAGTGGCCCGCGGCCAGCCGGGCGTCGATCGCGAGAACCGTCGCGGCCGCGCCCTCGGGGTCGGGGTGCTCGCCCAGGGTCAACAGGCGGGTGAGGTAGCCGACGTACTTCTCGCGGATCTCGGCGAACTTCTCCTCGCGGTAGTACGACTCGTCCGGCAGCCCCAGCCCGCCCTGGACCAGGTGGAAGAGGTAGCGGTCGGAGTTGCGGTCGTCGGAGTCGACGTAGGAGCCGAACAGGCCGTGCCCGCCGATCCGCTCGAACTCGCCCAGGAACGCGGCCAGGTCCCGGACGTCGCGCAGCGCGTCGACGGCGTTGATCAGCGGCCGCACCGGGCGCAGGCCCTTGGCGTCGATCGCCTCGGTGTCCATGAAGGAGGCGAACAGGTCGCCGATCTTGCGGGCGTCCTCCGTCATCGTGGCCGCGTCACCCGCTGCGAGGCTCTCGATGATCTCGCGGACGTGCGCCTCCGCGCCGTCGGCCAGCTGCACGAACGGGCCCCAGCTCGAGCGGTCCGAGGGGATCTCGGTCTCGTCGAGCCAGCGCCCGTTGACGTGGCCGAACAGGTCGTCCTGAGGACGGATGTCGAGGTTCATGCCCTCGCGGGCGTCGTCGAGGATCGTCACGCGGTCGAGCGTAGGACATGGGGGGAGGGCTGTTGCCGGTTCATCACGGTATGCAGATCAGTTGGCGCCTCCCACGGCGTACCCACCGTGGGAGGTGCAGGCTCGTCTGCATACCGTGATGAACCTGGGGTCGGAGGGGCCGCGCCCCGACCGCCGGCCCCGGCCCGGGCCCCCGACCGCGAGTCAGCCGTCGATGCGGGTGCGGATCCGCGCGAGCACGTCCTCGCGGCTGAGACCGTCGCGCTGGGCCACCTCGTCGACCAGCTCGCCGACGACCAGCAGCACGCCGCTCATCAGGGGCGAGATGTCGAGCTCGAGCTCACCCTCGTCCTCGTCCATCGTGACCTCGATGGCATCGATCTCGAGCAGCTTGCCGAAGGCGAGCTCCATCGCGTCCTCGTTGTCGACGTCGCTGGCGGTGACCCCGTCGAGGATGATGTGGCCGGCTCGGCGGACCAGGTCCTCGTCCGGACCGTCGTGGTCGTGGTCGTGGTCGTGCTCGTGGTCGTGGCTCATGACCACATCCTGCCGGGTCGGCGGTGGGACCGGCCGGCGGCCCTCAGCCGCGGACCCGCACCACCGACTTGCCGAGCGTGCGCCGCTCCTCCATATCGATCAGCGCCCGGCCGAAGTCCTCGAGGGGGTACGTCGCACCGACCGGCGGCTTCACGACCCCCGACTCGAGCATCGGCAGCAGCCGGGCCCACTGCTCCTGCATGTAGCCGGGTCGCGCCATCGCGTAGGCCCCCCAGCCGACGCCGCGGACGTCGACGTTGTTGAGCAGCAGCCGGTTCACCTTGACCTGCGGGATTCCGGCGCCGGCGGCGAAGCCGACCACCAGCAGCCGGCCCTGCGGGGCGAGCGCGCGCAGCGAGTCGGTGAAGGCGTCGCCGCCCACCACGTCGACCACGACGTCGACGCCGACCCCGTCGGTCAGCGCCAGGACCGCGTCCTTGAACCCGTCGAGGAGCACCGCGTCGTCGGCGCCCGCGGCGCGCGCGACCGCGGCCTTCTCCTCGGTGCTGACCACCGCTATCACCCGGGCACCCATGCCGCGGGCCACCTGGATCGACGCCGTACCGACGCCGCCGGCAGCGCCGTGCACGAGCACGGTCTCGCCGGTGCGCAGCCCCGCCCGCTCGGCCAGGGCGAAGTCGGCGGTCAGGTAGTTCATCGGCAGCGCCGCGCCCTCGTCGTACGACGTCGCGTCGGGCAGCGCGAAGGTGAAGTCGGCCTGGCTGACCACCAGCTCGGCCGCCCCGCCCCAGCCGCCGACGCCGCAGACCCGCTGCCCAGGCTCGAAGCGGCGCGCCCCGTCGGTCGAGCCCGTCGAGACCACCACGCCCGCGAAGTCGACGCCGAGCGTGAACGGCGGCTCGGGCTTGAGCTGGTACTCACCCTTGCTCAGCAGCAGGTCGGGGAAGGAGATCCCGACGCTGTGCACCTCGACGAGCACCTGACCGGCACCGGCGGTGGGCTCGGGGACGTCGCGGACCTCGACGTCGCGGGGACCGGTGGGCGTGATGACCTGGACGGCTCGCATGCCCGCGAGGCTAGCCGGGACCAGCCCTCACCGGGGATCGACGAGAGCGTTCATCTCGAAGTGCATCGGGTCGGTGTAGCTCCAGTCGCCGCCCCAGGCGAAGCCCCACTTCTTGAAGATGCCGACCACGCTGCGGTCGATCGCCCCGGCGCTCCCCCGGCCGTTGCCGGGCACGTTGATGTCGAGCGCCAGGCCGAAGGCGTGGTTGGAGAGCTTGGTCGACCCGGCGATGAACCGCGGGTAGAAGCAGCCGGCGTACTCGTCGGGGTGGATCCTGTCGGCCAGCCCGCGGTCGACGACCTCCTGCAGGGCCGCGCGCAGCTGCGGGAAGAGCAGCCGGTTGCAGGTGACGCTGCCCAGGATCGGCACCTGCTCGGTGGCGATGTGGCTGGCGACCCACTGCGGGTCCGGGGCGACCTTCCCGCCGGCGAGCACCGTGTAGGTGTAGGTGCCGACCGCGTCGGCGCTCGCGCCGACGACGACGGCGACCAGCTGGGCGCCGGGCTTGAGCCCGTAGCGCGCGACCGCGTCGACGAAGCCGAGCGGCCGCTGCGCCCCGACGGCCTTCCGCACCTCCTTGCCGACGACCTGCGGGTCGAAACCCGGCGCCGAGACGAGCAACGCGTTGCCGGGCGTCATCGCGAGGGCGTCGACCCACTCCTGGTTGACGACGGCGTCGATGCCGCCCTCGACCTGGGGCGCGTAGGAGCCGACGTGGGCCCGGGGCGCGTCCTTGTCGCTGCCGAGCTTGAGGAACCCGTCGGCATCGACGGGCAGCTTCTCCTGGACGGCCGGGTCGACGGCGATCTCCCCCGCCGCGACCCGGTCCCAGACCTCCTGGGTGTCGGCGCTGCCGGCGTCGGCGAAGTTGCGGTAGGTCGCCGGGTCGACGGCCGCGACCGTCAGCAGCGTGTTGTCGACGCTGACCTGGGCCAGCGAGATCCGCTCGACCGCCGCGACGTTCGGGACGCCCCGGACCGCGTCCAGGACCTCGTCGCTGATCGGCTCGCGACCGTTGACCAGGATGTCGACGTAGGTCAGCCGGCCCTTCCGCGGTCCCGGCGGGTCCATGGCGTACGGCGCCAACGGGTCCTCGGTCGACCCGGTCGTGCCCGGGGTCGACGCCGAGGCCGAAGCCGAGGCCCCCACCGTGCTCGGCGACGCGTCGGGCTCGGTGCTGCTCGCGCCGTCGCCGCCACCGCAGGCAGCGACGAGCAGGAGCGCGCCGGTCATCCCGGCGGCCCCGAGTGCCTGCCGCAGTCGCATCTGTCCCCTCCCCGGTCGTCCAGGGTAGGTGGTCTGGTCGCGCCCGTCGGACTTCTCGGCCAGAACGTGACGTTCTGGGGCGTCGCGTTGCCTGAGAACGTCAGACTTCCCCGGTAGACCGCGGAAGTTCCACCCCCCGCTCCCCCAGCACCCGGTTGCCGATCGCGAACCACGACACCAGCCCGCCCGCGGTCAGCAGCGCGGCGGAGGCGACCATCGCCGAGCGGTACGCCGCGTCGAAGGCGACGGGGTCGGCGTACTCCTCCCCGCCGAGGCCGACCAGCACCGGGAGCGCGGCGACGGCGAGCAGCGACCCGGCGCGGGCGACGGCGTTGTTCACGCCACTGGCGATGCCGGCGTGCTCGTCGGGCGCAGCGGCGAGCACGGTCGCGGTGAGCGGGGCGACCATCAGCGCGAGGCCGAGACCGAAGACGGTGATGCCGGGCAGCACGTCGCGCCAGTAGTTCACGTCGGCGTCGACCCCCAGCATCAGCAGGGTGCCGGCAGCCATCACCAGCGGGCCGAACGTCATCGGCACCCGCGGCCCGATCCGGGTGGCCAGCCGGCCGCCCCGGGCCGCGAGGAGCAGCATGCAGATCGTCACCGGAAGGCTGGCCAGCCCGGCCGCGAGAGCGTCGTACCCGCCCACGGTCTGCAGCTGCAGGGTGAGGAAGAACAGCACCGCCCCCAGCGCGCCGTACACGAGGAAGGTCATCGCGTTCGAGGCGCTGAAGGTCCGGTCCCGGAAGATGTCGAGGCGCAGCATCGGCTCGCGCACCCGCTTCTCGACGACCAGGAAGAGCACCGCGGTCACGACGGCGATGACGCCCGCCCACGGCGCGAGCGGACCGCCCCACTGGATCAGGGCGTACGACGTCGCGCCGAGCGCCACCGCGGCGAGCACCGCGCCGCCGAGGTCGAGGTGCGTGGCGGCGTTCGGGTCCCGGGTCTCGGGCACCGAGCGCTGGGCGATCACCACGGTCACCACGGCCAGCGGGAGGTTGATCCAGAAGATCCAGCGCCAGCTCGCGTGCTCGACCAGCGCGCCGCCGACGAACGGGCCGATGGCGGCCGCGATGCTGCCCAGCCCGGACCAGGCGCCGATCGCCGCCGCCCGATCGTCCTTCACGAACGCGCCCTGGATCATCGCCAGGCTGCCGGGGGTGAGCAGCGCCCCGCCCACTCCCTGCAGCAGGCGCGCGGCGATCAGCACCTCCGGGTTGGGGGCCAGTCCGCACAGGACCGAGGCCGCCGCGAACCCGACCGTCCCCCACACGAACACCCGCCGCCGGCCGAACCGGTCACCCAGCGACCCGCCCAGCAGGATCAGGCTCGCGAGCGAGAGCAGGTAGCCGTTGGCCACCCACTGCAGCTCGGCCAGGCTCGCGTCGAGATCCTCCCCGATCGTCTTGAGCGCGACGTTGACCACGGTGCCGTCGAGCAGCGCCATCCCGGAGCCCAGGGTCGCCGCCGCGACGACCGCTCGACCGCCAGGAGTGCCCATCCGGACCACCCCGACCGCTGCGCGCTCACGCATCATGGAACGGTAGCCTTTCCTTCATGGCTGAGGGGACCCGGACCGCGTTGCGGCTGGCTCGGCACGTCGACCGGCTGGAGGCCGAGCACCCCCCGATCGACCTCGGGAGCGTCGACTGGACGGTACGCCGCCCGGTCGAGTTCGAGGAGCGCTTCGGCCACGTCCTCGACTACATGGCACGCGTCGAGCTCGAGGTCGACCGCAACGTGCTCGAGCTGATGACGATGCTCCCCGACCCGCCCGAGATCGACCGCCGCTTCTACGCCGACGTCTGGCAGCCGCAGGAGACCCGGCACGGGCTGATCCTGGACCGGCTCCAGGTCGAGCTCGGCCGCCCGAGCGCCGAGGCCGACCTGACCTCGATCGGCTCCAAGCTGAAGGTTCTCGGGGCGCTCGGTCGCTGGCCGGCCTTCCAGGACGTCAGCCGGATGATCTACTACCTCACCGGCATGGCCACCGAGCGGTCCGCCGTACTCGCCTACAACCTGCTCCACGACGGCGTCGTCGAGATGCGGGAGTCCGCGGTCGCCGAGACGATCGTCGCGCCGATCAAGCGCCAGGAGCCCGGCCACTACGCCTTCTACCAGCTCTCCGCGCGCGGCCTCTGGGCCGAGCTGGCCGGCTGGCAGAAGTGGTTCGTCCGCCGGCTGCGCACCCTCTCCTTCGCCCCGGTCGGCGCCAATAACGGCGACCAGCTGGCCGACTTCGGCGAGCTGATGGCGACCCTGGGCATCACCGCCCAGGTCGACGACTTCGCCGCCCAGATCTCCCGGGTCGAGGCCGAGCTGCTGTGGGCGCAGCGGCGCGGGCTCAAGGTCCCGCCGTACGTCGTCGCCGCCTTCCGCGAGGCCGTGGAGAAGGCCGCCGCACGCCGCGCCGGTTCACTGACCACGTAGCACCCGCGCCGCGATCCACGCGATGTCGTCGGCCGTCGCCGCCGGCGTGCCCGAGGGCTGCATGACGTGGCTGAGCACCACCCGCACCACCATGTCGATGGCGGCGTCGAGGTGGGCGGGACCCAGGTCGACGTCGTACGGCGCCAGCCGCTCGGCCACCACCGCCTTGGCCGCGGCCAGCAGCGACTCGGCGTGGGTCGTCAGCAGCGGCAGCAGCTCGGTGTCGGCCCCGTGCGTCGCGGAGACGACCGCGTGCAGGAGCAGGTTGTCGTGGGCGTGCTCGAGCACTCCGCGCGCGCTGGCCCGGATCGCCTCGACGAGGTCGTCGGGATGCTCGTCGAACGCCACCGACACGACGTGCAGGAAGCGCTCCAGCTCCCGCAGGATCATCGCCTCCGCGAGCCCGGGCTTGGTGCCGATCTCGTTGTAGACCGTCTGCCGGCTCACGCCCACCCGGTCGGCGAGCTTGGCCATCGTCACCTGGGACCAGCCGATGTCGACCGTCAGCCGCACCGCCGCGTCGACGACGCGCTCGCGGGTGCTGACTGCCATGCGGACCAGTCTAGGTATCCACTCCCGCGGGGGCTGCCCGGCTTCCTGGGGGCCCTGGGTCCGGCCGGGTGCGGACCGGTGCTCAGCTGGCGGGTTGGGGCGTGCCCGACAACGCGACGAAGTCGACCTTCTCCCGGACGCCGCAGTCGGGACAGCACCAGTCACTCGGGATGTCGGCCCAGGCGGTGCCGGCCGCGAACCCCTCGTGCTCGTCGCCCGCGGCGACGTCGTACACGTAGGAGCAGCCGGGGCAGCGAGCCGCCAGGACCTCCTCGACGGCACCGTGGTTCCGAGACGGTTGCTGCGCAACCGGCTCGACCACCGGTGGGGGCGGGTAGGCCGCGAGCAGTCGCGCGCGCTTGCTCGGCTGGAGGTTGGCCCGGGACAGGTCGCCGCCGAAGTGCGCGTGCACGCGGGGGTCCATGACGCGGCGCCACAGCGGCGGGACGAGGGCGAGCACGATCATGCCGGCGTACCCCGTCGGGAGGACCGGGCTCTCCTCGAAGTCGCGCAGCGTCTGGTAGCGGCGGGTGGGGTTCGCGTGGTGGTCGCTGTGCCGCTGCAGGTGGTAGAGGAGCACGTTGGTGGCGATGTTGTTGGAGTTCCAGGAGTGCGAGGGGTCGACCCGCTCGTAGCGCTGCCGCTCGCCCACACCGACCTTCTGGCGCAGCATCCCGTAGTGCTCCATGTAGTTGACGACCTCCAGGAGCGAGAAGCCGACGACGGCCTGGACGAGGAGGTACGGCAGTACGCCGACGCCGAGCCACCCGACCACGGCACCCCACAGCACCGCCGTCATCAGCCAGGCGTTGAGGACGTCGTTGCCGATCCGGAACGGGTGCTGCTTCCTGCGGGCGTAGCGGCGCTTCTCCAGCCGCCAGGCACTCCGCAGGGAGCCGGTGACGGTGCGCGGCCAGAAGGCGTAGAACGTCTCACCGAGGCGGCTGCTCGCCGGGTCCTCCGGCGTCGCGACCCGGACGTGGTGGCCGCGGTTGTGCTCGATGTAGAAGTGGCCGTAGCAGCTCTGCGACAGCGCGATCTTGGACAGCCAGCGCTCGTGACTCTCCTTCTTGTGACCGAGCTCGTGGGCGGTGTTGATGCCGATCCCGCCGATGCAGCCGATCGAGACCGCCAGGCCGAGCTTGTCGACGGTGGCCAGATCGCCCTGGAGTCCGAGCGGGTCACCCCGCGCGATGAGGTACATCGAGCCGAGGAAGCCGGCGTACTGGACCGGCAGGAAAAGGTAGGTGATCCACCGGTAGTAGCGGTCCTTCTCGAGGCGCTCGATCATGTCGTCGGGCGGGTTCGACCGGTCCAGGCCGGCCACCAGGTCGATCGCGGGCACGACCACCAGGATCACGGCCGGTCCGATCCAGAAGAACGCGCCGACGCCGGTGGCGGCCCAGCCGGCGTACGCCAGGAAGGCCAGCGACGGGACGACCAGGCCGATCAGCCACAGATGGCGCTTGGGGTCGTGCCAGGTCTCGGTCGAGCCGTCGGGCACGGTGCAGTTGGCGGTCCTGTCGGCGGGGCTGTCGTCGATGGCCATTCGGTGCTGCCTCCTCGGTCGGCGTCGCTGCCGGGTTTACAGAACCCTAGGAGATGTCAATCTGCTTGACAAGTACGCATCAGATGTAAAGGTCGGCGGCCAGGTTTACGGTTCTTGATGAACCCCGACCTTCATAAGGAACCGTGTGAGTCCGCTCCCCAGCCCGTACACCCCCGGCGAGGCGCCGCCCGTCCTGGTCGGACGCGGCGCCCAGCTCGCGGACGCCCAGGCCGACCTCGCTCTGCTGGCGACCTACGGCCGGTTCCTGGGCCGGGTGCGCGTGCACGTCGGGTCCCGCGGGGTCGGCAAGACCTCCCTGCTCAAGGTCGTGCGCGACGAGGCGGGCCGGGCCGGGGCCGTCGTGGCCTGGGTGACCGCCCGGGGCGACGAGAGCCTGGTCGCCGCCCTCGTCGCCGCGACCGCCCGGGCACTCGATGACATCGGCGTCGACGTCGCCCGCCGATCCCGGCTGAGCGAGCGGATGCAGTCGCTCACCCTCAAGCTCGGCGCCTGGCCCGCCAGTGCCGGCGTCGAGCTCGACGTCAGCCCGGCGGCCGGGCCGGGCACCGGCGCGGCGTCGGCCGCCTTCGGCGACTTCGTGGCATTGGCGGCCGCGGCCGCCCGGGACCGGGGCTCGGCGGGGCTCTGCCTGCTGGTCGACGAGATCCAGGCCGCGCCCCGCGAGGACCTCCGCACCCTCGCCTACGCCTGGCAGGAGCTGCAGCAGGCGAGCCCCGAGCCGCCCGCGCTGGTCATCGCCGCCGGCCTGCCCAACACCCCCGACGTGCTGACCGCGGCCGTGACGTTCAGCGAGCGGTTCGCCTTCCGCACCCTGGAGCGGCTCGGCGAGGGTGACGCGACGGAGGTCCTCGAGGCCCCCGCCCGGGACCAGCGGGTGCGGTGGCACCCCGACCTGCTCGCCGAGGTCGTCGACCTGGCCCAGGGCTACCCCTACTTCCTCCAGCTCTACGGCGACGCCGTGTGGCGCGAGGCCGCGCCCACCGAGGGCGACGAGCTCGGTCACGACCTGCTCGACCGCACCCGCGCCCGGGTCGACGAGGAGCTGGCGACGATGTTCCGCGCCCGGTGGGTCAAGGCCACCCCGGGCGAGCAGCGCGTGCTCACGGGCATGGCCGAGCTGGCCGGCCCTACCGAGACCGACGTACGCCGGGGCGAGCTCGCCGACCACCTCGGCCTGTCCAGCAACGACCTGAGCGTCCCCCGACGCGGCCTGCTCGACAAGGGACTCATCGAGGTGGCCGGCCGGGGCGCCCTGCGGTTCACGGTGCCGGGCTTCGCCGCCTGGATCCGTCAGGAGACGGGCGGCTGAACGCCGCCGACGCTCAGCCGGCGGTGGCCGACCAGCGCCCGCGGTGGCGGTGCACCTCGATGGGGTGCGCGAAGCAGGCGGTGACCAGCTCGGTGGTCAGCACCTCGTCGACCGGCCCGGCGGCGACGACCCGCCCGAGGCGCAGCAGCGCAGCGTGCGTGGTCGTGGCCGGCAGCTCCTCGAAGTGGTGGGTGACCATCAGGGTCGTCAGGCCGGGGATCACCGCGGGGAGTCCGTCGATGGTCTGGATCATCTGCTCGCGGGCGGCCACGTCGAGGCCGGTGCTCGGCTCGTCGAGGAGCAGCAGGGGCGGATCGGTCATCAGGGCGCGGGCGATCAGGGTCCGGCCGCGCTCGCCCTGCGACATCGTGTGCCAGCGCAGCGGGCCGTCGGCGTCCAGCCCCAGCGACTTCATCAGGTGTCGGGCCCGGTCGCGCTCGACGTCGGTGGGCGTCCAGCGGGGCACCGTCTCGATCGATCCCGTGGCGCCGGTGAGGACGACCTCCTCGACCGGGAGATCCGAGCGCAGCGGGTGGCGCGGATTGACGAAGCCGATGGAGCGCCGCAGCTCGCGCAGGTCGATCGAGCCGAGCCGGTGACCCAGCACCCGGACCTGTCCACGGCTGGGGAAGGTCACCGCCCCGCACAGGTTCAGCAGGGTGCTCTTGCCCGCACCGTTGGGGCCGACCAACGCCCACTGCTCGCCCCGTCGTAACGACGAGGTCCACGTCCTCCAGCAGAGGACGCGCATCGCGGATGGAGGTGACGCCGGTCAGCTCCAGGGCGTTGTCGCTCACCCGGGCAGGTTAACCAGGCCCGGACAGGGCCCCGTCAGGCGTTCTCCCGTCGGAACACCGCGACGCCCCACCAGACCGCGAGCCCGAAGAGCGCGAACGTCCAGCCCACTCCCCAGCCGAGGGTCGCCAGGTCGTAGTCGCCGAAGAAGGCGCCACGGACGGCGTCGACGACATGCCGGATCGGCATGAAGTTGGCCAGGCTGTCGAGCCAGGCCGCGCCGAAGCTCATCGGCAGCAGGATCCCCGAGAGCAGCAGCACCGGCATCATCACCAGGTTGACGACCGGTGCCATCACGTCCTCGCTCTTCACCGTGAGCGCGAAGGCGTTGGACGCCGCGGCGCAGGCGCCGCCGAGCAGGATCGTCAGGATGACGCCCAGCACGATGCCGGCGGGGTTGAAGTCCATGCCGAGGGCGAGCCCGAGCCCGACCAGGATCACCGCCTGCACGAACAGCTGGAGCAGGTCGCGGTAGAGCCGGCCGAACAGCAGGGCCGCCCGACTGGCGGGCGTGACCCGCTCCGCCTCGATGACCCCCTCGCGCCACTCGCCGATCAGGCTGAAGCCGGCGAAGAAGGCGCCGAAGATGCCGAGCTGGACGAGCATGCCGGGCACGAACCAGGTGTACTTGTTGCCGCCGAGCTGGCCGATCACCGGCTCCAGCAGCGGGCCGAAGAGCAGCAGGTAGAGCACCGGCTGCAGCATCCCGATGATCACCCAGGCGGGGTTGCGCAGGTTCATCCGGATCTGGCGCCGGAACACGATGCCGCTGTCGCGCAGGAAGCCGGTCACCGGTCGTCTCCTTCGGGAGTCGTCGCGGCCGCCTCGGCGTCGCGCAGCGAGCGGCCGGTGAGGGTGAGGAACACGTCGTCGAGGGTGGGCCGGGCGATCTCGATCGACTCCAAGGCGATCCCGGCGCCCTCGAGGTCACGCAGCAGGCCCGGCACGACCTTCCCGGCACGGGCGACCCGGCCGCGCACCTGGCGGCCGTCGACCTCCACGGTCTCGGCGACCGCGGCGAGCCGCTCCCGGGCGACCGGCACCTGCTCGTCCGCGCCGACCTCCAGGGCGACCAGGTCGCCGGCGACCTGGGCCTTGAGGTTGTCGCTGGTGTCGCTCGCGACGATCTCGCCGCGGTCGATGACGATGATCCGGTCGGCCAGCGCGTCGGCCTCGTCGAGGTAGTGCGTGGTCAGGAAGACCGTCGCCCCCTGCCGGTTGCGCAGGTCGACGATGTGGTCCCAGAGATTGGCCCGCGCCTGCGGGTCCAGGCCGGTCGTGGGCTCGTCGAGGAAGACCAACGAGGGCGAGTGGATCAGCCCCATCGCGATGTCCAGGCGGCGCTTCTGGCCCCCGGACATGTTCTTCGGCATCCGGCGCCACAGCCCGTCGAGCTGGAGCCGCTCGAAGAGCTCCATGCCCTGCGCCACGGCCTCCCGGCGCGACATCCCGTAGAGCATCCCGTGGTCGACCACCTCGTCCCCGGCGTAGGCGCCGGAGAAGGTCGAGCCGACCTGCGAGCAGTAGCCGATGCTGCGTCGTACCTCGACCGACTGCGTCGCGACGTCGTACCCCGCCACCGTGGCGGTGCCGGCCGTCGGTCGCAGCAGCGTCGTCAGGATCCGCAGCGTCGTGGTCTTGCCGGCGCCGTTGGGGCCGAGGAAGCCGACCACCTCGCCCTCGGCGACGTCGAGGTCGACGCCGTTGACCGCGTGCACGGCCTGCTTCTTCCGGCCCTTTCCGGTGTGGAACGTCTGCACGAGTCCTCGTGCGGTGATCATCCGCTGCCCTCCGCCCGATCGGGGTTCATGTCGTCCTCCAGTAGCAGTGCCGCCGCGGCCCGCGGTCAACCGATTTCGGTCCGCCATGCGGCAGACCCGGCCACCGTCGACTTCTCATCGCTCACCGCGCCCTAAGGTCGGGGGATGGCGAGCAAAGACGTCCCCTTCGGCATCGACTTCGGCGGCACGGGCATCAAGGGCGCACCCGTCGACCTCGAGTCCGGCGACTTCGCCGGGCAGCGGGTCCGGTTCAAGACCCCCTCGCCGTCGACCCCCGAGCGGGTCTCCGAGGTGTTCGTCGAGCTGCTCGCGGCGTTCCCCGACTCCGCCGGTCCCGTCGGCGTCACCGTCCCGGGCGTGGTCCGCCACGGCGTGGTCAGCTCGGCGGCCAACATCGACAAGGCCTGGATCGGCACCGACGCCGACGCCCTGTTCACGAAGGCGACCGGCCGCGACGTACACGTCGTCAACGACGCGGACGCCGCCGGCCTCGCCGAGGTGCGGTACGGCGCCGCCGCGGGCCGAGGCGGCCTGGTCATCGTGACGACCCTCGGCACCGGTATCGGCTCGGCGCTGGTGCACGAGGGGGTGCTGGTCCCGAACGCTGAGCTCGGCCACCTCGAGATCGACGGGCACGACGCGGAGTCGCGGGCGGCCAACAGCGCCCGCGAGGCCGAGGACCTGGGCATGGAGGAGTGGGCGAAGCGGTTGAACCGCTACTACCGCACCCTCGAGATGCTGTTCTCGCCCGACCTGTTCGTGGTGGGCGGCGGCATCAGCAAGCGGTCGGAGGAGTTCCTGCCGCTGCTCGACCTCGACACCGAGATCGTGCCGGCGACGCTGCGCAACAAGGCGGGCGTCGTCGGCGCGGCGCTCTACGCAGCCGACGCCCGCGGATAGCCCTGTCCGTCGTGGCTAGCGGTCGGCGCGGATGGCGGCGGCGACCGCCTTCGACACGTCGGGGTGGAAGACGGTGGGGATGATGAAGCTCGGGTTGAGCTCCTCGTCCTTGACCACGAGCGCGATCGCCTCGGCCGCGCGGAGCAGCATGTCGATGGTGACGTCGGTGGCCCGCGCGTCGAGGAGGCCGCGGAACACGCCGGGGAAGGCCAGCACGTTGTTGATCTGGTTCGGGTAGTCGGAGCGGCCGCTGGCCACGACGGCGGCGTACTTGTCGGCCTCGGCGGGGTCGACCTCCGGGTCGGGGTTGGCCAGCGCGAAGACGACCGGGTCGGTGGCCATGTCCCGGATCCACTCGGCCTGCAGGACGCCGGGGGCGGAGACGCCGATGAACACGTCGGCGTCGGCCAGGGCGGCGCGCAGGTCGCCGCGCACCCTGCGCGGGTTGGTCGCCTCGGCGAGCTGCACCTGCGCCGGCGAGAGACCCTCGAGGTCGGGCACCAGGCAGCCGACCCGGTCGTAGACGACGACGTCGGTCACCCCGGCGGCCAGCAGCAGGGTCACGATGGCGGTGCCGGCCGCACCGGCGCCCGAGACCACGAGGCGCACCTCGGGGAGCTTCTTGCCGACCACCCGCAGCGCGTTGGTCAGCGCCGCGAGGACGACGATGGCGGTGCCGTGCTGGTCGTCGTGGAAGACGGGGATGTCGAGGCTCTCGCGCAGCCGTCGCTCGATCTCGAAGCAGCGCGGCGCCGCGATGTCCTCGAGGTTGATGCCGCCGAAACCGGGGGCGATCAGCTCGACCGCGCGGACGATCTCGTCGGTGTCCTGGGTGTCCAGGCAGATCGGCCAGGCGTCGATGTCGGCGAACCGCTTGAAGAGCGCCGCCTTGCCCTCCATCACCGGCAGCGCCGCGCCCGGACCGATGTTGCCGAGCCCCAGTACGGCGGACCCGTCGGTGACGACCGCGACCGAGTTGCCCTTGATGGTCAGCCGACGGATGTCCTCGGGGTGCTCGGCCAGCGCCATGCTGACCCGGCCGACGCCCGGGGTGTAGGCCATCGAGAGGTCGTCGCGGTTGCGCAGCGGCACCTTGGAGGAGACCTCGATCTTGCCGCCGATGTGCAGCAGGAAGGTCCGGTCGGAGACCCGGTAGACCTCCACGCCCTCGATCTCGTCGACGATGCCCTCGAGGACCTTGGCGTGGTCGGCGTCGATCGCGGAGCAGGTCACGTCGACCACGAGACGCTCGTGACTGGACTCGGTGACGTCGATGGCGGTCACGATGCCCCCCGACGCCGCGATCGCGGTGGCGACCGCTCCGACCACCGCGTGGTCAGGAGCGGTGTGCAGCCGCATGGTGATGGAGTACGACGACGGGGTGGCGGTGCGGGGGGAAGACACCCGACCACTTTCCGCCCCCCGCTCGGTTACCAGCAAGTCACAGCCGCCCCGCCGTGATGAACCGCACGGCGGGGTCGGCCGCGTTCCACAGAGCGGCGTGACCGCCATCACAATTATGCACTTCTTGGTCGAGAGTGCAAGAATGCACTCCATGTCCGAGAGTGCAACGATCCGCCAGGTGAAGCGGCTGCAGACCGAGCGGCGGATCTGCCGCTGCGCGCAGCAGCTCACCGAGGAGCGCGGTCTCGACGGTTTCACCCTGGACGAGCTCGCGGAGCGCGCCGAGGTCTCCCGCCGGACCCTGTTCAACTACTTCCCGAGCAAGCTCGACGCGGTGCTCGGCCCGGTCCCGACCATGTCGGACGAGGTCCGGGCCACGTTCGTCGCCGGCGGGCCGCACGGCGATCTCGTCAACGACCTCTCGGAGATCGCGAGGGAGCTCTTCGAGTCCCACGACGTCGAGCGAGAGGACGTCGAGCGCGCCAAGCGGGTCGTCGTCAACGAACCCCGTCTCGTGCTGATCGCCGGCGAGCGCTTCGAGAAGATCCTCGGCACGTTCACCGATCTGATCGTCGAGCGCGAGGGCGACCGGATCGCCACCGCCGACGCCCGGCTGCTGATCCGGCTCCTGGTCGCGGTCTTCGAGGTCTCCATGCGCGAGTTCGTCTGCGGTGACCAGCGCCCGGTCCTCGAGCTGTTCGACGAGAACCTCCGCGTCGCCCGGCACCTGCTCGCCTGACCCGCCTTCCCCGACCCTCCCCAGGAGATCCTCCATGGCCACCCTGCTCCACCGCCTCGGCAAGACGGCGTACCGCCGCTGGCCGTTCTTCATCGCCGCGTGGCTCATCGCGTTCGTCGCGGTCGGCATCTTCGCGGGGACCATGTCCAAGCCGATGACCGACGCGTTCTCGATCCCGGGCATCCCGTCGGAGAAGGCCGCCGACATGCAGGCCGAGCTCTTCCCCGACGCGGTCGACGCCTTCGACCAGGCCTCGGTCAAGGTCGTCGTCGCCGCCCCCGAGGGGCACACCCTCGCGGAGCCCGAGTACGCCGCGCAGGTCGAGGACCTGATCGCCGGCCTCGAGGGCCTTCCGCAGATGCCGGACGCCCCGCTGACCGACCCGACCACCGCGGCGGCCGAGCAGGAGAAGGCGATCGTCGACGCCGCGACCGAGGCCGGCGGCGACGTGGCCGCGGCGCAGGTGAACGCCCAGGCGCTCTCGCCGCTCTCCGAAGACGGCCGGGTCGGCACCATCACCTGGGACTTCGACGTGGAGACCGTCACCGACGTCGAGCCGGCCACGATCACCGCGCTCGGCGAGGTCATGGACGACGCGAGCACCAACGGGCTCGTCGTGGAGGCCAACGGCTCCGGCTCGGCCGGCATGACCGAGATCAGCGGGACCTCCGAGCTCATCGGCATCGCCGTCGCGCTCCTGGTGCTGATCCTCACCTTCGGCTCCCTGATGGCCGCCGGCCTGCCCATCGTCACCGCACTGGTCGGCGTGGGGCTGGGCATCACGGGCATCACGGCCAGCACCGCGTTCTTCGACATCGGATCGACGACCCCGATGCTCGCCACGATGATCGGGCTCGCGGTCGGCATCGACTACACCCTGTTCATCCTGGCGCGCTACCGCACCGAGCTGCACCACACCAGCGACCGCGAGGAGGCGGTCGGCGTCGCGGTCGGTACGGCGGGCTCCGCCGTCGTCTTCGCGGGCCTCACCGTGCTCATCGCGCTGTCGGCCCTGGCCCTGGTCCAGATCCCGTTCCTCACCTCGATGGGCCTCGCGGCCGGCGCCACGGTGCTGATCGCCGTCCTGGTGGCGCTGACCCTGCTCCCGGCGGTGCTCGGCCTGCTGAAGAAGCGCGCCTTCGGGGGCACCGTTCGGCACTATCGACCCACCCGCGACACCGACGGCCTGGTGATGAACAACGGGGTCCGGTGGGCCCGGCTCATCGGCCGGCGACCGATCACCGCCGTACTCCTGACCGTGATCGCCCTCGGCGCCCTCGCGCTGCCGCTGAGCAACCTGCACCTCGCGTTCCCGACCGACAGCACAGCCTCGCCGGAGACCACGCAGCGCAAGGCGTCGGACCTGATCGCCGACTCCTTCGGTCCCGGCCGCGACGCGCCGATGATCGTCGTGATCGACGGCCGGGAGCTGCCCGACGCCGACGCGCGGACGACGGCGTACGACGACGTGGTCGCCTGGGCCGCCGGTCAGGACGACGTCCGCAACGCCCAGCTGGTCGGCACCAACGAGGACGGCACCGGAGCCCAGGTGCTGATCACCCCGGAGACGGGCGCCGAGGACACGGCCACCGAGGACCTGCTCACCGCCCTGCGGGACGGTCAGGAGCAGATCGAGGAGGAGACCGGGACGACCACCGGGGTCACCGGCCTGACCGCCATCACCACCGACGTCTCGGAGCGGCTGAGCGGCGCACTGCCGATCTACCTCTCCGTCGTGATCGGGCTGGCGTTCATCCTGCTGATGATCGTCTTCCGCTCGATCCTGATCCCGCTCACGGCGACGCTCGGCTTCCTGCTCACGGTGCTCGCCACCCTGGGCGCGACGGTCGCCGTCTTCCAGGAGGGCGCGTTCGGGCTGATGGAGGGTCAGCCGATCGTCAGCTTCATGCCGATCTTCCTGATCGGCCTGGTCTTCGGGCTCGCGATGGACTACCAGGTGTTCCTGGTGACCCGGATGCGTGAGGCGCACGTGCACGGCATGTCGACCCGCGAGGCCGTCGTCGACGGCTTCCGCAACAGCGCCCGGGTCGTGACCGCCGCCGCCGCGATCATGATCGCCGTGTTCTCCGCGTTCATCCTGATCGACGAGCCGATCATCCGATCGATCGGCTTCGCCCTCGCCGTGGCGGTCTTCTTCGACGCGTTCCTGGTGCGGATGACCCTGATCCCGGCGCTGATGTACCTGATGGGCGAGAAGGCCTGGTGGCTGCCCGCCTGGCTGGACCGGATCCTCCCGAACGTCGATGTCGAGGGCGAGAAGCTCGACCGGCCGCACCTGCGGACGTACGCCGACGACGCCCTCGGCGAACGTGACCCGGAGTCGGAGTCGGTCCAGGTCTGAGGCCCGATCGCCGGGGTAGTCCGTCACACCAGGGGGCCGAAGGCCCACGAAGACCCCGCTGGTGTGACGGACTACCCCGCCTGCTCGACCCCGAGCTCGCGCAGCAGGTTGGCCGAGAACCGGTCGCCCATGGTGGCCATCACGCCCCTCATGGCCGAGCTGACGGCCGGGGCGGCGAGTCGGGGCAGGGGTAGGTCGAGGGTGATCTCGAGGCTGGTCGCCAGGTGCGTGCCACCGGGGGCGTCGGCGAGGTCGTACCAGCCCTCGACTCCGGAGCGCTCCTTGACCCCGGGCGGTGGGTCGTGGTGAAACTCGATGCGTTCGAGGTCGACGAAGACCATCCGCTCGGTGAACGCGGGCGCCACCTTCACCCCGAGTACGTCGAGGCCGGTCATCTCCCAGCGCCAGTGCTCGCCGTCGGCGCTCACCCGCTTGAGGAACGGCGTGAGCGCGGCGATCGTGGCCGGGTCGACCAGCAGGTCCCAGATCTGCTGACGGGGTGCGGGCACCACGGCCTCGGCCGAGGTCGAGGCGGTGAACCGGGTCATGAGCCCGTCGTTACCCCGCGAGCGCCTTCTCGATGTCGGCGGCGATCTTCTCCGGCTTGGTCGTCGGCGCGTAGCGGGCGATGACGGAGCCGTCGCGACCGATCAGGAACTTGGTGAAGTTCCACTTGATCTTGTCGCCGAGCACCCCGCCCTTCTCCGAGCGCAGCCACTGGTACAGCGGGTGCGCCCCGTCGCCGTTGACCTCGATCTTCGAGAACATCGGGAACGTGACGCCGAAGTTCCGCTGGCAGAAGCCGGCGATCTCGGCGTCGTCGCCGGGATCCTGGTGGCGGAACTGGTCGCACGGGAAGCCGAGCACCGTGAAGCCCCGGCCGTCGAAGCGGTCGTGCAGCTGCTGCAGTCCCTCGAACTGGGGCGTCAGGCCGCACTTCGAGGCGGTGTTCACGACCAGCACGACCTGACCGGTGTACGACGCCAGGTCGATGTCCTGGCCCTCGATCGAGCGGGCGGCGAAGTCGGCCAGGGTCGTCGGAGTCGTCGGGGTCGGCATGCCGGAAAGTCTGCCAGCACGAGCCCGGTCCCGTCCGGAAGTCCCGCTCAACCGATCATCCGGCCGCGCACCCGCGCGCTCTGCTGGTGACCGACCGGGTTGTGGTGGCCGGCGAGCTCCACGACCACGCGCCGGTCGTCGACCAGCAGCACCACCCGGTCGTCCTCGATCGACTCGACCTCGCCGGCCACGACGTACTCGTCGCCCTCGACCCGGTCCAGCACCGCGCCCGGCGCGCAGCGCTCGACGTCGCCGCTCGCCACGAGCACCAGCTGGGGGCGCAGCCGCCGACGGAACCGCCACAGCAGCAGCCCGACCAGCAGCAGCAGCGCGTCGGCGACCGCCGTCACGACCAGCGCGCCCGAGCCCCGGACCTGGCCCTCGACGGAGTACGCCGAGGGGTTGCCGGGCAGCACCCGGACCGTCAGCTCGCCGGCGTCGACCGCCGCCTCGCGGACCTCGTCGGTGACCTCGACGGTCCAGCCGCGCTCGTGGTCGGCGAGCCGCTCTCCCCCGACCTCCTCGGGCAGTACGAACGCGACGAGGGAGCGCCCGTCCTCGACGGTGTCGTCGGCGACCTCGGCCTGCACCTCGACCCCGGACCGCTCGACCTGCCGCTCGAGCCAGGTGCTGTGCGCCAGCGGCAGGTTGACCAGCACCAGCACCACCACGGCCAGCACCAGGGCGAGCGGCCGCCGGGGCTGGTCCGGCCGCGGAACCGGGCCGGAGGCGGCGGGTGTGGACATGCGAGCAGTATGCGGGTCACCCGTCAGTTCACCCGCGGCAGTTCTGCCGAACGTTGCCGCCCGCGGACGATCCTTGCGATGATGGTGCGGATCCGCGCCGTAGGCGCGATGGCACCACGTCTCCACGTGGTCGATGAGCACGATGTTTTCAAGTGGCTGGGGGGCCTCGACCATGAGTCGTTCTATGTCCGCGCACGCGCGCGGTTTCCGTCTGCTGACCCACCTGGTGGTCGCAGCACTGGTGAGCGGCATGCTCGCCGTCACCACGGCGCTGCTCGGCGCCGCTCCCGCGCAGGCGGCCGGCTCGCCGGACCTGCAGCTGAGCGGGGGCCCGGCGGCCGACGTGCTGTACGGCGAGACCGTGCCGGTCGCGCTGACCGCGTCGCTGCCCGCGGGCGCGCCGAAGGGCTACAACCTGGCCTATCGGTTCGTGCTGCCCGCCGGCACGTCGTACGTCGGAGCCTCCGCGGGTGAGGAGGCCGGCGAGCCGACCGTCCTCGCCGACGCGCCGACCAGCGGCAAGACCACGCTGATCTGGCCGAACACCTACGACCTGGTCGCGAACGCGAGCCACACGCTGGCCTTCGAGGTCCGCTACAACACCACGGCCGCGGCGACGCCGCCGAGGTACGACGTCGGCAGCCCGCTCGCGATCGACATGGGCGCCTACCTCTCGAGCGACCCGCGGGACCTGGCCGACTTCAGCGCCCTCGGCGTCCCGCAGCCCGGCCCGGACTCCTACTCGGGTCACGCCGCGAAGAGCACGATCACCAAGCTCACGGCGATCGAGATCGAGAAGTCCGAGCCGCACCCCGAGGGGGAGATCCCGCGCGGCGTGCACGACCACCAGACCGTCTACACGCTGACCGTCACGAACAACAAGGTGAACCCGACGACGGGCGTCACCGTCGACGACTACCTGCCCGCGGGCCTGGAGTTCCTCGGCTGTGCCGGCACCGCCGACCACACCACCGACGCCCCGACCAACCCCGGCTCCGCCGAGGAGTACGCCGGCTCGGGACCGATCGTCGTCAGCCAGCCGACCACCGACTGCGTCGACCCGGTCCTGGTCGAGACGGTCGACACCGACCCCGACGGCTCGGGCCCGCTCCCGGCCGGCGTCTACACCCACGTGCGCTGGACCCACCTCGGCGGCTTCGGTGCCGACCAGGTGAAGAAGATCCGCTACGCCGCGGCGATCCCGATCCGCGAGAACACCCTGACCTGGACCACGCCCGGCGGCACCCCCGCCACCACCGGCGCCCAGGCCGTGAACCTCGACAACAACTCCGGCCCGGAGACGTACGACGAGCAGCCGCTGCTCAACGGCGCGATCGCGGCCGGCGACTACCAGTCGCCGATCGACGGTCCGCGGGCCGTCAGCGACGAGGGCACCCTGCTCCGGACCGCCGAGGACATCGCGATCCAGAAGAGCAACGACAACAACGGGCTCGAGCAGGGCGACCTGACCAAGTGGACCGTGGACCTGCAGGTCTCGGAGTACCGCTACGTCGACCACGTCGTCGTCCGCGACACCGTGCCGAACGGCCTGTGCCCGCTGGGGACCGGCAACCTGACGACCCAGAACAACGCCACCGACGCCGAGTGCGCCCCGACCGCGGGCAAGCTCCCGAGCCAGCCGTACAGCTCGGTCGCCGAGCAGTCGGACGGCACCTTCGCCATCGTGTGGGACGAGTCGACGTACCCCGCGCTGGCCCGTCTCGCGCCGAGCGCGACCCGGCAGCTGACCTTCTGGACCCGCACCCGGGCCAACTACCAGGGCGGCTTCCTCGACACCACGCCCGTGCTGTCGAAGGACGCGGTCACCAACAACATCGCCACCGAGGGCGTCGACTGGGTGCGCTGCGCGCCGGCCGACCCGACCTGCGCCGGCTCGGGCACCAAACTCGACCACGACGAGACCGACGGCGAGCTCGACTTCGACGTCTCGCAGTCGGGCAAGGCCGCCGAGGGCCCCGCGATCCTCAAGCAGGTCGCGGCGACGTACCCCGCCAGCGGCGACTGCGACGACCTGGTCGCGGCCGACTACGGCAAGACGGTGCCGGCGTACGGCCCGGGCGACCTGGTCTGCTGGAAGCTCCGGCTGACCTTCCCGACCCACCTCGACACGTTCAGCCAGGACGTCTTCGACATCCTGCCGGCCTCGCTGTCCTACGTGCCGGGCACCTGGCAGGAGACGACCAACAACACCGTCGACATCACCGCGTTCGACGATACCGCCGACGACACCGCCGGCCGGCTCGGCTGGAAGATCGGTGGCGGCGGGACCGACGTCGACACCGGCGGTGAGATCTTCGAGGTCACCCTCAAGACCACCGTGGGCTCCCCGCTCGGCCACCACTCCGGTGACGTCGAGGGCAACCTGCAGAAGTTCTCGTACCAGAACACCGCCGGCAAGGCGTTCACGCTGCGCGACCTGGTCGACTTCGAGCTCACGCTCCCAGAGCTCGGCGTCACCAAGACCGCCGACGACGAGGAGGTCGAGGCCGGCCAGGCCGTCGGCTACACCGTCGGCGTCCGCAACACCGGCACCGCCCCGGCCCAGGACGCGCGCGTCTGGGACGTGCTGCCCTCCGGCTTCACCTGCGCCGAGATCTCCACGATCTCGGACGGCGGCTCCTGCACCGGCGGCCGGATCACCTGGACCGGCGTCGACGTCGCCGCGGGCGCCACGAAGAACCTGACGTACACCGTCACGGTCCCCTCCGACGTCAGCCCGGGCGTGGCCTACACCAACCGGGTCGGCGTCGTGGAGTACGGCTACACGACCAACAGCGGTACGACGTACCAGCTGATCCCGGCCAACCCGGTCGTCAAGGACCCGTTCCTGCCGACGCCGAACATGCCGGCCGCGGAGGCGACGGAGACGATCCGCACCCGGGACGCGAACGTCGTCAAGGGCCGCACCACCTCGGTCAACGAGTCGGGCAACAACGCCGGCAGCCAGGCGACGATCGGCGAGGTCGTGACCTACACGGTCGTCACCACTATCCCGAAGAACACGACGACGTACGGCGCCAAGGTGACCGACCCGCTCGGGTCACGCCAGACCCTGGTGCCGGGCAGCCTCTGCGTGAACGGCTGCACGCTCGACGGCGTCGCCTTCGGCGGCGTTACCGAGTCGCCCGCCAACACCGTGCTCGCCACGCTGCCGGCGACGTACGCCGCCCCCACCGCGACGGACGGCGTGCTGGTCCTGACCTTCCAGGCGAAGGTGCTCGACGTCGCCGCCAACACCCGAGGCACGAACCTCGGCAACACCGCGACCCTGGCCTACACCGACCAGGACGGCGCCCCGCACACGCGCTCCGGCACGGTCAACACCACGATCGTCGAGCCCAAGATCGCCGTCGCCAAGACGGTCGCCGGGCCGACCGTCGTGACCTCGGGCGAGGTCAAGACCTTCACCGTCACCGCGTCGAACACCAGCGGCAGCAACGTCTCGACCGCCCACGACGTGGTGGTCGTCGACACCCTGCCGGCCGGCACCGAGCCGGTGACGATCCACAACGGGGGCGTCTGGAACTCCGCCACTCGGACCATCACCTGGACGCACGCCTCGCTCGCGCCGGGCGCCTCGACGGCGTTCACCTACACCGTGCAGGTCGAGGACCCGGCGGTCGGCGGCACGACGTACAAGAACACGGTGCTCGCGACGTCGACCAGCCAGCCGAACGCCACGGGCGGCGTCCGCACGCCCGCCTCGACGGCGACCACGGCCGGCGACTACGACGCCACCGCCGAGAAGACGATCTCGGTGGTGCTGCCCGGGATCACCAAGGACGTCAGCCCGACGACCGCCACGATCGGCGACAACCTCACCTGGACGGTCCGGGTCACCGTGCCCGCGAACGTCCGCTACTTCGACACCACGGTCGTCGACACCGTGCCGGACGGCCTCGCCGTCGACGGGTACGGCGCGATCACCTGCACCGCCGGCTGCCCCGGCACCGACCCGGCCGTCAGCACCTTCCCGGTGACCACCAGCGGCGCGACTCAGCAGGCCGCCTGGTTCCTCGGCGACCTCGCCCCGGCCGCGCAGCAGCGCACCTACGAGCTGGTCCTGACCGGGCACGTGCTGTCCACCAAGCGCGGCGGCGGCAGCGTCACTGCGCCGGTGTCGTTCACCAACCAGGCGACCGTGCGGACCAACCGGACCGACACGATGCCGGCGACGCCGACCAGCGTGCCGGCCTCGTACTCCGACACGGTCACCCCGGCCACCGCGACCACGGCGGTCAAGGAGCCGACGCTCACGATCGACAAGGCGGCCGACAAGGGCCCGCGGGTCGAGGGCGACGACACCGTCACCTACACGGTGAAGGTCAAGAACACCGGCTCCTGGCCGGCGTACGACGTCGTCGTCACCGACCAGCCCGACACCGAGCTCGTCGACGTCACCCTGGTCGGCGGTGCGGCCCTGAGCACCGACGGCTGGACCGCCGGTGACCCGGACCTGCGCTGGCTGGTCCCGGGCCCGATCGCCGCGGGTGCCACCGTCACCTTCACGTACACGGCGAAGGTGAAGCCGGGCGCCCAGCTGAACGCGGGCGACCAGGTCACCAACACCGCGGCGATCCCGTCGTACTTCGGGGCCTCGACCGCCACCCGCACCGGGGACGGCGACAACCCCTGGCGCGAGTACGTCGGCCCGCAGGACACGGTCACCCTGACCGTCGTGAAGCCGAACCTCACGATCGCCAAGACGCCTGACAACGGCGCCGCGACGGCCGGCGAGGACGCGACTTTCACGATCACGGTGAAGAACACCGACGCCCACGCCACCGCCCACGGCGTCGTGGTCCACGACGTGCTCCCGGCGGGGCTGACCTACGTCAGCAGCACCCCCTCCGGCACGGCCTCGGGCTCGACCGTCGACTGGACGATCGGCACCCTGGCCCCTGGCGCGTCGAAGACCATCACGGTCGTCGCCCGGGTCGGCTCCGACGTCGCCACCGGCACCACGCTGACCAACACGGCGTCGACGCACGCCGACGAGGTGCCGACCGACAAGACCGACACCGGCTCGCTGGTCGTCGGCACCAAGACCGACCTGAAGGTCATCAAGACGGCGTCGAAGACCTCGGTGCTGGCCGGTGAGCAGCTCGGCTACACGCTCACCACCACCAACGTCGGTCCGTCGGACGCGCTGGCGTCGACGCTGACCGACACGCTGCCGGCGTACCTCACCTTCGTCTCGCTCGACGACGAGGAGCGGTGCTCGGTGACCGGTCAGGTCGTCAGCTGCGACTACGGCACGCTGGCGCCCGGCGCGACCCGCACGGTGCACGTCACCGTCCAGGTCGACCCGGCCCGGACGACCCCGGTCACCAACGCGGTCGACGTGACGACGACGACGCCGGACACGGCGCCGGGCAACAACCACAGCCAGGTCACGACGCCGGTCACCCCGGTGGCCGACGTGTCGGTCACCAAGACGGCCGACGGCGTGGACTACGAGGGCGGCGACACCGTCACCTACACCCTCGTGGCCCGCAACGACGGCCCGTCGACGGCTCAGAACGTCACGCTCACCGACCCGCTCCCGGCCGACCTGACCTTCGTGTCGGTGACTCCGGGCGCGCCGACCTGCACGCAGGCCGCCGGCACGGTGAGCTGCGCGTTCGGCGCGCTCGCACCGGGCGCCGAGCGGACCGTCACGATCGCCGCGAAGGCCAAGGGCACCCCGCCGGTGCCGGCCGTCGACAGCCACGACCACCAGCTCGACGTGTCCAAGTCCGAGCAGTACGTCTCGCTGCAGGCCGGCGAGACCCGGACCCAGGACCTGAGCTGCACCGGCGGCGCCACCATGACCGACGGCTCCGTCGGGGTGATGAGCGTCGACCAGGGCACCGGCACCAAGGCCGACGTCGTGGTCCGCGAGGCCCGCTCGACCAGCCTCGGCACCTACCGGTTCGTGGTCACCAACCACGCCACCGGCCAGGCCCAGGTGAAGCTCTTCGGCACCTGCCTCGCGGGCAGCACGACCACCGTCGCGGGCCACGCCCACGACATCGCGGTCGGCTCGCTGCAGACCCTCGGCACCGGCGCGCTCGCCGTCGGCCGGCACGACGTGACGCTGCCGGTCGCCGCCGGCACCCGTGCGGTCGCGCCGGGCATCGAGGTGCTCAGCGGCCAGGCCCGCCTGGTCGCGGCGGAGCCGGTCGCCGGCGGCTGGCGATTCACGGTCGACGTGATCACCCCGGCCCAGGCCACGCTCAGCATCCGGGCGCTCCAGACCCGGACCGCGATGGGCGGCACGCCGTCGCACCTGCACGGGCTCGACCTGGAGCACGTGACCCGGACCGTGACGCTGGCCCCCGGGGAGAGCGTCGAGCGGGTCGGCTGCCCGGTCGGCTTCAAGGGCATCACGGCGACGTATGACCTGCCCGCCGGCGTACTGCCCCTCGGCCACGAGCCGCAGCCGGTCAACCGGGACTTCCGTCTGCTCAACACCACGGACGGGCCGCTCGACGTGCTGCTCGACCTGGAGTGCATCGGGATCCGCACCGGTCCGGAGCTGGCCGAGGTGCTGACCGTGGTCAACATCGCCGAGGTCGCGACCACGACGTACGACGCGGACGCGGCGAACGACACCGGCTCGGCCACGGTCACCCTGGCCCGCGCCGCCGGCAGCGTCACCCCGGCGCCCGCGCCCGGGCCGGCCCCGGCACCCGCGGCCCCGGTCTCGGCCGTCGGCGCGTTCCGGGTCGTCTCGGCGAGCAGGGGCGCTACGGTCCGGGTCGCCTGCGCGGGCAGCGGAGTCTGCACCGGCACGGTCACCCTGACCGCGGTGATCGCCAAGCGGCACGGCCGGGCGAAGCGCATCGTCATCGGCACCGCCCGCTACCGTGTCCTCGCTGGCGGCACCGACCGGGTCCGGGTCACCATCAAGAAGCGGTTCCGCCAGGACGTCCGCCACGACCGGGCCCGCCGGTTCCGGATCGGCTGACGCACCACCCACCGCACCACCGCCAGACAGGGCCGGCCCTCCGGGGCCGGCCCTGTCTGCTTGGCAACGCCGAGTCAGCAGAAGTAGGGGGCCGAGTCAGCACTACTGGTGCTGACTCGGCCCTCCTGTCAGTCCCAGTCGGGGGGCGTCTCGGTGCTGACCGCGACGTACTCGAGGAACGCCGCCACCGCGGCGGGGTCCTCCTCGCGCTGCCAGCCGAAGGTGGTGGGCCGCTGGACCCGGTCGTGCCAGAAGTGCCCGGGCCCCGACTCCGGGCGGGTGGCGATCAGCCAGACGGCGGTGTCGGCGCCGTCCTCGGCGGTGCGCAGCACCGGTCGGGTGAGCTTGCGGAAGGTGGGCAGGTGGGTGGCGACCCCGGGCGTCTCGACCCAGCCCGGGTGCATGCTCTCGACGCGGACGTCGGTGCCGTCGTACCGCCGGGCCCACGCGTCGGCCAGCACGACCTGCATCCGCTTGGTCCGGGCGTACGCCTGCAGGCCGCGGTAGTCGCCGTCGCGGTACTCGATCCCGTCCGGTGTGGACTCCAGGCCGGCGCCGTACATCCCGCCCGTCGACATCCACACGACCATCCCGCGGCTGGCGGTGAGCGCGTCCAGCAGCAGCTCGGTCATCAGGTGCGGGCCGAGGACGTGGACGGCGAGCTGGAGCTCGTGACCCTGCGGACTCTCGGTGCGCGTCTCGGTCACCGTGCCGGCGTTGTGGACGAGCCCGTCGAGCCCCGGCACCCGGTCGGCGAAGGCCTCGCCCCAGGCCCGGACCGCCTCCAGGTCGCCGACGTCGCAGATCTCCTCGACGATCTCGGTGGTGGGATGGGCGACCCGGAGCTCGCGCGCGACCCCCGCGAGCTTCTCGGCGTTGCGGCCCAGCACGTGCACCGTGGCCCCCAGAGCGGCGAACGAGCCCGCCATCGCCTCCCCGATCCCGGAGGTCGCGCCGGTGACCAGGACCCGCCTGCCGACCATCGAGCCGGGCGCGGGGTCGGCCGGCCACCACCGCCGGCGCAGCCGTGAGCCGAGTCGCGTGTAGCCGAGCACGACGGAGCGGTCCAGCGCCGTGTCGAGGAGGTGGGAGATCGCCATGGCCCCAGGTTGCCAGGAGGATGGGCGGGTGGCGGCGGCCGTGCACAGGGTTCGCCCGGTCCGCGACCGGGCAGGCTCGGTCCATGCCACAGGTGACTGCCGAGACGTGGGTGCCGGTCCCGCCCGAGACGGCGTTCGCGGTGTCCCAGACCACCGGCGCGGTCCGGCTCTCGTGGGACCCGTTCATCCGCCACCAGCACCTCCTGGACGCCGAGCGCCCCGACACGGGCGTGCACACCTTCACCCGAGCACGGGTCGGCCCGTCGATGGTCAGCAGGTACGTCTCCTACCGTCCGCCCACCTCGGTCGGCATGACGATGGAGAAGGGCCCGTGGTTCTTCGCCTCCTTCGGCGGCGGCTGGCGGTTCACCCCCGAGGAGCGCGACGGCGTCGCCGGCACCCGCACGGTCTGGAAGTACACATGGTCGGGACGGCCCGCCTGGCTCGCCCCGGTCGCGGACCGGGTCGGCCGCTGGCTGCTGGGCCGCGAGATCCGCGCCCGGATCGCCGCCTTCGCCCGGGCCTGCGCGGACGACCGGGTGCTGGCCTCGGTCAGGGACCGCTGAAGAGCGTCCAGTAGCTCCGGTAGTCCGGGTGGTCGACGTACGCCGCGGCCATCCGGTAGAGGAAGCGCGCCACCTCGTCGGCGCGCCGCGGATCCTCGTCGAGGTCGCGGCGCATGTCGTCGAGGATCGAGAGGGTCTGCCGCGAGAACCGCTCGACGGGCTCGTCGCCGCGAGCCGCGGCGATGCCCACGGACTCGCAGATCCGCGCGTGCAGGAACTCGAAGAGACTGTCGACTCCGGCGTCGTGACCGGTCAGGCCGCCGGAGGAGCGGGTGTCGGGCATCGGGCATCGGCTCCGGGTCGAGGGTGTGCACAACTGGTCGAGGCGACCGTCTCCCCTGGCCTCGCCCCCCGTTGGCGATGCGGCCCACGGTCACCTCGACGGCCACTCTAAGACCGCTCTGTTTCGTCCCGATGACAGTTCGCGCAAGGCGGGCACCGGGTTGCGGCGGTCCGTCGACTGGTCTGGTCCAGACCGGTCCAGGCCCGCGATCGACCCTTGCCGGAGGACGTACCCGCGCCGCTACGTTCCGCTGCGGGGGGCCGGGTGGGCCGGGGGTCCACATCGACCAAGGGAGCAGTCTGTGAAGAACGTACGAGCCACGATCGGTGCCGCCGCAGTCGCGGGAGCCACGCTTCTCGCCGGGCTGGTGGGGATCTCACCCGCCGCCCAGGCAGCGGACGTCGCGTGCAACACCTACAGCTCCACGACCAGCACCTGCGTGAACAGCCAGCTCGTCGTCGACGGGGAGAGCCACAGCGTCGACTGGTACCTGCCGAACGGCACCGCGTCCGCGCTGATGGTCCTCGAGCACGGCTTCAGCCGCGGCTGCGGCAACCTGCGCGGCACCAGCAAGGCGATCGCCCAGAAGGGCGTGATGGTGCTGTGCGTCAACGGCGACCTGACCGCCGGCAACCCCGAGCTCGCCGACGCGCTCGGTGACCTGCTCAGCGCCCGGACGATCACGCCGCCGGCCGGCAAGCCGCTGCCGCAGCGCTACATCGTCGGCGGCCACTCCGCCGGCGGCCACTTCGCCAGCGAGCTCGGCGCGCGCCTGGTCGCGAACGGGTACGGCGACCTCGCCGGCGCCGTCCTCTTCGACCCCGTCGCCTCCGGCGACTTCACCGCCAACCTCGAGACGATCTCCGCGGGCGGCACCCGTCCGGTGCTGGCCGTGACCGCGCGACCGAGCGTGACGAACCTGTTCAACAACTCGCACGGCGCCCTGATCGGGCTGACCAACCCCTACGTCGGCATCCAGCTGGTGTGGGAGAAGTACGTCCTCGGCATGCCGGTCGGCGGCAGCTGCCACATCGACGTCGAGGGCGAGAACACCGACATCATCGGCGTCGCCGGCGCGCTGTGCAGCGCCAACACCACCCAGACCGCCCGGCTGCGGGACTTCGGCTCGACCTGGGCCAAGGACCTGGCCACCGGCACGAAGACGTCGGCGTACTACTGCACCGACGCGGCGGTCGTCTCCACCTGCGGCTCGAAGGTCAAGGACCTGGTCGACCGGAGCCTGCCGCTGGCGGCCCCGATCCGCTGAGCCGATCCGGCTCCGGCCTCAGCCGAGCCGGGCGGCCTGCCGCGTCAGGTGGGTCCGCTCGGCCACGCTGGTGGCCAGCTCGGCGGCGCGGGCGTACAGCGCCCGCGCCGTCGCGGTCTCCCCCGCCCGCTCGCGCAGCCACGCCTCCACCGCCGTCCGACGGGGTACGTCGACCGGCACCGCCTCGAGCGCGCGCAGCCCGGCCAGCGGGCCGTCCACCTCCCCGACGGCGACCGCGCGGTTCAGCGCGACCACCGGGGAGTCGGTGAGCCGCAGCAGCTCGTCGTACCACTCCAGGACCTGGGTCCAGTCGGTGTCGGCGGCCGTCGGTACGTCGCAGTGCAGGGCGGCGATGGCGGCCTGGGCCTGGTACTCGCCCAGCCGGTCGACGGCGAGTGCCGCCTGGAGCACGTCGACGCCCTCCGTGATCAGGGTCGTGTCCCACCGGGAACGGTCCTGATCGGCCAGGGGCACCAGCGATCCGTCGGCCGCGAACCGGGCCGCCCGCCGGGCGTGGTGCAGCAGCATCAGCGCGAGCAGCCCAGCCACCTCCGGCTCGGCGCTGGCCCGCGCCAGGGTCCGGGTCAGCCGGATCGCCTCGGCCGCGAGGTCGACGTCGCCGGAGTAGCCCTCGTTGAACATCAGGTAGAGCACCTTCAGCACGTCGCGGAGGTCGCCGGTCGCGCCGACCCCCTGGCGGGCCACGGTCCGCTTCGCCCGGCTGATCCGCTGGGCCATCGTCGCCTCGGGAACGAGGTAGGCCGCCCCGATCTGCCGGGTCGTCAGCCCGCCGACCGCGCGTAGCGTGAGGGCCACGGCCGAGGCGGGCGTCAGCGCCGGGTGGCAGCACCAGAAGAGCAGCAGCAGGGTGTCGTCGTGCTGCTCCGCCGGCCCCGCCGCCGGCTCCTCGGCCACCCGCTCCTCGCGGGTACGGCGGGCCGCCTCCGAGCGCTGCGCGTCGACGAGCTTGCGCCATGCAACGGTCACCAGCCAGGCCTTCGGGTCCGCGGGCGGGTGGTCGGGCCAGCGTCGTACCGCCTCGATGAGCGCCTCCTGCACGGCGTCCTCGGCCACCGCGAAGTCACCCCCGCGGCGGACGAGGACGCCCAGGACCTGGGGCGCCAGGTCCCGCAGCAGCTCGGTCATCGGGCTATTCGGTGACGGTCTCGGGGTGCTCGAGGAACGGCCGCACTTCGATCCACTCCTTGATCGGGCGGCCGCCCGGCCCCGGCGCGGAGGAGAGGTACGCCGCCGCCTCGTGCGCCCGCTCCACGCTGTCGACGTCGATCAGCATCCAGCCCGCGATCAGGTCCTTGGTCTCGGCGAACGGCCCGTCGGTCACCGGCGGCCTCCCCTCGCCGTCGAAGCGCACGAAGGTGCCCTCGGGCGAGAGCGCCTGGGCGTCGACGAACTCACCCCGCTCGGCGAGGGTGTCGGCCACGTGGTTCATGAACGCGATGTGGTCGGAGACCTCCTGCGGCGTCCACCGGTCCATCGGGACGTCGCCGTCGGGCATCCGCTCGGGTCCGCCGCGGTAGTGCTTGAGCAGCAGGTACTTGGCCATCTCTGTCTCCTTCGTCCGGACGCCGCCCTCGGCGTCGCTCACCCCTGGGACGGAGCCGGTCCCGGGTTCTCGACATCCTGCGACCGGTCTCTCAGTGCCGCTCCTCGAGACCGACGGCGTCGCGGAGGCGACGTACCGACTCCGTGAGCTCGGGGTCCTGCCGCGCCCGGGACTCCATCAGGTCCGAGAGCGCCTCCGCGATCACGTTCAGCTTCTCCTGGGCCGCCTCCTCGCTGCGCCGGCCGGCGTTCTCCAGCAGCACCAGCAACAGCAGGGACAACACGCTGGCGACGGTGTGGATGGCCACCTGCCAGGACTTCGCATCCGGGAAGAGTGGGAAGCTCGCGAGCCAGGCCACCACGATCAGCACGCAGATCCCGAAGAACGGGGCCCGGCTCACCTGGAGGTACGTCGCCTCGACGAACCGGTCGAAGCCGCTGCGGCCGTCGTACTTCTCCCGGTCCTCGGCCGCGGGGCTGCGGCGACCTCCGGTCTCGCTGGTCTCCATCTGCGCACCCTAGGGCCCCACGCCACCGGGGTCAGTGGTCCGGCGAGACCCGGCGACGGCTGATCGGATCGCGAGTGCTCCGAAGCGGCAGGGGATCACCGGCGCAGTCGGATTCCCTGGACCACATCCGGACGCGCGGATGAAGGTGGGATGTCGTCGCCGGCACACTTTCCCCGACCTGAATAGCGAGATTCGCTGCACCGCGTGGAATTCGCCCGCCACCTGACATTAGAGAGTCGGAGGCGGGCACGAGGTCCGCCGTCACTCTCACGGAAAGCAGCGACTCAGATGAAGAGGATTGTGAAGAAGATCGCCGTCGGCCTCTCCGCCGTCGGTATGGCGGGCAGCTCGCTCATCGTCGCGGGCGCTGTGCTCGAGCCGGCATCCGCGGCGGGCACCTGCCCGAACAACAATTGGTCCAATGTCGTCAACACCCGGGTCAACAACAACTTCTCGACGGGTGGGGTGAACATTCGGACCGGTGACAGCGTCAACTGCACCCCGATCGGCCAGGGCCAGCCGGGGCACGACACCCTGCTGCACTGCAACAACTACAACGGTTCGTGGAACTGGAACCACCTGCGCGACATCACCAACGGCAAGGTCGGCTGGGTCCGGGTCGACAACCTGGACATCTGGACGATCAACCCCTGCTGACTCGACCGCGGGGGTGGCCGGCCCAGCGCTGTCCACCCCCGCCTCGCGCGCCTTGTCGCTGTGCCCAGCGGTGGGCCGCGCGACTGCGCCTGACCCTTCTTCGGGCGTCCGCGTAACGCCGCGCAGAGCGCTGAGCGTCATTACCAGTACCTGCTGGAGACCGGAACTCACGGAGGACGAGCACCATGACGACGACACCACCCACCATCGACCTTCGCCGGGGCGGGGTGCTGTTCGCTGCCTGTGTGCTGTCAATGGGGTTCCTGAGCGGCTGCGGAGGGTCGGACGACACCGCTCGGTCGCAGGTGGCGACCGCGCAGTCGGCCTCGCCGGGAGGCGATGCCTCGGCCTCGGAACAGACGGTTGCGCCTTCGCGATCGGTTCTCGAGACCTACATCGACGACATGCAGAAGTACGCGGACTGTCTGCGGAGCAACGGCTTGCCGGATCTGGCCGATCCGAACCAGTTCGGTCAGATCCTGGTCACCCAGGAGACCGCCCCGGACCCAGCAGTCGCCCACCAGGCGCAACTGGCGTGCGAGAAGCTCGCCATACCGATGCCCTCCGAAGTCAAGGCTCTGATCGACAATGCCGACGCGTCGGCGTTGACCGATGCCCAGAAGCATGTCTACGCCCAGTACGCGACCTGCATGCAGGACAACGGCGCCGCAGACTTCCCGGACCCGTTGCCCAATGGACTGCCCGGTGAGGCCCCCTGGGACCAGACGTCGGCGGGCGCCCAGCGCGCTTCGAGTTCGTGCGCATCGATCATCGGGGACCCGGTCGTGGAAGGGCCCGGTGTCGGCTAGCACCATGGCGTCAGCGTCACTCCGTTCCGCGCTTTTGAGGCCTAACGTAACGACAGGGCGGGGCCACCGCGTCTTTCCTAATGAAGGACCCGCGCAGTGGGAACGGCCGAGAGACAAAGAGGAGCGAGCAGGTGGTGCAGGACCACGAGAGTTTCCGGGCGTTCGCCGCCGCCCGATTGCCTGCTCTTCACCGGTCCGCGGTCTTTCTCGTTGGAGACCCATTTCTCGCGGAGGATCTGGTCCAAGAAGCGCTCACTCGCGTGTACCTGGCCTGGGGACGTCGCCCGATCCATGATCCGGTCGCTTACACGCACACCACCCTCACCCGTGTCTTTCTCTCCTCTCGACGCCGGCGCAGTTCGACCGAGTATCCGGTCGACACGGTCCCCGAAGTCGCGTACGACGACAGCGATATCGCCGCACGGCTCGATCTCCAGCGGGCCCTCGCAGGTCTCAACGACCTCGACCGTGCCATCGTCGTCATGCGCTACCTCGAGGACCGCAGTGCCGAGGACGTCGCAGCCGCCGTCGGCTGCACGCCGGGCAATGTCCGGGTTCGTGCGAGTCGGGCGCTGACGAAGCTCCGTGGAGTGACCACCAGGCACGGCGGCATCTCAGCGATCCCAACCCCCGTCAACGGGCATCGACAGTCAGACGAGCAAGCGGGGCGGGGTCATGACTGACCGCCGGGCCGAGCGGGACCAGGGTCACCCGTCAGCCGAGGAAGTGAGGCTGATCGACCTGCTCCACCGCGCGAGCTCGACCATGCCACCGAGTCCACGATCGGTGATCGACGTCAGCATCGAGGACGGCATCCGTCGTACCCGGCGTCAGCGCCTTCGTCATCTGGTCGCAGCGGCTGCCACGGCCGCGGTCATCGGGAGCGCGGCGACGCTCGCGACCACGAACATGGGTGACGCGCATGATGGAGGGACGCCGACTGCTGAAGACGTCGCGGACGAGTTCGGGGTGGAACCGGCCGGGATGGGGGAGAAACTCGTCGACCTTCTCGCCCAGTCCGTTCTCCCGGCGCACCCGGATGGCGTCCGGATCGACAGTGGCGCCTCGCCCCGGTGGGTTGCCCGCAGCGCCGCTGAGCTCCGCTATCCGACGAAGGAGATCGCACCGCACGTCTCGGACACGCGTGCTGGCGCCGTCAGCTACTGGAAGGGCGGCGAGCGCGTCGACGTCGCCGTGATCGTGCAGCGATTGCGCAACCCGAAGGCCGACCCGTCTGCGGTTCAGCAGGCCGTCGCCACTTCCGACTTCAGCGGGGCGTTCTCCAAGACCGCCTCGGGTCTGCTCTACCTCCAGGGCAAGGATGACAGCGCGGGACCCGGCAGCTCGGCCGCGGCCACGCTGATTGCCGACAGTGGCTGGATCGTTCGGGCCATGAGTCGCAACCCCAGCAGCGTGTCGGTGGATGTGCTTGCCCTCCTCGCACTGAATGAAGCGTGGTTGCCGTGACCGACGGTCGGCAGTCCCAGCCCATCACGCCGGGTTCGAGGGTCGGACTCGTGGGTTTCGGCCTTGGATGACCGTGGGCCGGCAGCCCGGAAGGCGCTCTACGGTGGCCTCGCGCTGTTGGTGTTGGGAGGCCTCCTCGGGAGTTGGTTCGTTTTCAGGGGCGGCGGAGCAGACGGGAGCAGTGCCCCTCCTCAGATCGGCCACCAGGTGGTCGAGGTCAAGCGCCAGACGCTGACCGTGGGCGCGAGCGTGAACGGGAAGATCGGCTACGGCACACCCACGGACCTCCCCATCAGGGCGAGCGGAACCGTCACATGGCTCCCACGCAGCGGTGTCAACATCGCGCGCGGTGGAGTGCTGATGCGCGTCGACGAGAAGCCCGTGGTCCTGATGTACGGGTCCACGCCTTCGTATCGTGCTCTCCACGACACCGCGACGGAGATCATCGATGACGCCAGGGAGCCCACAGGCGCCTTCGGTGGTGACCACGGGAGCTCCGAAGCGGCCGACCAACAGGCTCCACCGGTAGCCCCGCCCCCAGCACCCCTCGTCGGGTCCGATGTCGAGGAACTGGAGGAGAATCTCTCCGCACTGGGCTATCGCGGATTCGACGTCGACGAGGAGTTCACGTCCAACACCACCGAGGCGATCAGGGCCTGGCAGCGAGATCTGGGCGTGCCCCCCACAGGACGGGTCGAGCTGGGCGACGTCCTGGTCGTGCCCGGCCCCATTCGGCTCGTCACCGACCCGGCCGCCCTCGGCGGAGAGTCTCCGAGCACCGCGGTGCAGCAGACCTCGACCGAGAAGGTCATCACCGCCACCGCATCGTCCGAGTCGCTGGGATGGGCCGAGCCGGGTGCCAAGGTGAGGGTCACGCTTCCCAGTCAGCGCACGGTGGTCGCATCCGTCGATTCGGTGGTGACCGGCGACGAGGCAGAGTCGTCCGTCCGGTTGCGGTTCGCCCATCCCGAACGCGCTCCCACGTCCGGGACGGTGACCGTCTCCTACATCGCCCAGCGAGCCCGTCACGTGCTGACTGTTCCGGTCACGGCGCTGGTCGCGCTGGCCGAGGGCGGCTACGGCATTCAGCTCGCCGACTCCTCGGGCACCTTCGTGCCGGTCGTTCCAGGTCTCTACGCCGACGGCACGGTCGAGATCTCGGGCGACATCGAGCCCGGTGCCAAGATCCGAGTTCCCAGATGACCGGGGGAGGTCATCCGGCGCGGGCCTCGACACCTGCCCCCGGTACGGAGACGGGCCACGAGCCCGCTGTCGGACCGAGGGCCGCGTCGGCGCACCGAGGAGACCCGTGGCCGCCGTCCTCACGCTCAGGTCCGGTGGTGGAGTGCCTCGACGTCAGCCGGCACTATCCGGGCGACGTCCAGGCGTTGAGGGGTATCACCCTCACCGTCGGCGCCGGCGACTTCACCGCCATCGTCGGCCCGTCCGGCTCGGGCAAGACGACGCTGCTGCAGTTGATGGGCACCCTGGACCGCCCGACCGCCGGGACGGTCAGGATCGCCGGTACCGACGTGGCCACCCTGCGCGACCGAGCACTGTCCCGGATGCGTGCCCACACCATCGGATTCGTCTTCCAGCAGTTTCACCTGTCAGCGATGATGAGCGTGCGCGACAACGTGGCCGAGGGCCTCCTGTATGCGGGTGTGCGTCACCGAGAGCGCCAGCGGCGCGCCGTCGAGGCCCTCGACCGCCTCGGTTTGGGTCACCGTCTCACCCATCGTCCTCACATGCTCTCGGGAGGGGAGCGCCAACGTGTCGCGATCGCCCGTGCCATCGTCGGCAATCCCTCCTTGGTGCTGGCGGACGAGCCCACCGGGAACCTCGATACCGACAACGGTCGGATTGTCATCGAGATCCTGCGCGACCTCGCGGCTGAAGGCACGGCCGTCGTGGTGATCACCCACGATCACGAGGTCGCGGCGGCCATGGACCGGCGCATCTCCCTACGTGACGGGCTCCTCGATCAGGCCGACTCCACCCGGGGCGCCCACCACGCTACCGATGTCGACGGCGGCCGGCGATGACCACGCTGACTCTTGCCGACCATGCCCGTCTCGCATCCAGGGGACTGCGCGGGCACCCCCTGCGCTTCGCGCTCTCGGCACTCGGGATCGCCATCGGGGTCGCCTCGATGGTTGCCGTCGCCGGCATCACTCAGTCCAGCCGCGTCGAGCTCGACGACCTCCTGTCCCGGCTCGGTACCAATCTGCTGCGCGTGTACCCCACCCCCGATCTCCAGGGAACACCCACCAGGCTCCCCGAGACGGCGAGGGTGATGCTGGGCAACGTCGGCCCGATCACCCATGCCAGCGGCGTCGGCGAACTCACCGACGTCGGTGTCTACCGATCGCCGTTCGTGCCCGCCGGCAACACCAACAGCATCGTCGTCACCGCGGTCGACCCGACCCTGATCGGCACCCTTCACGGCACCGTTGCTCGCGGACACTGGTTCACCCAGGCCAATACCGCCTTCCCCACCGTCGTCCTCGGCAGCGCAGCCGCCGATCGGCTCGCAATCGACACGCCCGGTACGAGGGTGTGGATCGAGGACCAGTGGTGTGTCGTGGTCGGGATCCTCGACCCGCTTCTGCTCGCCGGCGAGCTTGACGGGGCAGCGATGCTGCCGGACCCAGCTGCGCGTGCCTTCTTCGGTTTCGACGGCAGCCACACCGGTGTCTACTTGCGTGCCGACGAGCACCAGGTCGTCAACGTGGCCCAGGTGGCCGCCGCCACCGCCTCCCCCCAGCATCCCGAGCAGGTCGGGGTGGACCGGCCGTCGGATGCCCTGAGCGCACAGCTCACCGCGGACCGAACCTTGAACCGGCTACTCATCGGTCTGGCCACCCTCGGGTTGGTGGTCGGCGGCATCGGAGTGAGCAACACGATGATCATCGCCGTCATCGAACGGCGCGCCGAGATCGGACTGCGCCGCGCCCTGGGGGCGACCCGCGGCAACATCGCTGCGCAGTTCCTCTCGGAATCCATGCTCATGTCCGCCACGGGCGGAGCGGTCGGCTGCCTGGTCGGATACCTGGTCACCGGCATCTATGCGAGCACTCAGCACTGGGGTTTCAGCTTGCCTCTATGGGTGGCCGCGGCAGCAATCGGTCTCACCGCTCTGGTCGGCACCGTCGCCGGACTTTATCCGGCCCGCAAGGCGAGCAGAGAATCTCCTACCGTCGCTCTTGCCACCGCTTGAGGATCGCCGCTCTACTCAGGTACGTCGGTTTCGGGGATGCGGGTTCGGCTCGTCACAGCAGCGAACTCGACCACGGCGGGCGCGTCGACATCACGCAGATCGGGCTGGGCAACAATGAGTACCGTCTCCTTACCGACGTACTTGCCAGTCGCCTCATCGAAAAGCAGAAGGTATTGGCGCTCGCGATCGGGATCGTCGATGACGAAGACCTCGACATTGCGGCCGATTCTGTCGCGACCCGCACCGGCGTACCTGATATCGGGGGCCTGAATGAACGCGCGGGTCAAGCCGGCTTCTAACTGCGGTCTGAGTAAGAAGGTCAGATTCAACATGCTCGCGCTCTCGAACAGGCAGTACGCCTCCATGCCGCCACAGTCCGCGTCCCTGCCGAGCAGGGCAGTTCTCAGCGCCGAGGGACGATGCGGGAGCCGCTCAGGGGAGTTGAGCGGATCCGTCGAGTCCAGGGGAAAGGTCTCATCGCTGGTGATCGGTCCGGGGCGGACGTCGTCCAGTTGCCCACTCACCTCCATCGGCTGCCCCCGCCGGACCCGTACCCGGGTCACTCTGCCCGGCAGCTGCAGGGTCTCGGTCTCGACAGGAACAACTCGTCGCTGTGCCGACACTCTGCCCGCGGCGTGACTCTCGTCTTCATCGACGTCCAACCACCAGCCCACGCGGGCGATGCGCTCGACGGCGCCGGAGCCAGGAACAGGTGGCTGGGCAGCGACCAGCCGTGCGATTCGTTCCAGATGAGGGTCGGCCTCGGTCCCCACCAGGGGGTAGCTGTCGGGCTCGAGACCATCGATCTGGAGCAGGGGGGGCGTCGACGCATGGGCGACCGCCGACGGTGCGTCACGCCATTCGACCACCACCCCGACAGCCAACAGGACCGCCGCTGCCAGCGCGATCGCGCGGGAAGACGAGCGCCCGCGTCGACCTTCAGGTGGTCGCTTCGCCCGTGGAGGCACCGTCGAGGTGATTCGAGCGAGTGCGTCCGCAGCGTTGCGGTCGGACGCTCGTTGCTGCTCGACGGTCAGGCTCAGGTCGCCACGGACCACCGCGCAATGCTCCCGAAGGAAGTCCTCCAGCTCCTGCTCCACCCGGTCGTGCTCCGGATCCGAGTTGCCGTCGTGTGGCTCTCGAGGGACGTCACGCTCAGCCATCCCCCCTCACCCCCTCGCCCGCCATCTTCGTCCGGAGTCGGTCCTTCGCCCGGCTCAACCGCATCGAAGCCGCCTTGGGCGTCACCTCCAGGATGGCGGCGATGTCACTGGTTCTGAAACCGGCCAGCATCAGATTGAGGGCCTGCCGGTCGTCGAAGCTCAGCTCGGCGATCAACGACCCGACCCGGTCGGGGAGGACTGCCTCGTACGTCGGATCGCCGATGTCACCGCGAATCAGTAGCTTCGCCTCCCCCAAGGCGGTGGTCAGCCTCCCCTCGGCGGCCTGCTTCCGCTCCGCGTTGCGGATGTGACCGATGGCAATCGAGTACACGAACGACCGCAGTTGTCGCTCAGCGATCTCGCTGGTCGGTGCGGCAACATCCTTCTGCCACAGCGTCAGCATGGTTTCGTTCGCCAGATCTTCAGCGAGATCGAACGGGAATCGCGCACGAATGAAGCGGGCTATCCCCGGGCGCATCTCGGCGTAGAAATCACTGAAGTACGAACTGTCCACCTGCGACGCCTCAGCCCTTCCTGCGCCCCCCAGCACCCAAGACCGACGCCGGAGCCACTGCAGCCGCAGGCCTAGCAGCCCCCGGCCAGTAACCTGACCTTCTTGGCTGTGTAGTACGAAGCGCTGAGCGACGCCGACTTCCGGCCCGCAACGTAACAAGAATTTGCCGCCGCTGTATTTGAAAACAACCGAGCCGCATTCGCTCGGTTGTTGAACACTGAATGCACGGTGCCCGAAATTGCGTACGTGACCGCTGAACCCGTGCGGTACGAGAACGACCCCTGGTAGTTGGTTTCGTCCCACATGCACCAGCGTCCGCTCAGGCACTGACTCAGTGACAGCGTGCCGGCATCGGCAGCAACGAACACGGTCCCGTCGGGGCGGTGGATCTCATTGCCCTGCACCCGACCCCTCGGATCACGCTCGAGCTCCTGTTCGAGTGCCTCTTCGGCGGTTGCGTCCCCCGGTTCGGTCGGGGTTGCGGAGGCCAGCCCCAGGGCTGTGGACATCGACAGGGCGACCAGCGCGGAGACAACTGCCGCGCAACACGGTGCAGAGAAGTTCATGCCCATTGATGTCGCAACCTGTGGCGAAGCCACATCCGAGTTGCGGGTGCGAGCATGAGCCGGATCACACCCTCGTCGAGGGACGGACCTCGGTCGTGCGCCGTGCCTGCGGCTCGGTAACGCCACAGGGCTCCTGACCGTGGTCAGGAGCCCTGTGCGATGTCTCGGCGAGCAGTCCGGGTTTCTCCGAACCGCTCCACGTGCGCGAGGGGGGATTTGAACCCCCACGCCCTTTCGGACACTGGCACCTGAAGCCAGCGCGTCTGCCGTTCCGCCACTCGCGCGTGAAGCGGCCCCAAGGTATCCCAGCCGCTCACTCAATCCCAAACCGGCGTGCGGCGGTCCGGCACCCGCTCTCGCCACCCCGTTACGATCGGTCGCAACCCGGCGCCAGGTCGGGCCGGTCGGCCTGCCGTGGGGGCAGGATGCAAGGACAAGAGGGGGAACGCGGATGGGCGGGCTCCAGAAGTTCGAGCAGCGTTTGGAGCAGATGATCTCCGGGGCATTCGCGCGCGCCTTCCGCTCGGCCGTGCAGCCGGTCGAGATCGCAGCGGCGCTGCAGCGCGAGTGCGACAACAACGCGCAGATCCTGTCGCGCGAGCGTCGGATGGTCCCCAACGACTTCCACGTGGAGCTGTCCGCGGTCGACCTGGAGCGGCTCGCGCCGTACGACAGCGCGATGGCCGACGAGCTGGTCGCCCAGGTGACCCTGCACGCCGAGACCCAGGGCTACGTCTTCCCCGGCCCGGTCGCGATCGCCTTCGAGTCCGCCGACGACCTGACCACCGGTCGGTTCCGGGTGCGCAGCCAGGCCCAGGCCAAGGTGACCGGCAGCTCGTCGTACACCCAGGTACGCCAGGCCCGCGCGATGCTGGAGATCAACGGAACCCAGCACCCGCTCCAGCCGCCCAGCCTGGTCGTGGGCCGCGGCAGCGAGGCCGACGTGCGGATCAACGACCCCGGCGTGAGCCGGCGGCACGTCGAGTTCGTGGTGCACACCCGCCACACCGACGGCCGCGAGGACGTCCAGGTCGAGGTGCACGACCTCGGCTCCACCAACGGGATGCTCGTGGACGGACAGAAGGTCAAGCGATCTCCCCTCGACGACGGCTCCACCGTGCGCATCGGCAACACCACGATGACCGTTCGGGTGGTCGAGGAGGACGGCCTTGTCTGAGCTGACCCTGCTGCTGGTCAGGATCGCCTACCTGGCGATCCTGTGGATCTTCGTGCTCTCCGCGATCTCCGTGATCCGCTCCGACATGTTCGGTGCGCGGGTTCCCGAGGCGGCGCGCGCCAAGGCCCCGCGCAAGGAGAAGACCGCGAAGGCCCCGTCGAAGCGGCGGGGCGCGCCGACCCACGTGCTGGTGGTCGAAGGATCGAGCGCCGGCGAGCGGGCCGACCTCGAGCACGCGCCGATCCTGATCGGACGCGGCACCGACGCGGCCATCCGCCTCGACGACGACTACGTCTCGACCCGGCACGCCCGGATCGCGGCCTCCGGGGACCAGTGGTTCGTCGAGGACCTCGGCTCGACCAACGGCACCTACATCGGCACCGTCCGGATCACCCAGCCCACCACGATCACCATCGGCACCCAGGTCCGGATCGGCAAGACCATCCTGGAGCTCCGCAAGTGACGCCGGACGTGCTGGCGCCCGGGACGCGGGACGCCCCCTGATGCTGCGCCTTCAGTACGCCGCCCTCTCCGACGTGGGTCGGGTTCGCCGCGACAACCAGGACTCCGGGTACGCCGGCCCCTGGCTGCTCACCGTCTGCGACGGCGTCGGCGGAGCGGCTCGCGGCGACGTCGCCTCGAGCACCGCGGTCCAGCAGCTGCGCAAGCTGGACGAGCAGCCCGGCGAGGACCTGCTGGGCGCGGTGGCCGGCGCCCTGCACCGGGCCCACGACCGGATCGCCGAGCTGGTCGACGAGGACCCGGCCCTCAACGGCACCAGCACCACCGCCACCGTGGCGCTCTTCGACGGGGCCCGCATCGGCCTCGGCCACGTCGGCGACAGCCGGGCGTACCTGCTGCGCGACGGCGAGCTGAGCCAGCTCACCACCGACCACACCTTCGTCCAGAGCCTGATCGACGAGGGCCGGATCACCGAAGCCGAGTCGCGGGTGCACCCGCACCGCAACATCATCCTCAAGGCGCTCGACGGCGTCCGCGAGGCCGAGCCCGACCTGTTCGTCCTCGAGCTCGTGGCCGGCGACCGCCTGCTGCTGTGCAGCGACGGCGCCAGCGGGGTCCTGGACGACCCCCGGCTCGCCGCGATCCTCGGCTCCGGCACGCCCGACTTCGCCGCGGTCGAGCTGGTCCGCGCCAGCCTCGAGGCCGGCAGCTCCGACAACGTCACCTGCATCGTGGCCGACGTCCTGGAGTCCGACGGCACGCCGGCCACCGACGGGGAGGGCCAGGCGCTGCAGCCGCAGCTGGTGGGCGCCGCCGCCGAGCTGCGGCGTCGTCCGACCCGCGGCCCTCGCGGCGGCACCCTGTTCCGGGGCAACCGGTCCGGCGACACCGGGGAGCTCGATCCGGTTCCGGGCCTGCCCGACGACCTCGACTACGGCATCCCCGCGGATCCGGTCGACCCCGAGGAGATCCGCTACGCACCGCGACCGCCTGCCCGGTTCCAGTGGCTCTCGCGGCTGCTGCTGACCCTCGCGCTCGTCGGCCTGCTGTGGATCGCCGTCGCGGCGGCCTGGTCCTGGACGCAGCAGCAGTACTACGTGGCCCAGGACGGCAACGAGGTGGTCATCTTCCGCGGGGTCAACGCCGACCTGCCGGGCATCTCCCTCTCGGAGCCGTACGAGACCACCAACGTCGACATCGACCGGCTCCCCGACACCTACCAGCAGCAGCTCGACGAGGGCATGGGCAACGGCTCGCTCGACGACGCGCGCAAGATCGTCGAGAACCTCGTCGAGCGGATGGACCCGGCGGAGGCGACCTCCGCGGTGTCGCCATGAGTACCAACACCACCGGACTGATGGGGTTCGTGCACCGCCGCCGGCGGGGCGCCGAGCTGTTCCTGCTCGTCCTCGCGCTCGCCGTCGGCGTCGGCGCGTACGCCGCCGTCGGGATCGGCGTGCAGGGCGAGGTGCCGGCCAACATGGTCGGCTACAGCAGCTGGCTGGCCGCGCTGACGATCGCCGCCCACCTCGTCGTCCGCTTCGTCGCGCCGTACGCCGACCCGGTGCTGCTGCCGATCGTGGCGGCGCTCAACGGCCTCGGCCTGGCCGTCATCCACCGGCTCGACCTGGCCAAGGGGCCCGACTCCGACGTCGCCCGCGCCCAGCTCACCTGGATGACCCTGGGCGTGATCCTGTTCGCGGTCACCCTGATCGTGCTGCGCGACCACCGCCGACTGACCCGCTTCACCTACACCAGCGGCCTGGCCGCCCTGGTCCTGCTGGTGCTGCCGATGGTGCCCGGCATCGGCAAGACCATCAACGGCGCCAAGATCTGGATCGGCATCGGCCCGTTCAGCTTCCAGCCCGGCGAGATCGCCAAGGTGCTGCTGGTGATCACCTTCGCCGGCTACCTGGTGCTGCACCGCGACGCGCTGGCGCTCGCCGGCCGCCGGGTGCTCTTCGTCGACCTGCCCCGCGGCCGCGACCTCGGGCCGATCCTGGCGATGTGGGGGGTCAGCCTGATGGTGCTGGTCGCCCAGCGCGACCTCGGCTCCAGCCTGCTCTTCTTCGGCCTGTTCCTGGTGATGCTCTACGTCTCGACCGAGCGGCCCGGCTGGCTGGTGGTCGGCGCGCTGCTGTTCGTCGCAGGCGCCGCGGCGGCGTACTCCTTCGCGGGCCACGTGCAGCGCCGCTTCGACATCTGGATCGACCCGTTCTCCTACTACGGCGAGGGCACCAGCGACCAGAGCCGTCAGCTGGTCGAGTCGATGTTCGGCATGGCCTGGGGCGGCCTGCTCGGCCGCGGCTTCGGCGAGGGCAGCCCGTGGCGGATCTCGTACGCCAACTCCGACTTCATCATGGGCGCGATCGGCGAGGAGCTGGGGCTCACCGGCGTGCTCGCCGTGCTGGTCCTCTACGGGCTGATCGTCGAGCGCGGCCTGCGCGCGGCGCTGATCTCGCGCGACGGCTTCGGGAAGCTGCTCGCGACCGGCCTGGCCAGTGTCTTCGCGCTCCAGGTCTTCGTGGTGATCGGCGGCGTCACCCGGCTGATCCCGCTGACCGGCCTGACCACCCCGTTCCTGTCGGCCGGCGGCTCCTCGCTGATCGCGAACTGGGTGATCATCGCCCTGCTCCTGCGGATCTCCGACCTGGCCCGCCGCCCCCTTCCCGACCTCTCCGCCGACGACGAGGACTCCGACTCCGAGGCGACACAGGTGGTCCGACTCCCATGAACAAGCCGATCCGCACCATCTCGATCTTCTGCCTGCTGCTCTTCGTGGCGCTGATGGCGAATGCGACGTACCTGCAGTACTTCCGCAGCGAGGCGCTCAACGACCGCGCCGACAACCGCCGGGTCTTCGACGCCGCCTACGCCCGCGAGCGCGGCTCGATCATCGTCGGCCGCGAGGCGATCGCCGAGAGCGTCTCCGTCGACGACCAGTACGAGTTCCAGCGCGTCTACAAGAAGCCGTTCAAGTACGCCCCCCTCACCGGCTTCTTCGCCTACGCGTACGGCGCCAGCCAGCTCGAGCGCACCCAGAACGACGTGCTGTCCGGCAACGACGACCGGCTCTTCGTGACCCGGCTCGTCGACCTGCTCAGCAACCAGGGCACCAAGGGGGGCAACATCAGGCTGACCATCGACCCGGCCGCCCAGGACGCCGCGTCGGCGGAGCTGGCGAAGGTGCCCGGCGACGTCCGCGGCTCGGTCGTGGCCCTGGAGCCCAAGACCGGCAAGATCCTGGCCATGGTGACGTCGCCGACCTTCGACCCGAACGAGCTCGCCTCGCACGACAAGGCGGCGGTGGACGAGGCCTGGAAGCGGCTCAACGCCGACGAGGGAGACCCGATGCTCAACCGGGGCACCCAGAAGACCCTGCCGCCCGGGTCGACGTTCAAGCTGGTCACCGCGGCCGCCGCGATCGAGGACGGGCTGGCCGGGGCCGCCGACGACAGCGTGCCCGGCGGCACCTCCTTCCAGCTGCCCCAGACCAGCGGCGACTCGGGCCTGATCGACAACGAGGGCCGCCCCTGCGGCTCCGACCAGATCCCGTTCACCCAGGCCATGGGGAACTCGTGCAACACCACCTTCGCCCAGCTGGCGATCCAGGTCGGTGACGAGAAGATGCGTGAGCAGGCCGAGGCGTTCGGCTTCAACCAGGACTACCTCGAGGACCTGCGCCCGCAGGCCATCTCGACGTACCCCCGCGACGCCAACGAGCCGCAGACCGGCCAGGCCGGCATCGGCCAGTTCGAGGTCCGCTCCACCCCCCTGCAGATGGCGATGGTGGCGGCCGGGATCGCCAACAACGGCGTGGTCATGCGTCCCTACGTCGTCGACGAGGTGCAGTCGGCCGACCTCGACGTCGTGGAGACCACGCAGCCCGAGGAGTTCTCGCAGGCGGTCGAGCCGTCCACGGCGAAGGTGCTGACCGACCTGATGACCTACACCGTCAACGACGGCACCGCGAGCCCGGCGGCCATCCCCGGCATCCAGGTCGCGGGCAAGACCGGCACGGCACAGAGCGGCCAGGACGACGTCCCGCCGTATGCCTGGTTCGTGTCGTTCGCACCGGCCGACGACCCCGAGGTGGCAGTGGCGGTGATGATCGAGAGTGCCGACATCCCGCGCGGCGAGATCGGCGGCGGGTCGATCGGCGGACCGATCGCGAAGGCGGTCATGGAAGCGGTGATCAAGTGACGACCGGGACCCCCGAGACGTACGCCGACGACGCGCGGCGCTACCTGCTGCGCAGCCGGATCGCGACCGGCGGCATGGGCGAGGTGTGGCGCGCGTCCGACACCACGCTGGGCCGCGAGGTGGCGGTCAAGCTCCTCAAGACCGAGTACGCCGACGACCCGGCGTTCCGGGCCCGGTTCGAGACCGAGGCCCAGCACGCGGCGGCCCTGCACCACCCGAACATCGCGTCGGTCTACGACTTCGGCGAGGCCGAGGCGGCCGACGGCTCCGGCGTACCCCGCCCGTTCCTGGTCATGGAGCTCGTCGACGGCCAGCCGCTCTCGGCGCTGCTGCGCGCCGGCTCCGGCCTGGATCCCGTGCCGACCCGGGAGCTGCTCGCCCAGGCCGCCGACGCGCTCGGGGTCGCGCACGCCGCCGGCATCGTGCACCGCGACGTGAAGCCCGCCAACCTGCTGGTCACCCCGTCCCGCCAGCTGAAGATCACCGACTTCGGGATCGCCCGCGCCACCGAGGGCCTGGGCATCACCCAGACCGGTCAGGTGATGGGCACCCCGCAGTACCTCTCCCCCGAGCAGGCCCGCGGCGAGACCGCGACCCCGGCCTCGGACGTCTACGCGCTGGGCGTCGTGGCCTTCGAGTGCCTGGCGGGCCACCGGCCCTTCGACAAGGAGTCGCCGGTCGCGACGGCGCTCGCGCACCTGCACGACCCGGTGCCGGACCTGCCCCCCGAGGTGCCCGCCGACCTGGCGCACGTCGTACTGCGCGCGCTGTCGAAGGACCCCGCCGAGCGGTACGCCGACGGCGCGGCGCTCGCCGCCGCGCTGCGCGACCCGGCCACCGACGCCGCGACCCAGGTCGTGCCCCCGGTCACCTCGCCCCCGACGGAGCGCACCCAGGTGCTCGGGGCACCGGCCCCCGCGCCGGTGCCGCCGCCGACCACCTCGACGCCGGCGGTCGAGCCGGAGTCGAAGGACGGTCGCCGGAACCGCTGGCTGATCGTGCTGCTGCTGGTGCTGCTCGGCGTGGTCGCGGTGACCGCGGCGGTGCTGGCCACCCGCGGCGACGACGAGCCGGACAGCCCGCCCAGCGACGCGGAGGTCGTGCGGGTCCGGGAGAGCGACTTCGTCGGCCGCCCGGTCGGCGAGGTCGCCGACGAGCTCGCCGACCTGGAGCTGCGGGTGAGCACCACCGAGGTGGCCAACCCGGGCGACCGGATCGAGGGCAACGTCTCGTCCGTCGACCCGTCCGGCAACCTCGCCGAGGGCGACTCGGTGGAGGTGTCCTACTGGGGGCCGGTCCCCGAGGAGGAGCCGAGCCCGACCCCGTCCGAGACGCCGAGCGAGCGGCCGACACCGACTCCGACTCCGACTCCGACGAAGGAACCGAGCAAGACTCCGTCGCCGAGCCCGACCAAGGAGCCGACGCCGTCGGAGACCCCTGAGCCGAGCATCTCCGAGCCGGCGCCGAGCGAGAGCACCCCCGCCGCCGACCAGATCCCCCCGACCGACCGGGAGGTCGCACCCCGATGAGCAGCCCACAGCCGACGACGGTCGGCGGACGCTACGAGCTCGGCGAGCTCCTGGGCCGAGGCGGCATGGCCGAGGTCCGCAAGGGCATCGACACCCGGCTGGGCCGGGTCGTCGCCGTGAAGCGGCTGCGCACCGACCTGGCCAGCGACGCCACCTTCCAGGCGCGGTTCCGCCGGGAGGCGCAGTCGTCCGCGTCGCTGAACCACCCCTCGATCGTCGCCGTGTACGACACCGGCGAGGAGACCGCCACCGACGGATCGGGCGTCGCCCAGCCCTACATCGTCATGGAGTACGTCGCCGGCCGCACGCTGCGCGACGTTCTGCGGGAGGGCCGCAAGATCCTGCCCGAGCGGGCCCTGGAGATCACCAGCGGCGTGCTGGCCGCCCTCGACTACAGCCACCGCGCCGGGATCATCCACCGCGACATCAAGCCCGGCAACGTGATGCTCACGCCGAGCGGCGACGTGAAGGTGATGGACTTCGGCATCGCGCGCGCGATCAGCGACGCGGCCAACACGATGACCCAGACGGCCGCCGTGGTGGGCACCGCCCAGTACCTCTCCCCCGAGCAGGCGCGCGGCGAGACCGTCGACTCCCGCTCGGACGTCTACTCCGCCGGCTGCCTGCTCTACGAGCTGCTGACCGGGCGGCCGCCGTTCGTGGGCGACAGCCCGGTCGCGGTCGCCTACCAGCACGTCCGCGAGCAGGCGCTCCCGCCGTCCGACCACGACACCTCGCTCCCGCCCGAGATCGACGCGATCGTGATGAAGGCGCTGACCAAGCGCCTGGAGGACCGCTACCAGTCGGCCGCCGCGATGCGCAGCGACATCGAGCGCTACCTCGCGGGCCGGCCGGTCCACGCGACCGTGCCCCCGCCCGCCCCGGCGACCACGGCCACCACCGTCGTCCCGGCGGTCACCGATCCGACCGCCACCAGCGCGGCGCTTCCCGAGGCGGAGAGCAGCAACGGCCCCCGCACCGGTCTGCTGGTCTTCCTGAGCCTGTTGGTGATCGCGCTGATCGTCGGCGGGGTGCTGCTGTGGCCCAAGCTCTTCCCGCCCCCGGTCGAGCAGGACGAGGTGCCCGACCTCGGCGGGAAGACCGAGCGCGCCGCCCGGGCCGCCATCGGCGACGCCGGGCTCGCGGTCGGCTCCATCGCCCGCGAGGCCAGCGCCGAGATCCCCGCCAACCGGGTCATCCCGGGCTCGCAGGACCCGACCGCCGGCCTCTTCGTCGACCCCGGCACCGCCGTCAGCTTCACCATCTCCACCGGCCAGCCCCAGGTCACGATCCCGGTCGACCTGGTCGGCCGGAACCGCACCGAGGTCGTGCAGCAGCTGCAGGCGCTCGGCCTGGTCGCCGACCCGAAGGAGGAGAAGTCCGACGAGGACCGGGACGCGGTGACCCGGACCGAGCCGCCGCCGGGCACCCCGGTGACGACCGGGTCGACGGTCACCGTCTTCTTCTCCGACGGTCGCGAGACGCTCCCCGACCTGGTCGGGCGCACCCGCGAGGAGGCCGAGCAGATCATCAAGGACCTCGGTTTCGTGCCCCGGATCTTCGAGGAGGACGACACCACGGCGCCCGCCGGCGAGGTGATCCTCCAGGAGCCCGAGCCCGGCAAGGAGTACGACGACCAGACGATCGTCTATCTCACCGTCTCGACCTTCGTCGAGCCCCCGCCGGTCCCGACGCCCACGGCCCCGACCGTGCCGACGGACCCGGCCACCGAGCTGCCGCCGACCGACCCGGCCACCGAGCTGCCGGGGGTCGAGGGCGAGCGGTCGACCGGTCCGGTCACTCCAGCGGGACGGCGTACGACAGGTCGAGCAGGCCGTCGAACGCCGGCGCGGTGAGGTCGTCCTCGAGCTCCAGCTCCCAGCCGATGGCGATCTCGGGGTCCTCGGCCTGCTGGCGGTAGGTCTGCAGGTTCTCGTCGTCGGCGACCGCCGTGAGCAGGTCGCCCTGGTCGCCCACGGCGGAGATGACGTACGGCGGTGAGTACGGCTGGCCCTGCAGGGTGACGGAGTTGCCGATGCACTTGATGCCGGTCGTGGAGACGATCCGCTTGCCCTGCACGGTGACGGCCTCCGCCCCGCCGCGCCACAGTGCGTTGACGACGGCCTGGATGTCCTGCTGGTGGACGACGTAGTCGCTGAGCCGGACCCCGGACTCGGTGGCCGCCTCGAGCAGCTCGGCGGGTGAGTCGGTGAGGGTGACGGTCACCCCCTCCCCGGAGCGCTCGACCAGGCCCGCGGGGTCCTCGACGCGCTCGATCTGCCGGCGGTAGCGGTTCACGGTGCGGTCGTTGACCGACCCCGACAGCGCGGTCACCTCGTCGGTGAGGTCGGCGACCCGGTCCTCGAGGCGCTCGTACTGGTCGGACTCGGTGCGGACCAGGTCGGCGAGGTCGGTGTAGCGGCCCGGTCGCAGGTCGGTGCCCTCACTGTTCTGGTAGCTGACCACGAACAGTCCCCCGCAGACGAGGACCACCGCGGGCGTGCCGAGCGCCCACGGGCGCAGCACTCGGCGCCAGCGGGAGGGACCCGCATGCGGGTGCTCGGACGTCACGACGACTAAGGTAGCCCGCGACCCGTGGGCGGACGTCCCGGGCGCGTCACGAGCCGAGGAGCAAGATCAGTGTCCAAGTCGAAGGCCACCCCGACCTTTGCCGACCCGGCCCGCGGTCCCGTCCTGTCGGCGCGCTTCATCGCCGCCCTGGTGCTGATCGTGCTGGGCATCGCCTGGATGGCGTACTACTACGTCGTCGTACGCGTCGACCCCACGGCGATCCCCGCTCCCGACCCGGGCAGCCCGAAGTTCATGGCCGACCTCGGCGACTGGAACTACCTGATCGGCTTCGGCGCGGTGCTGCTCGGGCTGGCGATCTCCGCGCACCCCTCGACCCCGCTCGGCCGCGGCCGCGGAGTGGTCGTCGGCATGCTCGGCTGCTTCATCATCGGCCTGCTCTGGATCTGCACGTTCTACGTCTTCAGCAACGACGCCGACACCGGCGGCATCCCGATCATGAACGACCTGGGCCAGAAGAACCTCTTCGTCGGCATCGGCTTCATGGCCATCGGCTTCACCTTCGCCACGCGTTGGGAATGAACTGACTCCGCGGCTGAGGCGAGCGGCCGAGGGTGATCGAGGAACGAGATCACCCTCGGGTAGAGCGAGGGTCGAGCGAGCCCGCGGCTGAGGAACGAAGCCGCGACGGCGAGTCGAGACCCATCCAGCTCTCGCAGAGCGACCAGCACACCACCCCAGAACCGCCCGCCACCCCCACGGTGGCGGGCGGTTTTGCACACCTGGGGACAACCCTGTGGAGAACTACACGCGTGTAGTTCTGCACAGGGTTCTCCACAGCTGGGGATAACTCGGGCGCACGCCGAAGGCCAGCGCGGCCGTACGGACGACGACCGCGACCGCGAGCAGCACGGCGAAGGCGACCAGGCCCGAGACCTGGATGGCCGTACGGCGAGGCCCGCGCGGGGCGTAGACGAGGACGGCGGCGACCAGCGCGCCTCCGAGGAACCCGCCGAGGTGGCCCTGCCAGGAGACGTTGGGGACCGTGAAGGTGATGACGGCGTTCAGGCCCAGCCACATCAGGAGCTGCTGGACGTTGCCGCCGACCTTGTAGGCGATGACGAGCAGCGCCCCCATCAGGCCGAAGATCGCGCCCGAGGCGCCGACCGTGGTGCCCTGCGGGTCCGCCGCCCAGTAGACCAGCACCGAGCCCGCGAGGCCCGAGAGCAGGTAGAGGGCCAGGAACCGGAGCCGGCCGAGGACCAGCTCCAGCTGCGGACCGAGGAAGTACAGCGCGAGCATGTTGACCGCGATGTGCCACAGCTCGACGTGGGTGAAGGCCGAGGTGAGCAGCTGCCAGTACGACCCGTCCGCCACCCCCGGGACCCAGATCGTGTCGGCGACCTGCGCACAGATCGCCTCGCTCTCGACGGACGGGAAGTACCCGTTGCCCGCGTCGAGCGAGCAGGTGCCGGTGGGCGTCAGCCCGAACAGCTCGTAGAGGCGCGAGGTGTAGCGGCCGGTGCCCTGGATCACCACCCAGACGCCGAGGTTGATCGCCATCAGCACGATCGTGGTGATCGAGGCGTTGGTCGGCCGCAGCCCGCCGTACGCCGCGCGCGCCTGGCGGGTCGTCTTGCGACCCTCGGCGATGCAGCCGGGGCACTGGAAGCCGACGGCGGCGTCGCGCATGCAGTCCGGGCAGATCGGCCGGCTGCAGCGCTGACAGCGGATGTGCGACTCCCGGGCGGGGTGCCGATAGCAGGTCGGCACCCCGGCCTGGGGCGTCGGAGAGTGCGTCACGTCAGGTGACGCTCAGGCGTTGACGATCTCGACCGACTCGAACACGATCGGCTCGACGGGCCGGTCCGCGGGGCCGGTCTTGACCTTCCCGATCGCGTCGACGACGTCGCGCGAGGCCTGGTCGGCGACCTCACCGAAAATCGTGTGCTTGCGGTTCAGCCACGGCGTCGCACCGACGGTGATGAAGAACTGCGAGCCGTTGGTGCCCGGGCCGGCGTTGGCCATCGCAAGCAGGTAGGGCTTGTCGAAGACGAGCTCGGGGTGCGGCTCGTCCTTGAACGTGTAGCCCGGGCCGCCGGTGCCGGTGCCGAGCGGGCAGCCGCCCTGGATCATGAAGCCGTCGATGACGCGGTGGAAGCCGAGACCGTCGTAGAACGGTCCGGTCTTGCCGTTGCCGGCGTCGTAGGACTTCTCGCCGGTGGCCAGGCCGACGAAGTTCGCGACCGTCTCCGGAGCGTGGTTCGGGAACAGGGTGATGACGATGTCGCCCTTGTTGGTCTTCAAGATGGCCTGCTGGTCAGCCATGACTGCCCTTCTGCTGTGACGACGCGAGGTGAAAGTGCGTGCTGAAGTGGGTACTGGAGGGTAACGACGATCTCTCGTCGTGCCTCGTCGATCCTCGCACGTTCCCCAAGCACCCCGCTGCTGTGGGTCTGCGCCGTGCTGGTCGCCGCTTGCGCGACATGATCGAATGGCAACGACCTAACGAGAGGAAGTGACGCGATGCGTCTCCGCAAGAAGAAGTCCCTCCTCGATCAGGCCTCGGACTACGTCGACGCGGTCCGCCCGCAGGTGGAGGCGGCCGTCGCGCAAGCCATCGACGCAGTGGAGGAGTTCGTCCACGACACCGCCCGTCCGGCGCTGGCCGATGCCCGCGAGAAGGCCGGACCCGCACTGGCCGAGGCGCGGGTGCGCGCTGCGACCGCCGCCACGGACGCGCGGGAGAAGGCGGCGCCCGTCGTGGCCGACGCCCGCGCCAAGGCCGTCCCGCTGATCGCCGCCGGCGCGACCATCGCCGGCGAGAAGGCGAATGCCGTCAAGGAGCTCGCCGACGCCAAGGTCGCCGAGCTCAAGGGTGACCCGCCCAAGAAGAAGGGCGGCAAGCTGAAGAAGGTCGCCCTGATCGCCGTCGTCGCCGGCGCCGCAGGCTTCGCGGCGAAGAAGCTGCAGGGCAGCAAGCAGAGCGACAGCTGGCAGTCGTCGTACGTCCCGGCTCCGCCGCCCGCGGGCCCGACGTCGCCGAAGGCGCCGGGTGCCCCCACCGTGACCGCCGACGACATCGGCGGGGCGGCTCCCGACGAGGCGATCGCCGACCAGGTCGAGGACCCGCACCCGGTCACCACGCCCGAGGACCCGGCCGAGGTCGTGCCGATCGACGAGGGCAAGAAGTAGCCCGACCGTCTAGACAGCAGTCAGGACCGGCCCGAGGTCTCCTCGGGCCGGTTCTGCTGTATCCAGGCGTCGATCCGCTCCCACCAGGCGAAGAGCCAGTCGATCCGCTCGTCCCGGTCCTCCGGGATCTCGGCGCGCGGCACCTGCCACCAGCGCATCACGATCTGCTTGTCCATCGGCAGCTCGCGCCACACGTCGCCGACGGTGAGCAGGTGGTCGAGCCCGGTGTGCGCGACCAGCACGACGTCCGCGTCGGGCGCCGCGTCCAACGCCGCGAGGAAGCCGCCCGGCCGGGGCGCGAGCACGTGGATCATCGACTCGGCCCGCGTGGCCATCCGCTCCATGCCGAGCCGGCGCAGCCGCGCGATCGCCCGGTCCCGGCGCTTCTCGGTGAAGTTGCCGCCCTCGGGGAAGATCACGAACGCGTCGTTCCCGTCGAGCCCGCTCGCCAGGGCCGCGATCTGCGACTGCAGGTCTTGGCCCTCGGCCGGGTTCGGGGTGATGAAGCGGGCGGGGATCCGGTTCAGCACCACGTCGATCATCGGGTCCCAGGCGAGGGTGTCCTTCAGGACGACCCGCGGCTCACGGCCGTACCAGTGCATCAGCGCGTGGATGAGCGTGAACGAGTCGCCGGGGCCGGCGTGCCGGCTGCAGACCAGGATCGGGACGCCGGGGTGCGCGTCCGGCGACGGCCCGTCGGTCTCGATCGTCAGCCGCAGCACCCGCTTCGCCTCGCGGAAGAAGACCCACATCACGCCCTGCACGAGGTCGTAGTGGATGCCCTCCCAGTAGGGCCGGCGGATCGTGCGGCCGAACCCCGAGGCGAACCACGCGCCCCACATCACCAGCAGCATCAGGGTCTCGATCGTCAGGTAGACGACCACGATCCAGAGCAGCCGCAGCACCCGCCAGCGGCCGGGGACCACCGGCGAGAGCGCGGCGGCGGCCACCAGCCAGAGGGGGAGGGAGAACCAGACCAGGACGGTCAGCCCGACCACGGCCGGCGCCACCACGAATCGGCGCACCGCCCAGGTCAGCACGGCGTCAGGCCAGCTCGTCCAGGTACGTCACGCAGGCGTCGTACGTCGCGTCGATGCGGAGCTGGACGGTCTTGAAGTCCTTGCTGCCGAAGAACGTGTCGTCGCGCGTGGAGGTGCCGCGCGCGGGCAGTACGTGCGCCTCGACCCCCGGCGGCAGCTCGTCGAGCTCGCGGACGAACCGGTGGCGGCGGGCGATCTCGAAGGACACCCGGGCAACCTCCCAGGGTCGACGCGGCACCGTCAACGGCCGGTCGAACCGGCCGACCTGGAGGACGAAGACCCGGGTGGCGCCCAGCGCGACCGCGCGGCCGAGGGGCACGGAGTTCACGATGCCGCCGTCGAGGAAGTGCTCGTCGCCGACCTTCGCCGGCGGCAGCAGGCCGGGTACGGCGGCACTCGCGACCACGGCGTCCACGACCGGGCCGGTGCTGAACCAGTGCTCGGCGGCGCGCTCGATGCTGGCCGCGCAGACCTGGAGCCGCACGGGCAGCTCCTCGAAGGTGGTCTCACCCAGCTCCTCGGTGAGTCGCTGCTTCAAGGGCGCCGAGGAGTAGATGTGGGTGCCGGTCGACACCGCGCGGCGCACGGTCCGCAGCGGCCGGTCGCCGTACACCTCGCGGCCGGACTCGTTGGCTCCGCGCCACAGCTCGGTGAGCCGCTCGACGACACTCGGGGCGGGCTCCCGGGCGACGAGCGCGCCGTTGAGCGCGCCCACGCTGGTGCCGAGCACCAGGTCCGGGACGATGTCTCGCTCGAGGAGGGCGCGGAGCATGCCGACCTCGACCGCGCCCAGCACGCCCCCACCACCGAGGACGAACGCGGTCGTCATGGGCTAGCGGGAGGGGTCGGGCTCGAGGGCGTCGGCCGCCGCCTCGGCGCGGACCCGCTGGGTGGCGCGGTGCTCGGCCCAGAAGCTCAGCACCGGCACGGTCCCGCAGATCAGGGTGACGAGGGTGTACGGCAGCTCCCAGGCCTCGCGGCGCGCCAGCATGAAGGCCGCGAACAGGAAGATCATGTAGAGCCAGCCGTGCAGGACGCCGAGGTTGGTGGTGATCCACGCCCCGATCTCCTGGAGGTCGGTGCCATCGCCGGCGAGGTACTTCAACGGCACGCCGACGAGGATCAGGACGACCAGCAGCACGCCGACGATCGTGGCCATCACGCGGTAGGCGGTCAGGTTGCGGTTCACGGCTCCGACGGTACCGGGTGGGGATCGGCGTCCTCCGCCTCGTCCTCCTGGAGCGTGAGGTCGCGCACCCAGCGCCACCAGATGAAGGCGGCGAAGGCTCCGAAGATCCACCACTCGATCGCGTAGAGGAAGTTCTTCAGCGCGGTGAACGTCCCGGCGTCGGGCAGCTGCTCGAGGGTCGCGGGTTCGAGGCCGTCCAGCGGCTCGATGGCGACGGCGTACGCGCCGTACAGGTCCTGGTCGACGTGCTGGATCAGGTCGGCGGTGCGGACCTGCGGGAGGATGTCGTCGCTGCGGTCGGAGTCGGCCTCGTTGGTGCCCTGGGTCGGCTGCAGCCACGCCACCAGCTCGACCGGGCCGGTCGGTGGCGCCGGCGCCGCCTCGGGATCGGCGACCCAGCCGCGCACGATCGGCAGCGCGGGTGCGTCGCTGTCGCCGACGGCCATCGGGGTGACGGCCCAGTAGCCGTCCTGGCCGTCGTGCTCACGACCGGAGACGTAGACCGTGCCCGTGGGCACCCAGGTGCCGCCGACCTCGACCGGTTGGCCGACCTTGTCGGCCGGGAACGGGTCGTCCGGGCCGAGTACGTCGACCAGCGGCTCGGGCTCGAGGTCGCTCAGGTCCGCGGCCTCCGCGGCCCGGCGCTCCTGCCAGGAGTCGTACTGCCAGTAGCCCAGCAGACCGGCCGTCGCCACCAGCACGAGCGCCAGGAGATGCGCGCCCAGCAGACGTGGCTGAAGCAGTCGGGGCACGCCTCCCAGAATAGGTGGCGTGCCCCGACCGTTCGTTCTCGGTGCTTCAGGACTACTTGACGCGGATGACGATCCTGTCCTTCGAAGGCGCGTAGACGTCGGTCCCGGGGTAGCTCACCTTCACGGCGTACCTGCCGCGCTTCAGCTTGGGCAGCAGGACCCGGGTGTTGCCGTTCCAGAGCCGCTTGGTCTTCTTCCACTTGCCGACCTGGACGGTCACCTTGCCGGAGATATTGCCCTGCGCGGAGACCACGTCGACCCACGCACTCTTCGCGAGACCCGCGGGAACCACCCGGCGGAAGGTGGTCACGTTGGCCTTCGTCCGGACCTTCTCGATCTTCTTCCCCGTGAGCGTCTTCTTCTCGGCGAACGAGCCCGCGCTACCGAAGATCTCCCCGAACAGCAGGCCCGACGAGGAGATCCGCGGCTGGATGGTGTGACCGACGTCGGCGATGCGGATGGAGTACGACGTGCCGGTCGCACCCGGGATCACCACGCCGTCGCGCAGCCACTGCGTGTTGCCGTAGAGGCCGCCGAAGAGGTCGTAGAGACGGTCCATCGGTTCGGAGAAGTCGACGGCCAGGGTGGCGCCCGCCTTCGGACTGCCGACGACGACTCCCGGGGTCGGCGCCTGGAACGTGTAGCTCGCGGTGCCCTCCTCGGGGACGTCGACGACGCCGGCGACCGAGATCTCGGCACCCCCGAACAGGATGCTGGCGTCGCACGGGGTGACACCGGCACAGAGCAGGCCGCCCCAGGGGGACATCGCGACGATGCCGTACCGGGCCGACGGAACAGTCTCGGTGTCCGCATCCCCGAAGTACTCGAGGCCAGATCCGCCGAGGCTGATCGATCCCACCGGAACCGCGTAGTACACGGCGCTCAGCTTCGCTCCGGACGGGTCGACCATGGTGAGGGTCAGCTCGCCCTCGCCGGACGCGGCCTGGACGGGGGCCATGGCAAGCCCGGAAAGGACGAGGGCGGCGGCCGCCCCCAGAGACATGAGACTGCGGCGGAGGCTCAGACGCACAGACAAGTTCCTTCGTGACGAGGGGCCGTCCCATCGACACCCCTGCTCCGAGCAGGCTAAGACATCTCTTTCTCCGGCGGGTCGAAATGACTACATTCGAGTGCCCTCCGACCTATCTCATCGCTGGGGTCGCAGGCGCGGCGCGCAGTCGCAGGGATCTCAGACGAGGTGGTGCTCGAAGGCGTACGCCGCCGCGGCCGTGCGCGACCCGACCTCCAGCTTGACGAAGATGTTCGAGAGGTGGCGAGCCACCGTCTTCTCGCTCAGCACCAGGACCGCTGCGATCTGGGTGTTGCTCCGGCCCGACGCGACCAGGCTCAGCACCTCGACCTCTCGGTCGGTCAGCCCGGCCGGGTGTGCGGCCGGTCGCAGCAGGCGCTCGACCTCCGCCGCGGCCGGCGTCGCGCCCAGCTCGCGGAACGTGGCGCGCGCGATCTCCAGCTCCTGTCGGGCCGACTCGGCATCGCCGACGGCGCTCAGGGCGCGTCCCGTCACGAGTCGTACCCGCGCGATCTCGTAGGGGCTCTGCGCGTGGGTCCACAGCTGACGGGCCTTGCGCAGGTAGGGCAGCGCGCCGGCGGCGTCACCGACCGCGAGCTCCAGCGTGCCCGAGGCGAAGGCCGCACACGCCTGCAACGCCTCGGTGCCGACGTGTGCGGCCACCTCGTCGAGTCGGGCAGCGACCGCGCGGGCCTCCTCCAGGGCGCCGGCGCTCACCAGGACGTCGACCGCCGACGGCAGCAGTCGGCACTGGGCGACCGGGTCCACAACCTCCGCCACCAGTCGGCGTACGGCGGCGAGGGCGGCGTCGTTCGCCCCGCGCGCGAGCCACAGCAGCGCCAGACCGGGCTGCGGGTCGTAGCCGTGCTCGCTCGATCGCTGGTACGCCGCCTCGGCCGCGTCGTACTCGCCGCGCTGGCGCAGCACGTCGCCCCGCTCGCACTCCGCGAGACCCATCGCGGCCACCGCGTCGGCCAGGCGGTAGCGCTCGATCGCGCTCGCGAACTCGTCCAGCGCCTCCGGCCACGCACCGTGCACCCGCATCAGCTGACCGCGATGCACCGAGCACTGACCGGTGAACGCCACCAGGCCGGGCTGGGCGAGACACCAGCGGTGCAGGGCCGAGGTCCACTCGGCCACCCTGCCGAAGTCGGCGATCTCCTGGCAGCCCTCGATGGCGGCGCAGTAGACGTGTCCGAAGATCACCGGCGTCAGCTCGTGGGCCGCGGCGCCGGCCATCGCCTCGTCGAGGAGCGCCAACCCGTCCGCGAGGTGGCCGGAGTAGATCGCGAGCCTGCCCTGGCAGCTCAGGCCGAGGGCGAGCAGATCGGGATCCCGGTGCCGCCTCCCCACGACGACGACCGCCAGAGCGGCCTCGGTGGCGGCCGGCAGGTTGCCCGTTCCGAGGTGGCGGTACAGGTGCAGGAGCGCGACGTACCCGTGCTCGACCGCGTTGTCGTCCAGGTCGTCGAGGAGTCGCTCGGCACGAGTCGTCCAACCGCTCTCCAGGGCGTGCTCACCGCCCGAGCCGAAGATCATCGCGAGGTGGAAGCAGCAGGACAGCGCCCCAGCGCCAGATCCAGCCTGCTGGTACAGCGAGAACGCTCGCTGGTGGAAGTCCACAGAGGCCTCGCGACGCCCGAGCAGGTACGCCGCCAGCGCGGCGTCGCGCAGGTCGTCGGCGCTCATCTGGTCGGGCTGGAGGTCGGACCAGAGGTCGAGAGCGGCCGTCCAGTCGCCCCGCTCGTAGTCGGTACGAGCCTGCACCAGGTCGTCGATCACGCCCACGAGAGGCACCTCCTCGTCGGACGATACTCCCGGAGCGGGGTCCGGCCCGGCGGGCGAGTCAGGCTGCGTGGTGGTCACGTCGGGGCGTGCTTCCGGCGATGTGTCGTGCGACGTGCTCGGCGTCCCGACCGGCGCCGGCCAGCAGCATCGAGGAGAACGCGTACTGGAAGGAGAGGCCGCAGAAGTACAGCCCGGGCACGTCGTCGGCCACCCCCCGATGCTCGCGGGGCCACCCGTCGGCGCCGAGGATCGGCAGGTCGATCCAGTCGAACGCCTGCCGGAAGCCGGTCGCCCAGATCACGTTGGTGGCGGCCACGACCGTTCCGTCGGCCAGCAGCGGGAGCCCGTCGCGCACCCCGACCACCCGGGCCTCGTGCCGGACCACCCCGCGCTCGTCGAGGTCGGCCCGCTTGACCCTCAACTGCGGCCCGCCGTGGAAGCGGATCGCGGACATCTCCTTGCGGCCCATCGGCGTACGACGCGTCAGGACGTGGCGCCACGCGAACACCAGCACGGGGAAGACGACGGGGATCAGTGGTGACTCCAGGCGGATCGGGATCTCACCGCAGTCCCGGCCGACGAGGGTGGTCGGCTGCGTGAGCGCCAGCTCGTAGGCGATGTCCGTGCCGGAGTGCGAGGCTCCGACCACCAGCACCGGCCCGTCCCGGAGCTGCCCGGCTCGCCGGTACTCACTGGAGTGCAGCTGAAGGACCGACTCGTCCAGCTCCGCGGCGTAGTCGGGGATCACGGGCGTCCGCCCGAAGGTGCCGGTCGCGACCACCACGTGGTCGCAGTGGACGGGCCCGGCGTCCGCCGTGACGACGAAGCCGTGGCCGGCGGCCGGGGCGAGGCCCTCGACGCGAACGCCGAGCCGGACCGGCAGGTCCCACCGGGCGGCGTACGCCTCGAGGTAGTCCGCCACGTCGTCCTTGGTCGGGAACGACCACGGATCCGCGGGGAACCGCAGGCCCGGCAGCCCGTCGAACCTCGCCGGCGAGTAGAGCCGCAGGCTGTCCCACTGCTGGCGCCAGTTGTCGCCGACCCGCCGGTGGTGGTCGAGAACCACGCAGTCCCGGCCGCGCCTGCGCAGGCGCTGCGCTGTCGCCAGACCGGCCTGTCCGGCGCCGACGATGACGGTCTCGACGTGTTCCATGGCTCCTCCTGGCGACGGGTCGGAGCACCACGCTAGGAACCGGGACCGCGGCGACGCGTCGGCCGGACCACCCATCGCGGGTCCGACCCGAATGGGTGTTCCTTCCGATGCGCACTCGCGGGTCCGCTTCCTAGCGTCGGCTGCAACCGCCTTCCCCGAGAGGACAGAGAAGATGACCATCGACCACGAGACATCCCCCGCTGAGCACGCCGACTTCGCGCCCCAGGAGGCCTGGGACGCGATCGCGACCGGGTACGCCGAGCACGTCGCGCCGGGCGAGCAGTCGCTCTCGGCCGCGGCTCTCCGCCTGGTGGGGCTGAGCCCCGGCGAGAGGTTCCTCGACGTCGCCGCGGGACCGGGTGGTCTGGGACTGGCCGCCGCACGTCTGGGTGCCACGGTGCTGGCGACCGACTGGGCGCCGCAGATGGTGACCCAGTTCGAGTCGCGAGCGCGCTCGGAGGGCCTGAGCGAGGCGTCGGCTGCCGTGATGGACGCCCACGCCCTCGATCTGGAGGACGATCGGTTCGACGTGACCGGGTCCCAGTTCGGGGTGATGCTCGTCCCGGACCAGGCACTGGCCCTGCGCGAGATGGTGCGGGTGACCAGGCCCGGGGGTCGGGTCCTGCTCGTCGCCTACGGCCCGCCCGCGGAGTTCGAGGTGTTGCAGGTCTTCATCCGTGCCCTGCAGGCCGTCGCCCCCGGGTTCGAGGGCCTACCGGATCCGCCGCCGCTGGAATTCCAGGTCTCCGACCCCGACGTGCTGCGCGAGCGCCTGGTCGCCGCCGGTCTGCGGGACGTGCAGGTGGACACCACGCAACAGGAGCGACTGGAGCTGGCCACCGGTCAGGAGCTCTGGGACTGGATGCTCTTCAGCAACCCGATCACGGCGATCATCCTGGACGACGTCGGCGTCAGCGAGGCCGATCGGGCGACGATGCGGGCCGTCGTGGAGTCGGTGGTCCGCGAGCGCGCCGAGGGCTCCGGGGTCGCCGTACTCACGTCCCCGCTCAACATCGGCTGGGGTCGCAAGGGCGACCTCCGATGACCGGTTCCGTCCTCGTCGTCGGCAGCGGGATCGCGGGACGGGCCGTCGCCCGGGTCCTGGCGCGGCACGGGAGGGGGTGCACCGTCATCGAGCGGCGCGAGTCCGTCGGGCGTGGGATGGGCGTCAACCTGCCGGGCAACGCGGTGCGAGCCCTGGCCGAGCTGGGCGTGCCCGACCGGGCGCTGGCCGGCGGCGTACCCGTGCGACGACGGGAGTACCGCAACCGTCGCGGGCGGTTGCTGTTCGCCGTGGACGACGATCGCTTCTGGCACGACGTCGGGCGCCCGGTCTGCGTGCGCCATGGCGCCCTGCTCGACGCCCTCCCACTGCCCGGGGCGGCCGAGCTGGAGCGCGCCCGGGCCGTGGCTGCCCGACCCACGCCCACCGGTGTCGACGTCGACGTGGAGGGTGCACCGTCGCCGCGCCACTTCGACTTCGTGATCGGCGCCGACGGCGTCAACTCGGCGATGCGGGAGGCCGTCGACACCGACGCCCTGCGCCCGTCGTCGATGACCGGGTCGAGCTGGCGCTTCGTCGCTGCCGATCCTGGGGTGGACTGCTGGACCGCCTGGGCCGGTCGGGACGAGACCTTCCTGCTGATCCCGGTCGGGGCGGGCCTCGTCTACGGGTACGCCGCCCGCACCCGCGGTGGGAGCACCGGATCCGACCGCTCCTGGTTGGCGCAGGCGGCCGAGGGGTTCCCCGAGCCGGTGACCGCGGCCGTCGCCCAGGCGCTCCAGGCTGGTGAGCTCCACCATGCCCCGGTCGACGAGGTGCACCTCGACCACTGGCACCACGGGCGGCTCGTGCTCGTCGGCGACGCCGCGCACGCCACCGGCCCGGTGTGGGCGCAGGGTGTGGCGATGGCCCTCGAGGACGCCCTGGTCCTCGGTGACCTGCTGGCCCGCACCCCCGTCGAGCACTGGAGCGGGGTGGGGCCTGAGTTCGAACGGCTCCGGCGCCCCCGGGTCGAGCACGTCCGGTCGGCCACCGACAAGATGTCGCGACTTGCCGCGCTGCCCGCCTGGCTGCGTGACGCGAGTGCACCCGTCCTCGGTCCCAGGAACTATCGGGCTGCCTACGCGCCCCTGCGCGAGGTCTCCCACCCAGCCGCTGCCTGACGATGATCTTCCCCGGGTCGTCGCCCTGTGCGACCGTGGTGAGATGGACCTGGTGACACCGGGCGGCGGCCTGAGGATCACCCACCAGCGTGCCGGATCGGGTGCCGCTCTGGTGCTCCTCCACGGCGGCTTCGGCTTCGACAGCCGGGCGTGGCAGCCGCAGTTCGACGACCTCACCGACGAGTTCACCCTCGTCGCCTGGGACGCTCCCGGATGCGGAGGCTCGGACGACCCCCCGGCGTCGTTCCGGATGGCCGACTACGCCGACTGCCTCGTGGAGTTCCTGACCGCTCTCGGGCTGCACCGCCCCCACGTGCTCGGCATCTCGTTCGGCGGCGCGCTCGCACTCGCGCTCTTCGGCCGGCACCCCACCCTCCCGGGCAGTCTGATCCTGACCGGGGCGTACGCCGGTTGGGCGGGCTCGCTGCCGGCCGATGAGGTGCAGCGGCGCCTGCAGCGGATCGGCGAGGACCTCACCCACCCGCCCGCGGACTGGCTGGCCACGTACCTCACCGGGATGCTCACCGAGTCGGCGCCCGAGGAGATGGTCGGGCGGATGCTCGCCCTGATGTCCGACATCCGCCCCGGACCCAGTCTGACGATGCTTCGAGCCATGGCGGAGTCAGACCTTCGCGACGTCCTGCCCACCATCGACGTCCCGACCCTGGTGCTCCACGGTGACCTCGACTCTCGAGCACCGCTCTCGATCGGTCGGGAGCTGCACGAACAGATCCCCGGATCGCAGCTCGTCGTACTCCCGGGAGTCGGGCACCTGAGCAACGTGGAGGCCGCTGGGGCCTTCAACCGCGAGGTCCGATCGTTCGTCCGGACGGCGAGCACCCGCTAGCACCGGGACTCGATGCCATCTGCCGCTCTGCACCACGGCGGCCACCGTGCGGACGCCGAAGTCAGAAGAAGCCGCAGGTGAGCTGCGGCTTCTCGTGGTGGAGCCTAGGGGACTCGAACCCCTAACCCCCTGCTTGCAAAGCAGGTGCGCTACCAATTGCGCCAAGGCCCCCGGTGGAAGGTCAGCCCTTCCGGGTGACCGCGTCGGTGGCCTCGGCCCAGAGTGCCTGCTCGGCCTTGCCCTCGTCGATCTTCTTCTTCGCGAGGACCGCGCCGGCGGCGGCGATCGCGATCAGGACCAGCTTCTTCAAGGCGACTCCTGGTGGGGTCTGGGGGCGAAGCCCCCGTGGGATCCACGGGGGCCGGAGCCCCCGTGTGAGTGGGCCTAACAGGACTTGAACCTGTGACCTCTTCCTTATCAGGGAAGCGCTCTAACCGTCTGAGCTATAGGCCCGCTTCCGGCCAGGCCGGATGCGGTCGCCGGGCGACCGAGGGGTGACATTACCCCACGCTCGAGGAGCCCGACAAAACGGGGCGAAGGAGCGTCAGTTGTCCTCGGCCAAGGTCACTTCGACGCCCCCGAGCAGGGCGGCTGCCATGTTGTAGAGGAACGCCCCGAGGGTTGCGATCGCGGTCAGCAGGACGACGTCGACGACGGCGATGAGCATCGTGAAACCGACCACCCGGGAGGTCCCGACGTAGTCCTCGACGTTGAAGTCCTGGGCAGTGTCGCCGCCGAGGATGTCGCGGACCGACTTGTTGATCGACTCCCAGACGCCCGCGGCGTCCAGCACGCTCCAGACCATCAGCACCGAGACGATGGTGACGATGCCGAAGGCGATCGAGAGCAGGAACGACGTCTTCATCACCGACCAGGGGTCGATCCGGGTCAGCCGGAGCCGGGCGCGCCGCGGCGGGCGGTCGCCGGCCGGCTTGGCGGCCCGGGTCGACCCGGGAGTCGCGTTCGCCTTGTGCTCGTCGGCCGCGCTGCCGAGCTTGGCCTGGACCCGTTCCCTCAACGGCGGCCGCACGGCGGTCTCGTCGCTGGTGCGGGCGCGGCCGTCGTCCTGGGCAGATCGTGACGCGGTGCGTTCGGCGGAGCGTTCCGTCATGCGTCCTCATCCCCGGGCTGCTCGGTCGTATCGGTCGAATCGATTGTTGCACTCACGTCCGCATCCGACGACTCGTCCGCCGCAACGTCGACAACGGCGTCCACTGCGAGGTCCACGGTCTCGGCGTCCGTCTCATCGGCGTCGTCACCCTCGTCGGTGACCTTGGCCTCGACCGAACGGGCGACGACCGCAACCGCGTCGTTGGACTTCGGCGTCACGAACTTCACACCTTGCGTCGAGCGTCCGGTCGGTCGGAAGTCCGCGTTGATGGGGCTGCGAACCACCTGGCCGGCCTGCGTGATCGAGAGGACCTCGTCCCCGTCCTCGACGATGAACGCGCCGACCAGGCCGCCGCGGTCCTCGTTGGCGAGGGTCATCGCCTTGACGCCGAGTCCCCCGCGGCCGGTGATGCGGTACTCGCTGATCCGGCTGCGCTTGGCGAAGCCGCCGTCGGTGATCGTGAAGACGTACTGCGGCTTCACCTCGGCGACCTGCTCCGACGTCGCCTCGACATGGGCGGAGTCGGCGCTCTGCTCGCTCAGGCCGGCGGCCTCCTCGGCCGCGACCTGGGTCGCGCGGATGACCGACATCGACAGCACCGCGTCGTCCGGGCTCTTGAACTTCATGCCGGTGACGCCGGACGTGGCCCGGCCCATCGGGCGGAGCTGGCTGTCGTCGGCGCGGAACCGGATCGCCTGGCCCTTGCGGGAGACCAGCAGGATGTCGTCCTCGGAGCTCACCAGCTCGGCGCCGATCAGCTCGTCGTCATCCTCGCGGAAGTTGATGGCGATGACGCCGGCCTGGCGCGGGCTGTTGTAGTCGCCCAGCCGGGTCTTCTTGACCAGGCCGGTCCGCGTGGCCAGCACGAGGTACGGCGCCTGCTCGTAGTCGCGGATCGCCAGCACCTGGGCGATGTTCTCGTCGGGCTGGAAGCTCAGCAGGCCAGCGACGTGGCCGCCCTTGGCGTCGCGCGAGGCCTCGGGCAGGTTGTAGGCCTTGGTGCGGTAGACCCGGCCGGCCGTGGTGAAGAACAGCAGCCAGTGGTGGTTCGTGGTCGAGATGAAGTGCTCGACCACGTCGTCGCCGCGCAGGGTCGCGCCGCGCACGCCCTTGCCGCCGCGCTTCTGGGTGCGGTACTGGTCGGCGCGGGTCCGCTTGGCGTACCCGCCGCGGGTGATGGAGACGACGAGGTCCTCGTCGGGGATCAGGTCCTCCATCGAGAGGTCGCCGTCGGCGGCGATGATCTGGGTGCGGCGGTCGTTGCCGTACTTCTCGACGATCTCCGAGAGCTCCTCGGCGACGATCGAGCGCTGGCGGGTGACGTTCGCGAGGATGTCGCGCAGGTCGGCGATGTACTCCTCGATCTCGGCCAGCTCGTCGATGATCTTCTGGCGCTGAAGAGCGGCCAGCGAGCGCAGCTGCATGTCGAGGATCGCGGTGGCCTGCAGCTCGTCGATGTCGAGCAGCTGCATCAGGCCGGTGCGGGCCTCGGCGACGTCGGGCGAGCGGCGGATCAGCGCGATGACCTCGTCGAGGGCGTCGAGCGCCTTGACCAGGCCGCGCAGGATGTGGGCGCGCTCCTCGGCCTTGCGGAGCCGGAACTCCGTACGACGGCGGATCACCTCGATCTGGTGGGTGATCCAGTTGCTGATGAACTGGTCGATCGACAGGGTGCGGGGCACCCCGTCGACCAGCGCCAGCATGTTGGCGCTGAAGTTGGTCTGCAGCTCGGTGTGCTTGAGCAGGTTGTTGAGGACGACCCGGGCGACCGCGTCGCGCTTGAGCACGATGACGAGGCGCTGGCCGGTGCGGTCGGAGGTGTCGTCGCGGACGTCGGAGATGCCCTGCACCCGGCCGGAGTCGGCGAGCTCGGCGATCTTCAGCGCGAGGTTGTCCGGGTTGACCATGTACGGCAGCTCGGTGATGACCAGGCAGGTGCGGCCCCTGGCGTCCTCGTCGACCTCGATCACCGCTCGCTGCGTGATCGAGCCGCGACCGGTGCGGTAGGCCTGCTCGATGCCGGCGTGCCCGGTGATCAGCGCGCCGTTGGGGAAGTCCGGGCCCTTGATCCGCTCGATGAGCGCTTCCTGCAGCTCCTCGCGGGTCGCGTCGGGGTGCTCGAGGGCCCACTTCGCGCCGTCGGCGACCTCGCGCAGGTTGTGCGGCGGGATGCTGGTGGCCATGCCGACCGCGATGCCGGCCGAGCCGTTGACCAGCAGGTTCGGGTAGCGCGCGGGCAGGACGACCGGCTCGGAGGAGCGGCCGTCGTAGTTGGGCTGGAAGTCCACGGTGTCCTCGTGGATGTCCCGGACCATCTCGAGGGCCAGCGGCGCCATCCGGCACTCGGTGTACCGCATGGCCGCGGCCGAGTCGTTGCCCGGCGAGCCGAAGTTGCCCTGGCCCTGGACCAGCGGCGCCCGCATCACCCAGGGCTGCGCGAGCCGGACCAGGGTGTCGTAGATCGCGGTGTCGCCGTGCGGGTGGTACTGACCCATGACGTCACCGACGACGCGCGAGCACTTCGAGAAGCCACGGTCGGGGCGGTAGCCCCCGTCGTACATCGCGTAGAGCACGCGGCGGTGCACCGGCTTGAGCCCGTCGCGTACGTCGGGGAGCGCGCGGCCGACGATGACCGCCATCGCGTAGTCGATGTAGGCGCGCTGCATCGAGGTCTGCAGCTCGACGGGCTCGATCCGGCCGCCGGGTCCCGGAGGCGTGCCGCCGTCGGTGGGGGTCTCGGTCACGATTGCTCTTTCTGGTCGGTTCTACCGGTATCTAGCGCTCGGGTTAGAGAGCTAGATATCCAGGAATCGGACGTCCTTGGCGTTGCGCTGGATGAAGGAACGGCGCTGCTCGACGTCCTCGCCCATCAGGATCGAGAAGATCTCGTCCGCGTGGGCGGCGTCGTCGAGGGTGACCTGCAGCATCAGCCGCTGCTCGGGATCCATCGTCGTCTCCCACAGCTCCTTGGCGTTCATCTCACCCAGGCCCTTGTAGCGCTGGACCGGGTTCTCCTTGGGCAGCTTCTTGCCCGCGGCCAGGCCGTCGCGCATCAGCGCGTCCCGCTCGGCGTCGGAGTAGACGAACTCGTGCTCGGCCGGCTTGTTCCAGCGCAGCCGGTAGAGCGGGGGCTGGGCCATGTAGACGAAGCCGCCCTCGATCAGCGGCTTCATGAACCGGAAGAGCAGCGTGAGCAGCAGGGTGTTGATGTGGTGGCCGTCGACGTCGGCGTCCGCCATCAGCACGACCTTGTGGTAACGCAGCTTGTCGATGTCGAACTCCTCCTGGATGCCCGTGCCCAGGGCGGAGATGATCGACTGCACCTCGGTGTTGTTCAGCACCTTGTCGATGCGCGCCTTCTCCACGTTGAGGATCTTGCCGCGGATAGGCAGGATCGCCTGGACCCGAGGGTCGCGGCCCTGGCGCGCCGAGCCACCGGCGGAGTCGCCCTCGACGATGAAGACCTCGCACTCGGCGGGGTTGGTCGACTGGCAGTCGGACAGCTTGCCCGGGAGGCCACCCCCGCCGAGCAGGCCCTTGCGGCTGCGGGCCAGCTCGCGCGCCTTGCGCGCGGCGACGCGCGCGTGCGCGGCAGCCTGGGCCTTGCGGACGATGTCCTTGCCCTCGTTGGGGTTCTGCTCCAGCCAGGCACCGAGCTGGTCGTTCACGATCCGCTGCACGAAGCCCTTGGCCTCGGTGTTGCCGAGCTTGGTCTTCGTCTGGCCCTCGAACTGCGGCTCGCCCAGCTTCAGCGAGATGATCGCGGTCAGACCCTCACGGATGTCGTCACCCGTGACCCGGTCCTCCTGCTTCTTCATCAGGCCCCAGTCGAAGCCCGCGCTGTTGATCAACGTGGTCAGCGCCGAGCGGAAGCCCTCTTCGTGGGTCCCGCCCTCGTGAGTGTTGATGGTGTTGGCGAAGGTGTGCACCGACTCGCTGTAGGTGGTGTTCCACTGCATCGCCACCTCGAGACTCATGTGGTTCTCCACCTTGTCGGGCGTCTCCGCCTCGAACGAGATGACGCTCGGGTTGGCGGCCTGCTTGGCCCGGTTGAGGTGCTCGACGTAGTCGACCAGCCCTCGGTCGTAGCGGAAGACCTGCTCGATGCCGCCGCTCTCGCCGCGCTTGAGGGCGTCGTGACCGGCGCTGTCGGCGGCCGGGTCGACGGTGTCGTCCTCGACCGCGTCGGCGAGGTCGACCGCGGACGAGCGCTCGTCGCGGACGACGATCTCGAGGCCCTTGTTGAGGAAGGCCATCTCCCGGATCCGCGCGGTGATCGTCTCGAGCGAGTACGTCGTGGTCTCGAAGATCGTCGGCGAGGCCCAGTAGGTGACGGTGGTGCCGGTCTCCTCGCCGGGCTCGAGCGGCCGGACCTGCTCCAGGTCGGCATCCGGCACGCCGAGGCTGAACGCCTGGCGCCACAGGTGGCCACGGTTCTTGACGTCGACGATCAGGTGGTCGGACAACGCGTTGACGACCGAGACGCCGACGCCGTGCAGGCCGCCGGAGACCTTGTAGCCGCCGCCGCCGAACTTGCCACCCGCGTGGAGCAGGGTCAGCGCCATCGTCACCGCGGGCATGTCCTGGCCGGGCGCGGTGTCGGTCGGGATGCCGCGACCGTTGTCGGTGACCCGGATCGCGCCGTCCTCGGTGAGCGTGATGACGATCCGGTCGCAGTGTCCGGCCAGCGCCTCGTCGACCGCGTTGTCGACGATCTCCCAGATCAGGTGGTGCAGCCCGCGCTCACCGGTGGAGCCGATGTACATGCCGGGACGCTTGCGGACTGCCTCGAGGCCCTCGAGGACCTGGATCGCGGAGGCGTCGTAGTCGCTGTCGACCCTGGTGGAGCGGATCGGGACCGAGGCGGTGGGGGTCTCGTCGGTTTCGACGGGCTCGACCGGGCTGACGTCGCTCACGCGTACCTCTTCTACGGCTGTCGTGACATGGAGAAGGCCGCGTGCGTGAATGCGTGCGGCCAATCTCCATGATAGCCCCCAGAACGCCGTGTTCCATGGTCCGCGCCGTGAGAGGGGGGTGTCTGGGGATGAAATCGGTCCGTGAGCGGCCTTTTCGGGCATACGAGAGGGCTCAGCAGGGGGTCAGCTGGATCCCGGTACGTCGGCGGGTCCCGCAGATCGCCGGATCGGCCCGTGCCGGGCTCAGCCGTAGGTGTCGCGGGGTCCGCGGCCGTCGCGGGCCGATCGCAAGCCCTTCTTCCAGGTCGGCAGGTTCGGACCGATGACCTCGATCAGGACGACGGTGCCGTGCCCCAGCTGCTCGTTGAGGCGGCGCACCACGGTGGGTGCGAGCAGCTTGAGCTGGGTGGCCCAGGCCGTGGAGTCGGTGCGTACGACGAGCTTGCCCTCGGCGAACGACTCGGGGGTGCAGTGCGCGGCGACCTCGTCGCCCACGAGCTCGGGCCAGCGGCCGAAGACGCCCTGCATCCGCAGGTCCAGCTCCCAGCCGTAGTCGCCCACGAGCCGGCTCAAGGTGGCCTCCAGCAGCTGCGGGTCGCGTTCGTCCGGGTGCGATCCGGACACCCGGCTGCCGGTCGCCCGGCGCGGCCCGCTCCGGGGCTTCTTCCGCGCCGGCCCACCGGACCGGGCCGACGCCCGGGTGAGCGCCTTCGCGAGGTCGAGCCCGTCGTCGCGTCGTTCCGGCCGCGACTCCTCCGCCGTGGGCTCGTCACTGCTCACGGGTGACCTCACCGCCCTTCACCAGGTAGCGGACGCCGGCCAGGGCGGCCGGGACGTCGGCGGCGACGGCGGCGGTCACCAGCACCTGCTCGGCGTCGGCGACCAGGTCGGCCAGCTGAGCGCGCCGCTCGGAGTCGAGCTCGGCGAACACGTCGTCGAGGATCAGGATCGGATCGTCGCCGTCGGCGCGGAGCAGGTCGTACGACGCCAGCCGCAGCGCCAGCGCGAAGGACCACGACTCCCCGTGCGAGGCGTAGCCCTTGACCGGCAGCGCGCCCTCGCCCGGCCCATGACCCAGGGTCAGCAGCAGGTCGTCGCGATGCGGACCGACCAGAGAGACCCCACGGTCGAGCTCGTCGCCCCGCCGCCGCTCGACCTCGGCGAGCAGGATCTCGGCCAGCGCCTCGCGGGTGGTCGCGCCGGCCAGGTCGCAGGAGGGCCGGTACTCGATCTCGGCGTCGTCGCGCGTCGCGCCGCGGGCCACGGTCTCGTACGCCTTCCCGACGTACGGACGCAGGGCCTCGACCAGGGCGAGCCGCTCGGCGAGCAGCTCGGACCCGGTCCGGGCCAGGTGGTCGTCCCAGACCCCGAGCGTCGAGAGCGCACCCTCCTGCGAGGAGCTCCCGCGACGGGCGGCGCCGGCGGTCTTCAGCAGGGAGTTGCGCTGCCGCAGGATCCGGTCGTAGTCGGAGCGGACTCCGGCCAGCCGCGGTGCGCGCAGCACCAGCAGGTCATCGAGGAAGCGGCGCCGATCCGACGGGTCGCCCTTGACCAGGGTCAGGTCCTCGGGGGAGAAGACGACCGTGCGGACCAGCCCGACCAGGTCGCGCGCGCGGGGAAGCGGCGACTTGTTGACGCGCGCGCGGTTGGCCTTGCCGGGGTTGAGCTCGATCTCGAGGACCGCCGTACGACCGTCTCGTACGACGGCCGCGCGGACCACCGCCTGGTCGGCACCGGCACGGACCAGCGGTGCATCGGTGGCGACCCGGTGCGAGCTGAGCCGGGAGAGGTAGTCGATCGCCTCGACCAGGTTGGTCTTGCCCTGGCCGTTGCGCCCGATGAACGCGGTCACGCCGGGCTCGAGCGGGACCTCCGCGGCGGCGTACGAACGGAAGTCGTGCAGGGAGAGGTGGGAGACGTGCACCAGGGCTGCCCGGGCTATCCGGGGTTGGCGTCCCCGCCGACCGGCGGCTCCGTGCGGACGGCGTGGCCGCCGAACTGGTTGCGCATGGCGGCGATCGCCTTCATGGCCGGACTCTCGTCCTGGCGGGAGACGAAGCGGGCGAAGAGGGACGCGGCGATGACGTTCATCGGCACGGCGTTGTCGATCGCGGCCTCGACGGTCCACCGGCCCTCGCCGGAGTCCTCCGCGTAGCCGGCGATCTTGTCCAGGTGGGTGTCGTCCTGAAGGGCCGCGACGAGCAGGTCGAGCAGCCACGAGCGGATCACGGTGCCCTCGCGCCAGGAGTCGAAGACCTCGACCACGTTGTCGACCAGGTCGACCTTCTCCAGCAGCTCGAAGCCCTCGGCGTACGACTGCATGATCGCGTACTCGATGCCGTTGTGGACCATCTTCGCGAAGTGGCCGGCACCGGGCTTCTTGCCGGCGTGCACGAAGCCGGACTCACCCTCGGGACGGAGCGCGTCGAAGGCCGGCTTCGCCTTGGCGACGTTCTCGTCGGAGCCGCCGCACATCAGGGCGTAGCCGTTCTGCAGGCCCCAGACGCCGCCGGAGACCCCGCAGTCGACGAAGCCGATGCCCTTGGCGCCGAGCAGCTCGGCGTTGACCTGGTCGTCGGTGTACTTGGAGTTGCCGCCGTCGACGACGAGGTCGCCCTCGCCGAGCAGCTCACCGAGCCGGGCGATGGTCTCCCGGGTCGGGTCCCCGGCGGGCACCATCACCCACACCACCTTGGGCGAGGGCAGCGCCTCGACGAGCTCCTCGAGGCTGCCGACGTCCGAGACGTCGGGGTTGCGGTCGAATCCGACGACGGTCACGCCCCCGTCGCGCATCCGGGTGCGCATGTTGCCGCCCATCTTGCCGAGGCCGACGAGTCCGAGGTGCATCGTGATTCCTCCCGTAGTGGCGTGCGGTCACAGCCTAGATGAGTAATTCCAAGGGATCGCGTAGGCGAGCGGCGCTCAGCGCCGCGCTGGCAAGGCGCCGATGCGTCGTCAGACTGGTCGTCTTCCCAGCATCGGCAACGCCGCCAGCGTGGATGCTGAGTGTCGCGGAGCCCGCGAGGTCTTGGAATTGGTCATCTAGGGGCGGGGCGGGTGGCTCACGAGAGCAGGCGGCGCGGCATCAACAGGTAGCGGAAGCCGGGGGCACCGGAGCCGTCGGTCACGGCGCCGCTGATCACGACCGGCTTGGAGGCCTGGGTGAACGCCAGCTCGACCTCCTCCTGGTCGATGGCGGTGAGCCCGTCGAGGAGGAACTGCGGGTTGAAGCCGGTGGTGATGTCCTCGCCGTTGACCCGCGCCTCGATCGACTCGGACGCCTGGGCCTCGTCGCCCGAGCCCGCGTCGAGGGTGAGCAGGCCGTCGCTGAAGGCCAGCTGGACGGCGGTGTTGCGCTCGGCCACCAGAGCGACCCGCTTGACCGACTCGACCAGATCCGACTTCTTCACCGTCGCGACCGTGAGGTGTTCGGAGGGGAAGAGGCTGCGGACCTTGGGGAACTCCCCGTCCAGGAGCCGGGTCGTCGTACGACGCAGGCCGCCGGCGGCCGCACCCTCGAAACCGATGATCCCCTCGCCGGAGCCACCCGCGGCCAGCGCGATGGTCACCTCCGAGCCCGCCGTCAGGGACTTGGCGGTGTCGCCGAGGACCTTCGCCGGCACCAGGGCCGCGACGGTCTCGTCGGGAGTGCGCGGGTCCCAGCCGAGCTCGCGGTGGGAGAGCCGGAACCGGTCCGTGGCGAGCAGCGAGATCGACGAGCCGTCGATCTCGATCCGCACGCCGGTGAGGACGGGGAGCATGTCGTCGCGGCCGGCCGCCGTGACGGCCTGGGCGACGGCGTGGGCGAAGACGTCGCTCTGGACGGTGCCGGTCGCGGCGGGCATGTCGGGCAGCGTCGGGTAGTCCTCGACGGGCATCGTCTGCAGGCTGAACCGCGCCGAGCCGCAGGTGAGCGAGACCCGCGAGCCGTCGATGATCATCTCGACGGGCTTGGCCGGAAGGCTGCGGCAGATGTCGGCGAGCAGGCGGCCGCTGACCAGGGCGCGGCCCTCCTCGCTGACGTCGGCGGCGAGCGTGGCGCGAGCCGAGGTCTCGTAGTCGAAGGTCGAGAGGACCAGACCCTCCTCACCCGCCTCGATCAGGAGACCGGCCAGGACGGGGACGCTCGGCCGGACCGGCAGGCTGCGGGCAGCCCAGGCAACGGCATCGGCGAGCACGTCGCGCTCGACGCGAAACTTCACGATGTGTCGTCCTTCGACTCGGCTCCAGGGATGCGAATCCTGCCATGGCCTGCGAATTCCGGGGAGGTCCGGTCGGGTTGTCCCCAGGGAGGGGCCCGGATAGATGTTGACCGAGGATCGACTTGGTTAGAGGTACGTCGTAGTAAGAGCATCGGTGGAATCTGTGGAGAACTCATGTTTGCCCAGGTCAGGTGCCGTTCAGGCTGTGCACCTGGGGTGTGGACGACAAACCGGCGGCCCGGCCCTGCATGTGGATACCGGACCGGGCCGGGTCGATCGTCGTCGTTCGTCCACAGGGGTTGGGGAAGGTCGGCGGCGCGGCACCACAAGCTGTCCACAGGCCGCGGGGGTCAGGCGAGGCTGAGGGTGACCTCGATGTTGCCGCGCGTGGCGTTGGAGTACGGGCACACCTGGTGGGCCTGCTCGACGAGCTGCTGGGCGGTCGCGGCGTCGACTCCGGGGAGGGACACCTCGAGCTGGACGGCCAACTGGAATCCGCCGGCGTCGTTCGCTCCGATGGAGACGTCCGCGACCACCTCCGAATCGGTCGCGTCGGCCTTGGCCTGTCCGGCCACCAGCCGGAGTGCCGAGTGGAAGCACGCGGCGTACCCCGCGGCGAAGAGCTGCTCGGGGTTGGTCGCGCCCCCCGACCCGCCCATCTCCTGGGGGATCCGGACATCGAGGTCGACGTGGCCGTCGGCGGACTGGACGTGGCCGTTGCGGCCCTCGCCCGTGGCGACGGCGGAGGCGGTGTAGATGGGTGTCATGTGCACAAACCTATTGTGCACAATGGAATAGCGCAAGCGTATGCTGGGTCGTATGACGGCCAGACCCCCGCAGCTCTCGCTGGACGACATGGTCTGCTTCCCGCTGTACGCCGCGACGCGCTCCGTGACGCGGACGTACGCAGGGTTGCTGGCGAGCGTGGGGCTGACCTACCCGCAGTACCTCACGATGCTGGCGTTGTGGGAGACCGAGAGTCCGCGCAGCGTCCGCGAGCTCGGCGACCGGCTGATGCTGGACTCCGGCACGCTGACGCCGCTGCTCAAGCGGCTCGAGGCGGCGGGGTTCGTCGAGCGACGGCGTGACGCGCTCGACGAGCGGCGGGTTCTGGTCTCGGTGACCGAGCAGGGTGAGCGGCTGCGCGACGACGTCGCCGAGGTCCCCGGCCGGCTGTTCGCCGCCATGGGGATGGAGATCGGGGAGCTGGTCGAGCTGAGGACTCGCCTGGGAGAGCTGATCGACAACCTCGAGGGTCTGCGGATCAGGACTGACGAGCCTGCATCTTGACGCGGTTGGTCAGCTCGGAGACCTGGTTGAAGACCGCGCGTCGCTCAGCGAGTAGCTGATTGATCTTGCGGTCGGCGTACATCACGGTGGTGTGGTCGCGATTGCCGAACTGGGCGCCGATCTTCGGCAGGGACAGGTCGGTCAGCTCGCGGCACAGGTACATGGCGATCTGACGCGCCATCACGAGGTGGCGACCCCGGCTGGGGCCGGTGAGCTCCTCGATCGAGAGGCCGAAGTAGGCGGCGGTCTGAGCGATGATCAGCGCCGCGGTGATCTCGGGCTCGCCACCCTCGGGGATCAGGTCCTTGAGCACGATCTCGGCCAGGGTCATGTCGACCTCCTGGCGGTTGAGGTTGGCGAACGCGGTGACCCGGATCAGCGCCCCCTCGAGTTCGCGGATGTTGGTCTGGATCTTGGAGGCGATGAACTCCAGCACGTCCGGCGGGGCGGTGAGCCGGTCCATCGCGGCCTTCTTGCGAAGGATGGCGATCCGGGTCTCGAGGTCCGGCGGCTGGACGTCGGTGATGAGGCCCCACTCGAACCGGTTGCGGAGTCGGTCCTCGAGCGCCTCGAGCCGCTTGGGCGGGCGGTCGGAGGTGAGCACGATCTGCTTGTTGGCGTTGTGGAGGGTGTTGAACGTGTGGAAGAACTCTTCCTGGGTCTGGGTCTTGCCCTCGAGGAACTGGATGTCGTCGATCAGCAGCACGTCGACGTCGCGGTAGCGCCGCTTGAACCGGTCCTGGCGGTCGTCGCGGATCGCGTTGATGAACTCGTTCGTGAACTCCTCACTCGACACGTAGCGGACCTTGGCCCCGGTGTAGAGGCTGCGGACGTAGTGGCCGATCGCGTGCAGGAGGTGGGTCTTGCCCAGACCGGACTCGCCGTAGACCAGCAGCGGGTTGTAGGCCTTGCCGGGCGCCTCGGCGACGGCGACCGCGGCCGCGTGCGGGAACCGGTTCGAGGAGCCGATGACGAAGGTCTCGAAGGTGTACTTCGGGTTCAGCCGGGTCTCGAGGGCCGACGGCTTGGTCGCGCCGGTGTGCACCGGGTCGGGCAGCACCTCGCCGTGACCGGAGGCCGCCGACCCAGCCGACTGAGAAAGCCGCTTTGTCGACATGTCGATCTGTTGACCCTGGCGGTCGGCATCGATCTCGTCGGTCTCCGGAGCGGGCTCCGCGTCCTCCAGGAGTTGGTTCACCGTGACGGCGATCCGGATCTCCCGGCCGAAGCCGACGGTGAGGGCGTCCTCGAGCTGAGCGCGGAGTCGGCCCTCGAGCTGGCTGCGGGTGAAGTCGTTGGGAACGGCGATGATGGCCGTGTTGCCGTGCAGGGTCACCGGCTCGCTGGCGCGCAGCCAGGCGCGCTGGTTCGGCTGGAGGTCCCGGACGACTCGCGCCCACGCCCCGACGAGGTCGACGGCGGGGTCGGCGTTGAGATCGGTGTCCTGGTCCACGGTTCCCATTTCTTTGGTCGGTCTGAGGCACTCGACACGCCGGTCGCCGTGCCATCGAGTTGGTTTCCACAACTTTGTCCACAGGCTGTGAACCTGGGTCGGTCAAGGTGGTGGGCTCCGCTCCGAGACGCATCCCGCGAAGCCAAGAACTCGCATTTCCGCAGGTCAGAGGCCTATTCAGCAATCAAGTGGCCTGCGTCACAACGGTCCGATGGAGGGTGTCTTCGCGAACTGGCGGGGAACCTCGGTGCCGCGAACTTAACCCGGCCGCTCTCCCAGCGGCAACCCGTCATCCACAGGCTTGAGGGCCTACCCGTAGGCTGACCTCGTCGGCGTTCGGCGTCGGTTTGACCCTGTCGAATCGCAGCGCGTACCGTTGGCCGGTCATCCGGTGTTGATCGCCTGTCGTCGAGCAGTCGACGGGCAGCGCCGATCCGCCGGGCCCCAGGCCTGCACACCCACCGAAAGAGATGCTCGTGAGCAAGCGTACGTACCAGCCGAACAACCGTCGTCGTCACAAGGTCCACGGTTTCCGCCTGCGCATGCGCACCCGTGCGGGTCGCGCCATCCTCTCCGCGCGCCGCCGCAAGGGCCGCAAGAGCCTGGCCGTCTGACGGCCGCTCGGCCGTCCTCGCGGGAGCTGCGTTGCTGTCGCCGGACCATCGACTCACGGATGCGGACTCGTTCCGCGCCGCGACTCGTGGTCGGCGATCGGGTTCGCGGACCCTCGTCGTCCACCTCGGCACCGCCGGTGAGGGCGACGACCCGGCCCGAATCGGGCTGGTCGTGAGCAAGGCCGTCGGCAATGCCGTCGTCCGCAACCGCGTGAAGCGCCGTCTTCGACACCTGGCCCGGGAGCACGTAGGTGTGCTCCCGGGCTCTGCTGTGCTCGTGGTCCGGGCGCTTCCGGCTGCGGCCACGTCGTCGTACGACGAGCTTCGCGTCGACCTGGCGCGCTGCGTGGGCCGGGTGCTCCCGTGAAGCTCGTCCTGGTGGTGCTGCTGCGCGCCTACCGCGCGGTGATCAGTCCGCTCTACGGTCAGGTCTGTCGCTACCACCCGTCCTGCTCCGCGTACGCGCTCGAGGCGGTGCAGGTGCACGGGAGCCTGCGCGGACCTTGGCTCGCGCTGCGCCGGCTCGGACGGTGTCACCCCTGGGCCGCCGGTGGCTACGACCCGGTGCCCACTCGTACTCGTCCTCCGCGCTCCGGCGTGGCCACTTCCTCACCCCAGCAAGGAGCCTGATCCGTGGGCATCTTCAGCGACATCGGCAGTCTGATCATGACGCCGCTGTACTACGTGATCTCAGCAGTTCTGCTGGCCTGGCACTGGTTCTTCACGCAGATCGGGCTGGACCCTGAGGGTGGCGCGTCCTGGGCGCTGTCGATTATCGGCCTGACCCTGGTCATCCGGATGGCGTTGATCCCGCTCTTCGTCAAGCAGATCAAGTCCAGCCGGAACATGCAGCTGATCCAGCCCAAGGTCAAGGAGCTGCAGAAGAAGTACGGTCACGACCGGGAGCGTCTCGCCCAGGAGACGATGAAGCTCTACAAGGAGACGGGCACCAACCCGTTCGCCTCCTGCCTGCCGCTGCTGCTCCAGATGCCGATCTTCTTCGCCCTGTTCCGGCTGCTCGACCAGGCGGCCAAGAAGGGCACGGCGCACGGCCTGCTGACCGAGGACCTCGCCCGCAAGTTCGGCGAGTCGGAGATCTTCGGCACCTTCCCGCTGTCGCAGAGCTTCTGGCAGGCGCGGATCTGGGGTCCGACCCCGGACGGCGCCGTGATGGTCCTGGCCCTGATCCTGGTCCTGGCGATGACGGCGACCACGTTCACGACGCAGCGGCAGCTCATGCGCAAGAACATGCCCGCCGACGCCCTCAGCGGCCCGTACGCGCAGCAGCAGAAGCTGCTGCTCTACGTGCTCCCGGTGGCTTTCGGTCTCGGTGGCGTGGCGTTCCCGATCGGCGTGCTCCTGTACTGGACCACCTCGAACCTGTGGACGATGGGCCAGCAGTTCTACGTGATCCGCAACAACCCCGCTCCCGGTACGCCGGCGGCCCAGGCGAAGGTCGATCGCGACCGTGCGAAGGCCGAGCGCAAGGGCACGCTGGTCGTCGAGGCCCCTCCGGAGGTCGAGGAGGCGCCGCGCCCCGCGGTCCGGCAGCAGCCGAAGAAGCAGACCCGTGACCAGCGACGTCAGGGCGGCACCCGCCCGCCGGGCGGCGCGCAGGCCAAGCCGAAGCCGTCGGGCGCTCCCCCGAAGCCGGGCCAGAAGAGCGCGCCCCCCAAGTCGAGCCAGAAGAAGCCCAGCAAGGGAGAGAAGTCGTGACTGACGAGATGACCGAGGCCCCCGTCGAGGATGCGGCCAGCGGGTCGACCGAGGAGTCGCCGTCGGAGCGTGGCACCCGGATGGAGCGGCTTGAGCAGGAGGGCGACATCGCTGCCGACTATCTCGAGGAGCTGCTCGACATCGCCGACCTGGATGGCGACCTCGACATGGACGTCGAGGGCGACCGTGCGGCCGTGTCGATCGTGGGCGCGGACCTGTCGCAGCTCGTCGGTCAGCGTGGCGAGGTCCTGGATGCTCTGCAGGAGCTGACCCGGCTCGCGGTGTACCGCGAGACCGGCGAGCGTTCGCGGTTGATGCTGGACATCTCGGGCTTCCGTGCAGAGCGACGCGCCGAGCTGGAGAAGCTCGCCGAGGACAAGATCGCCGAGGTCAAGACCTCGGGCGAGTCCGTCTCGCTGCGCGCGATGTCGCCGTTCGAGCGCAAGGTCGTGCACGACGCCGTGGCCGCGGCTGGGCTGTCCTCGGAGTCCGAGGGTGTCGAGCCGCGTCGCTACGTGGTGATCCTTCCGAGTTGATCGAATGAATGACGTTTCACGTGAAACACCCTCCGCTCCCGAGGTGGCGCGGAGGGTGTTCTCGTCTGAGCGCCTGCCCCTCGCGGAGGAGTACGCCGCCCGACTGGCGACCGACGGAGTGGTACGCGGTCTGATCGGACCGCGGGAGGCCCCGCGTCTGTGGGACCGTCACCTTCTCAACTGTGCTGTCCTCGCGGAGCTCCTCCCCCCCGACGCCACGGTGGTGGACATCGGCTCGGGTGCCGGCCTGCCGGGCATCGTCCTGGCCGTTGCGCGACCGGACGTCCGGGTCACGATGGTCGAGCCGCTGCTGCGCCGTACGACGTTCCTGGAGGAGGTCGTCGGGGCGCTGGATCTCGATAATGCCGAGGTGGTCCGTGGGCGAGCCGATGTGCTGCATGGCATGCGTCGCTTCGATGTGGTCACCTCCCGCGCCGTGGCGCCCCTGGATCGGCTGCTGGACTGGTCGATGCCACTGGTGGCGCCGAGCGGCTCCCTGGTGGCGATGAAGGGTTCGAGCGTCGACGAGGAGATCCGAGCGGCGGAGGAAACCCTAGCGCGGTGGCGGTGCGCACCACCCGAGGTGCTCACGCTCGGAGAGGGAGTGATCTCCTCCACGACAGTGGCCCTCCGAGTGGTGTGGGCCGAGCCGGCGAAGGTATCTTGGCCGCTTGCTCCGGCTCCGGTGCGCACCACCCCTGCACGCACCCGGCGCAACCCCCGACGATCGCAGCGAAAGCAGGACACGTGACCGACGAGCTCCCCCGGGGTGACCGTCTCGACGGCGACGAAGAAGAGTTATCCACCGATAAAGAGGGGTCTCCTGAGCGTGACCATCCACAGATTCGACCTAGTTCTCCACAGGCACGCGCCGTCGATGTTTCACGTGAAACTCCGGACGTGCCGCCCGTGACGTTCCGGGTCCGCACCGCCGGCGAGGTGGCGCCGTACGCCAGCGACCTCGCCGACAACACCACTCCCCTGGCCCGGGCGGCCGAGCACATCGTGCTCGCACGCCAGACCGGACCGAATCGGCGAGTCGTCCCCCGCCCTCACGCCACCCGGATCTTCGTGGTCGCCAACCAGAAGGGCGGCGTCGGCAAGACCACCTCGACGGTGAATGTGGCTGCCGCACTCGCCCAGCTCGGCCAGCGGGTCCTGGTCATCGACCTGGACCCCCAGGGGAACACCTCGACCGCGCTCAACATCGAGCACCGCCGTGGCGTCCCGTCCACGTACGACCTGCTGGTGGACGGTGCGGCACTCGCCGACGTCGTCAGCCCGTGCCCGGACGTGCAGGGTCTCGACGTCGTTCCGGCGACGATCGACCTCGCCGGCGCCGAGATCGAGCTGGTCAGCGTGGTCGCGCGTGAGGGACGGCTACGACGAGCGGTGCACGGTCACCCGTTGGTCGGCGACGAGAGCATCGGTGACGATCGGTACGACTACGTGCTCATCGACTGCCCGCCGTCCCTGGGCCTGCTCACGCTGAACGCGCTTGTCGCCGGCGACGAGATGTTGATCCCGATCCAGGCGGAGTACTACGCCCTGGAGGGCCTGGGGCAGCTCCTGGAGACCGTCGACATGGTCCGCGCGCACCTGAATCCCGACCTCGCGGTCTCCACGATCCTGATCACGATGTTCGACGCCCGCACCCGGCTCGCCGCCGGCGTGGCCGAGGAGGTGCGCGAGCACTTCGGCGACCAGGTCCTGCAGACGGTGATCCCGCGCTCGGTGCGGGTATCGGAGGCGCCGTCGTACGCCCAGACCGTGATGACGTACGACCCGGGCTCGCCGGGTGCCCTCAGCTACTTCGAAGCCGCCCGCGAGATCGCCACCAAGGGAGTCCGCCCGTGAACAGCAGCCGTCCTCAGCAGCGCCGCGGACTCGGACGCGGACTCGGCTCGCTGATCCCCACCGCTCCGCCCCCGGCCGAGGGGTCCGGCGACCAGAACGGCGACCGACCGGACGAGCAGTCCGCCGGTTCTCAGCTGGCGCCGGTCGAGGGCGCCTACTTCGCCGAGCTGCCCATCGGTCAGATCGTCCCCAACCACGTGCAACCTCGGACGGTCTTCGACGAGGACGCGATGGCCGAGCTGGTCCACTCCATCAAGGAGATCGGCCTGCTGCAGCCGGTCGTGGTCCGGCGCACCGGTCCGGAGACCTATGAGCTGGTCATGGGGGAGCGGCGCTGGCGTGCTTCGCAGGAGGCCGGTCGCGACACGATCCCGGCGATCGTGCGGGAGACCGAGGACACCGACATGCTCCGGGACGCGCTCCTGGAGAACCTGCACCGCTCCCAGCTGAACGCGCTGGAGGAGGCCTCGGCCTACTCCCAGCTGCTGGAGGACTTCGGCTGCACCCATGAGGAGCTCGCGAGTCGGATCGGTCGCTCGCGGCCGCAGATCAGCAACACCCTCCGGCTGCTCCGGCTGAGTCCCGCCGTCCAGCGCCGGGTGGCGGCCGGCGTGCTCTCGGCCGGGCACGCGAGGTCGCTGCTCGCCGTCGAGGACGCCGACCTTCAGGACCGGCTGGCCCAGCGAGTGGTCGCGGAGGGCATCAGTGTCCGCGGCCTGGAGGAGATCGTCGCGGTGGGCGACCACGGTGGCGCCCAGCGGCGTGGCCGGCGGAACAAGCCGACGGCCCCCGGTCTCAACGATCTCGCCGAGCGGCTCTCCGACCGGCTGGAGACCCGCGTGAAGGTCGACCTGGGACGGAGCAAGGGCAAGATCACGGTCGAGTTCGCGTCGCTGGACGACCTGCGACGGATCGTGGACGTGATGGACCCGCGGAACCGCGACGACCGGCCCATTTGAGCCGCTAAAGCAATAAACCGATAAGTCGACAAAGCAACGATTCGACTTGTCGTCTCGTCGACCAGTCGATCAACCGCGGGCGGCGCGGCGCCTCTCGGCCCGGCGCCGCTTCTCCTCCGCGTCGAGCCGGACCGCCTCGTCCGGCGTCGGAGCGGATCCGCCGAGCCGAGCCGGCAGCCACCAGGAGCCCGGGGGCTGCTCGTGGGCCGGGTACGCGGCGATGGTCTCGTCGAGCAGCCGGCTCATGCTCGTGCGGAGCTCCGCGGTGTCGGCCCCCGGGTCCTCGCCGGTCGGGTGCAGCGGTTCGCCGACGGCGATGGCGATCGTCTTGCCGCGGGAGAAGTCGCGGGGGTGGTCCTTGGTCATGACCCGCTGGGTGCCCCACAGGATGACCGGCAGCACCGGCACTCCGGCGGCGGCCGCGATGCGCACCGCCCCGGTCTTGAACTCCTTGAGCTCGAAGGAGCGGGAGATCGTCGCCTCGGGGAAGATCCCGACGGCCTCCCCGGAACCCAGGAGAGAGACGGCGGAGCGGTACGACGCCACGCCCTCCCCGCGGTCCACCTCGATGTGGTGCATGGAGCGCATCACCGGACCGCCGACGCGGTGGTCGAAGATCTCGCGCTTGGCCATGAACCGGACCAGCCGGCCGGATGGGTTGGCGGCCAGGCCGCCGTAGATGAAGTCCAGGTAGCTCACGTGGTTGAACGCGAGCAGCACGCCTCCGGAGCGCGGCACGTGCTCGGTCCCGGTCATGGTGAAGCGCTGGCCGAGCAGCCGGAACCCGGTCTTGGCGGCCAGGATGATCGGGGGGTAGGTGAGGTCACGCACGCAGCCGAACCTACAGGTCGCCGCGAGGACCCGACCGAGGTGTCGAGGGGCTCAGCTCAGGTCGGTGCTCGGGCCGTCGTACCCCTGGGGGCCGACCTGGCGAACCGGCACCGCGGGGCCGAACGTCGCCCGCAGCTCCATCTCCGCCTCGAGCACGCCGGCGAGGCGGCGTACCCCCTCGCGGATGCGCTCGGGGGTCGGGTAGCAGAAGGAGAGCCGCATGTGGGAGCTGCCGAACCCGTCGGCGTAGAACGCCGTGCCGGGGACGTAGGCGACCCGGGCCGTGACCGCGCGGGGCAGCATGCCCTTGGCGTCGATCCCGGGCGGCAGCGTGAGCCAGACGTAGAAGCCACCCGAGGGGATGTTCCACTGGCACGACGCCGGCATCAGGTCGGCGAGCGAGGAGACCATCGCGTCGCGGCGCTCGCGGTACATCTCACGGAACTGCTTGATCTGGCCCTGCCAGTCGTGGTTCGCCAGGTACGCCGAGACCGCCATCTGCGAGAACTGCGGCGGGCACAGGGTCGCCGACTCCTGCGCGAGCACGAGCTTCTCGCGCACGGGGTGCGGAGCCAGCGCCCAGCCCACCCGGAAGCCCGGGGCGAAGGTCTTGGAGAACGACCCCAGGTAGATGACGTTGTCGGCCTCGTCGGCCCGCAGCGCGCGCATCGGCTCGCGGTCGAAGCCGAGCAGGCCGTACGGGTTGTCCTCGAGGACCAGCACGCCCTCGCTGCGGCAGATGGCCAGGATCTCCGTGCGTCGCTCGGCGGAGAGGGTCACGCCGGCCGGGTTGTGGAAGTTCGGGATCGTGTAGAGGAACTTGATGGTCTTGCCGGCGGCCTTGACCGACGCGATGGCCTGGCGCAGCGCCTCCGGCACCAGTCCGTCGGCGTCCATCTCGGCGTGCACGACATCGCACTGGTAGGACTTGAAAACGCCCAGCGCGCCGACGTACGACGGGGCCTCGCAGATCACCACGTCGCCGGGGTCGCAGAAGACGCGGGTGACCAGGTCGACGGCCTGCTGGGAGCCGACGGTGACCACGACGTCGTCGGGGTGGGCCTCGATGCCCTCCAGCCGCATCACGTCGGTGATCTGCTCGCGCAGCTCGGGCACGCCCTGACCGGAGCCGTACTGCATGGCCACCGGGCCCTGCTGGGCGATCAGGTCGCTGATCGCGCCGCCCACTACGTCGAGCGGGAGGCCGGAGATGTTCGGCATGCCGCCGGCCAGCGAGACCACCTCGGGGCGGGAGGCCACCGCGAACAGCGCCCGGATCTCCGATGCCGTCATGCCCGCGGTGCGCGCTGCGTATCGGTCGACGTACGAGTCGAGCCGGGCGCTGGGCGGACGTGCGGGCGTGTTCTCCATGATCTCCCTAGCATGAAGGATGGACGCCCCGTCCGCACGCTCAGCACGCGTTTCGGGCGCGTACCACGGATCACAGCGAGTGCCGCCCGAGGAGGAGCGAATGTCCCGCAAGGTCGTGCGCCTGACCGTCGACCACCTGGCCCGGCTCCCCGATCCGGTGCGGACCTGCCTGTTCTGGGAGCTGGACCCGGTACGCCGAGCCCGGGTCCGGGCCGAGGAGGCCGCCGCGGAGAAGGAGGCCTGGCTCAGCGAGGTGCTGCGCGAGTGGGGCTCCTGCGGGCGGGTGGTGCTGGTGGACGACGAGGTCGCGGGGATGGCCGTCTACGCGCCCGAGGCGTTCGTCCCGGGAGCGGCCGGCTTTCCGACAGCTCCGGTCTCGGTCGACGCCGTACTGCTCACCACGGTGTACGTCGACCCTGCGCGCACCGGAGGCGGCCTGGGGCGGCTGCTGGTGCAGGGGATGGCCCGCGACCTGATCAGGCGGGGCGGCATCCCCGCCGTGGAGGCGTTCGGCCACGTGTGTCGGGGGCCGGGGCCGCTGACGGAGCGTCAGCGGTGCACGGCGCCGGTGGAATTCCTGGGGAGCGTCGGCTTCAAGACCCAGCGTCCGCATCCGACGTCGCCGCGGATGCGGATGGATCTGCGCTCGGCGCTGACGTGGCGCGACGAGGTCGAGGCGGCCATCGAGCGCGTCGTCGGCGTCGTACGCCCGAACCCGGCGAGGCCCCCGACACCCTCCCGCGTGAGCGGGAGCGTGCCGAGGGCCTCGGAGTGAGGTCGCGGATCAGTTGATCAGGTCCTCGAGCTCCTTGAGGATCGCAGCCTTCGGGCGGGCACCGACGATCGTCTTCACGACCTCGCCGCCCTGGTAGACGTTGATCGTCGGGATGCCGGTGACCCGGTAGGACGAGGGGGTCACGGGGTTCTCGTCGACGTTCATCTTGAAGAAGGTGATCTTGTCGCCGTGGCTGCCGGCGATCTCGTCGAGGATCGGGGCGACCTGGCGGCACGGCCCGCACCACTCGGCCCAGAAGTCCACCAGGACGGGCTTGTCGGACTTGAGGACCTGCGCCTCGAACTCGGCGTCGGTCACGGCGGAGATGTTGCCCACGGTTGTCCCTCTCTCTGGATGCGTGCTGCGAAGTCAGTACTGAGTGAACACGGTGCCCGGGAAGGATGTTCCCCGGCGCCTCGCGGATCACAGACCGGCGGTCTGGACCTGCTCGGAGACGGCGGAGCCGGCGACGGCGTCCTGCGCGTCGGAGGCGCTGACGGCCGCGTGGTCCAGCTCCGCGAGGTAGCGCTCGGCGTCGAGCGCAGCCGAGCAGCCCGTCCCGGCGGCGGTGATCGCCTGGCGGTAGTGGTGGTCGACCAGGTCGCCGGCGGCGAAGACGCCGGGCAGGTTGGTGGCGGTGGAGGGGTGCCGGACCTGCACGTAGCCGTCGTCGTCCAGGTCGACCTGGCCGGTGAGCAGCTCCGAGCGCGGGTCGTGGCCGATCGCGATGAACAGGCCGGTGGACGACAGGTCGCGGGTCTCACCGGTGACGGTGTCCTTCAGGGTCACCGACTCCAGCCGGTCCGAGCCGTTGATGGTCTCGACGACGGAGTTCCACTCGATCTCGAGCTTCGGGTCGGCGAAGGCGCGCTCCTGCATGATCTTGGAGGCGCGCAGCTCGTCGCGGCGCACGATCAGCGAGACCTTCGAGCCGAACCGGGTCAGGAAGGTCGCCTCCTCGATCGCCGAGTCGCCACCGCCGACGACGGCGATGTGCTGCTCGCGGAAGAAGAAGCCGTCGCAGGTGGCGCACCAGGAGACGCCGCGGCCCGAGAGCTCCTCCTCGTTGGGGAGACCGAGCTTCCGGTAGCCCGAGCCGGTCGCCAGGATCACCGCCCGGGCGGTGTAGGTGTCGGTGGCGGTCTTGACGACCTTCACGTCGCCGGTCAGGTCGACCTCGATCACGTCGTCGGCGACCAGCTCGGCGCCGAACCGCTCGGCCTGCGCCCGCATCTCGTCCATCAGGGCCGGGCCCATGATGCCGTCGCGGAAACCCGGGAAGTTCTCGACCTCGGTGGTGTTCATCAGCGCCCCGCCGGCGGTCACCGAGCCCTCGAAGACCAGGGGCGCCAGGCTGGCGCGGGCGGCGTACACCGCAGCGGTGTAGCCGGACGGCCCGGAGCCGATGATGATCACGTTGCGGGTCTCGGACATGACGTCCTCTCGAGTCGGTGAACTAGCTCCTGCAGAACCGATCGTAGGCGAGGAAGATTCCCCCGTACGGCGCTGCTCGGGTGGTGGGTCAGGGCAGCGGCACCGTGGCCGAGCGCAGCACCGCCGCGCTCCCGCAGCGGAGCAGCTCGACGACGGCCGAGTCGCCGGTCGCCGGGCGGATCGCCAGCACGGCCGGGTGGCCGTCGTACTGGACGGCGACCAGGCGGCCGTCGCCGTACGGGCCGGGCTGGCAGGTGAGCGACGCGCCGAGTGCGGGCTTCCCAACCTGCGGAGCGTCCGCCAACGATCGACGCAACATAGCCCTCCGAGACCCGAGGGTCAGTTTGCGCAGCGCGCGGAGCCGGTCGGCCGAGGCGAAGTCGGCGTCCTCGACCACGAGCGGCTCCGGGGCGGCCGGCATGGGTACGAACTGAAGCGCCGACCGGGCAGCAGCTAAGTCCCGGTTGTCAGGAGTGGCCGGCGAGGCCTCGGCCGCGCCAGAGGGCTGGTCGGCGTCCGCGGCGATCGACGACGACCCGGCGGACTCATCACCGCCCGCGTCGACGTTCGACGTGCTCGAGGTCAGGTCGAGCTGACCGAGCCCGATGCCCACGACCGCGACGGCGGCCGCGGCGACCAGGAGGTTGCGGGCCCGGCGCCGGCGGCGGTGCGTCTCCAGGTCGGCCACCGGTGCCTGGTCGGCCGGGTCCTCGGCCGCGAGCTGGTCCAGGACCCGGTCCAGCCGGGCGGCGACATCGACGGGCATCGGCTCGTGGTGTCGGGCCTCGGCGAGGAGCCGTCGCACGTCGTCCTCGCGGTCATGGTCGTGCGGGTGCTGGTCGGACATGGGTGCGCCTCCTCTCGGCGGGTGGACGGGCAGGGGTACGACGCTCGAGCCTACGGAGGGGCCGTCGTGCCCTCCGTTGGTCGGACGGCCGGCGCCGGTCGGGGGTTCCTCGGACCGGAGTGACCCTCGTCGACTCGGGGGGCGAGGTCGTCGAGCAGCGCGGCCAGCCGGGTCCGCCCCCGGGAGCACCGGGACTTCACCGTCCCCTCCGGGCAGTCGAGCATCACCGCCACCTCGGCCACCGCGTAGCCCTCCATGTCGACGAGCACCAGGGCCGCCCGCTGCTCGGCCGGGAGCCGGCTGAGCGCGGCGAGCACGGCCCGTCGCCGCTCGGCGCGCACGGACGCGTCCGCCGGATCACCGGACCCGGGGCCGGAGGTGACCAGGGACCCGCGGCCGACGTACTCCTCGAGGTCGTCGGGGAGCGCCTCGGTCCGCCGCACCTTCGAGGCCCGGAGCCGGTCGAGGCACGCGTTCACGACGACGCGGTGCAGCCAGGTGGTCACGGCGGCGTCGCCGCGGAACGTCGCCGCGCGCCGATAGGCGGCGATCATGCCGTCCTGCAGGCCGTCGGCCGCGTCCTCGGCGTTGCCCATGGTGCGCAGCGCGACCGCCCAGAGCCGGTCACGGTGGCGGCCGAAGAGCACCCCGAACGCCGTGGTGTCGCCGTCGACGTGCGCGGCGAGCAGCGCGGCGTCCGAGCGCCCGTCGTCCAGCGCGCTCATCCCCGCACCGTGATCTCGGCGATCTCGCCCCGGAAGCCGCCGTCGGCCGCCGGCAGCGAGGTGAACCAGACGGTGAGGAACCGGCCGGAGCCGGGCTGGTCCGGGGCCAGGGTCGCCTCGGTGCCGACCCGCTGCTCCGCCAGCAGCGGGGTGAGGCCCTCGACGTCGTCGGGGGCGCTGTCGGTGAGGTAGAGCGAGATCACGCTCGGCTCGCCGACGAGCCGGAGGCCGACCTCGGCCACCTCGCGCGCCGCACCGAGGTCGAGGACGACCCCGACGCCGCTCTTGAACCCTCCGGGCGCCAGCTGCTCGTTGTACGTCGAGGTTCGCCAGGTGGTCGCCGGATCGCCGTCGACCGTCCGCCCCACCGTGTCGGGGTTCTCCTCGGGCGGGTCACCCTGCGGGTCGAGGTCGCGCGCGACCAGCCCGGTGATCGGGGTGGGCTCGGCGGTGGGGCTCGGGGAGACGCTGGTCGTCGGGTCGTCGTCGGGCTCGGTGCCGAGCGGTGTCTTCCCCCGGCCGAGATTGAACGCGACGACCACGGCGACCAGGAGCAGCAGCGCCGCGCCGATCCCGGCGGCGAGCCGCAGCCAGCTGCGCCCCGGGACGTCCTCGGCCACGGGGGTCAGACCCGTGCCGGAGGTGCGGTCCGGGTCGGTCCCCTCCCACGGCCAGTACTCGGCGCGGTCCTGGGCCTCCCGGGCTCCGACGGAGGGGCGGGACTTCCGGGCCGGTCCGCCGTCGGAGGGCTCGGGGGCGAAGAGCGGTCGCTCCGGCGGGCTCTCGAACGGCGGCGGCGGTGGCGCGGGCGCCTCCGGGGCGTCGAGCCACGACACGTCGTCGCCGTCGTCGCCGAAGATCGGCAGCCCCGCCTGGGTGGGGTCCGGCTCGGGGGCGGGCGGCGGAGTGCTGGGCTCCGGCTCCGGCTCCGGCTCCGGGTCGCGGGCCGGGATCTCCGGGATCTGCGGCAGCACGACGGTCTCGCCGGGGCGCAGGTTGGACAGGGCGAGCTGCTCGGGCAGACCGGTCGGCTCGCCCACGAAGTCCGCGAGCACGTCGGCGATCCCGCGGGCGGTCTCCAGGTCGACGCCCTCGCGGCTGCGGCCCAGCGAGTAGGGGTTGAGGACCTCGTCGCACAGGGCGTCCAGGGGTCTGGGTACGCCGGCGCGGACCTGCCGCGGGCGCAGCACCCGGCCGTGCTCCTGCGGAGCAGGGGGTACGGCGGAGGTGGACACGCCCGCCCACCGACCGGTCAACGCGCAGTAGAGGAGCCCCGCGAGATCGGTGACGTCGGTCGCGAGCCGGCCGGGCGGCAACCCGTGCAGGGCGGCGTCGACGGAGAAGCCGATCACCTTGATCGCACCGGTCTGGTCGATCAGCACGTTCTCCGGGGCCAGTCGGCCGTGCGCGATCCCGTCCGCGTGTGCGACGGCCACCGAGTCGGCCACCTCGGCCACCAGCCAGGCCGCCCGCCGCGGCAGCAGCGGCCCGTGGGTGGCGACGACGGTGTCCAGAGAGGTGCCGGCGCCCCACTCGTTCACGACGTAGCAGAGACCGCCCGTGCGCTCGGCGTCGAGGACGCGCAGGATCCGCGGGTCCAGGACGGTCGCCGACCTTCTGGCCGCCTCGACGAGCCCGGCCGCACGCTCGTCGTCCTCGGCGATGACGTGCAGCGCCACGTGCCGTTCCAGGATCCGGTCGTGGGCGCGCCAGAACCGGCCGTTGCCGCTCTCGCTGAGCAGGTCGACCAGCCGGTAGCGGCCGGCGAGGACGTCGCCGGGTCGGTTCGAGTGCGGCACGACGCGGCGACTCCTTCCCGACGGCTCGGCACAGGGGGCCCGGGACGGCCCCGAGTCATGGTAGGCCGGGCTCAGCCCGGATTCACCGACCTCCGCCTGCGACGCGTCACCAGTCGGTGGATCCGGCCTCAGGCCCGGTGCGTGGGCGACCGGCGGCGGGTCACGGTCTGGAGCACCGAGGTCACCTCGCGCAGCCGCAGGACCCGGGCCAGCACGAGGAACACGACGACGTCGACCACGGCGACGAGCCCACCGACCAGCACGGCCGCCGGCCACGAGGAGTCCTCGGTCGCCCGGTGCAGCGGCCAGGCCACGGCGACCGCCACCCCGGTCGAGATCGCGGTGGCCAGCAGCAGCCGCACCAGGAAGCGGAGCAGCTCGCCGGTGTGCAGACCGCCGACGGTCCGGCGGAGCACGGCGTACGAGATCGCCGCGCCCACGGCGTACGACGCGGAGTAGGCCACCACCAGGGCCGGTGACGTCTGCTCGTCGTTGGTGCGGAGGACCAGCGCCAGGGCGACGGCGATGTTGGTGGCCGCGACCCAGCACTGGATGAAGAAGACGGTGCGGGTGCGCTCGAGGGCGTAGAAGCCGCGCAGCATCAGGTAGTGGACGGTGAAGAAGACGACGCCGGGGCCGAAGAGGGCGAGCGTGGGGACGTAGCTGTCGAAGTCGTCGGCGGCGGCGCCGTGTCCCCACACCACCTGGGCGATGTCGGGCGCGACCACCGGGAGGAGCGCCGCGAAGGGCAGCAGTACGGCGAGGGCGGTGCGCAGGCTGCCGGTGAGGGTGCGGGCCAGCCCGGCGAGGTCGCCCTCGGCGGCCCGGGCCGAGAGCCGCGGGAGGATCGCGGTCGCGAGGGAGACCGTGATGACCGAGTGCGGGACCATCACGATCAGGAAGGCCGAGGAGTACACCATGTAACCGGTGCCGTCCTCGGTGCCGCCGACGGTGCCGCTGGAGGCGAGCCGGACGACCACGGTGTAGGCGACCTGGTTGACGATGACGAAGAGCACCGTCCACAGCGCCAGCCGGAAGGTGTGGCCGAGGCCGGTGCCCCGGAAGTCGAAGCGGGGCCGGAAGGTGAAGCCCGCCGCGCGCAGGAAGGGCACCAGGATCAGCAGCTGCGCCGCGATGCCGACCGTCGAGCCGATGCCGAGCAGCAGCTCCTGGCCGCGGCTGAACGCTCCGAACCGCTCGTCGCCCCCGGCAGGGCCGAAGGTGAGCAGGTAGACCACCAGCACCAGCACCGAGATGACGTTGTTGGCGATCGGCGCCCACATCATCGGCCCGAACTTCCCGCGGGAGTTCAGGATCTGCCCGACCAGCACGAACATCCCGTAGAAGAAGACCTGCGGCAGGCAGAGCCGGGCGAAGTCGATGATCGACTCGCGGTGGGCGGCCAGGTCCGCGTCGTCGTACCGCGAGTCGAGGTAGAGCGACATCACCAACGGCGCCGCCAGCACCAGAAGCAGCGTGACCGCACCCAGGAACAGCGCGGCCAGGGTGACGACCCGGTTGGTGTAGGCCTCCCCGCCGTCGGGGTCGTCGCGCATGGCGCGCACCAGCTGCGGGACCAGGACGGCGTTGAACACGCCGCCGGCCAGCAGGATGTAGAGCATGTTCGGGATCGTGTTGGCGATCGTGAAGATGTCGGCGTGCAGGTAGGCGCCGAGCGCGGCGGCCAGCAGCGCGGACCGGACGAAGCCGCTCAGCCGGGACACCACGGTCCCGGCCGCCATCACCGCGCTCGAGGCGAGGATCTTGCGGTCGGTCTCCTCCGCGGACTCGCGGGTGCTCATCTCGGGGGCGCTCATGCCGACGCGGGCGCCTGCTCGGTGGCCTCGGCCTCGGGACTGGCGTCGTCGGGAGCCGCGGCGTCGCCGGAGGTACGACGGGCCGCGCGGAAGCGCCGGGCGAGGCGGACCCCGATCGCGCCCAGGAGCAGCGCGGCGCCGGTGCCGATGATCAGCCAGATGACGTCGCTGACCTGGGCCGCGCGGATCGGGAGGCGGTCGCTGGTGCCCACGGTGGTCCCGGCCATGTTGGTGACCTGGAGGGTGATGTTGTGGACGCCCTGCTGCTCGGTGGAGGCGGTGAGGAGCACGCTGCGGCGGCTGCGCGGCGGCAACGTGACGTCCTCCTCGGTCATGGTGATGGTGATCGGCTCCTCCGCGACCGCCCGGACCCGCACCGTCACCGGCTGGTCGAGGGTGTTCTCCAGGGTGGCGGAGAACCGGCCGCTCGCGCTGGAGAGGGTGACCTGCCGCGGTGCCTCGATCCGCACCCCGTTCAGCAGGTCCTCGAGCACCGCCCGGGAGCGGGTGTTGCTCGAGAGGGCGGCGTCCGGGTCGGCCCGGCTGGCGAAGGACAGCGAGGCCATGGCCTGGTCGGCGACCTCGTGGCCCACGGTGTCGTTGCGGGTCAGCAGGTACTGCAGGGTCGTGCCGGCCTCGCTCAGCGAGCGGGCCGAGGCGAAGACGCCGGCGCCGAGCTGCCGGCGGGCCTGGGCGCGGGGGTAGACGACCTGTTCGGGCTCGAGCGTCGTGGCCGGCTCGTCGAGCACGTCGGCGACGGTGGTCAGGTCCAGCCAGGGCTGGTCGAGGCCGTCGAAGAACTCGTCCGGCTCGGCCGCGGACCAGCCGCCGGGCAGCACGACGACCAGCGGCTCACGCGGGCTGACCAGCCGGCGTACGGCGGCCTCGGCGAGGATCCGCTGGCGTACGGCGACCCCGGCCAGCGGGTCGTCGGGCCCCGGGCCGCCGCTCGCGGCGCCCGTCGACGCGAGGACCAGCCGCCGGCCCCCGATCGTGGCGACGGTCGGGGCGGAGCCACTCAGGCCGGGGACCATCAGGTCCGAGCCGATCAGGGCCTCGTCGTCACCGGCCAGCTCGATCGAGGCCGGGTCGAGGAAGGCGCGCCCGCCCAGCGCCGGGCTGGTGGGGAGCTGCCAGGGCTGGAGGCTGGACCCGGAGCGCCGGCGCGCTCGGGTGTACGCCGCCGAGTCGTGCTCGGCCGCCGCCGGGACGTCGAGGTCGCCGTACGGCAGGGCGAGGATCTCGGTCGACGCGAGCGCGTCGCGCAGGCTCTCGCGCCAGGCCGACGCGGCCCGCGCGGCGGTCTCCTCGGTGGGCGTCGGCGGCTCCGGTTCCTCCTGCTCGGTCTGGTCGGCCGAGCCGGTCGAACCGTCGGGGGAGGGCAGGGCGGTCTCCGGCTCGGCGGGCGGGGTCGCCGTCGGGTCCTCGGGGTCGGCCACCAGCCGGTCCGGGTCCTCGGTGGCCTCGGGATCGACGGTGGAGCCCAACGAGCGCGCGGGGTTCCCGGCGGCGAGCCGAGCCGTGGCGTCGGTGAGCGCCGGGTCGATCAGCCAGGTGAGCGGACGGCTGCCCGCGGCGGCCCCGAGCTCGACCGCCGAGCCCAGCCGTCCGTCGGTCGCCAGCGAGGAGGCCCAGGCCGCCGGGTCGGCGATCGAGCCGTCGTCGGCGTACTCGATGCCTCCGCGGAGCGGGACCACCAGCGCGGTCTTCACCTGGCGGCCGGTCCCGCCCACGCGGGGCAGGAAGGTCCGGGCGCGGCCGTCGGCGGTCGGGGCGCTGGTGCCGCCGGCGTCGGTCGCGCTGCGGCCGAGGGCGTGCACGCCGAACCAGTAGACCCCGGCGTTGTCGGCGAGATTCCCGCCGTTCGCGGCGACGTGGGCGCGCAGGTCGGCGCTGCGGACGCGGACGGAGTAGTACTCGGACTCGCCGGGCGCCAGCTCGTCGATGGTGTGGTACGGCCCGCCCGTCGTGACCCGGTCGCCCACCGGCGCCGACGGCGCGGTCGCCGTCGCCTCGGTGAGCTCGGCGCGCGTGGTGAGCGGTTGGGAGGAGATGAAGGGGTAGAGGTTGATCGTCGACCAGGTGACGTCGTCGTCGTTGGTCACCCGTCCGGTGAGCGTGACCGGACCGCGGTCGGGCACCGTCGCGGGCGACATCGACTCGATGCTCACCGACAGCGGCGCGTCGGGATCCTCCGCCCGGGCCGCCTGGGCCGCCTCGGCCGGCGCGCTCCACCCCACCCAGGTCGTCGCCACCAGCGCGAGGGCAGGCAACAGCGACAGAGGGCGGAGCATGCACTCGACTCTATCCGCCGGGACTCGGAGCTCTCGGGCAGCACGGCCTAGACTCAACCCTCGTGTCTGATGTCGCTCTGCCGCCCCTGAACCTTGCCGAGGTGCAGCGGTCCGTGGCGACCGAGCTGGACCGCATCGCTCCGGTGATCGACGATCTCGGGCGGATCTTCGAGGCGGCCGGCCACGAGCTCGCCCTGGTCGGCGGCCCGGTGCGGGACGCGATGCTCGGCCGGCACCACAACGACCTCGACTTCACGACCTCGGCGCGGCCCGACGAGACCGAGCGGCTGCTGAAGAGGTGGGCCGAGGCGACCTGGGACATGGGTCGCGCGTTCGGCACCATCGGCTGCCGCAAGGGTGAGTGGGACGTCGAGGTGACGACGTACCGCTCGGAGTCGTACGACCCCTCCTCCCGCAAGCCCGACGTCGACTTCGGCGACTCCCTCGACGGCGACCTGGGCCGACGCGACTTCACCGTGAACGCGATGGCGGTGCGACTCCCGGGCCGCGAGGTCGAGGACCCGCACGGCGGCGTCGTGGACCTGGCCCACCGGGTGCTGCGCACCCCGGGCCGTCCCGAGGACTCCTTCTCCGACGACCCGCTGCGGATGATGCGGGCCGCCCGGTTCGCCGCGCAGCTCGGCTTCAGCGTGGACGAGAGCGTCGTCGCGGCGATGACCGCGATGGCCGGCCGGATCGAGATCATCTCGGCCGAGCGGGTCCGCGACGAGCTGGTCAAGCTGATCTGCGCGCCGTACCCGCGCCTCGGCCTGACCCTCCTCGTGGAGACCGGACTGGCCGCGCACGTGCTGCCCGAGCTGCCGGCGCTCGCGCTGGAGCGCGACGAGCACCACCGGCACAAGGACGTCTACGAGCACACCCTGACCGTGCTGGAGCAGGCGATCGAGCTCGAGGACCGGCTCGGTGGCAAGCCCGACTTCGTGTCCCGCTTCGCGGCGCTGATGCACGACGTCGGCAAGCCGCGCACCCGCAAGTTCGTCGACGACGGGACCGTCACCTTCCACCATCACGACGTGGTCGGCGCCAAGCTGACCCGCAAGCGGATGAAGGCGCTGCGCTTCTCCAACGACCAGATCGAGGCGGTCAGCCAGCTGGTCGAGCTGCACCTGCGCTTCCACGGCTACGGCACCGGCGAGTGGACCGACTCGGCGGTACGCCGCTACGTCCGCGACGCCGGTGACCAGCTGGAGCGGCTGCACGTGCTGACCCGGGCGGACTGCACGACCCGCAACCAGCGCAAGGCGGACCGGCTGCGGCGGACCTACGACGACCTCGAGGTGCGGATCGCGCGGCTGTCGGAGGAGGAGGAGCTGGCCTCCATGCGCCCGGACCTCGACGGCAACCAGATCATGGAGATCCTCGGGATCGGTCCGGGCCGGGAGGTCGGCGAGGCCTACGGGTTCCTGCTGGAGCTGCGGATGGACCGGGGCCCGCTCAGCGAGGAAACGGCCCGCGAGGAGCTGCTCGCCTGGTGGGCGGCTCGATCCGTCGAGTGACACCAGCTGGCCCCTGATCCGGCCCGAAGTGGGGCCAGTTCATGGCACTCGACGAGACATGGGCGGGCCGACCTGCCAGCGCCTCGGCAACAGGCCGGCTCGCTGCTCGGCCTCCTGCATCCGGGCCACGACCTTGGCGGGGTCGCGCAGGTCGCGGGCGACGACCTCGACGTACTCCAGGCCGACCCGGCGCAGCGCCGCCTCGCGCGCGATGTCGGACTCGTGGCGGTCGATGTCGCGGTGGTCGGCGCCGGCGTATTCCCCGACCACGCCGCGGGTGACGTCGAGCAGGTCCGGTACGGCGACCAGCCGGCCGGACTCGTCGAGGACCGGACGGTTGCCCACCGGGCGACCCCAGCCGGCGTCGTACTCCCAGATCAGGCGGAACCGGTCCTCCTGCGGTGAGCGGCAGTCCTCGACGGACATCTCGAGGGCTCCGGTGACGGTGCGGACGTCGCGATACCAGCGCCGAGCCGCCGCGTAGCCGCGCATCCGCTGCACGGAGGTGAGGCCGGCGGCGCAGACCGCGCCCACGGCCACGGCCATCTCCCGGGGCTCGCCCAGCCGGCGCATCTCGTCGAACAGGGCGCGCTCCACGCTCGCGCAGCGGACCCCGTGGCGGAGCACGACCTCGTCCTCGGGCACCCGCTGGCGGATGAGGAGCAGTCCGGGGACCTCGGCGCGTCGCTCGCCGTTCGTGGCGACGGGCACGGGCAGGCGGGTCCGGCCGTCACGGGCGAGCCCGTCGGAGAAGCGGGCACCGTGCAGCCGCAGCGCTGCCCATCCGGTGACGACGGCTCGCTCCCCGGCTCGCGCGTGCGCCTCGACGATCCGCTGTTCGACCAGGTCGGCGCTCACGCTCGCGGGGACGAAGAGACCGGCCGAGGTGGTGCGCCAGTGCGGACCCCTGGCCTGCTTGCGCGTCGGGCCCGTGCGCCCGGTCGGATCCACCCGGACAGGGCGGACCAGCCCGGTGACGGGCGGCGCGGTCGGATCCCAGCGGTGCGGCACGGACCGGGCCTGCCCGTAACGCCGCAGCGTGAACCAGGCCCTCCTGCCGCCTGTGGAGAACCGTCGAGTGACAGGAAGTGGCCCCTATTTCGGCCCAGAAGGGGGCCAGTTCATGTCACTCGACGCGAAGGTGGTCGCGCACCCGCTGCTGCACCTCCAGCACGTGCGGGAGGTCGTGTACGACGTCCGCGGCGGACGGGGTGAGCTGTATCAGCCAGCGGTGCGGGGCCACCTCCTCGACCCGGTGGGCCGGGGTGCCGGCGAGCCGGTCGCGGCCGATCACGGCCTCCAGCTCCGGGCCGATCAGCTGGGCCCAGTAGACACCGGGCAGACCGGCCGCCAGATCCTCCTCGGTGAGCAGCACCCACGGGACGTCGGCGGGGTCGTCCGGGTCGTCGTGGCGCAGTCCGGTCGTGTCGGACGGCAGCGTCTCGGCCGGCGTCCAGTGGTGCAGGAAGGCGTAGCCGACGTCGAGGGCGGCCAGCGCCAGGAGCAGCCGGCCCGTGGTGGCGGCGTCGACGGTCGCCGTCAGCGAGATCTGGCTGAGCGTCTGTCCGGGTGTGCCGGCGACGGCCAGCTCCCAGGTGGCGGCCGGCTCGGCGCTCGCGAGCCACTGGGCCGACGGCCACCAGGGCGGGGGCGGATCCGTCGCCGTGAACGGACGCCACTCGCCGTCGACCTGCACGGAGCCCGGCCACAGCTCGGGGACGTCCGCGGTGAGCGCGTGCACCACCCGCAGCAGCTGGCGCCAGCCGGCCTCGTCGGGCGGGGCGCCGGGGAGCAGGGCGGTGAGGTACGCCCTCCCGGTGCCGAGGTCGGGGGCAGGGGCGGAGGCGACCGCCTCGGCCGGCGCCGGCGGGTCGACGCCGTCGAGCTCGACGAGCTCACCCTCGACGACGACGTGGCCGGAGCTGGCCGCGGCAAGAGCGGCCAGGACGGCGGACAGCACGTGCACGGCCGCCTCGTCCTCGGCCCCGCGGGCGATCTCGAACCGGGTCCACCAGGTGCTGCCGTCGGCATCCGTGGGTCGCGCGACGCCCAGGTCGGTGGTGTACGCCGCCACTCCGCCACCGGTGCGGCTCTCCTGCGGGCCGTGGAGGACCAGGCTCAGCCGCTCGGTGTCCACGCGGGTGACCCGTGGGTGCTCCTCGGGGCTGCCGGCGAGGGTGGCGTCACCCAGCGCCGAGCGGACGCCCGGGTCGGCGAAGAGCTCCTGCAGCACGGCCAGGGTCACTCGCTTGCCGCTCACCAGCATGATCTCTGCGCCCATCGGCGACCACCTCCGGCGAGGACGCTAGCGCCCGGGTACGACGAAGCCCCGCCCGACCTGGTGGTCGGGCGGGGCTCGGTCTGTCCTACGTCAGGAGGCGATCACTCGTCGCCGGCGATGAAGGCCTCGACGCGGCGGCGGCCCTCGTCGTCGGGGAGCTGCACCGGCGGGGACTTCATGAGGTACGACGACGCCGAGATGATCGGGCCGCCGAGGCCCCGGTCCTTGGCGATCTTCGCCGCGCGGATCGCGTCGATGATGATGCCGGCGGAGTTCGGGGAGTCCCAGACCTCGAGCTTGTACTCGAGGTTCAGGGGGGCGTCGCCGAAGGCGCGACCCTCGAGGCGGACGTAGGCCCACTTGCGGTCGTCGAGCCACGCGACGTGGTCGGACGGGCCGATGTGCACGTTGCGGTCGGAGATCTTGTTGGCCAGCTCGCCGGTCAGGTTCGAGGTGACGGCCTGGGTCTTGGAGACCTTCTTGGACTCCAGGCGCTCACGCTCGAGCATGTTCTTGAAGTCCATGTTGCCGCCGACGTTGAGCTGGTAGGTGCGGTCCAGCGTCACGCCGCGGTCCTCGAACAGCTTCGCCATCACCCGGTGGGTGATGGTGGCGCCGACCTGCGACTTGATGTCGTCGCCGACGATCGGGACGCCGGCGTCCTCGAACTTCTTGGCCCAGACCGGGTCGGAGGCGATGAAGACGGGCAGCGCGTTGACGAAGCCCACGCCGGCGTCGATGGCGCACTGGGCGTAGAACTTGTCGGCCTCCTCGGAGCCCACCGGGAGGTAGGACACCATCACGTCGACCTTGGCGTCCTTGAGCGCCTGGACGACGTCGATCGGCTCGGCGCTCGACTCGTCGATGGTCTGGCGGTAGTACTTGCCGAGACCGTCGAGGGTCGGGCCGCGCTTGACCTCGACGCCGAGGGTCGGGACGTCGGCGATCTTGATCGTGTTGTTCTGCGAGGCGTTGATCGCCTCGGAGAGGTCCTTGCCGACCTTCAGGTCGTCGACGTCGAGTGCCAGGACGAACTCCACGTCCTTGACGTGGTACTCGCCGAAGGCGACGTGCATGAGCCCGGGGACCGAGCCCGTCGGGTCGGCGTCCTTGTAGTACTCGACACCCTGGACGAGGGAGCTGGCACAGTTGCCGACTCCCACGATTGCTACGCGAACCGAACCCATCGGGATTCCTCTCCTGTCACTGCTGACGATGACGACTGTCGATGACTGTGTTGTCCAGGCCTTGTTTGTTGAGACCCGGTTTGTCTAGGACTGTGGTGCTGGCGGTGCCGGCGGCGCCGCGGGTGGGGGCAAGCCGGCACTTCGCTCGGCATTGATGAGGTCGGAGAGCCAGCGGACCTCGCGCTCGACGGACTCGACGCCGTGACGCTGCAGCTCGGCCGCATAGCGGTCGACCTCTTGCTCGGTCATCTTCAGCTCGCGCTGCACGCGGTCGAGCCGCTCCTGCAGTCGGATCCGGCGTCCCTCGAGGACCCGCAGCCGGATCTCCATGTCGGTGCGCCCGAAGAAGGCGAACCGGATGTCGAAGTTGTCGTCCTCCCAGGCGGTCGGGCCGACCTCCGTCATCAGGCGCTCGAACTCGCGGGTGCCGGCCTCGGTGACCTGGTAGACGATGCGCGGGCGCCGGGTGACCGGGGTGACCGTGGCGGTGGTCTCCTCGATGAGGGACCCCTTCAGCATCTTCTTCAGGGTCGGGTAGAGCGACCCGTAGGACAGCACCCGGCCCCAGCCGAGCATCAGGTTGAGCCGCTTGCGCAGCTCGTAGCCGTGCATGGGTCCCTCGTGCAGCAGTCCGAGGACTGCGAGCTCGATGGTCTCTGCACGACGTGCCACGCGACCTATCGTAGCGATATATCCGGCCGACGGGAATTCTCGTCGCATCGGGGCGCTGGTCTCGGCGCTCCGCCTCGGCCGTGAATTCTGGAATGAGACGTGTAGGCGCGGTTGCGTACCCTCTGTGGTGGCCGAGACCGACCGTCGTGTACAAACCCGACCCGAGACCCGTGGAGCTACCGCGCGTGAATGGCAAGCGCCGGGCCGCCGGCCCCGCTCAGAAGAAGGCCCCGAAGCCTCCCCGGACCCGCAAGCAGAAGGTGCTGCGGGTCGCCAAGTGGGTCGGCATCGTCGGGCTGGTGTGCACCCTGCTCGCGGCCGGCTCGTTCGTGGCGCTCTACCAGGCGATCGACGTACCGAAGCCGAACGAGGAGTTCCAGGACGAGACCACCGTCGTCAGCTACGCCAACGGTGACAAGCTCGGCACCTTCGCCACCCAGAACCGCGACATCATCCCGCTGGAGGAGATGCCGGAGAGCCTGCAGAACGCGGTGGTCGCCGCGGAGAACCAGTCCTTCTGGTCCGACAGCGGCCTCGACCCCAAGGGCATCCTGCGCGCGGCGTTCAGCAACGCCTCCGGCGGCACCACCCAGGGTGCGTCCACGATCACCCAGCAGTACGTCAAGATCCTCTACCTCAACCAGGACCGCTCCTACACCCGCAAGGTGAAGGAGGCGATCTTGTCGCTGAAGATCCAGCGTCAGCAGAGCAAGAAGGAGATCCTGACCAACTACCTCAACACGATCTACTTCGGTCGGGGGGCGTACGGCGTCCAGGCGGCCGCGCAGGCGTACTTCCGCAAGCCGGCCAGCGAGCTCACGCTGCGCCAGTCGGTGGTGCTGGCCCGAGTGCTGAACAACCCGACGGCGTACGACCCGGCCAACGGCGAGGCCGCCGTCGAGAGCCTCAAGGCCGGCTACGACTTCATCCTGGACGCCATGGTCGGCCTCGACTACCTCACCGAGGAGGAGTCGACCAAGGCCCAGCGGCGGCTGCCCAAGTTCCCGCCCGTGGTCAAGGAGGACTCGTACGGCGGCCAGCGCGGCCACATGCTCGCGATGGTCAAGGCGGAACTCGAGCGGCTCGGCTTCCCCGAGGAGGAGGTCGTCGGCAAGGGCCTGCGGGTGACCACCACGCTCACCAAGAAGGACATGGACGCGGCCGCCGCCGGGGTCAAGGAGGCGCGGCCCGAGGGGTTCAGCGACAAGAACCTGCACGTCGGGGTCGCGAGCGTCGAGCCGGGCACCGGCGCGATCCGCGGCTTCTACGGCGGCCAGGACTACCTGAAGTCCCAGCTGAACTGGGCGGTGGCCGGTGGCCAGGCCGGCTCGATCCTCAAGCCGTTCGCGCTGGCGGCCGGTATCAAGGACGGCTACTCCCTCAAGGACACCTTCGACGGCAACAGCCCGATCACCGTCGGCAGCACCGACGTCGAGAACCAGGGCAACAGCTCGTACGGCCGGGTCAACCTGATCAAGGCCACCGAGGACTCGATCAACACCGCCTTCATCGACCTCACCGACAGCATGCCGAACGGTCCCGAGAAGGTCGTCAAGATGATGAACGCGATGGGCATCCCCCCGGCGAAGGCGGGTCGCCGCGCGCCGGGCTTCCCCAGCCGCACCCGGGGCCTGGAGCCCAACGTCGGGGTCGCCCTCGGCAGCGCGACGGTCAGCCCGATCAACATGGCCACGGCGTACGCCACCATCGCGAACGAGGGCGTGTACGCCGCGCCGTACCTCATCGAGAAGGTCTTCGACAGTGGGGGCAAGGAGATCTACGTCCACGAGGCCAAGAAGAAGCGGGTCCTCGACGAGGACATAGCCGCCGACGTCTCGTACGCCATGCAGCAGGTCATCAAGACCGGCTCGGGCTCCGACGCCTCCGCCCTGGGCCGGCCGGCGGCGGGCAAGACGGGCACCTCGACCAACGACAAGGGCCGGGTCGTCTCGTCCTGGTTCAGCGGGTTCACGCCCCAGCTCGCCACCTCGGTGGTCTACGTCCGCGGCACGGGTGTCGAGCCGCTCGACGACTGGCTGCCGAGCTTCTTCGGCGGCGACTTCCCGACGGCGACCTGGACCGGGGTGATGACGCGGGCTCTGGAGGGCGAGGAGGTCCGCGACCTGCCGACCGCCGTCTACGTCGACGGCGACGCACCCGAGACCGGCCACGTGCCGTACACCCCGCCGCCGCCGAAGCCGTCCAAGAAGCCGTCCAAGAAGCCGTCGGACAAGCCGTCGAAGAAGCCGACCAGGGAACCGAAGCCGAAGCCGACGCCGACCCAGGAGCCGCCGCCCCCGCCGGTGCCGACGCCGACCCCGGAGGTGCCGACGACCCCGCCGGTGCCGACGCCGACCGATCCCACCCCGTCCGGGACGCCGATCGTGGGCGGGACCGGGCGCCGGTGAGCGACACCGTCCACCCCACGCACACCGACGGCGTCGTCGCGTCGGTGAGCGCGGGCGTGGGCGGGCCCCTCGGCACGCGCGCCGGCCGCCACCGCTGGTGGACGCCGGTGCGGGTGGTGCTCGCGATCGCGGCGCTGACCTTCGCGCTCGGGATGGTGCAGAAGTCGTCCTGCTACGACGACACCTGGACCGACGGCACCCAGCGCTACACCCAGATGTGCTACTCCGACCTGCCCTACCTCTACACCGGGCGCGGGTTCGCCGAGCTGGCCTGGCCCTACGACGACGACCTCGACGTGCGCAGCCGTTACGAGGTGATGGAGTACCCCGTCGGGATCTCCTACTGGGCCTGGGCGACCGCCAAGGTCACCCACCTGATCACCGGGTCGCCCGACGTCTCCGAGCGCGCCCAGCGGCCCACGGCCGAGCTCTTCGGCGACCCCGAGATCCAGCGGGAGATCCGAGCCTTCGTGATCGTCAACGCGATCGGCTTCGCCGCCCTGGTCCTGCTCGCCGCCTGGCTGCTGGCGCGGGTCGACCCACGCCGGCCCTGGGACGCCGCGATGTTCGCCGCCTCACCGGCTCTCGCGCTCACGGCGCTGGTCAACTGGGACCTGGCCGCCGTCGCGCTGGTCGCCGCGGCGATGTGGGCCTGGGCGCGGGACCGCCCGGTGCTGACCGGCGTGCTGATCGGCCTCGGCGCGGCGACGAAGCTCTACCCGCTGTTCCTGCTCGGCGCGGTGCTGGTGATCTGCCTGTGCGACAAGCGGGTGCGTGACTTCCTCGTGACGACCGCCGCGGCCGTGGTCGCCTGGGTGCTCGCGAACGCCCCGGCGTACCTCCAGGGACCCGAGGAGTGGAAGGTCTTCTGGACCTTCAACTCCGACCGCGGCGCCGATCTCGGCTCGGTGTGGCTGGTGATCTCCCAGGCCACCGACGGCGTCGACGCCTCGACCATCAACACCTGGTCGTGGCTGCTGTTCGGAGCCTGGTGCGTGGGGGTCTTCGTGCTAGGCGTCCTCGCCCCCGAGACGCCGCGCTTCGCCCAGCTCGGCTTCCTGATCGTGGCCGGCTTCCTGCTGGTCAACAAGGTCTACTCACCGCAGTACGTCCTGTGGCTGCTGCCGCTGGCGGTGCTCGCCCGGCCGCGCTGGCGCGACCAGCTCGTGTGGCAGGCGACCGAGGTGTTCTACTTCGCGGCCGTGTGGTGGTACCTCGGCGGGTTCCTCGCGCCGGGCGGTGGCGGGGACGGCGGCGTCTACTGGGTCGCGATCGTGCTGCGGATGGCGGGCGAGCTCTTCCTCGTCGGCCTCGTCGTGCGCGACATCCTGCTGCCGCGCTACGACCCGGTCCGCGTCGACGCTGACCGGCTCGGGGAACCCCCCGAACCGTCTCAGGACACGACGACGCGGTCGAACGTCGTGGCGGTGTAGCGCACCCGCACCTGAACCTGCTCGCCGACCTCCGGCACCCGGGGGCCGTGCGGCAGGAAGAGCATCGAGGCCTGCATGTGCGGCGGCTCGGCGAAGAGCCGTTGCTTGCCGTCGATCGAGAACGGCGAGCGCACGAACCCGACCGCGTCCAGGCCGCCGCGGGCCAGGGTGGCCGCGCGGGCCCGGATGCTCTGGTCGCCGGTCGGCGCCTCGAGCCCGATGCCGTGGGCGGTGCCGCCGCTGACGACGAGCAGGTGGCCGGACTTGGGCGCGGTGCGGCTGCGGTAGCCGAACGCGTCCCCGCGCTCCACCTCGTGCACGTCCAGGACCGTCGCGGTGACCTGCAGCGCGTCGCGGGCGCCGAGCCACAGCCCGGTGCCGATCCGGGGCCGGATGTCGTAGTCGGCGTACGACGCCCGCAGCTGGGCGAGCTCGGCGTCGGTCAGGTGGCTGACCCAGACCGTGCGGGTCGGCAGCTCGGCCGCGACCACGTCGTTCATCAGCCGGTCCACCTCGGAGAGGTGCGAGCCCTGCTCGAGCGGCAGGTGCAGGGCGATGCCCTCGAGCCGGGCGCCCGGGTGCCGGTCGTGCAGCAGGCGGGCCGCCGCCCACAGCTCGCGGGCCGAGAAGCCGTGCCGCTGCATGCTGGTCATCCGCTCGAGCACGAACCGGGCGTCGGGCTGGCGGTCCAGCAGGTCGGTCAGGTCATCGGTGCGGCCGAGGGTGTGCACGATCCGGTGCGCCAGGGACGGGTCGGTCTCGAGCGCCGCGCCGAAGGGTCGCCACGGGGTGAGCACCAGCAGGTCGCCGTCGAAGCGGGACGCGACGTGCGGCAGTTCGTCGTACGTCCCGACGGCGAGGGTGTCGACGCCCAGCCAGGCGGCCTTGCGGGCGAGCCGGCCGAGGGTGAAGCCGTAGCCGTTGCCCTTGGCGACGGGGACCAGGCCGGGGTGGGTCTCGGCGACGGCGCGCAGGTGGGCGCGCCAGCGGGGGCCGTCGACGGTCAGGGTGAGGGACATTCTCAGCGTCGCTTCATGTAGAGGTCGAAGGCGGCGTAGAGAGCCCGGTTGAGCGGGAGGTCCCACTCTCCGGCGTACTCGACCGCCTCGCCGCCGGTGCCGACCTTGAACTGGATCAGCCCGACGTGGGAGTCGTCGGAGTCGAGGGTGTCGGTGATGCCGCGCAGGTCGTATACGTGCGCGCCGGACGCGAGCGCGTCGCGCATCATCGCCCACTGGACGGCGTTGGAGCCGCGGACCTCGCGCTTCTCGGTGGAGGAGGCGCCGTAGGAGTACCAGGAGTGGGTGCCGACCCGGACCGCGATGGTGGCGGCGACCAGGTCGCCGTCGTGGCGGGCGAACCAGAGCCGGAACCGGTCGGGGTCCTCGTTGGTGAGCGCGTCCGTCATGGTGCGGAAGTACGACAGCGGGCGCGGCGTGAAGTGGTCGCGGCGGGCGGTGTGGACGTAGAGCTCGTGGAACGCCTCGAGGTCGTCCTTGCTGTCCGCGTCGGTCGAGCCGACGGTGACCTCGACGCCCTCCTTCGCCGCCTTCTTGATGTTGCGGCGCCAGAGCTGGTTCATGCCCTTGAGGACGTCCTCCTCGGTGCGGGGCGCGCCGTCGGCGTCGACGAGCGGGACCTGGAAGACGTACTGCGGCTGGCCCGCTGCGAAGCCGCCCTCGGTGACCTGGGGACGCCAGCCGAGCTCGTGCAGCTGGGCCACCACGCGGGCGCCGGTGGCGTCCCGCTCGGTCGGCGGCAGGTCGCCGAGGCGTCGTACGGCGGGGTCGGCGATGCCCTCCTTGACCTGGGCGGCGGTCCAGCGGCGGGTGACCACGGGCGGGCCCATCCGGACGCCGAACGCGCCCTGCTTCTTCAGGTGCGCCGTCATCGGGGTCAGCCAGGCCGAGAGCTGCTCCGTGTCCCAGTCGATGACCGGACCCTCGGGCAGGTAGGCGAGGTAGCGCTTGAGCCGGGGGAGCTGGCGGTAGAGCACCAGCGCGGCGCCGACGAGCTGCCCGCCGTCGTACCAGCCGAGCGACTCGCGTCGCCACTCCGCCTTGACCTGTCCCCAGGCGGGGGTCTGCAGGAACGAGGCCGAGGGTCGGGTCCGCAGGAACGCGAGGTGCTCCTCGGGGGAGATCTCGCGGACGCTGAGGGCGGAGCCGGGGGAAGTCACGGCCCCGAGGCTAGTTGACCGGTCCCGGCCGGTCTGAACACCGTGGCGCGCGGAGGTGGTCTGCACCACTATGTGGGTGGGGGCACATCGGAGGTATCAGGACGAGCGCGTCCTGCTCCTCGGGAACGTGATGGTGCTGGAGGCGAGGATGGCGGCGAGTCGAGCGACCGGACGGGTCGCGACCGGGGCGGGCGCGCCCCCCGATCGGCTGTGGGTCGACGCGGGACACGCGTTCGAGCGCTGGCTCGGCGGAGACCCGGCCGGGCTCGACGAGCTGGTCCGGCTGATGACCCCCGTGCTGTGGCACGTGGTCCGCGCCTACCGGCTTCCCCAGGAGGCCGCCGAGGACGTCGTCCAGACGACGTGGCTGGCACTGGTGCGCCGTCGTACGACGATCGCCGACCCGGCCGCCGTCGGGGGCTGGCTGACCACGACGGCGCGGCGCGAGTCCTGGCGGGTGGCGAAGTCCGACCAGCACGTCATGCCCGCGGCCGACGAGGAGCTGGCCGCCCGGCTGCCCGCCGATCGATCCGCCGAGGCCGACGCGGTCGAGAACGACTCCCGCTCGCGGCTGTGGCACGCGGTCGACGCGCTGCCCGAGCGGTGCCGGCGACTGCTGCGGGTGGTCGCGTTCGAGCGGCGTCCCGACTACCAGGCGCTGGCCAGCGACCTGGACATGCCGATCGGCAGCATCGGGCCCACCCGGGGCCGCTGCCTGGCCAAGCTGCGCGTCGCCCTCGTGCAGGCGGGAGAGATCTGATGAGCGAGATGAGTCGTGAGGACCTGCTGGACCTCGTACGCCGGGTCTACGAGGAGCGCGACCCGGTCCCCGACGGCCTGGTCGCCCGGATGCAGGCCGCCGCCGCGTTTGCCGCGAGCGACCTGGACGCGGAGCTGCTCGGGCTGATGGAGCTGGTCGAGCGCTCCCAGGAGCTCGTCGGCGCGCGCGGGACCGCGACGTACACGCTCCGGTTCGTGTACGGCGACACCGACCTGCTGGTCCGCGTCGCCGTCGACGACGGCCGCTCCCGCATCGACGGCTGGATCGTGCCGCCCGAGCCGATGACCGTCCGCGCCGGCGAGCACGCGGCGACCGTCACCGACACCGGCCGCTTCGAGCTCACCGGCCTGCCGCTGGGCCTGCTCCGGCTCAGCCTGGAGCCGCACGACATCGCCCGCCCGGCCTTCTCCACCCCCACCTTCGAGATCTGAGGAATCCATGGCCCAGCCCGACGACGAGAAGCGCCCCGCGCCCCGCAAGCCGCTCGACCGGGACCCGAACCCGCCGCCGCGGGACACGATCGCCGGGGTCGAGGGCCGGGTGCTCGACCCCGCCACGGCGATCGCCGTGAAGGGCGTCCTGCCCCGGCCGACCGTGTACGTCGGGCCGCGGCTGCTGATCTCGAAGTCGGTCGACTTCGACGACGCGCTGTACGTCCTGCGGGTGGTCGCGAAGCCGCTCGGGTGGGACGTGGTGCCCGAGCGGGAGGACCCCCGGACGGTCGGGCTCCGCCATGGCGTGCGTCCGGTCCGTCTCGTGGTGGCATCCCACCACGCCACGATCGCGCCGGACGGCTGGACGCTGCTCCAGCAGACCCGGGCACAGCTGGGCGTCGATGCGGTCCGGGGCGTCGGGCTCGAGCACGTGGTGTTCTCCGGGTCCGTCGAGAGCAACCCGTACCACGCCGGGAATCCCTACCACGCCGGGAATCCGTACCACGCGGGAAACCCGTACCACGCCGGGAACCCGTACCACGCCGGGAACCCGGTCGCGACCTATGCCGAGCCGGGGTCCGGTGGCCGTCAACCGGTCGCCTACGTCGGACCGGCACCGGTCAGGTCCTCGCCCGGATCCGGGCGGCGTCCGGTGGTCGCGATCCTCGATACCGGATGCGGGAGTCACCCCTGGCTCGACCCGGTGGTGACGACCGGCGTGACCCTCGACGGGCACGCCATCGGATACGACGACCCGACCACTGACCCCGAGCTCCACGGCGACCTGGAGGGCGCGCTCGACGGGGTGATCGATCCGCTCTCGGGCCACGGGACCTTCATCGCCGGCCTGGTTCACCAGGGTTGTCCCGACGCCGACATCCTGAGTTGGCGAGTGGTGCCCTCCGCCGGCCCGATCGTGGAGTCCGACCTGGTGGCATCGCTCGCCCAGATCGCCGAGCTGGCGCGACGGCACCGGGACGGGGAGGAGGGCGGCCGGGCGATCGACATCCTCAGCCTCTCGATGGGCTACTACCACGAGACACCGGAGGACGAGCTCTTCGATCCGACGATGCACGACATCCTCGCCGATCTCGCCGCCGGCGGGACCCTGGTGGTGTGCTCGGCCGGCAACGACGCGACGAGCCGACCGAGCTTCCCCGCGGCATTCGCTCCGTGGTCCGACGGCACCGGGCCGTTCGCGGCGTCCGCCGAGCGGTTGCCCATCGTGTCGGTCGGGGCCCTGAACCCGAACGGGGTCACCGACGCGCTGTTCACGAACGCCGGGCCCTGGGTCCGGGCCCACGTCCCGGGGGCGGCGGTGCTCAGCACCATGCCGTCGTTCGAGGGCGGGCTTCAGTCGGCGGCGCGCACGACCGCCTTCGGGCGAGTGCGCGAAGCGCTGGACCCGGACGACTTCCGGAGCGGCTTCGCGGTCTGGAGCGGCACGTCGTTCGCCGCCCCACTCCTCGCCGGACGGCTGGCCGCGCGGATCGGGTGCGGGATCACGGACGGTGACGACCCGGCCACGGCGACCGACCGCGGCTGGCAGGCACTGGAGGAGTTGACCTCTCTCACGCCAGACTAGGCGGGTGTCGACGGCCGGCGAGCTCCATCAGCGCGGCGTCGCAGCGACCAACGCGGGACGGTACGTGGTCGCCCGACGACTGCTCCTCCGGGCCCGCGACGCGGCTACCGAGACTCAGCTCGAGGCGGAGATCGAGTCCAGCCTCGCGCACGTCGAGGCCGAGACCGGCGACACGGCAGCGGCGCTCCAGCGGTGCGAGCAGGTGCTCGCGGCGACGGTGCTGGACGACCGGATCCGCGGCTCCGTCCTGAGCCAGCGCGCGATGCTGCTGATGCTCAGTGGTCGCACCAGCGACGCGCTCACCGACTTCGCGGCCGCGATCGCGTTGCTGGGCGACGAGCACGCCCTGCTCGGTCGCGCCCTCCTGAACCGCGGGGGCGTGCACCTGAGGCACCAGGACCTTGAGCTCGCGAACGTCGACTTCGATCGTGCGATCCCACACCTGCAGCTCGCGGGGCTGGAGGTCGAGGCCGCGATGGCCCGTCACAACCTCGGCTACTGCCGGCTCCTGGCAGGCGAGCTCGTCCAGGCCCTTGCCCTCATGGACGCCGCCGCGCCGGTGCTCGCGCCGCTGAGCCCGGTCAGCGAGGCGATCGGACAGCAGGATCGTGCCGAGGCTCTGCTGGCGGCCGGCCTGGAGGCCGACGGTCGGCGGGCACTCGAGGCCGCAGGCCGTGCGTACGGCGTACGGCGCCTCCGCCGGCGACAGGCCGAGGCAGAGCTGGCCCTGGCGCGTGCCGTGCTGTTCCGGGACCCGGCCGAGGCGATGGTCCGGGCCCGGCAGGCCGCCCGCCGCTTCCGCCGAGTGAACGCCCCCGCTATGGCGGACCGCGCGGAGTCGGTGCGGCTGGTCGCCGAGTTGCGAGGTCACCGACTCGTCTCGGGACGGGTGGACGAGGCAGAGGGGCTGGCGCGATCGCTGGCCGCGGACGGGGCCGGCTGGGACTCGCTCAGTCTCCGTTTCCAGGTGGCCGGCGGCCTCGCCCGGTTGGGACAGGTCGACGGCGCGCGGACGCGACTGGCCGACCTGAGGATCGGGCGCCGCTCTCCGCTTGCGGTGCGACTGCTGGCCCGGGAAGCACGTGCCGAGCTCGCCGCCGCCGAGGGCAGGCGCCGCGATGCCCTGCGTCATCTCCGCTCCGGTCTGGTTGACCTGCACGCGTGGCAGAGCTCCTTCGGCTCGCTCGACCTGCAGACCGGCGTCGCGGGACAAGGCGTACGTCTCGGGGTGCGTGGTCTGGCTCTGGCCGTGGATTCTCGGAGGCCGGCTGTGCTGCTGGAGTGGTCGGAGAGGGCGCGGATGCTGGCGAGCCGGGTCCAACCGGTGCGGGCACCCGAGGACGAGGAGTTGGTCGCCGATCTGGCCGAGCTGCGCGGGCTCGCGAGCGGTGAGGGCAGCCACGACGCGGCCCGCGAGGGTGAGCTGCGGCAGCGGGTGCGCGAGCGGGCCTGGCAGCACCGCGGGTCCGGCGAGGTCGCCGACCCGGTCACGCTTCCCGAGCTCCGCTCCGCGCTCGACGCGGAGACGGCGCTCGTGGCCTACGTCGTGACGGCCGAGGCGCTGGTCGCGCTCGTGGTGACCGACGCCGGAGCGACCTGGGTCGACCTGGGCGTCCGCGGTGTCCTCGACGACCTCGTGGGCGGCCTGCTGCCCGACCTCGACGTGGCCGCGGCCGACCTGTCCGAGCCGATGGCGGGCGCGGTCCGCGGCGCGCTCGCCGTACGCCTCGACCAGCTGGCGGCACTGCTGGTCGCGCCGGTGCTGGAGGCGGTCGGCGAGCGGCGGGTGGTGCTGACGCCGTCCGGAGTCCTGGCGGGTGTGCCGTGGACCCTGCTGCCCGGGTACGTCGGCCGCCCCGTCACGGTCGCGCAGTCGGCGACGTCCTGGCTGGCCCGTCGTACGACGCCGCTGCGGACGACGACGGCCGGCTTCGTCGCCGGGCCGCGGGTGCTGCGCGCCGAGGACGAGGTGAACGCCGCCGCGAAGGAGTGGCCGTCCGCCCGGGTCCTGGTCGGTGCGGCCGCCACCGCGGGCGCGGTCTCGGAGCTCGCGGAGCAGGTCGACGTCCTGCACGTCGCGGCCCACGGCCGGCACTCGGCCGAGAACCCGCTCTTCTCCGGGTTGCTGCTGGCCGACGGGTCGTGGTTCGGCTACGACATCGACCGGCTCCGCGCGGTGCCCGATGTCGTGCTGCTCTCCGCGTGCGAGGTCGGCCGTTCGACGGTGCGGTGGGGCGAGGAGCTGATCGGCATGTCCGCCGCATGGCTGCACGCCGGCGCGCGCTGCGTGATCGCGTCGGCGGCCGCGGTCAACGACCAAGCGGCGTACGACGTCCTGGTCGCCGTCCACCAGCAGCTCTCCACCGGCGTCGATCCGGCCGCGGCACTGGCCGCGGCGGTGCCGGCCGTCTCGACCGGCACCGCCCCGGTGCCGTTGGTGTGCTTCGGCTGAGCCCGTCCCCGGCGTATCAACCGGGCGGCGGTCCGCTCCTGATCCTCAACAACTCAGTTCGAGGAGGCAGTCGTGTCGATCGCCACGAAGCAGCGGATCAGTCATCACGTGCTCGAGGACCCCGCGTCCGGGCAGGTGATCGACGCCGGGGTGGGCAGCTGCGTGCAGCTGGTCTTCCGCCGGCGGCTCGGCGCCAGCCGGTGGCACGTGGCGGAGCGGCCGTCGTACCTCGTGCCCATCGAGGACGACGGGCACGTGTTCTCCTTCCTCGTCTTCGGGTCCGAGGAGCTGACGACGGCTGAGGGCACGCTGCGGCTGGTGCGCCAGCGCAGCGGCCGGCCGGACTCCGCAGAGGTGCGCTGCCTGACCCTCACGGTCGCGGGCCCGGTTGGTCCCTGACTCCCGCCGGGTCGCGGGCGTGCCGAATCTCAGGGACCAACGCGGGAACGCTGCGGTCAGAGCCGCTCGCGCAGCCAGTTGAAGTCGGCGACGTGCGCGTCGGCGGGGCCGGGGGTCTCACAGATCACCGGGGCGCCGGCGTCGCGGACCACGGAGGCCAGCAGGTCGGGGTCGATCCTGCCGGCGCCGAAGTTGGCGTGCCGGTCGGCGCCGGAGTCGAACTCGTCGCGGCTGTCGTTGCAGTGCACCAGGTCGATCCGGCCGGTGATCGCCTTGACGTCCTCGACGACCGTCTCGAGCGCGTTGCCGCCCGCGTGGGCGTGGCAGGTGTCGAGGCAGAAGCCGACCATGTCGAGCTGGTCGGTCTCGGCGATCGCCGCCCAGACCCCGGAGATCCGGTCGAGGTAGCGGGTCATCGCGTTGTCGCCGCCGGCGGTGTTCTCGATCAGCAGCGGGAGCTTGAGGTCGGTCGCCTCGATGGCCTTGCGCCAGTTGTCGAACCCCTTCGCAGGATCGTCGGCCTTGTTGACGTGACCGCCGTGCACGATCAGGCCCTTCGCGCCGATCGAGGCCGCCGCGTCGACGTGCTGCTGGAGCAGCTTGCGGCTGGGGATCCGGATCCGGTTGTTCGTCGTCGCGACGTTGATGATGTACGGCGCGTGCACGTAGAGGTCGACGCCGGCCGCCTCCGCGTCCGCCTTGAGACCCTCCGCGCCCCCGGCGTACGCGAACTCGGGGCCCTGGTAGCCCTGCGGGTCGCCGAGGAAGAACTGCACCAGCGGCGCGTTGCGGGCCTGCGCCTCCGCGATCGGGTCGGTCTGGTCGACGTGGGCTCCGATGGCGATCTGGCTCATGTGCCCATCGTAGGAAGAGGTGGGGACAGTGCGGGTGGGGCCGGGGGTGTGCGCAGGCTCATCACGGTATGCAGCCGAACCCGCACCTCCCACGGTGGGCACGCCGTGGGAGGTGCGAACTGGCCTGCATACCGTGATGAACCTGGGGCGGATGAGACGCCGGGCGTCGGGCACAGGACCTGCTGCGACACGCCGCCCCCGGGGCGCGGGTCGCCGAGCTCCGGGACGCGGGGTCGACGTACACCTCCCGTGACGCTCAGCGCGGGATCACGCCGTACCGGTCGAAGTGCGCGCCCGGCACGTGGTCGGCCGACGCGGCGGTGACGATCGCGTCGGTTCCCTCGGTGACGGTCTGCCGGCCGGCGTGCCCGTTGAGGTCCGTGGCGGTGTAGCCGGGGTCGACCGAGGACACCCGCACCTCGGGAAGAGCCTTCGCGTACTGGTTGGCGATCATGTTCAGCGCCGCCTTGGAGGACTGGTAGACGATCCCCGGCACGCCGAACTCGTCGCGCGACGGGTCGTTGTTGAGGGCGATCGAGCCCAGGCCGCTGGAGACCATCACCAGGCGCGGCCGCGCCGACGCGCTCAGCAGCGGCAGGAAGGCCCGGGTCACCCGGACCGGCCCGAGCACGTTCACGTCGTACGTCGAGGCGAAGTCGGCGGCGGTCGTCTCCAGGGTGCTCGTGAACGAGCCGATGATGCCGGCGTTGTTGATCAGGACGTCGAGGCCGGTGCCCGCTGCCGCGACGACGTCGTACGCCGATGCGACGGACGCCTCGCTGGTGACGTCGAGCTCGACCGTCCGCAGGTCGGCGTCGGGCTGGTCGGCCCGGAGCTTGTCGGCGGCCTCGGTGGCGGCCCGGGTGTCGCGGGCGGCCATCCAGACGGTCCAGCCGAGGGCGGCGAGGCGGCGTGAGGTCTCGAGGCCGAGGCCCTTGTTGGCGCCGGTGATCAGGACGGTGGTGCTCGTGTCGGTCATGCCTCGATCCTGCGTCGGTCCGAGTGGCGCTGACAGGACCTGCTGGTCGTGGGACCGGGCGTCCTACCCGGCGTCGTCGAAGCCGGGGCATCCTGGGGACGTGAAGCCGAACCGCACCGAGCTGGCGACCGTCCTGAAGCGGGCGCGCGAGCGGATCCGCCCCGAGGAGGTCGGCCTGCCCGCCGGACTGAACCGCCGGGTGCCCGGACTGCGGCGCGAGGAGATCGCGATGCTGGCCGGGATCAGCGTCGACTACGTGGTCCGGCTGGAGCAGGGCCGCGGGCCGCATCCCTCCGAGCAGGTCATGGGTTCGCTGGCCCGCGCGCTGCGACTCGACGACGACGAGCGCGACCACCTGTTCTCGCTGGCCGGCGTCGCCCGGCCGCAGGCCGGCCGGATCTCGTTGCACGTGAAACCGAGCGTGCTCCGGTTGATCGATCGGTTCGCCGACCTGCCCGCGATGGTGGTGAGCGCCAAGGGCGACATCCTCGCCTGGAACGCCATGTCCGCCGCGCTGCACGGCGACTGGTCGCGGATCCCGCTCGAGCGCCGCAACCGGATGCGGCTGCGGTTCCTGCCGGACCCGCGCGACCCCGCGCGGACGCCGGTGGGCGGTTCGCCCGACGAACTGGAAGCCACCGTGCGGCAGGGCGTGGCCAGCCTGCGCACCGCCAGCGGCCGCTACCCCGACGACCCGGGCCTGCAGCGGCTGCTGGCGGACCTGCTGGCGAGCTCGGCGGAGTTCCGCGAGCTGTGGGAGACGACTCCCGCCCGCTGCCCGCGCACCCACCGCAAGACGCTCGTCCATCCGAGCCTCGGCCCGGTGACCCTGGACTGCGACACCCTGCACCTGCCCGACGACGACCAGATGCTCATCGTCTACTCCGCCGCGCCCGACACCCCCGAGGCGGAGGCGCTCGCGCTGCTGCGCGTCATTGGGACCCAGCGGCTCGAACCGACCGCGTCACCGTAGCCAGCCGAGCCGACCCCGCGTCCCGGCCGGCGGCCCCGGCGGGTCCGGACCGAGCCGGTCGGGGACGACGGGCCAGTCGCCGCCGCGGCGTACCGGGAGGGAGCGGAGGCGCTCCAGCGCCACCTGGGCCGTGGGGCGCAGCCGGGCCTCGGGCCGGGTCATCGAGTCGAGCAGGGTCGTCACCGCGGCCGGGCCCCGGAGCAGGCGGCGGCCGGTGACCCCGAGCGCGTAGACGTCCTGCGCCGGGTCGGGCGGGGCGCCGCGCTCCTGGTCGGGTGCGAGGTAGCCGACCGTGCCGACCGGCCCGATGCTCCGGAACACCACCCCGTCCGCGGCGGAAGCCACGCCGAAGTCCGCGAGCCGGAGGTGCGGGCGGCCGGCGCCGGTGGGCTCGAGCAGCAGATTCGCGGGCTTCACGTCGCCGTGCACGACCTCGGCGGCGTGCACCGCGACCAGGGCCTGGAGCGCCTGGTCGAGGAGGACGACGGCGAACCCCTCGGGCAGCGGGCCGGCGCCGAGCAGGCCGCGCACCGAGCCGCCGCGGACCAGCTCGCTGACGATCACCGCGACCTCGTCCTCGGCCGCCCAGCCGCGCGGTGCGAGCACGTGCGGGTGCCGGATCCGCAGCGCCTGCTCGCGCACGAAGCGCAGCAGCAGCGCCTCGTCGTACCTGCGGAGCAGCTTGGCGGCGACGTACCGCTCCTCGCGCAGGTCCCACGCTCGCCAGACCGCGCCCGTCCCGCCGAGGCCGACCCGGTCGGCGAGCAGGTAGCGCCCCACGATCGGGGGTGGGCGGGTGCGGGCCATCCCGCGACGCTAGCCACGGCCGCGGACAGGCGCGGACCGCAATCCACAGGATTGGGAGGGAGTGCGGCGCCGCTGCTAGCCTGTGCTGTCCGCTGCGCCCTGCCCACCGACGGGACCAGGTCGCCGCGTGACCTCCACCTCGATCCAGCCCGATCCGGATCGTCGTGGGGACGCTGCACCCTCCTGCCACGGAGAGACCGTGGCCGCCGAGTCCAAAGGAGGACGCGCTTTGCGCGCTTACGAAGTCATGGTCATCCTCGACCCCAGCCTCGAGGAGCGGACCATCGGTCCGTCGCTCGACAAGTACCTCAACGTCATCCGCAAGGACGGCGGCTCGGTCGAGTCCGTCGACGTGTGGGGTCGCCGCCGGCTGGCCTACGAGGTCAAGAAGAACGCCGAGGGCATCTACGCCGTCATCTCGCTGAACGCCGAGCCGGCCACGGTCAAGGAGTTCGACCGCCAGCTCACGCTCAACGAGTCGATCCTGCGCACCAAGGTCATTCGCCCCGACGCTCACTGAGCGTCTCCTGTGGACGACCCCTTCCGGCTGTCGGCGCGCTGCTCCACGATGGGCGCGACGACGACCGGACACGATCAGACAAGAAGCTGAGGAGACCTCATGGCAGGCGAGACCGTCATCACGGTGGTGGGCAACCTCGTCGACGACCCGGAGCTGCGCTTCACCCCCTCGGGTGCGGCAGTGGCGAACTTCCGGATCGCCTCGACACCGCGCACCTTCGACCGGCAGACCAACGAGTGGAAGGACGGCGACGCGCTGTTCCTCTCCTGCTCGGTCTGGCGGCAGGCGGCGGAGAACGTCGCCGAGTCGCTCCAGCGGGGGATGCGCGTCATCGTCCAGGGCCGGCTCAAGCAGCGGTCCTACGAGACCCGCGAGGGTGAGAAGCGCACCGTCGTGGAGCTCGAGGTCGACGAGGTCGGTCCCGCTCTCGCCTTCGCCACGGCCAAGGTCACCCGCGCCTCGCGCTCGGGCGGCGGCGGTGGCGGCTACTCCGGTGGTGGCGGCGGTGGGGGCCAGTCCCGCCCGCAGCAGCCCAGCGGCGGCAACGACCCCTGGGCCACCCCGGCTCCTCAGGGTGGCGGCTCCGGCGGCGGTGGCGGGGCTCCCGCCAACGACCCGTGGGGCGCCCCCGGCGTCGGCTCGGAAGAGCCGCCGTTTTAACGCCCTTCCGCTGAGCCTGCGAAGCGGAAGACCCAGGCGGAAAGGTCGAGTGGCGCCACGGCTGAGCGAAGCGAAGCCGTGACGCGCGTATCGAGACCCTCCTCTCGCGTCTGATCGAGATTCACCCAATCGAATCCCTCAACCATTCCGGCGCGAGCCGGGCTTCTAGAAAGGAAGCACCACAATGGCCAAGGCAGTGATTCGCAAGCCGAAGAAGAAGGTTTGCCAGTTCTGCAAGGAGAAGGCGGGCGGTGTCGACTACAAGGACACCACCCTTCTTCGCAAGTTCATCTCCGACCGCGGCAAGATCCGCGCGCGTCGCGTGACCGGCAACTGCGTCCAGCACCAGCGGGACGTGGCGATCGCGGTCAAGAACGCGCGTGAGGTTGCGCTCCTGCCCTACACCTCTACCGGTCGCTGAGAGGGGACGGACGCATGAAGATCATCCTGACCCAGGAGGTCACCGGCCTCGGTAGCCCCGGCGACGTCGTCGAGGTGAAGGACGGCTACGGCCGCAACTACCTCGTCCCGCGCGGTGTGGCGATCCGTTGGACCCGCGGTGCCGAGAAGACCGTCGAGTCGATCAAGGCCGCCCGCGCCAGCCGCGCGGTGCGCGACCACGACCACGCGGCGCAGATCAAGTCCAAGCTCGAGGCCCAGGCGGTCTCGGTCAAGGTCCGCTCGGGCCAGGGCGGCCGCCTCTTCGGCGCCGTCACGGTCGCCGAGATCGCCGGCGCTCTCACCGAGGCCTCCGGCGAGCCGGTCGACAAGCGCACCATCGTCCTCGGCAACCCGATCAAGGCTCTGGGTTCGCACGAGGTCTCGGTCAAGCTGACCGACGAGGTGTCCGCCACGGTGGCCCTCAACGTCATCCCCGCCTGACCCACGTCTGATCCAGCAGGGCCCGTTCCTCCTTTCGGGAGGGACGGGCCCTGCTGCGTCCGGTCGCCTGGGTTCGGCACGCCGGTCACGACCTCGCAGGCTCAGTCGATGCGCCAGGATGTCAATGCGCGAGGATGCCGTCGAGGCGGACCGGGCCGCGCAGGACCCGGATCTCGATCCGGCCGCGCTGCGGGGTGGCCCGCTCGTCGCGCAGTCGGAGCTGGTCGTGGGGCCTGGCGGCGGCCCGCCGCAGGTCGACCCGCTGGCGTTTCCCGCCGTACCTGAGCTCGACGACGCCGGCCCTCGGCCCGGTCGCGGCGAGCAGCCGGAGCTCGCGGAACCGGCCCGCCCCGACCACGAGCCGGGCGCCGCGGGTGCTCGCCTGCAGGTAGTCGCCACCGAGGTAGCCGCCGCGGCGGACCAGCTTCCAGCCGGGGGCGCGACCGCGGGGGGCGAGATTCATGGGTACGGCGAACCGCGTCGTCGCCGGCGTCGGGTCGACGTTGCCGGCCGGGTCGACGGCCTGCACCCGGAGCTCCTGGTCGCCCGGCCGCAGCGAGCGCAGGGTGGTCACGCCGCCAGCGCAGGGGGCGGCCGCGCCGTTGACGGTGCATCGGAAGGTGGCCGTCTCGGTCGCCGCGAGCCGGAATCGCGGGCTGGCGGTGCTCACCATCGGCAGCGTCGGGCGCAGCCGGTCCTTCGGCGTGCCGGACAGCAGGGTGTCGGGGGCGACGGTGTCGACCTGGAAGGCCAGCCTCGCGGGTGAGACGTCGTGGTCGCCGGCCGACTCGTCGCCGAACCCGTTGAGCAGGTCGCCGTCGGACCAGGCGATGGCGGCGTCGGCGCTGTCGACGGCGCGCACCCACAGGACGTACGGCACCGAGGTGGTCGTGAGCCCGCGGAAGACCCCGTCCGTCGGGCAGTCGGACCACTCGTCCTCCGTCGGCGGCGCCGGGTCCAGGGCGAGCGAGCACTCGAGGGCGATCGGATCGGTGTCGGCGTCCGTGTGGTGGCCGGAGAGCCCGACCCGCAGGGTGTGCTTGTTGACCCAGCCGCCAGGACCGAGCCGAGGGGCGGTCGTCCCGATCGCCGTCTCCGGCGGGGTCGTGTCGTCACACCCGCCGGGGGCGAAGATCGGGACGACGGAGACGTCGTGGAGGCAGCCCGGCTCCGCCTGCGCGGGTGACGCGGCGACCGCCGGGAGCGCGACGCCTCCGAGCAGCAGGGTGAGGGCGACGATGCGGGGCCGGTGGGTCACGCGGGTTCCTCCAGGGGTGTGACGACGGACTCAGGCCGGACAACGCGAGCGTCCCCCGCGGGCTACGTTCGAAGCGCGGAGCCCGGCCAGGTCCAGACCAGCAGCACGTCAGCGGCTCACCCCGGTCACCAGCCAGGCGTCGCCGCGGGCGCGGTGCACGAGCACCCCGAGCCGGGCGCCCATGAAGAGGAAGGCGAAGCTGACCCATACCGCGAACAGTCCACCGCCGGCGACGGCGAGCACGACGGGCGCGTACACGACCAGGGTGAGTAGGCCGCCCAAGGCCAGGTAGCGGCCGTCGCCGGCCCCGATCAGCACCCCGTCGAGCACGAAGACCACGCCGGCGATCGGCTGGGCGAGCGCTGCCACGAGGAGGACCGGGACGAGGGCGTCCCGGACGGCGGGGTCCGCAGTGAACAGGTGGCCGAGCAGCGGGCTGCTCGCGGCGAGGAGCACGCCGGTGACCAGGCCGCTCACCACGCCCCACTGCACCATCCGTCGGGTGACGGCCCGGGTGCCCACCCGGTCGCCGGAGCCCAGCAGCCGCCCGGTGATGGCCTGGGCCGCGATGGCGATCGCGTCGAGCACGAACGCCAGGAAGGTCCACAAGGTGATGGCGAGCTGGTGGGTGGCCAGGTCGACGGCGGAGTCGGTTGCATCGACCGCACCGAGGGTGACGGCGTACGTCGTGACGAGCAGCGCCGCGCGCAGGGTCAGGGTGCGGATCACGAGCGGTACGCCGGCGCGCCCTGCGGCCCGGATGCCGGCCGGGTGCGGCCGCAGCGACGCGCCTTCCCGGCGGGCACCGCGCACCACCACGACGAGCAGCGCGGCGGCGCTCGCGACCTGGGCGAGCACCGAGCCCACCGCCGACCCGGGCAGGCCGAGACCGGCGACCGGGCCCGCGCCGTACACGAGCAGCAGGTTCAGCACGATGTTGAGCGCGTTGCCGGCCACGGCGACGACGAGCGGGGTGCGGGTGTCCTGCAGGCCGCGCAGGACACCGGTCGCCGCGAGCATCAGCAGCAGCGGGGTGGTGCCGAGGAAGGCGATCCGGAGGTAGGTCGTGGCGTGCTCGGTCACGACGGGGGAGGCGTCGAACGCCTCGACGAGCGGTCCGGTCGCGGCGACGCCCGCCACGGTGGCGACGGCGCCGATGACGACGGCCAGCCACAGACCGTCGACGCCCTGCGCGAGCGCGCCTCGCCGGTCGCCGGCGCCGAGCCGGCGGGCGACGCCGGCGGTGGTGCCGTAGGCCAGGAACACGCAGAGCCCGACCACTGTCTGCAGCACCACCCCGGCGATGCCGAGTCCGGCCAGCTCGGGGGTGCCGAGGTGCCCGACGATCGCGGCGTCGGAGAGCAGGAAGAGCGGCTCGGCCACCAGGGCCAGGAAGGCGGGGACCGCGAGCCGCAGGATCTCCCGGTCCTGGCCTCTCCGCACCCGGACGAGCCTAGTCATGTAGGGACCACACCCCGGAACTGGCAACAACGTGACTAGTCAACGAGAGCGGTGGAAAACCACGGTGTTCCTGTGGATGGACGGCTCGGCGGGGTGCTTTGTCGACATAGCAACGACCTACGTCCAGATGGCGGGCAGATGAACGGAGCAACTTCCCGGATTTCTTCCTCCACACGGTCAGCACCCTGTTTGTGCAGGTCAGAGAGGTGTCGCGGACTCCGGTCGGCGTGTCCTCCACAGGCTCCTCCCCATCCTGTGCACAGCTCTGTGCGTGTCGTCCACGCCCTCAGGCGGGTTATCCACAGGCCCTGTGGACAAGGTGGTGTCGCCGGGGCCCTGCGGCGTCGTACGGTCCCACGGTCGTGGACGTCAGTCCGATGTGCGCGGCGAAGCGTTGTCGGTGCTCATCTCTAGGCTCGACACCATCATCCGGGGTCGATCCGGCACGATCGTGGGAGGCACTTTGAGCGTCACCGAGCAGGCCGGCCGGGGGCTCCCCGAGCCGCCGTTCGAGGACTGGGGCGACGGCCCGGTCTCCTACGCTCCCGGCGAGCGGCCGACCACGCCCGGCGACCGCACCCCGCCGCAGGACATGGCCGCCGAGCAGTCGGTGCTCGGGGCGATGCTCATCTCCAAGGACGCGATCGCCGACGTCAGCGAGACGATCCGCGGTGGGGACTTCTACCGCCCGTCCCACGAGACGATCTACGACGGCATCATCGACCTCTACGGTCGCGGCGAGCCCGTCGACATGGTCACCGTGGCCGCCGAGCTCCAGCGCCGCGGGGAGCTGCAGCGCATCGGCGGCGCGCCGTACCTCCACACCCTCTCGGCCAACGTGCCGATCGCCGCCAATGCGGGCTACTACGCCGAGATCGTGCGCGAGAAGGCGATCCTGCGTCGGCTCGTCGAAGCGGGCACCAAGATCGTCCAGATCGGGTACGCCGGCGAGGGCCAGGTCGACGACGTGGTCGACCAGGCGCAGGCCGAGGTCTACAAGGTCGCCGACAAGCGCACGGGCGAGGACTACGCCCCGCTGAGCGACATCATGACCGGGGTCCTCGACGAGATCGAGGCGATCAGCAACCGTGAGTCCGGCATCTACGGCGTGCCGACCGGCTTCGCCGACTTCGACGAGCTCACCAACGGCCTGCACAAGGGCCAGATGATCATCGTCGCGGCGCGCCCCGCCATGGGGAAGTCGACGCTGGCCCTGGACTTCTGTCGGGCGGCGTCGATCCAGAACAACCTGGCCAGCGTCTTCTTCAGCCTGGAGATGACGCGCACGGAGATCACCATGCGGCTGCTGTCTGCCGAGGCGAAGGTGCCGCTCAACCACATCCGCAACGGCAACATGACCGACGACGACTGGGTGAAGCTGGCCCGCAAGATGGGCGAGGTCTCCTCGGCGCCGATCTTCATCGACGATTCGCCGAACATGACGATGATGGAGATCCGGGCCAAGGCCCGCCGGCTGCGGCAGCGCCACGACCTGCGCCTGGTCGTCATCGACTACCTCCAGCTGATGTCCTCGGGCAAGAAGGTCGAGTCCCGCCAGCTGGAGGTCTCGGAGTTCTCCCGCCAGATCAAGCTGCTGGCCAAGGAGCTCGAGGTCCCGGTCATCGCGCTCTCCCAGCTCAACCGTGGTCCCGAGCAGCGCGCCGACAAGCGGCCGATGGTCAGCGACCTGCGTGAGTCCGGCTCGATCGAGCAGGACGCCGACATGGTGATCCTGCTGCACCGCGACGACGTCTACGAGAAGGAGTCGACCCGCCCCGGCGAGGCCGACCTGATCGTCGCCAAGCACCGCAACGGCCCCACGCGCGACATCACCGTCGCCTTCCAGGGTCACTACTCGCGCTTCGTCGACATGGCGCACTGACCCGCTACGCGTGAGTCGAACGCACGCAGATCCCGGCTAGCCCGCGCGCATCGACAGCAGCCGGTCGACGCGAAGGTCGTCGCCCCCGACGAACTCGGCCACCCAGCGGGCCGCTTCCTCCAGGTCACCCGCCTCGTTCTCGACCAGCGACTCGATGTCGACCCAGTCCAACGATTGGTCGCAGAGGGTCTTGAAGACCATCAGGTCCGTCGCCGACATCACCTTGATGTCGTCGCCGAGGAAGTCGACCGGTTGGGCGCGCGACGTGACGAGCGCGTGGTAGGTCGGATGCTGAGGAAGGAACAGGTCGAGGGGTGTGTCCGGATCGTGCCAGAAGAGCCGGATCTGACCGTCGCGCCGGATCTGGTCGGCGGCGTGCTCCGTGACCTCGACCTCCGGCGGGAGCGCGGCCAGCATGGCCTCGGGGTGATCGGCGTCGGCCATGACGTTGAGGTCGATGTCGGCGGTGAACCGAGGTTCCCGGACGTGTACGGCGAGGGCGATCGCGCCACCGACGGCGTGGTCGAAGCCACCGCGGTCGAGGGCCTCGTGGACCGAGCGCAGCCGCTGGAGCAGCAGCGGTGTGCTCATCTCAGCCGGCCTGGGCCCGGCGCCACATCGGTCCGAGGTTCACGAGGGGTTTCGGGGCCTTGCGCGGGAACAGGTCGCCGAACTCCAGGACGGCGAGGAACTGGTCCGGCACAGGCTTCGACCTAGGGCGCACGGACAGCTCCAGCACGCAGCCCGCCGACTCGGCCAGCCGCTCCACCTGGGCGATGCTGGGCTGGGAGCGGCCCTTGAGGTAGTCGTCGATGAGGGAACGGCTGATCCCCGAGGCCGCGCTGAGTGCGGTCTTCGACAGGCCGGAGTGCTGCACGATCTCGGCGACGATGGCACTGCTCCTCATGAGACCATGATACGTACGGTATTTCGTACAAAACAACGCGCACGCGCGATCGACAGTGGCTCCACGAAGCGGAGACCTCGAACACCGCAAGTGTCGGCAGTTAAGAGCAGGGAGTCGAGCGGCTCTGAGGGAGCGGCACGCGAGATCGTCAACGCGGGCACGGCTGACCATCGCGCACTCGATGCGAGTGACAGACTCCAGGCCGCTTCCCGTTCAGCCCACCCCGGATCGGCCACATGAGAACCTCCAAGCGCCAGTACGTCGTCACCGTCTCCGACGGCGAGGCCGCACGCCTCCGGGCGTTCGACAACCAGGCGGAGGGCAGGCAGCACTGGCCGCTGGGTGAGAACCGGACGTTCATGCGTCGCAACGAGACGACCTTCGTCGTCAAGGAGATGACGTCCGTGGGCATCGGCCAGGGCGCGGTCGCCACGACGCTGGGTACGGCGACCCTGCGCCCGGACCATCGGGTCGACGTCGTCGTCAAGAAGACGAAGGTCGAGTGGCTCAACTACCTCCTCATCGCGAGCGGCCTGGCGTGCCTGGCCGTCACTCCCCGGGACGGCGTCCCGGCGGCGGTCCTCGGCGTCGCGCTCCTGCTGGCGGGCTGGTTCCTGCGGGTGAGCAGGACCCAGGTCGAGCACGACCTCGACCAGGTCGAGCAGGTGCTGCGCAGCGAGATCAACGGGGATTGGGTTCCCGCGCTCGCGGACTCGCGACACCGATAGCCCTCAGTTGGCCAGGTCGGGCTCGGCCGGTAGCGTGCCGGCAGCGTCGCGTGCCGGTGGCCGGCAGGGTCAGGCATGGAGGCGCCGTACCAGGGGAGTCGACATGACGTCACTTTCCTCGTACCTCCTCCATGGGTGAGGCGGACGAGACCAGGCTGGTCGCCTGGGCGAACGAGATGCGCACCGTTCATCAGCGGCTGCGTGACGCACTGCAGGTGTCCCGCGATGCCCTCGTCGAGGGCACGGATCCCGAGCGGGCCGGGCGCGACCTGCTGCTGTTCTGCCACGGGTTCTGTGTCGCGCTGAGCGGACACCACGAGGGCGAGGACCGCGAGCTGTTCCCCGTCCTGGCGCGGGAGCACCCCGAGCTGACGCCGACGTTGGCCAAGCTGCGGCAGGACCACCACCTGATCGAGTACCTGCTCACGGCGCTCCGGGCGAGCCTGCGCGGACCGGCCACCCGCGCCGAGATCGAGCGGCACCTGGACGGGATCGAAGCCGTCATGGAGACCCACTTCCGCTACGAGGAGAGGCAGCTGCTCACCGTGCTGGCCGACCTCGAGCTCACCGCGGAGATCGGGGAGGTGTTCGGACCACTGTGACCTCCCGGTGGCCCGGGCCGCTGACTAGACCGCTCTGTATCGAACGATCGTCAAGCCGAGCTTTCCCCACCGGCAGGACCTGTCTTCCCTAGAGTCCAACCCGGAGCGGCCGTTCAGCCTTCGATGATGCGCTCGAGGCGGACCAGGTCGACAGACGCCCGAACCCTCCCCATCGGGGTGAGGCCGACGGGGTGGGGACGAGAGTCAGAGGTGAGCGATGGCGCGAAGTCGAGTTCGGGAACTCCGGTTGCCCTTGACGATCGTCTTCGCTGGGACCGCCGGCGTCGGGCTGGTCTGCTATGTCGTCCTGGCCGTGGCGGGTGTCGAGGTAGGGACCAACCTGGGGGTCGTCGGTCTCGTCCTCGCCCTGGTCCTCCCGTTGGGGATCGAGGTCCGGAACCGGGCCTCGCGGCCGCGCACGGTCTGGTTTCTCGACTACCGGAGTCATCACTTCGGGCAAGGAATGGCGTCGGCTCTGACGTCCGCGCTCGCTCGCGACCGGGTCAGGTGGGAGGTCGACGTGATGCGTCCCGCTGACGACGAGCCAGCGATGCAGTGGCAGGTGCGGCAGCTCCAGTCCGCGATCATCAACGGGATCGACGCGGTCGTGATCATCCCGGCAGCCGAAGACTCCGAGCTGTGGCACGCGATGGCTGCGCTGAGCAAGACGGGCACGTTCCTCATCGCCGTCGACAGCAAGCCCCCGAACAGCGCGTTCCGCCGGTTGGGAGTCGACGAGCCGCGGTTCGTGTCGTCGAAGTACAGCTCGACCGGCATCCTCATCGCGGACTGGCTCGTGCCGTGGCTGCAGGGCGACAGGACGCGGCAGTGTCTGCTCTGGACCGGCCCGGTCGGCAGCTGGCCGGGCGAGGAGCGAAGCCGCAACATCATCTACCAGTTGCTCGTCGCCGGACTGGCCAGGCGCCTCGCCCTGCAGCCGCTGAGCTCGTGGCAACCTGCCGTGGTCCGTTGTCGCGAGGCGATCGCCTGGGTGCAGAGCCAGAGCGGCGAGTGCGCCATCTACTGCGGCGACGACGAGAACGCGCTTGCCCTGCACATGGTCTGCATGTCCGAGACGCCGGAGCTTCGTCCCCGGATGCGCATCATCGGATGCAACGCCACCGCGGACGACTGGGGAAATGTGCCGGCCCTCGACATGCACGCAACGGACGTGACCGTCGACATCCTGGTCAGGGAGCAGGGCCAGGCGGTGGCTCAGATGCTGATCCGCGAGCGACGCGGACAGCTCTCGTCCAGTGAGCAGACCGTCTTCATCCAGCCACAGCTCGTAGCCCTGCAAGGCGACGGAGGCTGGCTGGGGCAGGTGTTCCGCACCGAGGACGCGCAGCAGCCTCCCGAGGAGGTGGAGGAGGTCGATCGCGCCCTGGCGGAGGTGGCCATGCTCGCCGATACGGCGGAGGCCGATCGAGCCCACCCCGCCACCGCGAGCTCCTCCGCGCCGTAGCGAGGCAAGGTACGAACCACCTGTCCGATGTCGTCGGCCGGTGGCCGACAGGTCGGGCATGGCGGTCGGGCTTGCCCTTGACGCAGCGTCAACCTCGCACGCTGTGCCCATGACCGACCACACCACCTCGATCGAGGTCTCCGGGATCGAGAAGTCGTACGGCGACCTCGCCGTCCTGCGCGGCATCGATCTCACCGTGCCCACCGGGACCGTGTACGCCCTGCTCGGGCCCAACGGCTCCGGCAAGACCACCATGGTCCGCATCCTCTCCACGCTCCTGGCGCCCGACGGGGGGCAGGCGCTCGTGGCCGGGTACGACGTCGTGAAAGACCCCGACGGCGTACGCCGCAGCATCGGGGTCACCGGCCAGTTCTCCGCGATCGACGAGCTGCTGACCGGCCGCGAGAACCTCCGGCTGATGGCCGACCTCGCGCACCTGCCCAAGCCCGAGGCGGCTGCCCGGGTGGACGAGCTGCTGGGCCATTTCGACCTGGTCGACGCAGCCGACCGGCGGGCCGCGACGTACTCCGGCGGGATGAAGCGCCGCCTCGACCTCGCGATGACGCTGGTGAGCCGGCCGCGGCTGATCTTCCTCGACGAGCCGACCACCGGGCTCGACCCGCGCAGCCGCCGCGACCTGTGGCAGATCGTCCGGGAGCTGCTCGCCGACGGGGTGACGATCTTCCTCACCACCCAGTACCTCGAGGAGGCCGACCAGCTCGCCCACACCGTCGGGCTGCTGGACGGCGGTCGCCTCGTCGCCGAAGGCACGCCCGCCGAGCTCAAGGCGCAGGCCGGCGGGGAGACCCTCGACGACGTGTTCCTGGCCCTGACGGGACACCCGGCCACGACCGACCCCCAGAGCGACGACCAGAGCGACGACCAGCACGACCGGGACGAGAAGGAGGCGCTCCGATGAGCACGATGACCTACGCCGCGCGCGACTCGGCCACGATGCTGCGGCGCAACCTGCGGCACATGCTCCGCTACCCGTCGCTGACCCTGATGCTGATCGCGCAGCCGGTGCTGTTCCTGCTGCTGTTCGTCTACGTCTTCGGCGGCACTCTGGGCGCCGGGCTGCCCGGCGGTGGGGGCCGGCAGGACTACCTGGCCTACATCGCACCGGCCATCCTCCTCGTCACCGTGGCCTCGGTCGCGCTCAGTACGGCGATCCACGTGGCCAAGGACGCCACCGAGGGGATCATCGACCGGTTCCGCACCATGCCGATCGCGAAGTCCGCGGTGCTGACCGGACACGTCCTCGCCGCCATGGTGCAGACCGCGGTGGCGCTCGCGGTCGTGCTGGCCTTCGCGGTCCTGCTCGGCTACCGCCCCGACGCCGGTGCGGTCGGCTGGCTCGGCACGATCGTCGTCCTGGCACTGCTCGCGTTCGCGCTCACCTGGCTCTGCGTCGCCCTCGGCCTGGCCGCGGGCAGCGTCGAGACCGCCAGCAACACCCCGATGTTCCTGATGCTGCTGCCGTTCATCTCCAGCGCCTTCGTGCCGACCGACTCCATGCCGGCGGGGCTGGCCTGGATCGCCGAGAACCAGCCCTTCACGCCCGTCATCGACACGCTCCGCGCCTGCCTGGAGGGGCGAGACCCGGGCGCGGACCTGTGGTGGGCGATCGGCTGGTGTGTCGCCATCGCCGTGCTCTGCTTCGGGTGGGCCCGTCGCCTCTTCGCGCGGGTTCGGGCAGTCTGATCCGGTGTTGACCATCGGCCAGCTGGCGTCGTACGCCGGCGTCACCCCGCGCGCGGTCCGGCACTACCACCAGATCGGGCTGCTGCCGGAGCCCGCACGGAACGCCTCCGGCTACCGCAGCTACGACGCCCGGGCGGTGATCGAGCTGATCCGGATCCGGACGCTGGCCGAGGCGGGGGTGCCGCTGGTCCGGGTGCAGGAGCTGCTCGAGGCCGGCGAGGAGGAGTTCGCGGCGGCGGTGGGTGAGATCGATCGCCGGCTGCGCGACGAGGTCCGCGCCCTGCAGGAGCATCGCCGTCGGATCGCCCGGCTGGCCGCCGGCGACTCGCTCGCGCTCCCGCCCGAGGCGGTCGCCTACCTCGACAGGCTGCGCGCCAGCGGCGTGCCGGCGGCGCTGGTCGAAGGCGAGCGCGACGGCTGGATCCTGCTCGCGGCCCGCTGGCCGGAGCGGATGCCGGAGTTCATGGGCGACAAGATGGCCCAGCTCGACGACCCGAGGACCGTGCGGATGTACCTGCTGATGGCCGAGGTCCATGAGGGCGGCATGGACGAGGGCCTGTTGACCACCCTGGCCGACCTGATGGCCGAGATGATGGACGAGGCCGCCGAGCGCGGTGAGCTGGAGCGGCAGGAGATGGGCGACGACGCGTTCATCGACCTCGTCGACTCCTTCGCCCTCGACGCCCACCCGATGATCCAGCGACTCCAGGAGCTGCTGGCCGAGCGTGGTTGGACGGGCTGGAGTCATCTCGAGCGGGTGACCACCAGTGTCCGGACGTGAGGACCGTACCCACGTCGCACGCATCCGGGTGCGCCCGGGGGCAGGGCCCTCGGGTCCGGGCGCCGAGGATGGCCCGCGAATCATGTCGTTGGGCGATGCGTAGCGCCGACGAGCGGTCCTATCCTGGCAGGTGGCCCGGCCGGGGCCATCGAACGGCCTCGACCGGTCTCGAGTACCCACGACGACCGAGGAGGCAGTAGATGTTCATCCAGATGATCCAAGGGTCCTGCACCCGGCAGGACGAGGCCCACGAGCTGCTCGACGAGTGGCGCCGCGACCTGGCGCCCGGCGCGGCGGGCTGGCTCGGCGGCACGTACGGCTTCACCGACGACGACCAGCTGATCGGGGTCGTCCGCTTCGAGTCGCGCGAGGCGGCGATGGCCAACTCGGGGCGTCCCGAGCAGGGCGCCTGGGCGGAGCGGCTGACCGCCCTGATGGACGGACCACTCGAGTTCCACGACTGCGACGACGTGACGCTGCTGATGGACGGCGGTTCCGACGAGGCCGGGTTCGTCCAGATCATCCGCGGCCGCGTCGACGACCCGTCCCGGCTCAAGGCGATGCTGGCCGACACCACCACGCTGCACGAGATGCGGCCGGAGATCCTCGGGGGGACGCTCGCGATCGAGCCGGACGGCACGTTCATCGAGACCGTGGCGTTCACCAGCGAGGACGCCGCTCGGCAGGGCGAGCGCGTCGAGCCGCCCGCCGAGATCCGACGCGAGCTGGAGTACGCGATGAAGGGAGCGAGCTTCCACGACCTCCACCACCCGTGGTTCGCCAGCGCTTGAGGGTCCGTGACCGGGTGATCGTCCCGGGCCCGCGGCATCGCCAGATCAGGTGACGCGGCCTCAGCCGACCACGCCGCAGATCACCCGGTTGCCGGCGTCTCCCGTGGCGAGCGTCGCCGCGTCGGGCCCCGCGATGCCACCGGCAGAGTAGCGCGTCGGGATGTTCGCGTAGTTGTCGCGTCCGCCGTGGATCATCACCGCCGATCCGTCGTCGGCCCGCAGCTCGGCGAGCGTGAACCGGTCGGTGGTGAACCAGATGCGCGCCGACCCGCTCTGATCGGCGAGCAGTGAGGGCAGGTCGCCGTCGTGGTCGCCGTGGCTGCCGCCGCTCCCGACGTAGTGACCGCCGGCGCTCGTGAAGGGTCCGTTCGGAGCGGCCGGGTCACAGACCCCGGTCGTGTGCACGTGGAAGCCGTGGAAGCCCGGCGCCAGCGAGCGCACCGTCCCGGTCACCTCGATCACGGCTCCGCGCTGGCGCATCTGGACCTTCCCGACCCGGTTCCCGGCCGCGTCGTGCAGGCTCACCGTGAGTCCGCGGCCGTGGTGGCCGTGGCGGTCGTGATGGTGCTGGCCCGGTCCGCCGGGCCTGTCTCCGCTCGCCTGCACCGCCTCGGTCGTCACCGCTGCTCCGGCGGCGGCGACCAGCAGGGCGGCGGCCAGTGCGGTCGACTTCGTCCTCCGCATGTCTCTCACCTCGTCCGCGTGCTGGGGCCAGGTGCCCGACGGGGGTCGGGCGACGGCCCGGTGTGACCGGGCCGTGAGCGTCGACGCCCGCCCGGCACGCACGCGAGCGGTCGCGGCGCGGGGAGTTCACAGTCCCTCGACCATGTGCTCGGCTCGCGGAGGTGTCAACCACCAGATTGACTAGTGCTGCTCAGTCATGGCCCGGGACCACCCCGGGCCGGCGGGCGGGGTATCGGACTTGACCTTGACCTTGCGTCAACCCGGCACGCTTCTCCTCCGGTCGCCGGGCCGGGCACAGAGCGGAGATTCCCATGACCGAGCTGAAGCCGTACCTGTGACGAACCGCCAGTGGCGTGGACACGGTCGCGACCCTCGCCGAGCTCAACGGCGACGTGGCCGAGAAGCTGGCCACGTAGTTCGAGCGCCTATCCGAGCCGGTTGAGCCGGCGCAGCCGCTGGCTGAGGTGCTGCCGCTCCGCCGTACTGCGGGTCGCGGCCACGGCGAGCCGGTAGGCGTCACCGGCGGCGCCGAGGTCGCCCTGACGCTCGAGCAGGTGTGCCCGGACCGCCTGCCACCGCGGCAGGTCCGGGTGTCGGCGGCCCAGGTCGTCGAGGAGCGTCAGCCCGCGGCCCGTCCCGTGCACCATCGACTCGGCGACGATCCGGTTGAGCTCGACGTTCGGGTTGGCCTGATGGGCGACTCGCTCCAGCAGCCGGTACAGCGCGAGGATCTCCCGCCAGTCGGTCTCCTCGGTCGACGGGGCCTGGCAGTGCAGCGCGGCGATGCACGCCTGGAGGAGGTACGGCGCTGGCGGCGTGCCGACCACCGCGCCGTCCAGGACCCGCAGTCCGTCGGCGATCAGGTCCGCGTCCCAGCGGGAGCGGTCCTGCTCGTCCAGCGGGACCAGCCGTCCGTCGTCGTCGAGGCGGGCGGGGGTGCGGGCCTCGGTCAGCAGCACCAGGGCGAGCAGGCCCGCGGCCTCGGTGTCCTCGGGGACGAGGTCGTGCACCAACCGGGCCAGCCGCAGGGTCTCGGCGGCGAGCGTCGTGTCCTGGGCGGGCTCGCCGCTGGTCGTGTGGTGCGCCTCGGTGAGCATCAGGTAGAGCACCTCCAGCACCGGACCGAGTCGATCCGTGGCACCGTCCGGGGCCGGCAGCCGACCGCCGACGTCGCGCAGCCGTCGCTTGGCGCGGGTGATCCGCTGCGCGAGCGTCGTCTCGGGGACCTGGTAGAGGTTCGCGATCTGGGCGGTGCTCAGCCCGGAGACCGCGCGCAGGGTCAGCGCGACCTGCGCGGACCGCGACAGCTCGGGATGGCAGCACAGCTGCAGCACCAACAGACTGTCGTCGCGCGCGGAGACCCGCTGCTGCGCCACGGGGTGCGTGAGCCGGGCCTGCCCGACCTCCCGGTCGCGGCGTCGCCGCTCGGTGCGGACCAGGTCGACGTACCGGCGCTGCGCGGTCGTGACCAGCCAGCCGGCCGGGTCCCGCGGTGGCGTCGAGGCCCACTGCCGGTGCGCCTCGATCAAGGCCTCCTGGACGGCGTCCTCGCACAGGTCGAACTGCGCGGCGCCGTACCGGCGCACCAGCCGGGCGAGGGCGTGCAGCGCGAGCTCGCGCCAGCCGTCCTCGCCCGGCCGGTCGGGACCGCCCCGACCACTGGCCTCAGACGCCAAAGCCGTCGCTGAACATCACCGGCCGGATCTCCAGCGCCAGACCGTCGATCCGGGCGTCGGGGATCAGCTGCGCCAGCTCCACGGCGCGGGCCTCGCTCTCGACGTCGACCAGGTAGTAGCCGCCGAGGAACTCCTTGGCCTCCAGGAACGGGCCGTCGGTCACCTCCGGCGTCCCGCCCACGGAGCGGACCACCTTGGACTGGCTCGGGTCGGCCAGGGCCTGGGTGCCGACGAACTCGCCGGACTCCCGGGTCACGCGCATGAACTCGTTGTGCCCGACGCCGATCTGCTGGCCCTGCTCCTCGGTGAGCTGCTCCAGCACGGTGCCGTCCACCTGCATCAGGATCAGGTACTTCATGGTGCTTCTCCTCATCTGTCCCGCCGAGCCGCTCTCGGCCTCACCCGGTGGTCGTCACCATGGCGCCGGATACGACACCGTGGACGAACTCGCCGAGAGATGTCGAGACCAGCCCGGGGATGGAGGAGGCACCGAGGGGGCACGGGACCTGTCGGAGGAAGACCGAGAGGAGTCCCCGATGAGCCACGCCGCCCCCGAGGCCGCAGCCGGATCCGCACAGGAGCGCGGCCTGGCCCGCTTCGCCCAGCGCTGTGCCGCCTGGACCGAGAAGTGGTTCCCCGACGCCTACGTCTTCGCCCTGGCCGGCGTGTTCGTGGTGACCGTCGCGGCCCTGCTGAACGGCTCCAGCCCCAAGACCGTCGCCAACGCCTTCGGCGGCGGCTTCTGGGACCTCACCGCGTTCACCCTGCAGATGGCCATGGTGGTGCTGACCGGGTACATCGTGGCCACCTCACCCCCGGTCGCCCGGCTGATCGCGCGGATCGCCATGGTCCCGTCCACCCCGCGCGGCGCGGTCGCCTTCGTCGCGCTGCTCTCGTGCCTGGTCTCCATGCTGAACTGGGGCCTGAGCCTGGTCTTCGCCGGGCTGCTGGCCCGCGCGATCGCCCGCCGGACGGACCTGCGCGCCGACTACCGGGCGCTGGGCGCGGCGGCGTACCTCGGCCTCGGGGCGGTGTGGGCGCTCGGCCTCTCCTCCTCGGCCGCCCAGCTCCAGGCGACGCCGGCGTCGCTGCCGCCCGAGCTGCTGGAGATCACCGGCGTCCTGGACTTCGGCAGCACCATCCTGACCTGGCAGTCGCTGACCATGGCGGCGGTGCTGATCGCGCTCAGCGTCGCCGTCGCCTGGGCCTCGGCGCCGCGCGGGGCGGCGGTGAAGACCGCCGAGGACCTCGGCGTGGACCTCGACGACTCCGTCCCGCCGGCGCTCGCGCGCACCCGGCCCGGCGAGTGGCTGGAGCACTCCCGGATCCTGCCGGGCTTCCTCGGGCTGATCACCCTGGTCTGGCTGGTCTGGCAGCTCATCGACCTGCCGGTGCTCACCGTGCTCAGCAGCCTGAACGCCTACCTGCTGGTCTTCCTGGTCCTCGGCCTGGTGTTGCACGGCACCCCGCGGGCGTTCCTGGACGCCACCACGAAGGCGGTGCCCTCCACGGCCGGCGTACTCGTGCAGTTCCCGCTGTACGCCGCGATGGCCGCGATCCTGACCCGCGCCGAGGGCAACGGCGGGATGACCGTCTCCGAGCACCTCGCGGACCTGTTCACCGGCATCGGCGGCGGCGGTGGCTTCGCCGTCGTGATCGCGCTCTACACCGCACTGCTCGGCATCCTGGTGCCCTCCGGCGGCGGCAAGTGGCTGGTCGAGGCCCCCTACGTCATGCAGTCGGCCACCGACGTGCAGATGAACCTGGGCTGGACGGTGCAGATCTACAACGCCGCCGAGGCGCTGCCGAACCTGGTCAACCCGTTCTTCATGCTGCCGCTGCTGGCCGTGCTCGGCCTGCGGGCCCGGGACCTGGTCGGTTTCACCTTCCTGCAGTTCCTCTTCCACCTGCCGGTGGTCCTGCTGCTGTTGTGGCTGCTCGGGATGACCTTCGACTTCGAGCCGCCCGTGATGCCGTAGCCGCCCGCCTCAGCGCGTCGTCGGGAGCGAGCGTTGCAGCCGGTCCTGGACGGCGGAGAGAGCCAGGGTGACGGCTGCGGTGCCTAGACCGACCACGGTCCATGGGCGCCGGACGCCGCGGGCCCGGAGCCGCTCCACGGCCGCCCGGCTCGCCCGCCTGCCGCCGACGCTGGCGCCGACCGAGGCGAGCAGGCCTGCGGCGACCGCCGCGGCCACGAGGGCCGGGCGCGGCTCCTCGGTCTCGTTCGGCTCATCGGCGTCCTCCTCCTCCGGCGCCCTGCGCTCGAGCAGGACGAACGCGCCGGCCGAGGCGGCCAGGACGGCGGCGCGCGCGGTACGCCGCGCCATCGGCCGCGAGGTGTAGTCGGGGACCGCGATCCAGGCGGCGGTGGCCCCGGCCTGGAGGACCTGCTCGGCGGGACGGGGAGGGCGCGAGTCGCTCACGGGCCCAGGTCTACCAGGTGGCGAGTGCCTCTTCCCCGCGACCGCTCCCCGTCGTACCGTCGCGCGGACCGGTCGACGACGCCCGGACCTGGCGGAGGGATGCGAATGAGCGAACGCACCATCGGCGTCGTCGGCGGCGGGATCGTCGGGCTGGCGGTCGCCCGGGAGCTGACCCTGCGCCATCCCGGCACCCGGGTCGTCGTCCTCGAGAAGGAGGACCGGCTCGGCGCCCACCAGACCGGGCACAACTCCGGTGTCGTGCACGCCGGGATCTACTACAGGCCCGGCAGCCTCAAGGCCGGACTGTGCACCCGGGGCCGCGGGCTGCTCAAGGAGTACGCCGCCGAGCGCGGGTTGCCGTACGACGAGTGCGGGAAGCTCGTCGTGGCGGTCGACCCCGCGGAGCTGGGCCGGTTCGAGGCGCTGGAGCGGACCGCAGCCGAGAACGGCGTGCCCGGCCTGCGCCGGGTCGAGGGCACCGACCTCACCGACGTGGAGCCGCACGCGGCCGGCCTGGTGGCGCTGCACTCGCCGGCCACGGCGATCACCGACTACGTGGCCGTCGCGACGGCGTACGCCCGAGACGTCGAGACCGCCGGCGGGGTGGTGCACCTGTCGACCACCGTCACCGGCGTACGACGAGGGGTCGGCGGGGTGGAGGTCGCCACCGACGGTGGGCCGTTCCGGTTCGACCGGCTCGTGGTCTGCGGCGGGCTGGAGTCCGACCGGCTCGGGCGGCTCGCCGGTGGCTCGTCGACCCCGCGGATCGTGCCGTTCCGGGGCGAGTACATGAGCGTCGTCGCCCATAAACAGAGCCACGTGCGCGGGATGATCTACCCGGTCCCCGACCCGCGCTACCCCTTCCTCGGGGTGCACTTCACCCGCCGCGTCGACGGCAGGCTCGAGGTCGGTCCGAACGCGTTCCTCGCGCTGAGCCGGCAGGCCTACGGCCGGCTGTCGTTCTCGGCCCGCGACGTCACGGAGACCCTGGCCTTCGGCGGCTTCTGGCGCTTCGCCGGCGAGCACTGGCGCACCGGCCTCGCCGAGGCCCGCGGGGTGCTCTCGAAGCGGGCCTACATGCGGGCCGCCCAGCGCTACGTCCCCGACATCGGCGCGTCCGACGTCGTCCGCAGCGGCCTCGGGTTGCGCGCCCAGGCGCTCGAACGCGACGGCTCGCTGGTCGACGACTTCGTCATCCAGCAGTCAGACGGGGTCACCAGCGTGCGCAACGCGCCGTCGCCGGCCGCCACCTCGAGCCTCGCGATCGCCGAGCACGTCGTCGACCGGATGGACCTTCGCTAGCCCTCGGGGGTCGGCGGCCGCGGCACGAGAGCCGCGAGGGGCGCCGGCGCCCGCAGGCAGTAGCCGTCGGTGAGGAGCTCGGCGAGCTCGTCCCAGTCGGTGTCGCCGTCGAGCACCAGCCCGACCACGTCGCGGCCGTAGCCGGCCCGGAAGTACGGCGGCCCGAGGTGCTGGAAGGCCATCACCTCGTCGGGCTCAGCGTGGAAGAGGATCCGGAAGAGCTGGTCCTCGCCACCGAACACGTGCGCGACGCTGGTGGAGCCGACCTTCCACTGCACGCCGACCCACGCGTCGAGGCGCTCGCACTCGGGCAGCACCTCGAGCACGGCGCCGATCCTGCGCACCCACTCCGCGGGAACCTCGGGACGACCGGCCACAACACGACATGATGACGCCTACCACCGACACCTCGCTCGGGGGCACCTCGAGCAGCGCGACGACAGGAGCAGCCCTGATGACCATCAGCCCCGAGGAACGTCAGCAGGCGGCCCGCGGGTCGATCGGTTCGCTGGTCGCCACCTCCCTCGCGCTGGCCTGGGCCCGGCTGTGGCGCGCCGAGATCCGGTACGACGCGGGCACCCGGCTGCTCGTCGCGACCGGTCGGGGTGGCTTCGGGCGGGGCGTCACGGTCGGCGGGGTGTTCCTCGCCGGACGGAGTTCGAGCCCAGCGCTGCTGCGGCACCAGGCCGTGCACGCCGAGCAGTGGGCGAAGTACGGCCTGGTCTTCCCGCTCCGCTACCTCCTGGAGGAGCTCGGCCGCCCCGGGCGGATGAACCGTTTCGAGATCGAGGCGGGCCTCAAGGACGGCTGACGGGCGGGGGCTGGGGGAGCTGTAACGCGCTGTTACACCCACTACCCGCCTGCTGCAGCGGTGCGGTAGTTGCTGTAACAGCGCGTTACAGCTGACGACTAGCCCCGCTTGCGGTCGCGGAGCACCCCGCCGGCGAACAGCGCCCAGGCGACCAGCACCGGCTGGAAGAACAGCCGCACGAACCGCTTGGTGTCCGTGTCGAGACCGAAGGCGTCGGTGTGCTCGACGTACTGGGCGATGTTGCCCGGGAAGATCGCGACGAAGAACGCCGCGAGCAGGGCGCCGACGGTGCGCCGGTGCTTCGGCAGCGCGACGAATGCGGCGCCGAGGCTGATCTCGACGACACCGGAGGCGAGCACGACGGTGTCGGCGTCGACCGGGAACCAGTCTGGCACCTGCGCCCGGAACTCCTCGCGGGCCGTCGTCAGGTGGGTGACGCCGGCGAAGGTCATGATCGAGCCGAGGGCGACGCGGGCGGTCGTGCGGGCGAGGGACATGTGAAGCAGCCTAGGCGCCCGCACTCAGCCCCGACCGGGCTTCAGGGGTCGGCGGTGAGCAGACCACCGTCCGGTCTGGCGGGTCGGTGGACGAGCCACCGCGCGCCCGCGTGTCGTGGGCGGCGCGCCGGGTCGGCGGTGAGCAGTCCACCGTCCGGTCCGGCGGATCGGTGGACCACTCACCGCTCCCGCCGTCCCGCGCTACATCGACCAGGGATGATGGCGCCATGGCCGGCGCGCACTCCCACCGACGAGACAGGCACGCCGGTCCCGGTCACGGGCACGGCCACGGCCACGGTGGGGGCGCCGACGTCCGGGTCACCCGCGGCGCTCGCGCCGCGCTGCTGAGCTTCCTCGCACTCGTGGCGGTGGCGACCGCGGTCGGGGTCTGGCAGCTGTGGCCGGACGGCGAGCAGGTCGACGCGCTGGCCGACTCGGTGCCGTTCGCCGCGGAGGGGGTCACCTTCCCGACGGCGGAGGTCGTCGAGGTCGAGCCCGCCTGCGCGGACGGCGACGACGGGTCGGCGTGCGGCCAGGTCGTGGTGCTGGTCGACGACGAGGAGACCCGGCTGACGGTGCCGCCGCAGGTGCTCGAGTCCGACCTGACGGCGGGCGACGACGTACGCCTGGTCCGCACGCCCGGCGCCGAGGGCGAGCCGGCGCGGGTGAGCTGGTTCGGGGTGGAGCGGACCAGCCCGATCTGGCTGATGGCGGGGCTCTTCGCGCTGGTCGTCGTCGTGGTCGCGCGACTGCGCGGCGTGCTGGCCCTGATCGGGCTGGTGTTCGCGGGGATCGTGCTGTGGCAGTTCGTGCTGCCCGCGCTGCTGGTGGGGGAGTCCGCGGTCGCGGTCGGTCTGGTCGGCTCCGCCGCGATCCTGTACGTCGTCCTCTACACGACCCACGGCTTCTCGATCCGCACCAGCGCCGCCCTCGCGGGCACCCACGTCGGCGTGCTGCTCACCGCCCTGCTGGGCTGGCTGGCCGTCGGTGCGACCCGGCTGACCGGCGTCGCCGACGAGGGCGCGAACACGCTGACCACCTTCGCGCCCGATCTGGACTTCGCCGGCCTGCTCACCTGCGCGGTGATCATCGCGGGCCTGGGCGTGCTCAACGACGTCACGATCACCCAGTCCTCCGCGGTCTGGGAGCTGCGGGCCGCCGCGCCGGGGCTGTCGCGCGCGACCGTCTTCGCCAGCGCCATGCGGATCGGCCGCGACCACATCGCCTCGACGATCTACACGATCGTCTTCGCGTACGCCGGCACCGCGCTGACCGTGCTGCTCGTCCTGCAGCTCTACGGCCTGCCGATCGCCGACCTGCTCGCGACCGAGGAGATCGCCCAGGAGGTGGTCCGCACGCTGGCGACCAGCATCGGCCTGGTCCTCGCCGTACCCGTCACGACCGCGATCGCGGTCGCCACCGTCCCCGCGGGGGTTGCTGATCAAGATAAAGCGCCCTTAGTATCCTAAAGGTGAGCCTGACCGAGCGGGAGAGCGAGATCGTCGCGCTGCTGCGCCGCGACCCGCTGCTGGGCTCCGAGGCGATCGCCGGCGCGCTCGGCACCACGCGGGCCGCCGTCAACGTGCACCTGTCCAACCTCGGCAAGAAGGGCGTCATCCTCGGCCGCGGCTACGTGCTCGGCGACGGACCATCGGTCGTCGTGGTCGGCGGCGCGAACATGGACGTCAAGGCGCGCAGCACCCGGAGCGTCCGGCGCGGCACCAGCAACCCCGGCAGCTCCGCGCTCGCGCCCGGCGGCGTCGGCCGCAACGTCGCGGAGAACCTCGCCCGGCTCGGCACCCGCACCCACCTGGTCGCGGCCGTCGGCGCCGACCCACTCGGCGACCAGGTCCTCGCCGCGACCTCGGACGCCGGCGTCCGGGTCGAGCACGTACGACGCAGCCCGCACGCCACCGGCACCTACACCGCCGTCCTCGACGCCGACGGCGAGCTGTTGGTGGCCGTCGCGGACATGCGGGCCACCGACGAGCTCGCGCCCGCCGACATCAACCCCGCCCGCGACCTGGTGGCCGCCGCCTCGCTCGTGGTGCTCGACGGCAACCTCGCCGCGCCGACCCTGGGCTACGCGCTCGACCTGGCGGCGGCGGCCGGCGTCCGGGTGGTCCTGGAGCCGGTCAGCGTGCCCAAGGCCGAGCCGCTGCGCGACCTGCTCGACCCGGCCCGCCCGGTGTACGCCGTGACGCCCAACCGCGACGAGCTCGGCGCGCTCACCGGCCGCCCGGTGCGGACCGAGCGCCAGCTGGGCAGCGCCGTCGACGACCTGCACGCCCGCGGGGCGTCGTACGTCTGGGTGCGGCTGGGGGAGCGTGGCTCGCTGCTCAGCGGTCCCGACGGCCAGGTCCTCCTCGACGCGGTGCCCACCGGCGAGGTCGCCGACGTCACCGGCGCCGGCGACGCGATGCTCGCCGCCTTCTGCCACGCCGTGCTGGCCGGCGAGAGCGAGGCCGAGGCCGCGGCGTTCGGCCACGCGGCCGCCGCGCTCACCATCGCCAGCACCCACACCGTCCGCCCGGACCTCACCGACCGCCTTGTCAGGAGACACGTATGACCCACCCGATGCTGGCCGTGACCGACGAGGTCGCCGACGCGCTGCGCGACGGCCGCCCCGTGGTCGCGCTGGAGAGCACGATCATCAGCCACGGCATGCCGTACCCGCAGAACGTCGCCATGGCCACCGAGGTCGAGGGCATCGTGCGCGAGCACGGCGCCGTCCCCGCGACCATCGCCGTCCTCGACGGCACCCCGCGGATCGGGCTCTCGCCCGACGACCTGGAGCTGCTGGCCAGTCACGGCGACGTCACCAAGGTCAGCGTCCGCGACCTGCCGTACGTCGTCGCCCGCCGCCTGCACGGCGCCACCACCGTCGCCGCGACCATGCGGCTCGCCGCGCTGGCCGGAATCAGGGTGTTCGTCACCGGCGGACTCGGCGGCGTGCACCGCGGCGCCCAGCAGACCTTCGACGTCAGCGCCGACCTCACCGAGCTCGGCAGCACCGACGTCACCGTGGTCAGCGCGGGCGTGAAGAGCATCCTCGACATCGGCCTCACCCTGGAGACCCTCGAGACGCTGGGCGTGCCGGTGCTGGTCGACGGCAGCGACGAGTTCCCGTCGTTCTACTCCCGCTCCAGCGGCCACGCGGCGCCGATGCGGGTCGACGGCCCTGAGCAGGTCGCCGCCGTGATGCGCGCCAAGTGGGACCTCGGCCTGGCCGGCGGCATCGTCGTCGCACACCCGATCCCGGAGGCCGACGAGATCCCCGCCGACGAGATCGGCGGGATCATCGACCAGGCCCTCACCGACATGGACGCTCTGGGCATCCGCGGCAAGGATGCGACGCCGTACCTCCTCGGCCGGATCGTCGAGATCACCGGCGGGGCCAGCCTCACCGCCAACATCGCGCTGGTGCGCGCCAACGCGCGGTTGGGTGCGGCGATCGCGGTGGCGTACGCCGGCTGACGCTGGTTGAGGTGCGAAGGACGAAGTCCTGAGATGATCCATAGGACCGTCTCGCTTCGCTCGCACCTCAACCGGCGTCGGGCCGCGTAGGGCAGGGTGGGTCCGTGCACTACGTCGGTCTGGACCTCGCTTGGGGCCCCAAGGGCTCGACCGGCGTGGCCGTCATCGATCCCGACGCGCGCCTGCTGCACGTCTCGACCCGGCGCAGCGACGAGGAGATCGACGCCGCGCTGGCGCCGTACCTCGACGAGAGGTGCCTGGTCGCCATCGACGCGCCGCTCATCGTGCGCAACCCCACGGGGTCGCGGCCGGCGGAGAAGGCGCTGAGCAAGGACTTCCGCCGCTTCGAGGCCGCGACCCACCCCTCCAACACGGGCAAGCCCGAGTTCGCGGACGGTGGCCGGGCCTGGCACCTGGCGAAGCGGCACGGCCTGGACGTGAACCCGCGCTCGGGTCGCGCACGGCGGGCCATCGAGGTCTATCCGCACCCGGCGACGATCGTGCTGTTCGGGCTCGGGCGGACGCTGAAGTACAAGCACAAGCAGGGCCGCGACCTGGAGCTGCTCCGCTCGGAGCTGCTGGAGCTGATGCGCCACGTCGAGTCGGTCGTCACGGTCGAGGAGACCTGGGCGGCGCTGCGGCGACAGGTCGAGCAGGCCACCCGCAAGAGCGAGCTGCGGGTCGTCGAGGACCAGGTCGACGCGGTCGTCTGCGCCTACGTCGGGCTGTTCTCCGACCACTGGCCGGACCGGACGACGACGTACGGCGACCCGGACCCGGGCTGGGAGCAGGGCTACATCGTCACCCCCGCGCTGCCCGACGAGAGCGAGGTGATCGACCGGGCCGTGCGGGAGTACGCCGCCGGCCACGCCGCGCTGGTCGAGGCCGGGCAGCAGGCCCTCGCGCTGACCACCGCCGTGCTCGACGAGGCGGGCATCAACTACCTGACCGTCACCGGGCGCACCAAGACGGTCTCGTCGTTCGCCGAGAAGTCCCGTCGGGTCGCCGACGGCAAGCCGCTGTACACGGACCCGCTGCGCGAGATCAACGACCAGATCGGCATCCGCGTCATCACCTACGTGCAGAGCGACGTCGACGCGGTGGCCGACCTGCTGGCCGACCAGGTCGTGGTCAAGGACGACCGCGACATGGGCCGCGAGACCGCGCGCGAGGGCCGGTTCGGCTACGCCAGCCGGCACCTGCTGGTCGAGCTCGACCCCGCACGGGAGGGCCAGTCGGCGTACGCCGCGCTCCGCGGGCGGGTCGTCCAGGTCCAGGTCCGCACGGTCCTGCAGCACGCCTGGGCGGAGTTCGAGCACGACATCCGCTACAAGGGTCAGATGCCGGCCGAGCATGCCCGCGACTTCGACCGGCGGTTCACGCTCGCGGCCGGGCTGCTGGAGCTGGCCGACCGGGAGTTCTCCACGATCCGCGACAAGCTCCGCGAGGCGGCCGCCCCGGCGCCCGCCCCGGAGGCCGACGACGACCCGCGCCTGGACCCGCGCGAGCTGGCCGCCTTCCTGGCCGGGCAGTACGCCGATGCCGGCTGGTCGCGCACCGACCACTACGCCTGGATCTCCGGGCTGCTCCTCGAGCTCGGCATCACCTCCCTCGACGAGCTCGGCGACGCGATCCGGCCGACCACGACGATGGGGCTGAGCGAGCGGATGGACTACCGCTACCCGCCGGGTGCCGTCCGCCGGCTCGACGACGCCCTGCTCGCCGTCTTCGAGGAGCGCTACGTCGAGCTGCACGGCAACGCGCACCGCGCCCCGCTGCTGCGCCAGCGGCTGGAGAAGATCCGGGCGTGAGCGGCGTGTTCGACCGGGTCGCCTGGCCCGTGCTGACCGAGCGGCTCTCGCTGCGGCCCGCCGTACCGTCCGACAGCGACGAGGTGTGGCGGATCCGCTACTCGCCGGGCGTCTCCGACTGGCTGACCTACCGGGTCGAGGACGTCGAGGTGTGGCGCGAGAAGTTCAACGACCCCGAGCGGCTCGACCGGACCCTGGTCCTCGAGCTCGCAGGCGATCCCGGCCGGGTCGTCGGCGACCTGATGCTGCTGATGCAGTCGCCGTGGTCGCAGGCGGAGGTCCGCGAGTCCGCCCGCGACACCCAGGCGGAGCTCGGGTGGGTGCTCGACCCGGCGTACGCCGGCCGCGGCCTGGCCACCGAGGCGGTCCGGTCCCTGCTCGGCATCTGCTTCGACCAGCTCGGCCTGCGTCGGGTCGTCGCCAACTGCGTCGCCGCCAACACCGCGTCCTGGCGGCTGATGGAGCGGGTCGGCATGCGCCGCGAGGCCCACCACGTGCGCGCCGAGCTGCTGCGCGACGGGACCTGGGCGGACGGGTACGGCTACGCGATCCTCGCGGAGGAGTGGGAGTCGTCGGGGTAGTCCGTCACATGAGCGGGCCCATGCGGCCGCTGGGCCCCGCTGGTGTGACGGAGTACCCCGGCCCGCCCGACCCGCCCGACCCGGCCGGCAGGACTCGCTGGACAATCTCGCTCGAATGTCTCACGCTCGACACATGGCAGATCTGGTGTCGTACCGTCCCGGCGGGGGCGAGGCCTGGCGCGACCCGTGGCCGTCGTACGCCGCGCTCCGCGACCGCGACCCCGTCCACCACTCGGTGGCGGGCGGCTTCTCCGTGCTCAGCCGGCACGCCGACGTGCTGGCCGCGGCGATCGACCATCGGACGTTCTCCTCGGCGCAGGGTCTGACGGTCGGGTACGGCGAGCTCGACCGGATCGGGATGGCCGACAGCCCGCCGATGGTGATGCAGGACCCGCCGGTGCACACCGCGTTCCGCCGGCTGGTGGCGCGCGGGTTCACGCCGCGGCAGGTGGCCTCGCTGGAGCCGCAGGTGCGGGCCTTCGTGACCGAGCGGCTCGACCGGCTGGCCGACGCGGGCGAGGGTGACGTGGTGGCCGAGATGTTCAAGCCGCTGCCCAGCATGGTGGTCGCCCACTACCTCGGCGTCCCGCCGGAGGGCCGGGACCGGTTCGACGGCTGGACCGACGCGATCGTGACGGCCGGGGCGGCGGGGGACGCCCTCGACGCGACCGACGCGGTCACCGCGATGCTCACCTACTTCAACGAGCTCGTCGAGCTCCGGCGCCGCGAGCCCGGGGACGACACCGTCTCCCACCTCGTCGCGGCCGGTGCCGACGGGCCCGACCTGCTGGCCGTGCTTGGCTACGTCTTCACGATGGTCGCCGGTGGCAACGACACCACGACCGGCCTGCTCGGCGGCGCGGTGCAGCTGCTCGCGGAGCGCCCGGACCAGCGGGCGCTCCTGGTGGCCGACCCGTCGCTGGTGCCCGACGCGGTGGAGGAGCTGCTCCGGCTCACCTCGCCGGTGCAGGGTCTCGCCCGCACCACCACGCGCGAGGTGACCATGCACGGTGTCGAGGTCCCCGCCGGTCGCAAGGTGCTGCTGCTGTACGGCGCCGGCAACCGCGACCCGCGCCGATACGGCCCGGACGCCGCCGAGCTCGACGTGACCCGCCGGCCGACCCAGATCCTGACCTTCGGGCAGGGCAACCACCACTGCCTGGGCGCGGCGGCGGCCCGGCTGCAGGCCCGGGTCGCGCTCGAGGAGCTGCTGCGGCGCTTCCCGTCGTACGACGTGGACGCGGCGGGCGTGACGTGGGCTCCCGGGCCCTACGTCCGGCGACCGCTGACCGTGCCGTTCCGGACCGCAGGATGAGCGACTGGCTCGGCGACGACCGGTCGCGGATCGCGGCCGAGCGGATCCTCGACGCGGCCGCGGAGCTGTTCGTCCAGCGCGGTGTCGGGTCAGTCGGGATGGGGGAGATCGCGACCGCGGCCGGGTGCTCGCGGGCGACGCTCTACCGCTACTTCGCCGACCGTCGGGAACTGCACGTCGCGTTCGTGCACCGGGAGGCGCAGCGCGTCGGTGAGCGGGTCCGGGCCGACGTCGCGGGGATCGACGACCCCGCGGAGCGGCTCGCGGCGGCGGTGCTCGGCGCCGTACGACGGGTCCGCCGGACGCCGACGCTGGCCGCCTGGTTCCGGGCGGCAGACGTCGCGGCGACCGCCGAGTTGGCACAGTCCTCGGCGGCCGTCGAGGCGCTCGGGGCGGGGGTCGTCGACGATCCGGACGCCGCGCGCTGGCTGGTGCGCGTGGTGCTGTCGCTGCTCGCCCTGCCCGGGCGCGACGATGCCGAGGAGGCCGAGCTGGTGGCGCGGTTCGTCGTGCCCGGCCTGGTGGGTCGGGTGCCTGAGGGTACGGCGTAGCGCGCGACCGACTCTCAGCCGGCTGCCGCCCGCAGGCGCTCCAGCAGGGGTCCGGCCGCCTCGTCGAGGAACCGCTGCTGCAGCCGGTCGCCCACCTGGACCAGCGCGACGTCGGTGAAGCCCGCCTCCCAGAACGGCCTGACCGACTCCACGATCGCGTCCAGGTCGGGCCCGCACGGGATCTGCTCGGCGACGTCGTCGGGCCGCACGAACTGCGACGCGCCCGCGAAGCCGGCGGGGGTGGGCAGGTCGGCGTTGACCTTCCAGCCGCCGGCGAACCAGCGGAACTGCTCGTGCGCCAGCTCCACCCCCTCCTCGGCCGTCGGCGCCCAGCAGATCGGGAGCTGCCCGATCGCCCGGGCGCCGTCCGCCCCGATCGTGGACGCACCGGAGGTCGCGTTCCAGGACTCCACCAGGTCGGCGCGCGGCTCCACGGCGACCAGGTGGTCGGCCAGCGGCGCGAGGTCGGAGACCGATCGGTCGCCGGAGACCGCGACCCCGATCCCGACGGGCTGCTCGGGCAGATCCCAGATCCGGGCCGACTCGACGTCGAAGTGCGCGCCGCGGAAGTCGACCAGCTCGCCCCCGTGCAGTGCGCGGATGATCTCGATCGCCTCCTCCAGCATCTCCTGGCGTACGCCGACCGCCGGCCAGCCGGCGCCGACGACGTGCTCGTTGAGGTTCTCCCCGCTGCCGAGGCCGAGGGTGAACCGGCCCTCGGCCAGGATCTGCAGGGTCGCGGCCTTCTGCGCGACGACGGCCGGGTGGTAGCGCAGCGTCGGGCAGGTCACGTAGGTCATCAGCCCGACCCGCTCGGTCGCCTGGGCGATCGCGCCGAGCACCGTCCAGGCGTACGGCGCGTGCCCCTGCTCGGTCAGCCAGGGCGAGTAGTGGTCGCTGGAGACCTCGAAGTCGAAGCCGACCCGCTCCGCGGCGACGGCGTACCGCACCAGCTCGCGCGGGCCGCTCTGCTCGGTCATCAGGGTGTAGCCGAAGGACGTCATGCCGCGCCGGTAGCCCGTTGTGCGGGCGCCGTAACGTCGGGGCCATGACCCCAGCAGAGCTCCTCGTCGAGTCCTTCGAGCGCGTCCTCGAGAGCGGTACGGCGCTCGTCGACGGCCTCACCGCCGACCAGCTCGCGCACCGGCCCGCCCCGGACGCGAACCCCATCGGCTGGCTGGTCTGGCACCTCACCCGGGTCCAGGACGACCACGTCGCCGACGTCGCCGGGATCGAGCAGGTCTGGACGGCGCAGGGGTACGCCGACCGCTTCGCGCTGCCGTTCGAGGACGGCGACATCGGCTACGGGCACAGCAGCGCGCAGGTCGACCAGGTGCGGGCGGAGGCGGACCTGCTGGCGTCGTACCTCTCGGCCGTTTACGCGCAGACCGTCGGCTTCCTCCGCGAGCTGGGCGAGGACGACCTGGACCGCGTCGTGGACGAGCGCTGGGACCCGCCCGTGACGCTAGGCGTGCGGCTGGTCAGCGTCGTCAACGACGACACCCAGCACGTCGGCCAGGCTGCGTACGTGCGGGGTCTGCTCGGGCTCTGAGTCGCTCTCGAGCTCATCGGCCACGGAGACGACGAGCCCGCCGAGCATGAAGGCGACGATGGCGGCGACCAGGGTGGCCGTCGGGAACGTCGGGAGGTAGCGCCGCGCGCCGGTCACCTCGGCCGGCGCGCCGTGGAAGCGGTGGGTGAGGGCGTGGCCCCGGCCGCGGGCCAGCAGGTAGCGGTTGACCGGGTAGGCGGCGAGGAACGCGGCCGTCAGCGCGATCATCATGCCGATCCAGAAGACGCTGTTGACCAGGCCGGCGTCCATCGCGCCCGGGATGATCGCCATCACCAGGTTGTCGACGACCTCCATGGTGGCGATGGAGAGGGTGTCGGCGGCCAGGACGACGCCGAGCGCGGCGCCCAGCCCGAGCCCCGCCTTGACCAGCGGCAGGGTCGAGAGGGTGTAGCCGAAGAGGAACGCCAGGCCGACGGCCAGCACGATCGTCCAGCCGCTGCTCAGCCCGATGGCGGTGCCGATCATCAGGCCCGCGACCTCGCCGATCGCACAGCCGGTGAGGCAGTGCAGGGTGGCGCTGAGCGCCATCGACCGGGTGCTCGTGGAGTCGTGCTCGTGGTGGTGGGTGCCGTCCATGGAGTTCGCAACCAATACCCACGGGGGGTATATTCCCGGGTCGCGCCGGCCGACCGCGCCGGCTGTAACGCGGTGTCCAGGAACCTTGTGCGGTGCTGCAGCACCGCACAGGGGCAGCGGACACCGCGTTACAGCGGCGGGCCCGCCGGCCGACTCACCAGGGACTGGGGACGTAGTCCTTCAGGAAGTGCCCGTACAGGTCGACGCCCGCCTCGCCCTGCACGATCGGGTCGTAGACCCGCGCCGCGCCGTCGACCAGGTCGAGCGGGGCGTGCCAGCCCTCGGCGGCGATCCGCAGCTTCTCCTGGTGCGGACGCTCGTCGGTGATCCAGCCGGTGTCGACGGCGGTCATCAGGATCTGGTCACTCTCGAACATCTCGCCGGCCGAGGTCCGGGTGAGCATGTTCAGCGCGGCCTTGCTCATGTTGGTGTGCGGGTGGCCCGGGCCCTTGTAGCGGCGCGAGAACTGGCCCTCCATCGCGGACACGTTCACGACGTACGCCCGCCGCGCACCGGCGTGCACCGCCGCGCGCATCGAGGCCCGCAGCCGCGAGATCAGCAGGAACGGCGCGGTCTGGTTGCACAGCTGGACCTCGAGGAGCTCCAGCGGGTCGACCTCGTCGACGTGCTGGGTCCAGGAGTTGGTCCGCTGCAGGTCGGGCAGCAGCCCGCCCGCGTCGACGGCGGTGCCGTCGAGGTGCCGCTCCAGCGACGCGTGGCCGGCGGTCAGCGCCAGCGCGGTCAGGTCGGCGGCGGTGCGGGCGGCGACGGCCGCGCCGGACTCGGGATGCGAGTGGACGTGCTCGCTCAGCGCGCCCGCGATCATCGCCGGGTGTGCCTCGCTGACGTGGTCGAAGGTGACCATCGACGGCAGCGCGACATCGGTCGGCAGTGGGGCCGACTCCATCTCCACCAGTCGCGAGTAGGCGCCCGGGCTGCGGCGTACCGTCTGGCAGGCGTTGTTGATCAGGATGTCCAGCGGGCCCGCGGCTGCGACCTCGTCGGCCAGCGCGACGACCTGGGTCGGGTCGCGCAGGTCGATGCCCACCACGTGCAGCCGGTCCAGCCAGTCGGCGGAGTCGTCCATCGCGGCGAAGCGGCGTACGGCGTCGCGCGGGAAGCGGGTGGTGATCGTCGTGTGCGCGCCGTCGCGGAGCAGCCGCAGGGCGATGTACATGCCGATCTTCGAGCGGCCACCGGTGAGCAGCGCGCGCTTGCCGCTCAGGTCGGTGCGGGCGTCGCGCTTCGCGTGCGAGAGCGCGGCGCAGCTGGGGCAGAGCCAGTGGTAGAACGCGTCGACGAGGGTGTAGTCGTTCTTGCAGATGTAGCAGCCGCGCGGGTTGATCAGCTCGCCGGCGAAGGCCCCGGTCGTGTTCGAGACCAGCGGGATGCCGGCGGTCTCGTCGTCGATCCGCATCGCCGACCCGGTGGCCGTGGCCTCGGTGACCGCCCGGTCGTGGGCCAGCTCCGACTCGCGCTTGCGGGTCCGGCGCTCGCGCTTGAGCGCCTTGTACATGTGCGACGCCGCGTGCTTGACCGTCCGGATGTCGGGGTGGTCGTCGGGGAGCTCGTGGAGCTGGGTGAGGACCCGCACCGTGGTGGCGAGGTCGTCGGGGTCGATCCCGTCGACCTGTTCGCGGCTGTGCACCGGTGGAGTCTAGGTGTGGGTGCGGGTGATCCGATAACGGACGAACGACGGCACGACGAGCGCCGCCACCACGGTGCCGATCACGACGAGTACGCCGCCACCCGCGGCAGCCGCCGCCGTACCGACCGCGGCCGCGGCCGCGCCGTGCAGCACGTCGGCGAGTCGCGGCCCGCCGGCCACCACCACGATGAAGACGCCCTGCAGCCGACCGCGCATCTCGTCGGTCGCCGCCGACAGCAGCATCGAGGTCCGGAACGCGGCCGAGGCCATGTCGGCCGCGCCGCCGACGACCAGCAGCGCGAGCGCCAGGAGGAGCATCGCCTCCGGCCACCGGTCGGCCAGCCCCACCGCGAGGCCGAAGCCGGTCATCGCGGCGCCCCAGACCAGGATGCAGACGATCACGGCGAGGCCCTGCCGCTCCACGCGGGAGACCCATCCGCTGAAGATCCCGCCGAGGACCGCGCCGGCGGGGATCGCCGCGAAGAGCAGCGCGAAGACCAGGCCGCCCTCGTCCGAGCCGCCGAAGTCGACGTGGGCGATCTCCGGGAAGAGCGCCCTCGGCATGCCGAAGAGCATCGCGATGATGTCGACGACGAACGACATCAGCAGCACCGGCTGGTGACGCAGGTAGGCGAAGCCCTCGACGACCGCCCGGATGCCCGGGGCCGCACCGGTCGCGATCGCGCCGAACCGCGGCAGCCGCACCACCGCCGACAGCGTCGCGAACAGCGTCAGCGTGTCGATCAGGTAGAGCCAGGAGAACCCCACGAACGGGATGAGCACCCCCGCGACCAACGGCCCGGCGATCGCGCCCGCCTGGAAGACCGTCATGTTGAGCGAGTTCGCGGCCGGCAGCAGCTCGGCGCTGACCAGTCGCGGCAGCAGCGCGCTGCGCGTCGGCTGGTTGACGGCGAAGAACGCCTGCTGCACGGCGAACAGCGTCAGCAGCAGCCACACGTTCGTCGACCCGGCCGCCGCCTGCGCGAAGAACAGCCCGCTCGTCACGATCAGCCCGATCGTGGTGACCACCATGATCGAGCGGCGGTCGAAGTGGTCCGCCAGGGCGCCGCCGTACAGCCCGAACACGATCAGCGGGACCAGGCCGAACAGGCCGGTGAGGCCGACGTACGCCGACGATCCGGTGTCGGCGTAGATCTGCGCCGGGACGGCGACGACCGTCAGCTGCGCGCCGATGACGGTGATGATGTTGGCGACCCAGAGCCGGCGGAAGTGGTCGTTGCGGAGGGGTCGGGTGTCGGCGACCAGAGCCCGGAGTCGCGACACGACGCAGAACGGTACGCGCGCGTCGATGAGTCCCTGGCGCGGGCCCGGTCTGCAGGAGCAGCGTGGCGACGAACGTCATGCGATCTGGGGGTCCGGAGGCTCGATCCGCATGACGTCCGCGGGCCGAAGTCCGCGGGCGACCGGGTGACTTCCGGCTGGCGGAGAGACTGGAAGGATGTCGCGATGACTGACGAGAAGGTGCAGGGCCCGGCGTCGTACTTCCCCTCGATGGAGAAGAAGTACGGCCGCCCGATCACCGAGTGGAAGGCGCTGCTGCGCGCGAAGGACGGGTACGCCGAGGCCAGGCACTCCGAGCTGGTGACCTGGCTGAAGACCGAGCACGCGATGGGTCACGGTCACGCCAACGCGCTCGTCGCGCACACGCTGGCCGAGGACCGCGGAGCCGCGCGCTGACCTCTGGGGAAGCCGGACGTGCCCCGGCTCTCAGCAGCCCGGGGATTCGGGCCGGCCCAACAGCCGGTCGGCGAGCTGGTCGCACCATTGGCCCGAGGGCGCAGACGAGTTGACCGGCCCGTCGGACTCACCGGGGTGCTTGATCCACAGGGTGCCGTCGAAGGCGCCCTTGAAGCGCAGCCGGGGCGCCGGTCCGAGCCGCGCCCAGGTGGGGTTGATGACGTCGCCGGAGACCGGGTTGGCGGCGCCGTTGCGCGAGACGTCGACGACGTACTTCCTGCCCTTCACGCCCACCTTGCGCAGCTCGCGCAGCAGGGTGCCGGCGTAGGCCTGCTCGGTGGCGGTGGAGCGGAAGTTCGAGACGTTCGTGCTGAAGCCGCGGGCGTAGCGGATGCCGGACTTCTTCAGCAGCGCCGCGCGGCCGGGCACCCCACCGTTGGCGTTGGTCCAGTCGGAGTGCGCGGCGTCGAGGTAGACCCAGGCGCCGGCCCTGGTGAGCGTGCGCGAGGCGTACTTCAGCAGCGCCGGCCACGAGCGGGTGCCCACGCACGCGGAGTTGTCGGCGTAGAACCCGATCGCGTCGGGCTCGAGCACCAGCAGCGGTTTGGCCCGGCTCGCCCGGATCCCCTTCGCCAGCTGCCGCACCCACTTCTGGTACGCCGCGGGGCCGGCGAGTCCTCCCGAGGAGTGCTGGCCGCAGTCGCGGCCGGGGATGGCGTAGACGACCATCGTCGGCGTCTTGCGGGCGGCCTTCGCCCGGCCGAGGTAGTCGCGGGCCGCGGCCCGGACCGACGAGGTCGGGTAGTAGTCGGTGAACCACAGGGCCTGGGGCTGCCGCGAGATCCGCCGGTACGCCGCACCCTGCTGGGCGGCGGGCATCCGCGGGTCGACGTACAACCCGAGTCGCTTGCGCGGGTCCCGCGCCTTCCTCGCCGCAGTCACCGGCGCCGACGGCGAGTCGACGGATCCGACGGAGGCCGAGGCCGAGGCCGAGGCCGACGCCGCGGCGGGCGTCGGCGCCGCGAGCGGGGCGGTCAGCAGGGCACCGACGGACACGAGCGCGGCGAGCAGTCGCGAGGAGCGAGGAGGGAGCACCTGATCAGGGTAGGTGCCCGCTCCGACAGGGCGCGAAGCCACGAGTTCAGGGGACGGGCTGGTCGTCGTCGCGAGGGCCGAACACGCAGATCCCGTCGAGCTGCTCGGAGCTGAGCGGCAGTCCCCACGCGAGCATCTGGGTGCGCGAGCGCCGGGAGAACAGCCCGCGGAAGAGCTCGTACGGCGCCACCCCGTCGACCGTGCCGCCGACCGGCCCCAGCATCATCGGCGCGACGGCCTCGAGGACCGGCCGCCACAGCCGCTCGGCCGGCTCGCCCAGCCCGAACGCCTCGTGCAGGTCGGCGTGGTGGACGGCGATGTCCCACACGATCGCCGGTCGCGGGTTGTCGACCACCGAGACGATCACGGCGCCCTGGTGCGACAGCAGCTCCTCGACGAGGCCGGCGACGGGCAGGTGCCGGCGCTCGCCGACGTGCCGGGCGGTCCACTCCGGGGCGGGTGCCCCGGCCATCCGGCCGGTCACGGAGTCGGCGGCGCCGCCGGCGAGGTGGGCGACCACCTCGTGGGCCGTCCACCCGGGGCTGGCCGGTACCGGGGTGGCGAGCTGGGCGGGCGTCAGCTCGCCGACGAGGGCGGCGACCGCCGTCGCGTTGCCGCGGTAGAGCGATCCCCAGTCCGTCGCGGAGGCCATCTCAGCCGCCGGGGGCGAACAGGCAGAAGGGGTGGCCGGCGGGGTCCAGCATGACGCGCACGAGCTCCTGGGGCTGGTACGCCGCCTGCCGCGCGCCGAGCGCCTCCGCGCGGGCGACCGCCGCGGGCAGGTCGTCGACGCCGATGTCGAGGTGCAGCTGCAGCTGCTGGTCGCCCGGACCGGAGGGCCACGTCGGCGGCGTGTGGTCCCTCTCCAGCTGGAAGGAGAGCCCGGGGGCGACGTCGTCGGTGCCGGGCGGTTTGATGACGATCCACGCGGCGTCCGGCTCGGGCTCGCCGTCGCGGTAGCGGTAGCCGAGGAGCTCGACCCAGAAGCGGGCGAGTCCGGGCGGGTCCGGCGTACCGAGGACGGTGCTGTGCAGGCGAAAGCTGGGCGTCGGCATGGCATCCCCGAAGAAGATCGAAAAAGATGGCTCATCGGTGTCGTACCCGGCGCCCGCAGTTCGTAGACGAAGTGAGAGGCAGCCAGCACGGGCCGCCCGAGACGAGGAGCCAGCGATGACTCAGTACTTCCTGTCCGTCCACCACGACGAGGCCGGCGCCGCCGCGATGGCCGAGCTGACCGAGGCCGATATGCAGCGCATGTTCACCCAGGTGGGTGCGTTCAACACCAGGCTGCAGGCCGAGGGGGCCTGGCTCTTCGCCGGCGGCCTGATGCCGATCGAGCAGTCCACCTGCGTCGACGCCACCGGCGAGAGGCCGATCGTCACCGACGGCCCGTTCTCGGAGTCCAAGGAGTACCTCGGCGGCTTCTGGATCATCGAGGCCGCCGACCTGGACGCCGCGCTCGCGTGGGCCGCCGAGGGCTCGCGAGCCTGCGAGGGCAAGGTCGAGGTCCGACCCTTCCAGTCGGAGTGACCATCGAGCAGATCTTCCGGGAGGAGTACGGCCGGGTGGTCGCCTCGCTGGCCCGGCGCTTCGGCGACCTCGACGTCGCCGAGGACGCCGCGGCCGAGGCGCTCCTGGTCGCGCTCGAGAGGTGGCCCGCCCACGGCGTACCTCCCAACCCGGGCGGGTGGCTCACCACCACGGCCGGCAACAAGGCCCTCGACCGGATCCGCCGCGAGCGCAAGCGCGACGCCAAGCACCAGGCGGCCCTGATGATCAACGACGACACCCCGCACGAGCCGACCGGCATCGTCGCGGACGACCGGCTCCGACTGATCTTCACCTGCTGCCACCCCGCGCTCGCCCCGGAGGCCCGGGTGGCGCTCACGCTCCGGCTGCTCGGCGGCCTCACCGTGGCCGAGATCGCGGCGGCGTTCCTGGTGCCCGAGACGACGATGGCTCAGCGGATCACCCGCGCCAAGGCCAAGATCAAGGGCGCGAACATCCCCTTTCGGGTGCCGTCCGCGACCGACCTGTCGGACCGGCTCGGCGCCGTGCTCGCGGTGGTCTACCTGGTCTTCAACGAGGGCTACCTGTCGTCGTCGGCGGCCGAGCCGCTGCGCGACGAGCTCACCGACGAGGCGATCCGACTCGGCCGGATGCTGCGGACCCTGCTGCCCGACGAGCCGGAGATCGCCGGCCTGCTCGCGCTGATGCTGCTCACCGACGCCCGCCGCCCGACCCGGGTCTCGGGCGGTGAGCTGGTGCCGCTGCACGAGCAGGACCGCGGTGCCTGGGACCGCGAGCTGATCGGGGAGGGGCACGCCCTGGTCCGCGAGTGCCTGGCCCGCAACCGGCCGGGGCAGTACCAGCTGCTCGCCGCGATCAACGCCGTCCACACCGACGCCCCGACCGCGGCCGCCACCGACTGGGGCCAGATCGCCACCCTCTACTCCCACCTCCAGGCGATCGCCCCGAGCCCGTTGGTCGCCCTCAACCGCGCGATCGCGGTCGCCGAGCTCGACGGTCCCGAGGTCGCGCTCGCCGAGGTGGACCGGCTGCCGCTCACGTCGTACCACCCGTGGCACGCGACCCGCGCCGACCTGCTGCGCCGCCTCGGCCGCAGCGCCGAGGCCCGGGAGGCGTACGGCGCCGCCATCGCCGCCACCGCCAACGCCGCCGAGCGGGCCTACCTCACCCGCCGACGCGACCAGCTCGGCTCCTGAACGAGGTCGGCGCCGCCCCCTACGCTTGCCCGCGTGACGCTCTCCCCGCTCTCGCTGCCCAGCTCCGACGACGCCCTCTCCTGGGTCGAGACGTACGCCGACCAGGGGCTCGCCACCGCCCGCCGGCTGGTCGACGAGCTCCGTGCCGAGCCACCCGCGGAGACCCTCGGCGTCCTGCGGGCCTGGGACGAGATCGCGCTGCAGCTCGGCAACGTCGCCGCCGTCGGCTCGCTGCTGTCCAACGTGCACCCGCGCGAGGACGTCCGCACCCGCTGCGAGCAGGCCGAGGTCGACGTCGACCGGCTGGCCACGTCGCTGCGCCAGGACCGCGCCCTGTACGACGTCTTCGCCGCCCTCGATCCCGCCGGCCTCGATGCCCGGGCCGCGCGGCTGCTCGACAAGGTGCTCGCCGACTTCCGCCGCGCGGGCGTCGACCGCGACGACGCCACCCGGGCCCGGCTCGCCGAGATCAACGACCGGCTGACCGCACTCGACCAGGAGTTCGGCCGCAACACCCGTGACGACGTCCGCACCGTCACCGCGCCGGCCGAGCGGTTCGCCGGGCTCCCGGAGGACTGGCTGGAGGCGCACCCCGCGGACGCGGACGGCAACGTCGCGGCCACGACCGACTATCCCGACTCCGTGCCGGTGCGGATGTTCGCCCACGACGCCGCCCTGCGCCACGACATGTCGGTGGCCCTCCTGACCCGCGGCTACCCGCAGAACGAGCCGCTGCTGCACGAGCTGTTCGCGCTCCGCCACGAGCTGGCCACCCTGGTCGGCTACGCCGACTGGGCGTCGTACGACGCCGACGTGAAGATGATCGACTCCGGCCCGGCCATCCCGGAGTTCATCGACAAGATCTCCGCCGCGGCGGCCGAGCCGATGGAGCGCGACCTCGCGGTGCTGATGGCGCGCTACCGCCAGGACCGCCCCGACGCGTCCGAGATCCCCGGCAGCGACGCGTCGTACTACCAGGAGGTCGTGCGGCGCGAGCAGTACGACGTCGACGCCCAGCAGGTGCGCCGCTACTTCGACTTCGCAGGAGTCCGCCAGGGCCTGCTCGACGTCACCGGCCGGCTCTTCGGCCTGTCGTACCTGCCGGTGCCCGACGCACCGGTCTGGCACGAGGACGTGACGGCGTACGACGTCGTCGAGTCGGGCCCTGAAGGTGACGCGGACGAGCCGTTCGCCCGGATCTACCTCGACCTGCACCCCCGCGAGGGCAAGTACAAGCACGCCGCCCAGTTCACCCTCACCGACGGCGTCGCCGGGCGCCAGCTGCCCGAAGGTGTGCTGGTCTGCAACTTCTCCCGCGGGCTGATGGAGCACGACCACGTCGTCACGCTCTTCCACGAGTTCGGCCACCTGGTCCACCACGTGCTCGGCGGCCGCGGCGAGTGGGCCCGCTTCGCCGGGGTCGCCACCGAGTGGGACTTCGTCGAGGCGCCGAGCCAGATGCTGGAGGAGTGGGCCTGGGACGCCGACATCCTGGCCACCTTCGCGACCGACGCCGACGGCGCGCCGATCCCCGCCGATCTCGTGGCCCGGATGCGCGCCGCCGACGACTACGGCAAGGGCATCTACGCCCGGGTGCAGATGTTCTACGCCGCGATGTCGTACTGGTTCCACACCGATCGCCCCGCCGACCTGACCGCCGCCATGCGCGAGCTCCAGGCCCGCCACTCGCCGTTCCCGTACGTCGAGGGCACCCACATGTTCGCCAGCTTCGGCCACCTCGGCGGCTACTCCTCGGCGTACTACACCTACATGTGGTCGCTGGTCATCGCCAAGGACCTGTTCAGCGCCTTCGACCCCGCCAACCTGTTCGACCCCGAGGTCGCGCACCGCTACCGCGACCGCGTCCTCGCGCCCGGCGGCGCCAAGGACGCCGCCGACCTGGTCGCCGACTTCCTCGGCCGGCCGTACTCGTTCGAGTCGTTCGCGGGTTGGTTGGCGCGGTAACGGCGAGGAGATTCACCGCCTAGGTGGAGATTTGCGCGCCTCTGTCGAGATGTTTCACGACAGAGCAGCCAGTTTCTCCACCTGGGCGGTGATTTTGTCTTGAGCCCGCCGACACATCGGCGTACGCTCACGATATATCGCGAACCGTCGCGACAGTCACTCGGACGTCCGGCTGACCGCGATACCCAGAACAAGGAGGTCCCAGATGGGACAGCGTGGATTCAATCGACAGTGGTCGCGGTACGCCGAGGGCCAGTTCCAGCAGCACCCGGGCCGCGGCGGACGCGGCGGCCCCTTCGACGGCCAGTTCGGCGGCTTCGGCGGCTTCGGTGGACGTCAGGGCCCGCCGCCGTGGGTGGCCGGCCTGTTCGGGCTCGACCAGGGCGAGCGCCGGCGGGGCCCGCGGGTCCGCCGCGGTGACGTCCGATCGGCCATCCTCGACGTGCTCCGCACAGCGCAGGAGGGCGATCCGATCAACGGCTACCAGGTGATCCAGCAGATCACCGAGCGGTCCGGCGACGCGTGGCGGCCCAGCCCGGGCTCGGTCTACCCGACCATCCAGCAGCTCCAGGACGAGGGCCTCGTCGAGGTCGACGAGGCCAGCAGGCGTCGTACCGTCCGGCTCACCGAGGACGGCGAGGCGTACGTCGCCGAGCGCGCCGACGAGCTCGCCGCCGTGTGGACGCCCTTCGAGGACCGTGAGCGCGAGGAGCGCAGCGACTTCGCCGACCTCAAGCCGGAGATCGGGCAGGTCATGGGCGCGGTCTGGCAGATCGTCACCACCGGCTCGGAGACCCAGCGCCGCGCGGCCGTCGACGTCCTCGTCGACACCCGCCGCAAGCTCTACGGCATCCTCGCCGAGGGCGACAACGACAGCGTGGAGGAGGCGGACGAGGCATGAGCGAGGCGCAGCTGCGGATCGGCGACGCGGAGCGCGAGCAGGCGGCCGCGGCCCTGGGCGAGCACTTCGCGGCCGGCCGGCTGAGCACCGAGGAGCACGGCGACCGCCTGGACCAGGTCTGGTCCGCGCGCACCCGCGCCGATCTGGTCCCGCTCTTCCACGACCTCCCCGGCCCGGGCAGTACGCCGGGTCGCGCGCCGGAGCGCGCCGGCCGCAGCCGCGGCTACTGGGCGGGTGGGCCGCACCACGGCCTGCCCGCCCCGCTCCTCCTGGTGCTGGGCGTGCTCGTCACGCTGACCGTGCTGACCCACCTGCCGATCGTCCTGCTCGGCCTCGGCGTGTGGGTGTTCGTCGCGTCCCGGCGGCGCAGTCGCCGGCACCACCACCGTCCGGAGCTCGGCTGGCGCTGAAGCGCTCGCGACACCCGATCAAGGTCTCGACCCGCCGGTCGCGACCTCGCGCGGCTCGCTCGACCACCAACGACGGGTCCGCTGGCGCGTCCCCGTCAGATCCAGCCCAGCCGCCGTGCGGTGATGGCGGCGTCGTGCCGGTTGACGGCGTCCAGCTTGGTGACCGCGCTCGACAGGTAGTTGCGCACCGTGCCGGGCGAGAGCGACGCGCGGCGGGCGATCTCCTCGACGGGGGCACCGTCGGCGGCGAGCTCCAGCACGTCGGCCTCGCGCGGGGTGAGCGGACTGTCGCCGGCGGCGATCGCCTCGGCGGAGAGCTCCGGGTCGACGTACCGGCCGCCGGCGTGCACCGACCGGACCACCGACGCGAGGGTCGCGGCGGAGGTGGTCTTCGGCAGGAAGCCGCGTACGCCGGCCGACAGCGCCCGCTTGAGGTGGCCGGGCCGGCCGTGGCCGGTCACGATCACCACCGCGCAGCCGGGCTGCAGGCGGAGCAGCTCCTGGGCGGCCGAGATGCCGTCGGACCCGGGCATCTGCAGGTCGAGGACGGCGACGTCGAACGCCTGGGCGCGCGCGACCGCGAGCACCTCGTCGCCGGACGCGGCCTGTGCGACGACCTCCAGGTCGTCCTCCAGGTCGAGCAGCTGCGCGAGCGCGGTGCGGATCAGGTGCTCGTCGTCGGCGAGCAGGAGCCGGATCACCGGAGCACCCCTGCGTCGCTCAGGCGTACGACGACCGCGAACCGGTCCTCGCCGCCCTCGACCTCCAGCGTCGCGCCGACGCCGGCCAGCCGGGTTGCGAGGCTGCTCAGCCCGGTGCCGTCGCCGCCGTCGGCCGCGGTCGGCCGGTCGTTGGCGACCCGCAGGGCCGCGCCGTCGTACGAGATGACGACGCGGGTCGCCTCCGAGTGCCGGAGCACGTTGGTGACGGCCTCGCGCACCACCCAGCCGGCGGGCTCGTGGAGCTCGGCCGGCAGGTCCTCGACGTCGAGGGCGACCTCGATGCCCGCCGAGCGCAGCAGGGAGCGCGCCCCCTCCAGCTCCTGAGCCAGGTCGGTCGGGCTGTAGCCGCGGGCCAGCTCACGCGCCTCACGGAGCGCCTCGTGCGCGACCTCGCGGACCTCGAGCATCCGGTCTGCGGCGGCCGGGTCGCCCCTCCGGGCCAGCTTGGCGCCCAGCTCGGCCTGCAGGGCGATGGCGGAGAGCCGGCGCCCGAGCACGTCGTGGACGTCGCGGGAGAAGCGCAGCCGCTCCTCGGCGACGGCGAGCGCCGACCTGGTCGCGCGGGCCCGGTCGAGCTCGCGCACCACCCCGAGCAGCCAGAGCGAGGCCCGCACCGTGAAGAGGACGAACAGCGCGATCGCGAGGCCCCCGAGCAGGAACCACGGCTCGCGGGCCGCCAGCGCGGGCGCAGCCGCGAGCACGACGAGCACGGCGGCCGTCGTCCGCCGGCCGCGCAGCCCCACCAGCGACCAGGCCGCGGCCGACCAGAGCAGCATCACACCGAACCCGCGGACCTCGGTCGGCAACGTCAGCACCACCAGGAAGCCGACGACCGACAGTCCGAGGAAGGGCCCGAGGCTGCGCCAGGGGAGCGGGCGGTACGCCGGGTAGAGCGCGATCACGTCGGAGAGGACCCGGTGGGCGGCCAGGGTGACGACGAAACCCCCGACCGCGACCGCGACCGCCAGGCCGCTGTCCTCGGCGGGGACCTCGTGCGAGGCCTGTACCGCGGTCAGGGCGGTGAAGCTCCAGAGCAGCACGTAGAGGGACTGCCGGGTGTACAGGTCGACGCGGTCGACCTGGTCCCGATCGGCCCACGACCGCCACCTGCGAGAGCTCATGCCCCACAGCCTGCCCTGCCGGTGCCGATCACGAACGCGGCTCCCAGCGCATCGACCGGGCGGTCAGCCAGACGCCGAGCGCCGTCCAGGCCGCGAGCACCAGCAGCGGCGGGCCGGCCGCGGCCCAGCTCCCGCCGAAGCCCAGCGTCGGGTCGGTCGAGGTGCCCTCGAGGCCCAGCCACGAGGAGCGCACCAGGTCGGTGATCGCCGCGCCGGGCGTCAGGTCGACCCAGCGCCGGACCTCCTCGGGGAGGCTCACCGCCACCTGGCCGACGACCGCCAGCAGGATCACCGGCATGCTGGTGATCTGGGCGGCCTCGGCGTTCCTGGTCCATGCCGCGGTCCAGAAGGCGAGTACGGCGAAGACCAGGGCCGCGACGAGCACCGCCAGCACGAACAGGACCGGGTTCACCGGGATCGGCGCACCCAGGGCCAGTGCGATCGGGATCGCCGCCAGGCCGACGATCAGCGCGACCGCGACGCCCGGCAGCGCGAGCGACGTCAGCAGCTCCAGGTCGCGGGTCTCCCCGGTCCGGATCCGCTTGAGCACCAGCTCGTCGCGGCGGGTCACGGTCATCGACAGCACGTTGTAGTAGACGGGGAACAACACCGCCATCACCACCGTCGAGGTGAGGGCCATCCCGGCCGCTCCGACCTCGCCGCGGTCGCCGACGAGCAGGAAGGCCATCGGCAGCAACGGCAGCACGAAGCCGTACGCCAGGTTCAGCCGGTTGCGCAGCATCAGCAGCGCGTTGGCCCGGGTGAGGCCGGTCGTGCGTCGCAGGGCGGGGGAGGTGTTCAGGGAGGTCAGGGTGGTCATCGGAGGGCTCCTTCCGGTGCCTGGGCGAGCGCGAGGAACGTCGACTCCAGCGACGCGGAGCGAGCGTCGAGCCGGTCCAGGCGTACGCCGTTGGTGGCGGCCCAGGACAGCAGCTCGGTCAGGGTGGACTGCAGGTCGTCGGTCTCGAGCGTGGTGGTCTCGCCGTCGGGCGTGAGGTACCGGACGGTGGACGGCTGCTGCGCGACGACCTCGGCGATCGTCCCCTCGCGGACGATGCGGCCGGCGTGCATGATCGCGATCCGGTCCGCGAGCTCCTCGGCCTCGTCCAGGTAGTGGGTCGTGAGGAGTACGGCGCTGCCGTCGGCGCGCAGGTCGCGGACCAGGTCCCAGACCCGCCGCCGGCTCTCGGGGTCGAGCCCCGTGGTGGGCTCGTCGAGCATCAGCAGCTCGGGACGGCATAGGAGGGCGCAGGCGAGGTCGAGGCGTCGGCGCTCCCCGCCGGAGAGGGAGAGGACCCGGGTGTCGGCGCGGTGGTCGAGGTCGACCAGCGCCTGGACCTCCTCGACCGGTCGCGGGTCGGTCGCGGTCGCGGCCTCCATCGTGAGGGTCTCGCGGACGGTCAGGTCGCCGGAGAAGCCGCTGTCCTGCAGGACGACGCCGGTACGCCGGCGTACCTCGGCACGGTCGGTGATCGGGTCGAGCCCGAAGACGCGGACCGTGCCGGCGGACGGTGCGGCCAGGCCCTCGACGACCTCGAGGGTGGAGGTCTTGCCGGCGCCGTTGGTGCCGAGGAGGGCGACGACCGTGCCGCGCTCGACGGTGAGGTCGACCCCGCGGACGGCTTCGAACGCCGCGTCACCGGTGCCGTAGGACCGACGCAGGTCGCGGATCTCCAGCGCGGCCTCGAGGACGGGGGGAGGGGGGATTGCCGGTGCGGTTGCCATGTCTCCAGCCTCGCCGCGCCCAGGGGTCCGCGGCAGTGCGGAAGATCAGCAGAACTCCATGACAGATGTCAGGTCGGGTCCGCCACGAGCGAACGTCAGGACGCGAAGGCGCGCAGCCGCTCCTGGTCGCGGATGGTGATGACCCGCTGCTGTACGTCGATCAACCCCTCCGAGGCGAACCGGGCCAGCGCCTTGTTGACCGTCTCCCGGGCCGAGCCGACCAGCTGGGCGAGCTCGGACTGGGTGAGCTGGTGCTCCACGACCACGGCGCCGTCCGCGTTCGGCACGCCGAAGCGCTCGCCGAGCCGGAGCACCATCCGGGCGACCCGGGCGGGGACGTCGGAGAAGACGAGGTCGGAGACCGTGTCGTTGGACGTGCGGAGCCGTCGGGCGAGGTGGCCGAGCAGGGCCCGGACCAAGTCGGGACGGCGGCCGAGCTCCTCGTCGAAGCGGGCGCGGGAGAGCTCGAGCAGGACCGTGGGCGCCACCGCCGTGACGGTCGCGTCCCGGTCGGTGGCGTCCAGGAGGGACATCTCGCCCAGCACGTCGCCCGGGCCGAGGACGGCCAGCATCGTCGGCCGGTCCCGCGAGGCCGAGCGGGTGACCTTCAGGCTGCCGCTGGCCACGACGTACATCGAGGCACCCGGGTCGCCCTGCGTGAACAGCACGCCGCCCCGGTTGAGGTGCACCCGGTGCATGAGAGCGAGCAGCTCGTCGGCCGCGCCCGGGTCGGCTCCTGCGAGGTCGTGCAGGGCCGTGCTGAGCTCGGACACCATCGCTCCTTCGGACTCCACAGATTCGGGCTTGGAGTCAACATGATCGGACATCCGACGGCACCGGCGCGACTTTGGAGCGGATGAGATCGGACACGTCGCTCAGGCGAGGATCCGTTCGAGCTGCTCGAGCAGGGCGCGCCGGGGGCGGCTGCCGACGATCGCGCCGATCTCCTCGCCGCCCCGGAACACCTTCATCGTCGGCAGGCCGAGCACCTTCAGGGCCGCCGCGGTCGCCGGGTGGGCGTCGGCGTCCAGGGTGACCACGCGCAGCCGGTCGCCGAGCTCGGCGGCGACGTCGGCCAGGACCGGACCGAGCTGGTGGCACGGGCCGCACCACGCCGCCCAGACGTCGACCAGCACGGGCGTGGATGAGGCCAGCACCTCCGTGGCGAAGGTGGCGTCCGTGACGGCGGTGAAGCCGGGCAGGGCGGACAGAGTGGTCATGGGATCTCCTCGGGGACGAGCTCGCACCGCGGGACGGGTGCGGTGCGAGCGGTGGCGGCCGCGAGGCGGTCGGCGAGCGTGTCGCGCCGGTCGCCCAGCTGGGCGATCCGGTGCGTCATGTCGGCGATCGCCTCGCGGTAGGTGTCGAGGGAGGCGGGGCAGTCGTCGCCGGACGGACGCCCGGCGTCGAGGCAGTCGAGGAACGGGCGGGTCCGCTCGGCGGTGATGCCGAGCTCTCCGAGCGTCCGGATCTCGCGGATCCGGTGCACCTGCGCCTCGTCGTACTCCCGGTAGCCGTTGGGCAGCCGGCCGGCGCGCACGAGCCCGAGCGACTCGTAGTAGCGCACCGCCTTCACCGTCACCCCCGCACTCCGGGCAACCTCGCCGATCCGCATCCCGACCTCCTTCGCACCATTTCCCGACAAGCCTCGACCCTGACCACAGGGTCAAGGTCAAGTGCGGCGGGACGATTCCCGCCAGGGTTACGCGTGAGTAGGGTCGCTCGCGTGACGACGCCCTCCTTCGAGCTCAGCCCCGACCACCTCGAGCTGCAGCGCTGGCTGCACACCTTCGCCGCCGATGTCATCCGCCCCGCCGCGGCCGAGTGGGACGAGCGCGAGGAGTTCCCGTGGCCGGTGGTCGAGGAAGCGGCCAAGGTCGGCATCTACTCCTTCGACTTCATCGCGACCCAGGCCTTCGACGGGACCGGGCTCGGCTTCCCGGTCACCATGGAGGAGCTGTTCTGGGGCGATGCCGGCATCGGCCTGTCCATCGTCGGCACGTCGCTCGCTGCCGCTGCCGTCCGCGCGAACGGCACCGACGAGCAGGTCGGGGAGTGGGTCCCTGAGATGTACGGCGCCCCGGGCGACCTCCGGCTGGGCGCGTTCTGCTCCTCCGAGCCGGACGCCGGCTCCGACGTCGGTGCGATGCGGACCCGCGCGGTGTACGACGAGGCCACCGACGAGTGGGTGCTCAACGGCACCAAGACCTGGGCGACCAACGGCGGGATCGCCGACGTGCACGTGGTGACCGCGGTCGTGGACCCCGACCTGCGCACCCGCGGCCAGGCGAGCTTCGTCGTACCGCCGAAGACGAAGGGACTCAGCCAGGGCCAGAAGTTCCACAAGCACGGCATCCGCGCCTCGCACACCGCCGAGGTCGTGCTGGACCAGGTGCGGGTGCCCGGCCGGTGCCTGCTCGGCGGCAAGGAGCGGCTCGACGCCCGACTCGCCCGCGCCCGCGACGGCAGCGGCGCCCGGGGCAACGCCAGCATGGCGACCTTCGAGCGCACCCGGCCCGCGGTCGGCGCCCAGGCGGTCGGCATCGCGCGGGCGGCGTACGAGGTGGCCCTCGACTACGCGAAGACCCGCGAGCAGTTCGGCAAGGCGATCATCGAGAACCAGGCGATCGCCTTCGCGCTCGCCGACATGAAGACCGCCATCGACGCCTCGCGGCTGCTGGTCTGGCGGGCGGCGTGGATGGCCAGCCAGGGCAAGACCTTCGAGGCGGCCGAGGGCTCGATGTCCAAGCTCTTCGCCGGCGAGACGGCGGTGAAGGTGACCGGCCAGGCGATGCAGATCCTCGGCGGCAACGGCTTCACGCGGGAGTACCCCGTGGAGCGGTGGGCCCGCGACGCCAAGATCTACACGATCTTCGAGGGCACGTCCGAGATCCAGCGGCTGGTGATTGCCAGGACCATCTCCGGGGCACCTATTCGCTGACGATGGACGCAGCGGGCACGACGACACAGCGGCCCGGGCGTCGCCGCGACCGGTGGCACGACCCGGTCCTGTGGACCGACGCCATCCAGCTCCTCAAGACCGTCGTCGCCGCCGTCGTCGCCTGGGTCCTGGCCACGGACGTGCTGGACCTGTCGCAGTCCTTCCTGGCCCCGTGGTCGGCGCTCCTGGTCGTGCACGGGACCGTCTACCGCACCTTCTCGCAGGGCCTGCGCCAGGTGGTGGCCGCGGTCGCCGGCGTCCTCGTCGCCTGGCTGGTCGGGTGGTCCCTGGGGCTGGACCCGCTGGCGGTCGGGGTGGCGGTCGGGGCCGGCCTGGTGGTGGGGGCGATCGGCTGGTTCAACGACGAGGGCACCACGATCGCGGCGACCGCGCTGATCGTGCTCACCACCGGTTTCGCCGACGACCGCCTCGTGCTGCTGGACCGCCTGCTCGACACCGGGATCGGGATCGCGGTCGGCCTCATCGTCAACGCGCTGGTCTGGCCGCCCCTGCGCCGGCGGGCCGCGGTCGCCGCCCTGGACGCGCTGGACGGCCAGATCGGGGAGCTCCTGGTGGACATGGCCGCCGGGGTCGAGCACGGCTTCCGGCCCGAGGAGGTCGCCGACTGGGTCGAGCGGAGCCGCGGCCTCGACGAGGACCTCGACCGGGCCTGGTCGCTGGTCCGGCAGGCCCGGGAGAGCGCCCTGATGAACCCCCGCCGCGGTGCCGGCGAGTACCGCGACCCGCGCGAGTGGGTGCAGCTGCTGCGCCGGATGGAGCAGGCGCTGGCCGAGATCCGCAGCCTCGCGCGGACCTGCTCCTACGACCAGCTGGTCGAGCCGGAGTGGCAGCCCCGGTTCCGGACGGCGTACGCCGCCGCGCTCCGCAAGGCCGGCGACGGGCTCGTCCGGGCCGACCGTCAGGCGCTGCTGGCCGCCTGGGAGGACCTGGACCGGCTCGTCGACGAGCTGGCCGAGACCCAGCCGGCCCCGCGACTGTGGCCGGTCTACGGGAGCCTCGTGGTGAACCTGCGCAACCTGGTCGACGCGATGGACGAGGTCGCCGCCCAGAACCCGCTCGCCCAGGCGCCGCTCCCGTTCGCGCGGCTGCGCCTGCGTCGTCGGCGGTCGCGGTGAGCCAACCCGCCCGGAGCCGCTTCCGGGGTGCGATCGCGGGGGTCGGTACGAGCTCCGGAGTCCGGATCGTGATCGGCTGCTGGTCGTCCTCGCCGTACGGCGGGTTCGCGGACGCGATGGTCGAGACGGCGCTCGGTCACCGGGTGCTGCTCGCCCCGTCGCCGGAGGTCGCCGAGTTCGTCGCGTCGACGTACTCCTTCGACGAGGTGCGGGTCGAGCCGATCTCGGTCGTCGCCGGCCCCACCGCCTGGACGGTCCGCTCGGACTCCCTCGAGCTCGTCCTGGCCCTCGGTGCGCCGACCGCACTCGGGCGGCTGCTGCGCGTGGTCCCGGCCCGGGTCGCCGAGGCGCCGTGGTGGTGCGCGGTAACCGACCCGGTCGCGCGGGTGGCCCTGCGCGGCGTCCGGACCCGCGGCTCGGCCGGCAACGGGCGGCGGGAGCACTACGGCGCGACCGGAGTACGACGCCTCTCCGCAGCGGCCGGCGCCTTCGACGGGACCGACCTGGGTGTGCTGGCGACCGTCGACCCGCCCCCGCGCTTCGGGTTCTCCTCCACCCCGCGTCGCCCGTCGGTGACCCAGGTGGTGACCACGGTCGTCCCATCGTGATCCGACCCGCCTCAGCCGTCCCTGGAGTCACAGCGATGTCGAGAAACTCATTCCTGGCGCATGAAGCATCTCGACAGGGGCATGAGTTTCACCGCCTGGGCGGAGAATCTCTCGCGCCCTCAGCTCCGCACCGCCGGCAACACCGTCTCGCTGATCGCCCGCAGGCTCGCCCAGGACGGCTCGGCGGGCAGACCGCCGCAGGCGGGGTGGCTGGTGACCAGCCGCAGTCCGGCGCGGCACCGGTCGACGAGGTCGTCGGGCGTGGTGACCAGGTAGACGCCGGCCTGCTGCATCTCCTCGACGCTGCGCGAGCTGTCGACGACGTACGACCCCGCCTCGCCGTGCCACTCCTGGTACGCCGTGGCGTCCGCGAGCAGGTGGTGTCCGTAGCGCTCCCAGAACTCCTCGGGGTCCGCGGCGCAGAAGACGTTGGCCGGCCCGGTGTCGGGGGCGCGCAGCACGAAGCCGGGCTCGCGGCCGAGCGAGCGGCAGGTCGCGTCGTACTCGTCCTTCAGGGCGCGGTCGCCGTGCTGCGGCTGGAAGTTCAGACCCAGCCGGGCGGCCCGGCGCGCGGCGGCGAGTGAGCCGCCGCCGTAGAAGAGGAACGGGTGCGGCTGGGAGTAGGGCCCCGGTGTCGTGGCGCCCGTGGCCCACAGCTCCAGGATCCGAGCGATCCGCTCCTCGATGTCGCGGCCCCGGGTCGACCACTGCCGGTCGTACAGCTCGTACTCCACCGGCCGGTAGCCCAGTCCCAGCGTGTAGCTGACCCGGCCCTTGCTGAGCAGGTCGAGCACGGCGATGTCCTCGGCCAGCCGCGCCGGCTCGTAGAGGTTGACCAGGAGCGCCGAGATCGTGATCGGCACCCGCTCGGTCACCGCCGCGAACGCCGAGGCGACCAGCAGCGGGCTCGGCAGGTAGCCGTCCTCGGCCGCGTGGTGCTCGGAGACCATGATCGCGTCGTGGCCGAGCCGGTCGACGTACGCCGCCTGCTCGACGGCCCGCCCGAACAGCTCCTGACGCTCCTCGGGGGTGACGCCGGGGGCCCGGAGGTCGTAGCGGGTGACGAAGGTAGTGCTCATGGTGCCCACCCTGGCAGAGAACTAGAACGCGTTATAGATCTTTGGCGCGGTTGACCCAGGTCGACGCGACCACCATCCCGACCCTCTCGTAGAGCCCGCGCGCACCGGCGCGGGTGTCGGTCGACAGGTAGCACCGCTGCGCGCCGTGCTCGCGGGCCCGGGCGAACGCGTCGACCAGCAGCGGCGGGGCCAGGCCGCGCCCGCGGTGGTCGGGTCGTACGGCGACCCGCGCGACGTAGCCCGCGTCCCCGGCGAGGAAGACGTGCACCGCGCCGACCGGCTCGCCGGCGGGGCTCTCCAGCAACCGGAGGTTCCAGGGCGCGAAGCCGGGCCGCCCCCAGACCCGCGCGCCGAAGTCCTGGATCGTCATCCGCTCCCGGTCCGCCCACTCGCCGAAGGCGTCCTCGACCAGCGACCAGACGGCCGTGCGGTCGCCCTCCGCGGCGTCGCGGATCGCGAACCCGTCCGGCATCGGTCGCGCCGCGACCCCGGCTCCGGGTGGCAGCTCCAGGTCCCAGGCCGTCCACCGGACGGTGTAGCCCAGGTCGGCCAGCAGCCGGTCGGCCGCGCTGCCCTCGGGGACCTGCGCGCCGATCGCCGCGTAGCCGCGCGCGCGGGCCGTGGCCTGCAGCCAGCCGGCGATCGCCGTCCCGAGGCCGCGGCCCTGGTGCGCCGGCAGCACCGCCGCGTACGCGACGCCCGGACCGCTGAGGTCGCCGTACGCCACCAGCTCGTCGCCGTCGAGGACGCCGATCGTGCTCGTCGCGATGTCGTACGACGGTCGCCGCCAGTCGGCCAGCACGTCCTCGAGCGTGAGCTCGGCCGCGCCCAGGTCGACCTCCTCCTCGGCTGCGATCGCGGCGTGGACGGCGCGGGCGTCGTCGAGGGTGAGCGGGCGGGCGGTCAGACCGGCCGGGAGCCCCGCGATCACAGCTCCACCGCCCGGCTCACCCAGGTGGAGGTGACCTCCATGCCGACCTTCTCGTAGAGGTCCAGCGCGCCGGTGCGCGAGTCGGTGGACAGCTCCGAGCGGGAGGTGCCGTGGGCGCGGGCCTCGCGGAACGTGTCGGCGAGCAGGCACTGGGCCAGGCCGCGGCCGCGCTGGTCGCGCCGGGTGGCGAGCCGGTCGACGTACCCGGACTCGTCGTTGACGTGCAGGACGGCGGCCGCCACGACCGCGTCGGCGGGGTCGGCGACCACCCGCAGCTGCCAGGGCTCGAACCCGGGCCGGCGCAGTACGTCGACGGCGAAGTCGTCGAACGGCTCGCGGGCGCGGTCGGACCACTCCAGGAAGGCGTCCTCGAGGACGGTCCAGCAGGCGCGGTGCTCGATCTCGCGGGCGGCGCGGACGGCGTACCCCTCGGGGAGCGGGCGCTTCGCGATGCTGCGGCCGGCGGGCAGCTCCAGGACCCAGCTGGTCCAGCGGACCCGGTAGCCGAGCCCCGTGAGCAGCCGGTCGCCCGGGGAGCCCTCCGGCACCGGCACGCCGACTCGGCGCCAGCCCCGGGCCCGCGCCAGCTCCTGCATCCGGTGCGCCAGCCAGGTGCCGATGCCGCGCCCGCGGCTGTGGGGATGCACGGCGGCGACGCCGCGCTCGTGCCGGTTGACCTCGACGTACCCGACCAGCCGGTCGCCGTCGGTGACGCCCAGCGCGCTGCTGGCCAGGTCGAACGCGGGCCGGCCCCAGTCGGCGACGAGGTCGGCCGCCTCGATCAGGACCTCCCCGACGTCGGCCAGCTCCTGGGCGGCGACCAGCTCGAAGACCGCCTGTGCGTCGTCGGGGACGAGCGGTCGGGAGGCGAGCCCGTCGGGCAGCTCGTGCACGGCCATGCGGCTCAGTGTGGAGGACGTCCGGCCCGCGGTGCGCGGTCTTTTCGCCGCCGCCGCTCGACTCGGGAGTACGACGAGCCGGGGCGCTCGGGGCCCTCGAGACGCCGACGGCCCGGATCCACAGGGACCGGGCCGTCGGACGCCCCGGCCGACGGCCGGGGCGGTGATGCGTCAGACGTTCTTGATCGCGGAGACGTCGAACTCGAGCTTGACCTTCTCGGAGACGAGCACGCCGCCGGTCTCGAGAGCGGCGTTCCAGGTCAGGTCCCAGTCCTTGCGGTTGATGCTGGTCGCGCCCTCGAAGCCGACGCGCAGGTTGCCGAACGGGTCCTTGGCGGAGCCGGTCTCGTCGAAGGCGATGGTGACCGGCTTGGTCACGCCCTTGATGCTCAGGTCGCCGGTGATCGACCAGGTGTCGTCGTCGACCTTCTCGACCTTGGTGGAGCGGAAGGTGATGTCCGGGTTGACGGCGGCGTCGAAGAAGTCGGCCGAGGCCAGGTGGCCGTCGCGGTCGGCGGAGCCGGTGTCGATGCTGGCGGTCTTGATGGTGAGGGAGACCGAGGAGGCGGACGGGTTCGCGGCGTCGATGTGCGCGGTGCCCTCGAACTCCTTGAACGCGCCGCGGACGGTGGTCACCATGGCGTGGCGGGCGCTGAAGCCGATCCGGCTGTGCGAGGGGTCGATGGTGTAGTCGCCGGTGATGTCCTCAAGGGCCGTGGTCGCGGCGTCGAAGGTCTGCTCGGCAGCGGGCTTGCGGGTGAAGATGCTCATGGAGACTCCTGGGGTCGAGGGGATCGTAGAAGATTCAACCACTCTAACCGGACCGGGGCTCGGTTTCATTCCCGACCAACCCGGAAAAGTCCTCCGGACGTGCGACGAGGCCGCGTCCCGGGCGGGATCACGGCCTCGTCGGCGTGGGAGTGGGTGGGTCAGGCGGCGTGCGGGGTACTGGTCGCGGCGGCCTCGCCGACGACCTGCCAACGCGCCTCCATGTGGGACCGACCGTCTCGGTCGACCACCGAGATCCAGCGCATCACAAGCTCGCCGGTCATCCTGGATTCCTTCATGGGACACCTCCTGTTCATCTGTTGTTCACCAACAATAGCCGATCCCCACCCGGACCGCCAGAACAGCCCCCAATAGCGCCCGCCCGCTCCACCTGCACCCCCAGCCGCCCGCCCAGAGGCCCCCATCCCCTCCACCTGACTCCTGCACGCCGACCCGTCACTCAATCGGCAGAAATCACGGTGTGTCCCCGAAGGATCGACGGTTCGGTCAGCGGACATCGAAGCCCGATAGTCGAACCGTCACTTCGTCTTCGACACGCCGCCAAAAGCAGCGATTAAGTGACGGGTCGGCGCGGCTCTCCTCAGCGCCAGGGATGGTTGTCCCCTCGAAGTTCATCCACACTGGGTATTTCCTGCCCGATTCCGGGCAGGAAGTTGCCGTTGCCTCCGAATCGGGGTCAGAGTGCTCCTCGTGCCAGCCGATCCGGACCTGGTCGCCCACCTGGTGGGGACGACCGGCCTCACTCCCGCGGAGGCCGCGCGCGTCGTCGAGGACGTCGTCGCGTTCCACGCGGAGCCCGTGGAGGAGCTGGTCCGGCGCCGGCACACCGAGCTGAAGACGTACGGCGCCAAGAACCCCGAGATCTTCGGCCGGATCTCGACCGAGCTCGCCGATCGCGTCGTCGGTGCGCCCCGACTCACCGAGCGCCAGCTGCGGCGCATCGTCTACGGGTAGCGGGCGCCAGCGGATCCGCTGTTGGTGGTCGAGCGTGTCGAGGCCCATCCAGTTCACGAAGAGAGGTTCACCATGTGCGGCATCGTCGGCTACATCGGCGCCCAGCAGGCCGGCCCGCTCCTCCTGGAGGGGCTGACCCGCCTGGAGCACCGCGGCTACGACTCGGCGGGCGTCGCCGTACTTGGCGCCTCCGGCAGCGCCTTGAAGGTGGCCAAGAAGGCCGGCCGGGTGCGCGACCTCGCCGAGGAGCTGCCCAAGCGGTTCGCCGGCAAGATCGGCATCGGCCACACCCGCTGGGCGACCCACGGCCCGGCGACCGACGCCAACGCGCACCCGCACACCGATGCCAAGGGTGACGTGGCCGTCGTCCACAACGGGATCATCGACAACGCCTCGGCCCTGCGGAAGCTGCTCACCGACGACGGGGTCGACCTGCGGAGCGACACCGACACCGAGGTGCTGGCCCACCTGGTCGCGCGCTCGGCGTCGGCCACCCTCGAGGGCCGGGTGGCCGACGCGCTCGCCCTGATCGAGGGGACGTACGGCGTCGCCGTGGTGCACGCCGACTTCCCCGACCGCATCGTCGTCGCCCGCAACGGCAGCCCGCTGATCATCGGCGTTGGCGACAAGGAGATGCACGTCGCCTCCGACCTCGCCGCCCTGGTCCGCTACACGACCACGGTCGCCCACCTCGACGACGGCGAGATGGCGACGCTGACGGCGACCGGCTTCACGACGTACCGCCAGGACCTCACCGCCACGGCCAACCGAGCGCAGACCGTCGACATCGACCCCTCGGCGTACGACGCGGGTGACGCCCTGCACGCCTCGGGCGGGTCCTTCATGCACCAGGAGATCCACGAGCAGCCGCACTCGACCGAGCGGGTGCTGCGCGGCCGGCTCGACGAGCGGTTCGGCACCGCCCACCTCGGCGGCCTCAACATGGACCCGCGCGAGACCCGGGCGATCCGGCGCCTGAAGATCCTGGGCTGCGGGTCGGCGTACTACGTCGGCCAGATGGGCGCCTCGCTGGTCGAGGAGCTCGCGCGGATCCCCGCGGACGCGGAGGCGGCGAGTGAATTCCGCTACCGCAACCCGATCATCGAGCCGGACACGCTCTACGTCGCCGTCAGCCAGTCCGGCGAGACCATCGACACCCTGCTCGCCGTGCAGGAGATCCGCCGCAAGGGCGGCCGGGTGATCGGGCTGGTCAACGTGGTCGGCAGCGCGATCGCCCGCGAGTGCGACGGCGGCATCTACCTGCACGCCGGGCCCGAGGTCGCCGTGGCGTCGACCAAGGCGCTCACCAACATGTTCGTCGGGTTCGCGCTGCTCGCGTTGCAGCTCGGGCGGGTCCGCGACCTCTCGATCGCCGACGGCAAGCGGCTGATCGCCGGCCTGAACCGGCTGCCCGGCCAGATCGCCGAGATCCTCGAGCGCGAGGACGAGCTCGCCGAGCCGGCCGCCCGGCTCGCCGAGGCCGACAGCCTGTTCTTCATCGGCCGGGTGCGGGGCTTCCCCGTCGCCCGGGAGGGCGCGCAGAAGTTCAAGGAGATCACCTACCGGCACGCCGAGGCCTACCAGACCTCCGAGCTCAAGCACGGCCCGCTGGCGCTGATCGACGAGTCGGTGCCGACCGTCGCCCTGGTGCCGAGCGACGAGCTCACCGACCGCAATGTCGGTGCGATGCACGAGATCGCGGCCCGCCGCGGCCCGCTGGTCGTCGTCACCCACGAGGACGTCGACCTGGGCGAGCTCGACGCCGGCCCGAACTTCTGGGGCCGCATCGACGTACCCCGCAACGAGCGCGAGCTGGACCCCATCCTGCTGACCGTCCCGCTCCAGCTGCTGGCCTACCACGCAGCGCTCCGACTGGGTCTCGACATCGACAAGCCGCGCAACCTGGCCAAGTCGGTCACGGTGGAGTGACGGGCTCGTTTCGGTACCGAAGTCCTGCGTGATCTGCCAACATCGCTCCACCCAGTGGAGGTGGCGATGAAATGTAGCTTCTCGGAGTTTTCGTACGGATACGCCTGCATCCGTGAAGCAGAACAGGAAGTGCAGGCGTTGTTCCCGCTGACGGCCGCTCCCACTCAGCCGTCACTGTTGACTGAGGGCAAGGTCGGCTACGACGCTGCGCTGTTTGCCGTGGACTACACGCTGTTCATGCAGTTCAAGCGCTCGGACTACATCACCCGACTCCACACCTCAGCCTGTTCGTTCGATGGTAGTCATGAAAAGCGCTGTAGTTGGATGCATATCAAGTCGAAGCACCACCGGTTCGAGGTTGACACCGCGAGCAACCAGTTTCATGCCCTGCGGGGGTACGACGAGGAGATCCAGAAGGGCTACTGGCGTGGTGACGTCCTCTATGTGGCGCCTCGGTTCCACCAAGACTCCGAACTCAACGGGCTCTACTTCTCGAGGGATGTCCTTAACCGTTCGTTGCTCATCAGGCCCCGAGACCTTCCCGCGGACGGAAAGGTCCACCGAATTTCCCGTCGGCTCAGCGGTGGGCCGCTAATCGTGATGTCCGAGCCGCATGACGTCGATGCAATTGAATGGCGACAAGTGCGGGACCGGATGCGGTCCACCGTCGAAGGGGTTGAGCAGGATGCGCGCCCGCAAGGAGTTCCCCAGACCTTGACGACCCTCGTGCGGCAGATGGAGGAGTTCGCGTGGGGGAGGCAGCTCAGATTGCTCAATCAGGATGAGCCACGATCTGAGTTTCAGCGGCTTCGCGCCGCGGCAAGAAGACTTGGCGGAGAGATGCTGGTCGTCGGACACGAGATGGCTCAGCTGCGCGCCTGAGTCAACAAGCCGCGCAACCTGGCCAAGTCGGTCACGGTGGAGTGACGTACGCCTCCGCAGCCCGGAATCTGGTGCCGAGCGCGTATACCACTACCGTTGACGGGTGAGCACCGAGGATCAAGCAGCCGAAACCGTCGACCAGCAGCAGATCACCTTCGCGGACCTGGGACTGGATGATGCTGTCCTCAAGGCGCTGAAGGACGTCGGCTACGAGACCCCCTCGGCCATCCAGGCGGCGACCATCCCGCCGCTGCTGGCCGGGCGCGACGTCGTCGGCCTGGCGCAGACGGGCACCGGCAAGACGGCCGCCTTCGCGCTGCCGATCCTGTCGCGGCTGGACGTGAAGCAGAAGAAGCCGCAGGCTCTCGTGCTCGCTCCGACCCGTGAGCTCGCGATCCAGGTCTGCGAGGCGTTCGAGAAGTACGCCGCCCACCTCAAGGGCGTCCACGTGCTGCCCGTCTACGGCGGTCAGGCGTACGGCGTGCAGCTCTCGGCGCTGCGCCGCGGCGTCCACATCGTCGTCGGCACCCCCGGCCGGATCATGGACCACCTCGACAAGGGCACCCTCGACCTGTCCGAGCTGCGCTTCCTGGTGCTCGACGAGGCCGACGAGATGCTCAACATGGGCTTCGCCGAGGACGTCGAGACCATCCTCGCGAGCACGCCCGCGGAGAAGAACGTCGCGCTGTTCTCCGCGACGATGCCGGCGCAGATCCGCCGGATCTCCAAGAAGTACCTGAACGACGCGCAGGAGATCACCGTCAAGGGCAAGACGGCGACCGCGGCCAACATCACCCAGCGCTACCTGATGGTGAGCTACCCGCAGAAGGTCGACGCGCTCACCCGGATCCTCGAGGTCGAGAACTTCGAGGGGATGATCGTCTTCGTCCGCACCAAGAGCGAGACCGAGTCGCTCGCCGAGAAGCTGCGGGCCCGCGGGTTCAGCGCGGCCGCCATCAACGGCGACGTCGCCCAGGCCCAGCGCGAGCGGACCGTCAACCAGCTCAAGTCGGGCAAGCTCGACATCCTCGTCGCCACCGACGTGGCCGCCCGTGGTCTCGACGTGGAGCGGATCAGCCACGTCGTGAACTACGACATCCCCACCGACACCGAGTCCTACGTGCACCGGATCGGCCGCACGGGCCGCGCCGGCCGCAGCGGTGACGCGATCTCCTTCGTCACGCCGCGCGAGCGCTACCTGCTCAAGCACATCGAGAAGGCCACCCGCCAGCCGCTCACCCAGATGCAGCTGCCGAGCCCCGAGGACGTCAACGTCACCCGGCTCACCCGCTTCGACGAGCAGATCACCGCGGCCCTGCAGCAGACGGCCCGAATCGAGCGGTTCCGCGAGATCATCGACCACTACGTCCGCCACCACGACGTGCCCGAGGCTGACGTCGCCGCCGCGCTCGCGGTCGTGGCGCAGGGCGATGAGCCGCTGCTGCTCGACCCGGCCGCCCAGAAGCCGGTCCGCGAGCCCCGCGGTGAGGAGCGCGAGCGCCCCGAGCGCTCGGCCAGCCGGGAGCGCCGTGGCTCGCGCAGCGACGTCCCGATGGCGCTGTACCGGATCAACGTCGGCAAGCGCCACAAGGTCGAGCCGCGCCAGATCGTCGGCGCCATCGCCAACGAGGGCGGCCTGCGCCGCGCCGACTTCGGCCAGATCCAGATCCGCCCCGACTTCTCGCTGGTCGAGCTCCCCGCCGACCTGGGCAGCGAGGTCTTCACCGCGCTGTCCGGCACCCGGATCTCCGGCAAGCTCATCGAGCTGCAGAAGGACAACGGCCCGCGTCCGACCAGCACCCGGCCGTCGGACGACGACCGTGCCGAGCGGAAGCCGCGCCACAAGACCACCTGAGGGTCGCGCCTCGGGGATCGCTCCGTTGGGGTAGTCCGTCACACAGCGGGTCTCTAAGAGGCCTCTTAGCCCGCTTGTGTGGCGGACTATCCCGCCAGGAGATCCTGCACGACCGCACTGGCGGCGACCAGCCCGGCGGCGGCCGAGGTGAGCACCGACGACATCGGCATGGGCAGCGCCTCGACGTGAGCCAGGTCGCCGGCGGCGAAGACGCCCGGGAGGCTGGTCCGCTGGAACTCGTCGACGCGCACGCAGCCCGACGGCAGCAGGTCGAGCCCGAGCTGCTCGGCGAACGGTGCCGACTGGGCGAAGGCGGTCGTGACGAACAGCCCGCCGACCTCCTCCGCCGGGCCCTCAGCGAACGACACGCTCGCGCCGGCGGCGCTGCGGCAGAAGCCGGCCACCGGCTCGGTCCGCACGGCGACGCCCGCTCGCGACAGCGCCTCGGCGAGCTCCGGGTCGGGGGCCACGCCGTCGGCGAGCACGGTCAGCCGGCCGGCGATCGGCCCCATCATCGCGGCCAGCCTCGACGCGTGCGGGCCGGCGCCCAGCAGGGCGACGTGCCGGCCGGCGTACTCGTGGCCGTGGCAGAACGGGCAGTGCGCGGCGACGGTGCCGAACAGCTCGGCCAGCCCCGGCTTGTCGGGCAGCGTGTCGCGCACCCCGGTCGCGAGCACCAGCCGCCGGGCGGTCAGCGCGGACCCGTCGGCGAGCTCCACGCGGAACTGCCCGTCCGAGGGGGCGACGGCGGTCGCCGCGACCCGCCGCACGGAGACCGACGAGTACGACGCCAGGTCGGCGTGCGCCAGGGCCCGGAACTCCGCCGGGTCCCGGCCGTCGTGGGTCACGAAGTTGTGCAGGTGCTCGACCGGTGCGTTGCGGTACGCCCCCGAGTCCAGCAGCACGACCGTGCGGTGCATCCGGCCGAGGGTCAGGGCGGCCTGCAGGCCGGCGGGCCCGCCGCCGATCACGACCGCGTCGAGGTTCTCCATGTGCTTCTCCCGTCATCGAGACTTGTGTCGGAGACGAGCATGTGACTTCATGTTGACATGAAGTCAAGCCCGGAAGAAACGCCCTGGTCGGTGGGCGACGTGGCCGCGAAGTTCGGCCTCGCCACGCACGTGCTGCGGCACTGGGAGGACGTCGGCCTGCTCCGACCGGTGCGCGACGGAGCGGGCCGGCGACGCTACGGGATCGACGACCTGTCCCGGGTCGCGGTGATCGTGCGGAGCAAGGACTCCGGCATGAGCCTCGACCAGATCGCCGTCCTCCTCGACGCCGAGTCGGTCGACCGGCACCGGGTGCTGCAGGCCCACATCGACGACCTCGACCGCCGGATGGCCGAGATGGAGCGGTCGCGTGAGATGACCCTGCACGCGCTGCGCTGCCGCGCGCACGACGTCGCCACCTGCCCCAACTTCCAGAAGCTCGTGGAGGACCTCGTCGGGGCGGTCGCGTAGGAACCGCCTGGGAGCAGAGCGGTCCCGCTCTCCTCCACAGGCGCGCGGAGCCCGGTGGCGGCGGCCGTCCGGGGGTGCTTCGGTGATGCCCCGGCGGCCGCATCGGGGTGGCCGCACTCGGACCGCGGAGGTCGCTCGTGCGCAGACTCCTCACCGTCGCCGGGCTCACGCTCGCCGTCCTGCTCTCCTCGCTGTCGGCGGCGGCCGCGGCGGTCGCGCCGGCGACACCGCCCGGGGCCGCCCGGCCGGAGTACGTCGCGCTCGGCGACTCCTACGCCTCGGGCGTCGGCACCGGCAGCTACCTCGACGACGAGGGCGGGTGCCAGCGATCGTCGTACGCCTATCCGGCCCTGCTGGCCAGAGCCCGTGGTTACGCGCTGCGCTTCCGGGCCTGCTCGGGCGCCACGATCGCGCACGTGCGCGGCTCGCAGCTCGGGGCGCTGAGCGCCCGCACCCGCTACGTCTCGCTCTCGGTCGGCGGCAACGACGCCGGCTTCGCGCAGGTGCTGACGACCTGCGCGACCCCGTGGTGGCTGGCCGACTGCGACCCCGCCGTCGACCGGGCGCGGGCGGTCGTCCGGGACCTGCTGCCGGGTCGGCTCCGCGCGCTGTACGCCGAGGTCCGCGACCGGGCGCCGCGCGCGAAGGTCGTCGTCGTGGGCTACCCCCGGATCTTCATGGGCACCGACTGCGACCTCGGCACCTGGTTCACCCGCGCCGAGCAGCAGCGGCTGAACCAGACGGCCGACCTGCTCAATGCGCGGACCGCGCGGGCGGCGCGGGCCGCGGGGTTCGCCTTCGCCCACCCCGGGCGGAGCTTCCGGGGCCATGCGGTCTGCGACGACCCGGCGTGGCTGAACGGGCTGTCGATCCCCGTCGGGGAGAGCTACCACCCCAACCGGGCCGGCCACGCCGAGGGCCTGCTGCCGCTGGTGCGTCCGCTGCTGCGGGGTGCCGGACCGGCTGCCCGGCCCGGCGCGTCGGGCCGGTCGAGCCGCCCTGCACCGGCCGTCCGGACCGCCGGCACCCGGGCTGCGCCGTTCCGCAGGCCCGACCTGCGGAGTCCGCGGGCGGAGCGGGCCGCCGAGGGTCACGGCATCGACATCGAGGCCTGGTGGCAGCGCCATCCCTGAGGTGGGATCGGAGGTCGGTCGGTGCGGCCTGGTAGAAGGGTGGCCATGCGCCGACGCCTCCTGGTCCCGCCCGCCGTCCTCCTCGTGGCCGGGCTGCTCAGCTCGTGCGACCAGGTCGCCGACCACCTCGCGGACCCCGAGCCGGACCAGGCCGCGGCCGATCTCGCCACCGGCCTGGCCGGCGGCGACCTGAGCACGGTGGTGTTCACCGACGCCACCGGCCCGGCGGCGACCGAGGCGTACACGGCGGTGGTCGAGGGCCTGGTCGAGGGCCTGGGCGACGCCGAGCCCACCGTGAGCGTCGACGACGTCACGGCAGCCACGGACGGAGCGTCGACGGCGACCCTGGCCTGGTCCTGGCCGGTCGGTGCGACGCCGTGGGAGTACACGTCCGAGGCGCCCCTGGAGCTGGTCGACGACGAGTGGCGGGTCGTCTGGTCGCCGGCGGTGGTGGAGCCGTCGCTGACGGAGGGCGAGGTGCTCGACACGACCCCGATCGGCGCTCGACGGGGCGACATCACCGGGGCCCAGGGCAAGACCCTGGTCACCCTGCGACCCGTCGTCCGGCTCGGCATCGACCGGTCGGCCGTCCCGCAGGAGCAGGCGGTGGCCGCCGCCCGACAGCTGGCGGACCTGGTCGAGATCGACGCGGCGGCGTACTCCGACCAGGTCGGCAAGGCGGGCGAGGCGGCCTTCGTCGAGGCGATCACCTACCGCCCCGAGGACGTCCCACCCGCCGCCGCCCGCGCGGCCGAGACGGTGCCCGGCATCCGCGCGGTGCAGGACGAGCGGCCGCTCGCGCCGACCCGCGAGTTCGCGGCGCCGATTCTCGGCACCGTCGGCGAGGTCACCGCCGAGATGGTGGAGAAGGATCCGGACACCTACCAGCCGGGTGACCAGGCCGGTCTCTCCGGGCTGCAGGCCCGCTACGACGACCTCCTCCAGGGCAAGCCCGGCGTGGTCGTCACCGCGACCGTCGCCGTCGAGGAGGGCACGGAGGAAGGTGCGGAGGGTGCGGCGGAGCGCGAGCTCTACCGGGCCGAGCCGCAGACCGGTGGCACCCTCAAGCTCACCCTGGACCCCGACCTCCAACTGGCGGCGGAGAGCCAGCTCGCCGGCGTCCGCCCGGCGAGCGCCCTGGTGGCGCTGCGGCCGAGCACCGGCGAGATCGTCGCCGCGGCCAACGGCCCGGGCACCGACGGCTACAACATGGCGACCTTCGGGCAGTTCGCGCCCGGCTCCACCTTCAAGGCCGTGACCAGCCTGGCCCTGCTGAGGGCCGGCCTGACTCCCGCCACCCGGGTGCCGTGCACCTCGACGATCGTGGTCGACGGCAAGCGCTTCAAGAACTACTCCGACTACCCCGCGGGGGCGATCGGTCGGATCCCGCTGCGCTCGGCCATCGCCAACTCGTGCAACACCGCCCTGATCTCACAGACCGAGCGGGTGGGCGAGACCGGCCTGTACGACGCCGCGGTGTCGCTCGGCATGGGCCTCGACCACGACCTCGGCTTCCCCGCCTTCCTCGGCAGCGTCGAGGCCGCGACCTCGAAGACCGAGGCGGCCGCCGCAACCATCGGCCAGGGCACCGTCCTCGCCTCGCCGATGGCGATGGCCACCGTCATCGGCTCGGTGCAGCAGGGCCAGCTGGTCGTCCCGCGGATGGTTCCCTCGGTCGAGGTGTCGGCACCCGACGGCGCCCAGCCGATGAGCCCGACCGAGGCCAAGGCGCTGAAGTCGATGCTCCGCGAGGTGGTCACCTCCGGCAGCGGTCGCGCGCTGGCCGACCTGCCCGGCGGACCGGTGATCGCGAAGACCGGCACCGCGGAGTTCGGCAGCGACCCGGTCCGCACCCACGCCTGGATGATCGCCGCCCAGGGCGACCTGGCCGTCGCGGTCTTCGTCGAGGTCGGCGAGTCCGGCTCGCAGACCGCAGGGCCGATCCTGGAGGCGTTCCTGCGCGCGGTGGACTGACGGCCCGGACGGCGGGAACGACGAAGCGCGGAGCTCCGGATGGGGCCGGGCTCCGCGCCTCGTCGGCGCCCGGCGATCGGGGACGTGCACGCCGGACGAGGGAGAACCCCTCGCCGCATGGGGTCGGCAAGGGGTTCGGTCGCCTTCAAAGTGCTCCCTCCGAAGTCGACGTCGAAATGATTCCACGCGTTACCGGGCCTGTCACCGGTTTTGCCGAACTCGACCGGGTGACAGGGTGGGTGACATGACTGGACTGAACCTCCTCGCCCCTCACCAGCGGCACCTCCTCGTCGGCGGCGAGTGGCGTGAGGCCGACGGCGGCCGTCGCTTCGACGTCCTCGACCCGGCCGACGGCAGCGTGCTCACCGACGTCGCCGACGCCTCCGTCGCCGACGCGGTCGAGGCCCTCGACGCGGCGGTCGCAGCCCAGGCCGACTGGGCCCGGACGGCCCCCCGCGAGCGCGGCGAGATCCTGCGCACGGCCTTCGGGCTGATCGCCGACCGGGCCGACGACTTCGCCGAGCTGATGAGCCTCGAGATGGGCAAGACGGTCGCGGAGGCCCGGGGCGAGGTGACCTACGGCAACGAGTTCTTCCGGTGGTACGCCGAGGAGGCGGTCCGCATCCACGGGCGCTGGATGCAGGCGCCGGCGGGTGGCAGCCGGCTGCTGACGATCAAGAAGCCGGTCGGGCCGTGCCTGTTCGTCACGCCGTGGAACTTCCCGCTCGCGATGGGCACCCGCAAGATCGGGCCGGCGATCGCGGCGGGTTGCACGATGGTCGTCAAGCCGGCCGAGCTGACGCCGCTGACCATGCTCGCGCTGGCCGCCGTACTGGAGGAGGCCGGGCTGCCGAAGGGAGTGCTCAACGTCGTCCCGACCACCCAGGCCGCGGAGGTGAGCAAGGCGCTGCAGGCCGACGACCGGCTGCGCAAGGTCAGCTTCACCGGCTCGACCGCGGTCGGGAAGGTCCTGGTGCGCCAGTCCGCCGAGCAGCTGCAGCGGGTGAGCATGGAGCTCGGCGGCAACGCACCGTTCCTGGTCTTCGAGGACGCCGACGTCGACGCGGCGGTCGACGGCGCGATGGTGGCCAAGATGCGCAACATGGGCGAGGCCTGCACCGCCGCCAACCGGTTCCTGGTGCACACCTCGGTCGCGGCGGAGTTCGCCGAGAAGCTCGGCGCGCGGATGGGCGCCCTCACCGTCGGCCGTGGCCAGGACAGCGGCGTCGACGTGGGCCCGCTGATCGACGAGAAGGCCGTCGAGTCGGTCGGGCAGCTGGTCACCGACGCGGTCCACGACGGCGCGAGGGTCGTCACCGGCGGCTCGGCGCCGGACGGGCCGGGCTACTTCTTCACCCCGACGGTGCTGGTCGACGTCCCGGTCGACAGCGCGATCAACACCCAGGAGATCTTCGGCCCCGTCGCCCCCATCACCACCTTCGAGACCGAGGAGGAGGCGATCGAGCGGGCCAACGACACCGAGTACGGGCTCGCGTCGTACGCCTACACCCGCGACCTGGCCCGCACCATCCGGCTCGCGGAGACGCTCGACTACGGGATGGTCGGCATCAACACCGGCCTGATCTCCAACCCGGCGGCGCCGTTCGGCGGCGTGAAGTCGAGCGGGTTCGGCCGCGAGGGCGGCTTCGAGGGGATCGAGGAGTATCTCGAGACCACGTACGTCGCGCTGCCCGCGGGCTGAGCGTGGACGTCTACGGGGAGCTGGTCGACCAGTACGCCGACTTCGGCCGCTACGCCGTCGCGGACTCCGCCTGCTTCGCCGCCTGGGCGGCGGCGGTGGCCGAGGACCCGGACCTGCTCGCCTGGCTGAGCACGCTGCCCGCGGGGAAGGCCCAGCCGAACCTGGTCTTCGCCGCCGCGCGCTGGCACGGCGTCCCCGCGCCCGGGCCGTACGACGGGCTGCGGGACGCGCTGCTCGGCGACGACGGCCGGATCCGCGCGACGATCCTGGCCCGTCGTACCCAGACCAACGAGGTGGGCCGGCTGGCGACCCTGGTGCCGGCGTTCGCCACCCTCGGGATCGACGAGCCGGTGGCGCTGCTGGAGGTGGGACCGAGTGCGGGGCTGGTGCTCTATCCGGACCGCTGGTCCTACGCCTGGGAGACCGACGCGGGCGTGGTGCGTGCGGGGGACGGGCGGTCGCTGAGCTGTCGGGTCCGGGGACCGGCTCCGGTGCCGGCCGACCCGCCCCGGGTCGCCTGGCGCGGCGGGGTCGACCTGAACCCGCTCGACGTCACCGACGCCGACGCGATGGCCTGGCTGAGCACCCTGGTCTGGCCGGAGCAGGACGCGCGCCGCGAACAGCTCGGGCACGCGATCGAGGTCGCCCGGGCGGAGCCGCCCGACCTGCGCCGGGGCGACCTGCTGACGGAGCTGCCCGCGTTGGTGGCCGAGGCTGCGTCGTACGGTCCGGTCGTCGTCTTCCACACGGCGGTGATCGCCTACCTGACCGACCCGGACCGCGAGCGCTTCCACGACCTGATGGCCGGACTGGTCGCCGCAGGCGCCTGCCACTGGGTCAGCAACGAGGGGCCCCGGGTGCTGCCCCGGGTCACCGCCACCGGCCCGGCGGCGCCGGAGGGCAGGTTCGTCCTCGGCGTGGACGGGCAGGCCGTGGCGTCGACCCACGGCCACGGCACCGCGATGACCTGGCACCCTTGACTTCAAGTTAACTTCATCTTGTGGGATCGGCTCATGCACGCCATCCGACAACACGCCCTCGGTGACCCTGACGTCCTCGTCCTCGACCAGCTGCCCGACCTCGACCCGGGACCGGGGGAGGTGCGGATCGCGGTCGAGGCCTGCGGGGTGCACCTGCTCGACACCACCCTGAGGCGCGGCGAGACCGGCGGTCCGATGCCGCAGCAGCCGCTGCCGACGATCCCCGGCCGGGAGGTCGCCGGCGTCGTCGACCGGGTCGGCTCCGGCGTCGAGGAGTCCTGGCTCGGGCGCCGGGTGGTCGCCCACCTGGGCCTGGTCCCGGGCGGGTACGCCGAGCAGGCCGTGACCGCGGTCGGCACGCTGTTCCCGGTGCCCGACCACGTCTCGTTCCCCGCCGCGGTCGCGGCGGTCGGCACGGGCCGGACCGCCCTGGGCGTCGTCGAGCTGGAGCCGCCCCGACCCGACGACGTCGTGCTGGTGCCCTCGGCCGCAGGCGGGCTGGGGTGGCTGCTGGTGCAGTCGGCGCACGCCGTCGGCGCGTCGGTCGTCGCCGCCGCGCGCGGCCCGGAGCGGACCGCGGCCCTGGCCCCGTTGCAGGCGCGACTGGTCGTCGACTACGCTGACCCGGACTGGGCGGAGCGGGTCCGGGCCGAGGTCGGCGCGGTGACGGTCGTGTACGACGGGGTCGGCGGCGAGGTCGGCCGGGCGGCGCTGGAGCTGCTCGCGCCGGGCGGCCGGCAGGTGATGTTCGGCTACAGCGCCGGCACGCCGACCCGCTTCGACTCCGGCGACGTCGTCGAGCGCGCGCTGAGCGTCGGCTGGAGCCTGGGCCCGCGGATGGCCGCGCTCCCCGGCGGCGTCCCCGGGCTGGCCGGCCGGGCGCTCGACCGGGTCGCCGCGGGGGACTGGGAGCCGCTGGTGTCGACGTACCCCCTCGCGGACGCGGGGCGCGCCCACGCCGACCTCGAGGGCCGCCGGGCGCTGGGCAAGGTCGTCCTCACGGTCGAGCGATGAAATCGGTGGAGAGTGTCGGTGGCCACCGCCAGACTGGGTCGTCACGGAGGACCCGATGACCGAGCAGCAGACCCGGACACCGCCTGGGCGGTCGCTGCCCCGCGCGCTGACGCCGTTCCGCAACCCGGCGTACCGCAGGCTGGCGCTCGCGCTGGTGCTCTCGACCTTCGCCTCCGGCGTCTGGATCGTGGGGCTGGTCTGGGAGGTGATCCGGATCGGCGGCGGGCCCGGCCAGCTCTCGGCCGTCTCGACCGCGGCCGCCGTGGGCGTGCTGCTCCCGGCGCTGCTGGGCGGCGTCGTGGCCGACCGGGTGCCGCAGAAGCTGATCCTGCTGGTGGTGGCGGGTGTCGAGCTGGCCGGCATGGGCCTGGTGGCCGCCCTCTCGATCTCCGACGCGACCCGGCTCTGGCACCTCGCCACGGTGTCGTTCGTGACCGGCGCGGCGATGGCGTTCTACTACCCGGCGTACTCCGCCTGGCTTCCGGCACTGGTCGAGGAGCGCGACCTGCTCGCCGTCAACGGCTTCGAGGGCATGGTCCGCCCGACGGTCGGGCAGGCCGTCGGCCCCGGTGTCGCCGGAGCCGTGGTCGGGGCGGTCTCGCCCGGCGCGGCCCTCTCGGTCGCCGCGGTCGCCAGCCTGGCCGGGCTGCTCGCGCTCACCGCGGTGCCGCTGACGCCGGTGCGCCGCGAGCTCGACCCCGAGGCGGTGCCACGCCACCCGGTGACGTCGGCGCTGATCGACATGCGCGAGGGCTTCGGCTACATGGTCCGTACCCCGTGGCTGCTGGCCACGCTGCTCTTCGCGTCGCTGCTGGTGCTCTCGATCATGGGCCCGTTCGAGGTGCTGGTGCCGTTCCTGATCAAGGACAAGCTCGGCGGCGACGCCGGTGACCACGCGATGGTGATGGCGGCGTTCGGCATCGGCGGTGCCGTCGGGTCACTGGCGATGGCCTCGGTGCGGTTGCCGCGGCGCTACCTCACCGTGATGAACCTCGGCTGGGGGATCGGCTGCCTGCCCCTGATCGCGATGGGCATGGCGACCGAGGTGTGGGTGCTCGTCGCGGCGGCGTTCGTCTTCGGCGCGATGTTCGCGTTCCCGATGGTGATCTGGGGGACGCTGCTGCAGCGGCGGGTCCCGCCGCACATGCTCGGCCGGGTCGCCTCGCTGGACTTCTTCGTCTCGATCAGCCTGATGCCGGTGTCGATGGCGCTCGCCGGACCGGTCAGCGACGCCATCGGCCTGCGCACGACGTTCCTGATCGCGGGCCTGGTGCCCGTCGTGGCCGCCGTGGTCGCGACCGTGGCGGGCCGGCTCCCCGCCGACGAGCTCGCGCACCCGCTGCGCGACGAGGAGCCCGTGGAGGCCTAGAGGGTCGACATCCCGGGGAAGGGGCTGCGCAGGTGCAGGGTCTGGTCACCGAAGTCGACGGTCACGCCGCTGGCGTGCACGGCGATGACCCGGCCGAGGCCGTGGCGGTCGTGCGAGACGCGGTCGCCGACGGCGAAGTCCTCGATCACAGGCTCGGGGTCGGGCTTGAAGGGACTGCTGGCGAGGTGTCTGCGCTTCGCCCCGGGAGAGTTGGTCATCGACTCGAGTATGCGCCTCAAGGCCCAGGAGCGCTGATTTTCCGGCGTTCTGGGCGCCGATGAATGAAAAGGGGACGGTTCAGACGGGGGTGCCGAGGGTGCTGGCGAGGTGGGAGCGCGAGGCGATGCCGAGCTTGCGGTAGATGTGCGAGAGGTGCCACTCGACGGCCTTCACGGTCACGACCAGCTCCTCGGCGATCCGCCGGTTGGTGAGCCCCTCGGTGGCGAGCAGCGCGACGCGTCGCTCGGCGGCCGTGAGGGTCGCCATCGCCTCGGACCGCACCCGGTGCGGCTGCTCGCCCATCCGGTCGAGCAGCCGGCGGACCCGGCCCTGGAGCGGCCAGAGCTCCTCGAGACCGGCGTACTCCTCGGCGGAGCGGAGCAGGTCCCGGGCCTCGTCGGTGCCGGCGCCGGTCGGGTCGAGCAGCAGCAGGCCCGCGAGGTCGGTGTCGATCTGGGCGGCGAGCCGCCGGGCGACCACCCCGCTGAGCGTCGCGCGGGCCTCCCGCAGCAGCACCACCCGGTCGCCGCCGACGCCGACGATCGCGAGGGTGCGCAGCGCGTGGGCGTGGGCGTACTGCGACCCGGAGGCCGCGGTCACCCCGCGCCACTCCTCGGCCAGCGCGACCGCCTCGCGGTGCCGGCCGACGCGGACCAGGGCGACGGCGGCGCTCGCGCGCCAGGGAACGAGCGTGGGGTCGGTCAGCGCCTCGGTCTCGGCCAGCCGTTCGCCGGCGGTGGTGAAGTGCTCGACGGCGAGCTCGTCCTGGCCGAGCACGGTGGTCAGCTCCCCGCGGGCGTGGTGAGCGAGGGCGCCCGGCGGACCGGGGAGCTCGAGGAGCGCGTCGAGGTCGCCACCGACGACGATCGCCTCGCCGACGTCGCCGCGGGCCAGCCGGCAGTCCAGGAGCGCGGCGGCGATCAGGCCACCGGCGACGGGGTCGACGGCGGCGACCGGGTGCGCGCGCAGGGCGGTCAGCGCCGCCAGGCCCTCCCGGATCCGACCCGCCCGGACGCTGACGAGGGCCGAGGGCAGGGCGTCTGCGAGGTCAGCCTCGTCGGGAACCTCGGGCGAGCGCATGGGGGAGAGCCTAGGAACGGCGTGCGGCGGCTGGACCGGAACCCAGGAATCGGTCCGGGTGGACCAGTCAGGTACGGCCCAGGAACGCCAGGAGACGCACGTCCGCCGGCGAGTCGGGCGGCACGTCGCGGGCCGGTCCGAACCGGACGCCCCGGTCCCGGGGGGCGACGAGCGATCCGGCCGCTGCGAGCAGGCCCTCGGCGAGCTCGTCGGGGACCCGGCGGGGGCGGCCGGTCGCCTGGCCGACGTCCCAGCCGTGCACGGTGATCTCCAGGGCGGCCGCCGTGACCAGCACCGGGCCGGCGAGCGCGGCGTCGCCGACCAGGACGTCGCCCGGACAGGCCCGGACCCACGCGCCGAGCAGCGCACCGGCCTTCCCACGCAGGGTGCCCACGACATCGGGCGCCGGCGCCGGCGGGGTCACCGCGACCGCACCCTCGGCGGCCTCGAGGAACGCGTCGAGCGCGTCGTCCATGTGGGCGAGCAGGGAGCCGAGCGACCAGCGGCTGCACGGGGTCGGCCGCTCCAGGTCGTCCGCGCCGACGCCGGCGAGGGCGACGCAGGTGAAGGCGAGCGACCGGTCGAGCAGCTCGACGGCGTCGTCGAGCCGCGGGGTCACCGGGGAGCCGGGCTCTCGGCGACGGCGCGCGGCGCCGGCTCGTAGTCGGCCGGCAGCTCCGCGGGGAGCCCGCAGCGGGTGAACAGGGTGGCGTCGAAGAACGCGTGCACGTGCTTGACCTGGTCGCCGTCGAGCTGGAGCACCTGGAGCTGGAACGGCACGAAGTGCCCGTCGGGGGTGCGCATGTACAGCCCGAACGCCGGCTGCCCGTTGGCCCGCGTCGCGAGCATCGGCATGTCGTAGCTGCCGCCTGGACAGGCGGTGTCGATGAGCTCGCCGATGGTGGCGGCGCCGACGTACCAGCCGGTGAACGGGGGCATCTCCCAGACGGCCTCGGCGGTGAGCAGGCTGACGATCTGGTCGATGTCCTTGCGCCAGAACGCCTCGACGTAGCGCTCCAACAGCCGCTGCTGCTCCGGCGACAGGTCGGGCTGCAGACTCTCCTCGGTCAGCCCGCGGTCCCGGATCTGGGCGTGGGCGCGCTGCAGCGCGGAGTTGACCGCGGCCGTGGTCGTCTCGAGCGCCTCGGCCGTCTCGGCGGCCGACCAGCGCAGCACGTCCCGCAGGATCAGCACCGCCCGCTGGCGGGCCGGCAGGTGCTGGAGGGCGGCCACGAACGCGAGCCGGATCGAGTCCCGCTCGGCCACCACGACGGCGGCGTCGGGGACCGGCTCCAGCCAGGCGATCTCGTTGTTGGCCTCGAGCGCGTCGCCGGCCAGGGCGTCGGGCGTACCGAGGCCGGTGGGGAGGGGCCGGCGCGGCCGACCCTCCAGGTTGGTCAGGCAGACATTGGTCGCGATCCGGTAGAGCCAGGTGCGGACCGACGAGCGGCCCTGGAAGTCGGCGGAGGCCTTCCAGGCCCGCAGGAAGGTCTCCTGGACGAGGTCCTCGGCCTCGTGCACCGAGCCGCTCATCCGGTAGCAGTGCGCGAGCAGCTCGCGCTGGTAGCGCTCGGTGAGGGTCGGGAAGTCGTCGAGCTCGCTGCTCGTCACCTGCTTGGTCACCGCCAGGGTCGTCGCTGCCGTCATGGTCTGTCCCCTCGAGTCGTCCAGTCTGCCTCGCCGTACCGACCGGGGTCGAGGAAAAAACTCATCGTTCCCTCAGCTGAGGGACGACGCGCAGAGCTCCAGGGCCCGCTCCGCGGCTGGTACGGCGAGCCGCCGGTCGGCCGGCACCAGGCCCACGCGAGTACGCCGGTCGAGCAGGTCGTCGACGTCGAGGGCGCCCTCGTGGGTGATGCCGAAGAGCAGCTCGGCGAGCGTGACCGGGACCCCGTCGGCGATCGGCGCGAGCAGCTCGTCGTCGGTGAGGCCGCTGACCGTGCGCGCGCTGTGCAGCACCAGGGCGGCGTCGGTGCCGTAGCGGCGCACCAGCCGGGCCGGCTCCTCCAGCTCGGCGAGCACCCGTCGCGGGGCGGCGCCGAGCAGCGGCAGCGCAGCGGTGCGGCACGGGGCGGCGTCGAGGCCCGCCTGGGCCACGGCGGCGTCGACGGCGTCCTCGGCCATCCGGCGGTACGTCGTCAGCTTCCCGCCCACCACGGTCAGCAGCCCGGTGGGGCCGGTCAGCACCGCGTGCCGCCGCGACAGGTCGGCGGTCGAGCCGTCCGGGGCGTGCAGCAGCGGCCGCAGCCCGGCGTACGCCCCGACGACGTCGCCGCGGTGCAGCGGCCGGGCGAAGGCGGCGGAGACGACGTCGAGCAGGAAGCCGATCTCGGGCTCGGTCGGCTGCGGCACGTCGGGCACCTGCCCGTCGGCCGGCTCGTCGGTGAGGCCGACGTACAGCGTGCCGTCGGGCTGGGGCAGCACCATCACGAACCGGTTGGTCGCGCCCGGCACGGGGCAGAAGACCGCCGCGCGCAGGCCGGGCGCGGAGTCGGCGCGCAGCACCAGGTGGGTGCCGCGGCTGGGCCGCAGGCTCACCTCGGCCGCGAGCGTGTCGGCCCAGACGCCGGTGGCGTTGACGACGGCCCGTGCGGAGACGGTGCGGGTCGCGCCGCGCCCGTCGACCGTCTCGTCGCGCAGCTCGACGCGGGTGCCGGTGGCGCTCAGCACCCGGGCGCGGGTGCGGACGTGGGCGCCGTACGACGCAGCCGTGCGCGCGAGCGTGATGACGAGCCGGGCGTCGTCCTCGAGCTGGCCGTCCCAGGCCATCATCGAGCCGCGCAGGCCCGAGCGACGCAGCGCCGGGGCCAGCTGGAGGGTCTCGGTGGTGCTCAGACGGCGCGGGCGCGGGAGCGTCTCGTGGTCGGTGCGGGCCCCGCGGCGCAGCCCGTCGCCGGCCCACATCCCGGCCCGGGTGATCCCGGCCATCAGCCGGCCGACGCTGGAGTCGAACGGCACGACGTACGGCATCGGGCGGGTCAGGTGGGGTGCGGTGACCTCCATCAGGACGCCGCGCTCGACCGCGCTCTCGTGGGCGACCCCGACCTGGCCGTTGGCGAGGTAGCGCAGTCCGCCGTGCACGAGCTTGGAGGACCAGCGCGAGGTGCCGAAGGCGAGGTCGTGGGCGTCGACGGCGAGCACCGACAGGCCGCGGGCCACCGCGTCGAGCGCGACGCCGGCGCCGGTGACGCCGAGCCCGACGACCACCAGGTCGACGCTCTCGGGGGCGCCGTCGAGGCCGGGGACGATCCGGGTGCCGGTCTGGCTCATGGCCGCAGCGCCCGGGTGATCAGCGTGGTCAGCTCGGCGTCGAGCTCGGCCTCGCTGACCCGGTCGTCGACCATCGTGTGCGCCGAGAGCACGAAGCCGTGGGCGGCCAGCAGCACGCCGCGGGCGAGGGCGACGGGGTTGCCGGCGCGGACCTCGCCGGCGGCCTGGGCGGCGCGGACCGCCTCGGTGGTGATGTCCAGGATCAGGTCCTGCGAGCGGCCGCGCCGGGAGAGCAGGTAGGGCAGGATCAGCTCGGGGTCGAGCTCGACGATCCGCACGAACAGCTCGTTCTCGCGCAGCGCGCGGACGGTGCCGACCACGCCGGCGACGAGCCGGTCGACGGCCGGCTGCTCCGGGTCCTCGGCGGCGACGGCCGCGTGCACCACGGCGGTCCACTCGCGGGTCATCAGGTCGCCGAGCAGCTGCGGCATGTCCGACCAGGTGCGGTAGATCGTCATCCGCGACACCCCGGCCCGCCGGGCGACCTCGGTGAGGGTGGTGCGTCGCCAGCCGACGTCGAGGATGCAGGCGCGGGCGGCGTCGAGATACCCGTCGCGAGGACCCGCCCCGGGCTCCGGATTGTGACGAAGTGACGTCATATGTCACATTGTAACTCATGGAGCCCCTGCCGCCCGTCCCGGAGATGCACCCGTCCCGCTGGGGCGACCCGGCCCAGGCCGCGCCGCTGCCCGAGTCCGCGCGCGGGCTCGTCGAGCTGGTCTTCGGGCTGGCGGAGCGGCCCGCGGCGACCGAGGTCGTCGTACCTCCCTCGAGGCTGGCGCCCGCCGTGCTCGCCGGGCTCCGGGAGCTGCTCGGCACCGAGCACGTGCTCACCGACGACCTCACCCGCCGGTTGCGCACCCGCGGCAAGTCCACGCCCGACCTGCTCCGGCAGCGGGCGGGCGACCTGTCCGACGCCCCGGACGTCGTGGTCCGCCCCGACGGCCACGAGCAGGTCGCCGCGGTGCTCGCCCTCGCCGTCGAGCACCACCTCGCGGTGGTGCCGTTCGGCGGCGGTACGTCGGTGACGGGGGGTCTCGCCGCGCGCCGGGACGGGTACGCCGGGGTCGTCTCGCTCGACCTGATCCGGATGAAGCGGCTGCTGGCCGTCGACCACGTCTCGATGACCGCGACCCTCGAGCCGGGTCTGCGGGGCCCGGAGGCCGAGGCCCTGCTGGCGGCCGAGGGGCTGACGCTGGGCCACTACCCGCAGTCCTTCGAGCACGCCACGATCGGCGGCTTCGCCGCGACCCGGTCCTCGGGCCAGTCCAGCGCGGGCTACGGGCGCTTCGACGCGCTGGTCGTAGGCCTGCGCGCCGCCACCCCGCGCGGCGAGCTCGCCCTCGGCAGCGCACCCGCCAACGCCGCCGGTCCGGACCTGCGGCAGCTGCTGCTCGGCTCCGAGGGGGCCTTCGGCGTGATCACCGCGGTCACCGTCCGGGTCCGCCCGCTGCCCGTCGAGAAGGTCTACGAGGGCTGGCGCTGGCCGTCCTTCGACGCCGGTCGCCACGCGATGCGCACCCTCGCCCAGGCCGGCCTGCTGCCGACCGTGCTGCGGCTCTCCGACGAGGCCGAGACCGGGATCAACCTGGCCCGGCCGGACTCGATCGGGGTCCCGACGAGCTCGACCACCGGCGTGGAGGGCTCGACCACCGAGACGGGCGGGTGCCTGATGATCACCGGCTACGAGGGTGAGCCGGACGCGGTCGCGGCCAAGCGGGCCGCGGTCACCGCGGTACTGGGCGGGCTCGGCGGCACTCCGCAGGGCGAGGAGCCGGGTCGGGCCTGGGCGCACGGCCGCTTCCACGCGCCGTACCTGCGGGACTCGCTGCTCGACGTCGGCGTGCTCGTCGAGACCCTGGAGACCGCCACCTTCTGGTCCGAGGTGCCGCGGCTCTACGCCGACGTCAAGGCCGCGCTCGAGACGTCCCTCGGGTCGCCCACGCTGGTGCTGTGCCACGTGTCCCACGTCTACGAGACCGGCTGCTCGCTCTACTTCACCGTCGCTGCGAAGCAGGCCGAGGACCCGGTCGCCCAGTGGCGCGCGGCGAAGGCGGCGGCGAGCGACGCGATCGTCGCCGCCGGCGCGACCATCACCCACCATCACGCGGTCGGCACCGACCACCGGCCGTGGCTGGCCGCGGAGATCGGCGAGCTGGGCGTGTCCGTGCTGCGGGCGGTCAAGGCCGACCTGGATCCGACGGGGATCCTCAACCCTGGTGTGCTGATCCCGTGATCCGCTCCTTCACGTTCCTGGTCAACCCGGCCTCGGGCGGAGGCGCCGCGCCCGCGGCCGTCGTACCCGTCGCGCGGCTGCTGCGCGACGCGGGCGCAACTGTCGACGTGACCTACTCGCCCGGACCGCTCGCGATGGGCTCGCTGGTCACCGAGGCGGTCGCGCGCGGCGACGTGGTCGTCTCCGTCGGCGGCGACGGGATGCTCTCCCACCTCGCCGGTCCGGTCGCGGCCGCCGGCGGGACCCTCGCCGTGCTGCCGGCGGGCCGCGGGAACGACTTCGCCCGGATGCTCGGCCTGCCGACCGAGCCGGGGGCGGTGGCCGAGCTGCTGCTGCACGGCTGCGCGAGCCCGATCGACCTCCTCGGCTGGACGGTCCCCGGCAGTCCCACGCGGGAGGTCGCGGGCTCGGTGTACGCCGGGGTCGACGCGCGCGCCGCCGCGCTGGTGCACCGGATGCGGTGGACGCCGAAGGCCCTGCAGTACCCCTGGGCCGCCGTCCGCTCGCTCGCGACCTACCAGCCCGGCCGGTTCGAGGTGACCGTCGACGGGTCGCTGCACCGCTTCTCGGCCGCCACGGTCGTGGTCGCGAACTCGGCGTACTACGGCAAGGGCATGAAGATCGCGCCCGCCGCGGCCGTCGACGACGGGCTGCTCGACGTCGTCGTCATCGAGGCCGCCTCCCGGCTGGAGCTGGTCCGCTCGCTGCCGAAGGTGTACGACGGCGGCCACGTCGCCCTGCCCGAGGTCACCGTGCTCCGCGGTCACCGGGTCGAGCTGCACGGCACCTCCCGCAGCACCATCCCCGTCGGCGCCGACGGCGAGCCCCTCGGCGACCTGCCCACCCTCGACGACCCACCCGCCGTCGTCGAGGTGCTGCCCGCCGCCCTCGCGGTCGTCCGCCCCTGACCACCGGAGCGGCCACCGGTGGTTGAGCAGGTTGCGCAGCAACCGTGTCGAAACCCGGTGAGCCGAGGGGCAACATCAGGCGGGGTTTCGAGACGGGACTTCGTCCCTCCTCAACCACCGGACTCTCAGTCGTCGAAGGCCCAGACGAGGAGCTCGGTGGGGACGGCGGCGGTGACGGGGACGGCGGGGTGGTCGACCATCTCGAAGGCGTCGCCGGAGGAGAGGGGCTCGGCGAGGGAGGACCGCATCAGCGCGCCGGTGGCGACGAAGGCGTGCACCCGGCCGGCGGCCGGGAGCTCGACGGTGTCGCCGGTGCCGAGCCGGGCCACCGAGAACGTCGCCCCCGGCACTGGGGAGACGACCTCGCTCAGGACGCCCGGCTCGAGCGCCGCCGTCGTGACGTCGTACGACGGTGGGGCGGGCTCGTCGGTCGCGAGCCAGACCTGCACGAACCGGGTCCCCGACTCGGCGGCGACCTCGCTGTGCTCGACGGGCGGGTGCGTGACCCCGTCGCCGGTCTGCAGCACGGCCACCTGGCCGGGCGCGACCACCACCGGGTCGCCGACGCCGGTGTGCGCGACCGCGCCGCCGACCACCCAGGTCACGATCGACACGCCCGAATGGCGATGAGTGGCGAAGCCCTCACCGGCCGCGAGCAGGTGGTCGTCGTGGCAGACCATCGGCCCGAAACGCAGGCGCTCCGGGTCGTGGCGGTCGCCGAAGGAGAAGGAATGCTGGGTGGCCCGGCCCGGCGCGCGTTCGGTAAAACGTGCGGAAGCTCGGCGGATCTCGACAGTCACGTCCATGATGGTGACATGGGGGTCGAGTCCGAAAGTCGAACATTCCCGGTGCTCCCTCCCGGTTTCCGGCTGGGGGCGGGCACCGCGGCGTACCAGGTCGAGGGTGCGGTCCACGAGGACGGGCGCGGCCCGAGCATCTGGGACACCTTCAGCCACGTGCCCGGGGTGATCGCCGACGGCAGCACCGGTGACGTCGCCACCGACCACTACCACCGGTACGCCGAGGACGTGGCCCTGCTGAAGCGGCTCGGCGTCGGCGGCTACCGGTTCTCGATCGCCTGGCCGCGGATCCAGCCGACCGGCAGCGGCGCCCCGAACGCCGCCGGGCTGGCGTTCTACGACCGGCTCGTGGACGAGCTCCTCGAGGCCGGCGTCAAGCCGATGGTGACGCTGTACCACTGGGACCTGCCGCAGGCGCTCGAGGACGACGGCGGCTGGCTGAACCGGGTGACCATCGACCGGTTCGCCGAGTACGCCGGCATCGTCGCCGACCGGTTCGCGGACCGGGTCGAGCACTGGGTGCCGATCAACGAGCCCAACAACGCGGCGTACCTCGGCTACGCGCTCGGGCAGCACGCCCCCGGTCGCGCGCTGCTGTTCGACGCCCTGCCGGCCGCCCACCACATGCTGATGGCCCACGGTCGCGCGGCCGTGGCGCTCCGGGCCGCCGGCGCGACCAGCGTCGGGTGTGCCAACAACCACGCCCCGATCTGGCCGGCCAGCGACGACCCCGCCGACGTCGGCGCCTCCAAGCTCTTCGACGCGCTCTGGAACGGCGTCTTCATCGAGTCGATGCTGCTCGGCCGCTACCCGATGGACCTGCAGCCGCTGCTCGAGGACGTCGTCCACGACGGCGACATGGCGACGATCCGCCAGCCGCTCGACTTCTACGGCGTCAACTACTACAGCCCGCAGCGGGTCGGGGCGACCCACGAGGACGCGGCGCTCCCGTTCGAGTGGCGGCCGCTGATGGGCTACCCGACCACCGAGGCCGGCTGGTCGGTGGTGCCGGCCTCGCTGCGCGAGTGGCTGATCACGTTCCGCGCCCGGTTCCGCGCCGCGCTGCCGCCGATCTACGTCACGGAGAACGGCGCGTCGTACACCGTCGCCCCCGGCGCGGACGGCGAGATCGACGACCAGGCGCGCATCGACTACCTCGACGCCCACCTGCGCGCCGTCGCCGAGGCGGTCCAGCGGGGCGTCGACGTGCGCGGCTACTACGCCTACTCGCTCCTCGACAGCTTCGAGTGGGGTGACGGGCTGCGCTCGCGCTACGGGCTGGTGCACGTCGACCCCGAGACCCAGGAGCGCACGCCGAAGCGGTCGTTTGAGTGGTACGCCCAGATGATCGCCGCGCAGACGCGGTCGACCGGCTGAGCTGTCCCGGGCCGCCTCGCCGCCCGGGTCGCGGATCACCTCGGTGACGCTAACGTCGGAGCGGTGACGGCCTACGAGCGAGACGACCGGACGATGCGCGAGCGGATGCTCGCGGGCGACCCCTACATCGCCGACGACCCCGACCTGGGGGAGGCGACGTTCGTCGCCCACGACCTGATGGGGGCCTACAACGCCACGGGTCCGCGGGAGAAGCCGCTGCGCCGTCGGCTCCTCGAGGAGCTGCTGGGCGCGATCGGCGAGGACACCGAGATCCGGCCGCCGCTGTACGTCGACTACGGCAGCCAGCTGCGCATCGGCGCCCGCTCGTTCGTGAACTTCGGCCTGATGGCCCTGGACGTCGCCGCGATCACCATCGGTGACGACGTGCAGATCGGACCGAACGTCCAGCTGCTGACGCCGACCCACCCGGTCGAGCCCGGTCCGCGTCGCGACAAGTGGGAGGCCGCGCAGCCGATCACCATCGGCGACAACGTGTGGCTCGGCGGCGGGGTGATCGTCTGCCCGGGGGTGAGCATCGGTGCCGACACGGTCGTCGGCGCCGGCTCGGTCGTCACCAAGGACCTCCCCGCCGGCGTGGTCGCGGTCGGCAACCCGGCGCGGGTGATCCGGAAGCTCTGAGGCCGGGGGCGAGCGGTCCCCGGACGCTGGTCGAGGTGCGAGCGCAGCGGAGCCGGACGCTGGTTGAGGTCCGACCTCGCCACCACTTGACGATCCATAGGACCGTCTCAGGACTTCCTCCTTCGCACCTCAACCAGCGTCGGGCCGGCGTCAGGCGAGCCCGTGGGCGTGCGCGAAGACGACGATCTGCACCCGGTCGCGCAGGGCCAGCTTCCGCAGGATCGCGCCGACGTGCGTCTTGACGGTCGACTCGCTGGCGAAGACCAGGCCGGCGATCTCGGTGTTGGAGAGCCCGCGGGCGACGGCGGCGAACACCTCGCGCTCCTTCTCGGTCAGCGCGAGGTACGGCGGGGGCACCGGCGCCTGCGCCTGGAACTGGCCGTCGAGCAGCGTCGAGAGGTCCTGCGGGGCGAGCACCGCGTTGCCGGCGTACACGGTGCGGATCGCGTCGCGGAGCAGCGTCGGGGTGGTGTCCTTGAGCAGGAAGCCGCTGGCGCCGTACCTGATCGCGGTCGCGGCGCGGTCGTCGAGGTTGAACGTCGTCAGCACGATCACCCGCAGCGGCCTGGACCGCCGCGCGACCCGCTCGGGCAGGAACAGCTGCCGGGTCGCCTCGACGCCGTCCATCTCGGGCATCCGCACGTCCATCAGCACCACGTCGGGATCGAGCTCGTCGACGAGCCGGACCGCCTCCAGCCCGTCGGCGGCCTGGCCGACGACGCTCATGCCGTCCTGGGCGTCGACGATGACCGCGACGCCGGCGCGGAAGAGCTCCTGGTCGTCGACGAGGACGACCCGGATCGGCTCGCTGGGCTCGGACGGTGCGCTCGGGGGAGAGCTCATGCCGGCACCGTACGCACGGGCACCCACGCGGTGACCGTGAAGGTGCTGCCCTCGGCCTCCTCGCGCCGTCGTACGTCGAGCCGCCCGCCGACCGACTCCAGTCGGCGGCGCATCCCGTCGAGGCCCTGGCCGCCGGTCGCGGTGAGCGCGCTCAGCGGCTGGGTCTCGTCCGGGGCGGGGGCCACGTTGCGGACCTCCAGCCGCAGCTCGTCCTCCCAGGCGCCGTCGGGCCAGTGCCGTTCGACGAGCACCGGTGCATCGCGGCGACCGTGCTTGATGGCGTTGGTGAGCATCTCCTGCAGCACCCGGTAGGCGACCGTCTCCAGCTCGGGCGGCAGCGGCTGGACCTGGCCGACCTCGGACGCGACGACCTCGTGGCCACCGGCCCGCACCCCTGCGAGGAGCTCGTCCAGCCCGCCGGGACGCGCGACAGTCGGATCCTGGGTGCTGGTGAGCACCTGGCGGACGTCCTGCAGCGACGCGCGGGCCGAGGTCGCGATGGTCTCCATCGTCTTCTTCAGCGCCTGGGTGTCGGCGTCGGGGAGGTACTGCGCCGACTCGGCCTGGGCGAGGATCACCGCCAGCGAGTGGCCGACGACGTCGTGCACGTCGCGGGCCAGCCGGGTCTGCTCGTGACGGAGCCGGGCGATCTCCTGGGCCTGCTCGCGGTCGTGGACCGCGCGGGCCGCCTGGTCCTCGGCGGCGACCTGGGAGACCCGGGAGGACTTCGCCCGGGCCACGAACCGCAGCGCAAGCCCGGCGAGCCACGGCACGCCGAGGAGCGCCATCCCGACCACGGCGGCGGCGACCTGCCAGGAGTCGCCGTAGCGGTAGCGGTCCTGGACCAGGTCCCGGAAGCCCGCCCCGTCGACCAGGCCGCCGAGCCCGCTGGTCCCGACGTACACGACGGCGATGAGGGCGGCGGCCGGGATCGAGAGCGCGCTGATCCAGACGGTGAGCGTCGAGCCCCAGCGCGCACAGCCGAAGGTGACCACGGCGATCGCGATCTCGACCACCATCAGGTCGACCGCGTTGACCACCTGGAGCGCGCCGATGCCCCACACCAGAGCCAGGGCGGCCGCCGGGGTCCAGCGGCTCAGCGCGACCGCACCGCCCATGGCCAGGGCGACCAGCGCGAGGCCGCTCCGCGGCGCCACGACGTCGTCGCGGTTCATCGCCTCGAGCAGGCCGAGGAAGAAGACCAGCAGCCCGGCGGCGACGTCGGGCACCCAGCGCCGCCAGTCGTGGACGGGGCTCATCCGGGCACCCCCTCGAGCACGCGCGGGCGCGCCTGGAAGCGGCGCTCCACGGCGTACCAGCTGAACGCGGCCGCCGGCACCGTCAGCAGGGCGGCGAGCAGCCCGGCGTGGTCGACGTGCGGGCGCAGCCACAGGGTGAGGGGGTAGTTCCAGAGGTACGCGCCGTACGACATCGTCCCGAGCCACACGAGCGGGCGCAGGCCGGCCGCGGTCACGTCGGCCCAGGACCGCCAGGCGACCAGCAGCACCGCGGTGAGCATCGCTGTGGCCGGGCCGGCGAGGAGGTAGGTGAGCGCATGACCCCGCAATGGAACCACGCTCAGCACCGTCAGGCCGACGAGCGCCGCACCCGGCGCCCAGGGCGGTACGACGACGCGCACGGCGAGCACCCGGCTCGCCGCGCCGATCACGAAGCAGACCGCCCAGGAGGTCGGCAGCGCGTAGGCCAGATCGGGCTCGGCGCGCAGCCAGAGCACGGTCAGCGCGACCGCCGCCAGGCCGACGACGCTGCCCGTGGCGAGCAGCACGAGCACCAGCCGGCGCCGGAACGCCACCACCAGCAGCACCGGCCAGAGCAGGTAGAACTGCTCCTCGGTCGCCAGCGTCCACAGGTGGAAGGTCGCGCCGTCGGGGGTGAGGTGCGGCAGGTTGCCGGTCCAGGTCAACGCGACCAGCGCGTCCCGGCCGAGGTCGGCGCGGTCGCCGAGCGGGTCGAGCAACACGGTCACGAGGGAGACGCCGAGCACCAGGAGCACGAGAGCCGGGACCAGGCGGCGGGCCCGACGCGCGTAGAACCGGCGCAGGTCGACCCGCCCCGTCCGCTGCAGCTCACCCAGCAGCAGCCCGGTGATCAGGTGGCCGGAGAGCGCGAAGAACATCACCACGCCGACCACCCCGGCGCCCGCGAACTGCTCCGGCAGCGCGTGCCGCAGCACCACCAGCCCCACCGCGATCCCGCGGAGCAGGTCGAGGCCGTCGATCCGTCGCGTCACGGGGCGATCGCGTCGCGGACCAGCAGGTCGACGAGGTCGGGGTACGACAGCCCGGAGGCGGCGAACATCCGCGGCACCTGGGAGTGCTCCGTGAACCCCGGCATCGTGTTGACCTCGTTGAGTACTGGCCCGTCGGAGGTCAGGAAGAAGTCGACGCGGGCCACGCCGGCGCACCCGAGCGCGCCGTACACCGCGACCGCGGCGTCCTCGAGCGCCTTGCGGTCCACCTCCTCGAGGGCGGCCGGCACCCGGAAGTCGGCGCCGCCGCCGTACTTCGCGTCGAAGTCGAACAGCCCGTCCACCACGATCTCCAGCGCCGGCGACACCACGAGACCGCCGCCGGTGGCGAGCACCGCGACGTCGATCTCCCGACCGACGACGACGTCCTCGACGAGCACCCGGTCGTCGAGCGCGAGGGCGGCGGCCAGCGCCGGGGCGAGCTCGTCGGCGGTGCGGACCAGCGAGACGCCGTGGCTGGAGCCGGCGGCGACCGGCTTCACGACGACCGGGTGGGTGAAGCGGTACGACGCCGCGCTCGCCGCGCTCATCAGCACCCCCGGCGCGGTCGGTACGCCGATCGCCTCCGCGACCAGCTTGGTCACCCACTTGTCCATCGCGATCGCACCGGCGCCGACCCCGGAGCCGACGTACGGGATGCCGGCGAGCTCGCAGAGGGCGGCCAGGGTGCCGTCCTCGCCGTGCGGTCCGTGCACGACCGGGACCGCGACGGCGCAGGTGCCCAGCACGGCCACGGCACCGGCCAGCCCGATCGGCCGCTGCTCGCCGTCGCGCCAGGTGCCGTCGGGGTCGATGGTCAACCGGACCACCTCGTAGCGGCCCTCGAGCGCGTCCGCGACCCCGGCGGCCGAGGCCAGCGAGACCTCGTGCTCGCAGCTCACACCGCCGCCGATGACGGCGACCCGGGTGCTCATCGGACACCGCGGAGCGAGGAGATCGCCGTGGTCCGGGCGACGCGCGGGCCGAAGCCGGTGACCACCTCGTGCGGCAGGGTGTCCGCCCAGGCGGCCCAGTCCGCCGGGGTCGGCTCGCCGGCGTCGCCGGGGCCGAGCAGGGTCGCGGTCTCGCCGGCCAGCACCGGCTCGTCGCCGACGTCGACGACCACCTGGTCCATCGACACCCGGCCGACGACCGGCCATCGGCGGCCGCGCAGCAGCACCTCCGCGCGGCCCGAGACGGCTCGAGGCAGCCCGTCGGCGTACCCGAGGGGGAGCAGCGCGAGCGTGGTCGCCCGCCGCGTGGTCCAGGTGTGCCCGTAGCCGACGGGCGTGCCGCCGCGGACCCGGCGGACCGAGACCACGGGTGCGGTGAGCGTCATCGCCCAGGTGAGCGCGGTGGTCCCGCTGGGGTCGATGCCGACCAGGCCGGCGCCGACGCGGACGGCCGTGTGGTGGCTCCGCGGGTCGGTCAGGGTGGCGGACGTCGCGGCGAGGTGGCGTACGACGGGCCGCAGCCCGGCCGCCCGCGCCGTCTCGACGCCCCAGGCGAACCGGGTCCGCCCGGCGGCGTTCGCGGGGTGGTCCGGCTCGTCGGCGCAGGCCAGGTGGCCCATCACGCCGACGACACGCAGCCGGCCGGCCTGCTCGGCCCGGCGAGCGGTCCGGCACAGCCGGGCCCAGGCGGTCGGCTCGGCACCGTCGCGGGCCAGCCCGGTGTCCAGGTGCAGGTGGACCCGTGCTCCCGGCGCGGTGCGCAGGATCGTCTCCAGGTGCGCCGCGGACGGGACGGCGAGGTCGAGGTCGTTGTCCACGGCGGTCGCGAAGTCGGCGTCGACCGGGTTGAGCCAGCTCAGCACCGGCGCCCGCAGCCCGGCCTCCCGCAGGGCGAGGCCCTCGGCGATGCTCGTGACACCGAGGCTGGTGGCGCCGTTGGCCAGGGCGGTGCGGGCGACGGTCACGGCCCCGTGGCCGAACCCGTCGGCCTTCACGACCGCCATCAGGTCGCCCGTGGCGCGGCCGGCGAGCAGCCGGGTGTTGGCGGCGATCGCCGCCGGGTCGATCTCGAGGCGCGGGCCGACCGCGCGGGGGGCGACGACGGTCACCGGCACGGCGCTCACGCTGCGACCATCGCGTCGAGAGGGCCGTACGCCGCCGCCGCGGCTCCGGTCGCGAGCGCCCAGTACCGGTCGCCGAAGCTCCAGTGCCACCACTCGGTCGGGTAGTTCACCAGCCCGGCCCCGCCCAGCACCCGGGCCAACAGGTCGCGGTGGGCGCGGGCGTCCGGGCCGATGCCGTTCGCGGCGGTGAAGCACCGGCCGTCGGACTGCTCGGGGGTCGCGTCGATCGGCGTACCGAGATCGAGCTCGTCGCCGCAGACGTCGACCAGGGTCAGGTCGACGGCGGCGCCGGCGACGTGGGGCGCGACCTCGACCGGGGCCACGAACCGGCTGACCAGCCGGGCGATCGTCGCGGCGTCGGTGACGTCGGGGTGGGCGGCGCGGACCTCCGCGTCGTACGCCGCGACGATCGCGCGCTGGTCGCCGACCGACCGGTGCCCCTCGACGACCCTGATCGCGATGCCGAGCGGGAGCGCGCGCCGGGCGGCGACGAGGCGGTCCGCGAGCCCGGCGCGGACCAGGGCGCGGGCCGGGCCGAAGCCCGCGTCGAGGCGGACCAGCGGCTCGCCGCACTCGTGCACCGGGACCGCGGCGACGCGGGGGTCGGACAGCAGGATCGTCATGGCATCCACGATCCCGGCCGCACCGGGTGGGTCGCCTCCACCTGAGGTGCCGGTGGGCTGTCCTCCAGGACAGTCCTGCTGGGCCGGCGGTTCCTGCGGGGTGGCGGGCCTGGGGGGGCGGTGAGTAATCCACCGTTTGGTTGCGCGGGTCGGTGGACTGCGCACCGCCGCCTGGGCGAGTCGTGGCGACCCGCCGGTCGGGCGGTGACTTGTCCACGTTGTCGCCGACCTGATCGGTGGATGGCTCACCGCCCGTCCGGGATCGCCGGCAGTTGGTACGGCGGCCCGCTGCCGAGCGATCGGGAAGGGTGGCGGCCGGGTCGTCGTCGGGGGGGGGCGGTGAGTGGTCCACCGTTTGGTGCAAGCAATCGGGGGACTGCGCACCGCCACCTTGGCGAGTCGTCACGACTCGCCGATCGGGCGGTGACTTGTCCACCGAGTCACTCGCCGGATCGGTGGATGGCTCACCGCCCGGTCGGGGCCACCGGGTGGTCCCGCGGACCGACGGCGGCGGAGAGCGGGAGGAACAGCAGTGGCCAGACGCCCTCGAACGTCGGGGCCGGTCCGTCGTACCCACGCCGCAGCAGGGCGCGATAGACCTCGCCCACGAGGGTCTTCGCGTGTCGCAGCTTCTCGTGGGTGACCTGGACGTAGCCGTAGTCGGCGGCCGCGTCGCGCAGCAGGGCGTAGCGCGCCAGGTCGGAGTTGTACTGGTCGCGATCCTCCTGGTGCTGCCGACCTTCGTACTCGACGAGCACTCGGTACGGGCGGTACAACAGGTCGCCGATCACCCCGACGTCCTCGCCCACGTCCACGGCGACGTTGACCTCGGGCGCCGGCAGCCCGGCGAACACGAGAACGGCGCGGGTCTCGGACTCGGGGAGCGAACGCGCGCGTCCGTCCAGGTGGTCGAGGGCCCACAACGCTTCGTGCGCGCCCGGGCGCCACAGCTCTGCGAGAGCGAGATCGCGGATCCGCTCGACGGTGGTGTGGCCGTGGTGCAGCAGCCAGTCGCCGACCTTGATCGCGTCGATCACCCGGGCGCGCGAGCAGTAGGCGATGAAGGCAGCGGTCGGGGTGACGCCGACGTCGTCGGTCGGGGGCAGGCGGACAGTCCGGTGCAGGAAGATCTCGTGGTACGCCAGGTGCAGGTCGCCCTCGACGACGAACCTGACCGGCAGCCGGGGCCCGTAGTCGAGTCCGAGCTGTTGGATGCGGGTGACGCCGGTGAGATGGGCGCCCGCGGGCAGCGCGAGTTTGGCCGCCGTCACCCAGTCCTCGTCGGTCATGACGTGGTCGCGGTGCCGCCACACGCGCGGCAGGACGCGGTCGAACAGCCGGCCCTCCAGCATCCGATCGCTGACCTTGAGGTCGTGTGCGCTCGCGCGGGTGAAGGGCCCGTGCAGCAGACGGTCGGGGATCGGGCGCATGTCGACCATCGCAGCCGGTACGCCGTCCGTGTGCTCGGCGTCGATGCTGGTCTGTGGATCGTGGGTGCCCGAGGACGTCCTGTGGGCGCTGGCTGGCCCGGATTCAGCGGTGAGTGGTCCACCACCTCCCGGCTCGATTCGGTGGACAACTCACCGCTCGCCCGTCAGGCGCCTGCCACCCGATCGCCGCCCCGACCCCATCCACCGAGACCCCCCTTCAAACGTGACAGCAACGCTGTCATCATCGTCCCCATGACGTACGAGCTGGGACAGGGAACGGGTCCACTCAAGGGCGTGAGGGTGGTCGAGATCGCGGGGATCGGGCCGGGCCCGCACGCCTGCATGATCCTGGCCGACCTGGGGGCCGACGTGATCCGGGTCGAGCGGCCGGGCGGGCAGATGCTCGCGGGGGGAGCGAAGAACCTGCTCAACCGCGGCCGACCGAGCGTCGCGCTCAACCTCAAGGATCCCGAGGCGATCGCGACGATCAGGACCCTGGTGGCCGACGCCGACGTCCTGGTCGAGGGAATGCGGCCCGGCGTGGCCGAGCGGCTCGGCATCGGGCCGGCCGACCTGGAGCAGGTCAACCCGCGCCTGGTCTACGGCCGGATGACCGGCTGGGGCCAGCACGGTCCGCTGGCGCACGCGGCCGGCCACGACATGAACTACATCGCCATCACCGGCGCGCTCTTCGGCCTCGGCCAGGACAAGACCAAGCCGCACTTCCCGACCAACCTGCTCGGTGACTTCGGCGGCGGCTCGACGTACCTCGTCATCGGCATCCTCGCCGCCCTCCTCGAGGCGAAGGTCAGCGGCCGGGGGCAGGTCGTCGACGCGGCGATCGTCGACGGCACCGCGCACCTCAACGCGATGACGGCGGCGTTCGTCGGCGAGGGCACCTTCAAGGAGGAGCGCGCGGCCAATCTGCTCGACGGCGGCGCGCCGTTCTACGACGTCTACGAGACCAGCGACGGCCGGCACATGTCGGTCGGCGCGCTCGAGCCGCAGTTCTGGGCGATGTTCATCAAGCTCCTCGGCATCGAGGACGTCGTGCCCGGCCAGTACGACCTCGACCGGTACGACGAGATGCGCACCCTCTTCGCCGACACCTTCCGCGCCCGCACCCAGGCGGAGTGGGTCGAGGTGTTCGAGGGCACCGATGCGTGCGTGGCCGGCATCGTCCCGATCAGCGAGGCGGCCGAGCACCCGCACCTGAAGGCGCGCGGCACCTTCGTCACCAAGGACGACCTGCTGCAGCCGGTGCCCGCGCCGCGCTTCTCCCGCACGGAGGCCACGCTGAGCACCCCGCCGTCCCCGGCGCCGGGCAGCCACACCCGCGAGGCGCTCGCCGCCTGGGGCATCGCGGACGTCGACGGCCTCCTCGAGCGGGGCGTCGCCGTACAGACATGATGGGGCGGTGAAGCCGTTCCTCTTCCTCGGCACCCGCGCCGAGGACCTCGCCGCCGACGGTGAGTACGACGCCGTCCTGCGCTTCAGCGGCCTCGACGAGCGCGCCGTACGCCGGATCCGCCTCGAGCGCGACCCGCTGGACGAGGTGGACCTCGCGGACTGGTCGGGGATCGTGCTCGGCGGCGGGCCGTTCAACGTCAGCGACCCGCCGGAGCGCAAGAGCCCGGCTCAGCACCGGGTCGAGACCGAGCTGCGCGGCCTGGCCGAGCAGGTGGTCGCGCGCGACTTCCCGTTTCTCGGCGCCTGCTACGGCATCGGCACCCTGGGCGTCCTCCGGGGCGGCGTGGTCGACCGGACCTACGCCGAGCCGATCGGCGCGGTGAGCGTCACCCTCACCGACGCCGGCCGCGAGGATCCGCTGACGGGCGTGCTGTCGGACCGCTTCGACGCCTTCCTCGGTCACAAGGAGGCGGTCAGCCGGCTGCCCGAGGGGGCGGTGCTGCTGGCGAGCAGCGCGGGGTGCCCGGTGCAGGCGTTCCGGATCGGCAGCCACGTCTACGCCACCCAGTTCCACCCCGAGCTCGACGTCGAGGGGATCTGCACACGGATCGAGGTCTACCGCCACCACGGCTACTTCGACCCGCCCGACGCCGCGACCCTGGTGGCCCGGGCCCGCGCGGCCAGCGTCAGCGAGCCGACCCGGCTCTTGACCCGGTTCGTGGAGCTGTACGCGCGCTGACGAGGCTATTGAATATTCGTCAATAGACGGGCTAGGCTCGAATCCATGCCGACTCCCGAGCACCTGGACGTCCTGATCATCGGGGCCGGACTCTCCGGCATCGGGGCCGCCTGCCAACTGCGCGAGCACCATCCCGACCGGAGCATCGCCGTACTCGAGGGGCGCGCCGTCAGCGGCGGCACCTGGGACCTGTTCCGCTACCCGGGCATCCGCAGCGACTCCGACATGTTCACCTTCGGCTACCGCTGGCGCCCCTGGCCCGGCGACACCGCCCTCGCCGACGGGCCGCTGATCCTCGACTACGTCCGCACGGTCGCGCGGGAGTACGGCGTCGACGAGCTGATCCGCTACGACCACCGGGTGACCCGCGCCAACTGGGACTCCTCCACCGCCCGCTGGACGGTGGAGATCGAGGGCCGCGAGCCGATCACGGCGAGCTTCCTGCACGCCTGCACCGGCTACTACGACTACGAGACGGGGCACGCGCCGGTCTTCCCGGGTCAGGACGACTTCCGCGGCGACGTCGTCCACCCCCAGCACTGGCCCGAGGACTACGACCACACCGGCAAGAAGGTCGTCGTGATCGGCAGCGGCGCCACGGCGATCACCCTGGTGACCGCGATGGCCGGCACCGCCGAGCACGTCACGATGCTGCAGCGCTCGCCGACGTACGTCCTCTCCCGGCCGGGCAGGGACCCGTTCGCCACCCGGCTGGCGCGGCTGCCGCTGCGGCTGCGCTATCCCGTCGTGCGGTGGAAGAACATCCTGGTCGCGAGCGGCTTCTACCAGCTCTCCCGCCGCAGCCCGGGCCTGGTCAAGGGCGTGATCGCGAAGGCGCTGCACCGCCAGCTCGACGGGCACGTCGACGTCGACCGGCACTTCCGGCCGTCGTACGACCCCTGGGACCAGCGGGTCTGCTTCGTCCCCGACGGCGACCTGTTCAAGGCGTTGCGTCGGGGCACCGCCTCGGTGGTCACCGACACCGTCGAGACCTTCACCGAGACCGGCATCCGGCTCACCTCCGGGGCGGAGCTCGAGGCCGACCTGATCGTGACGGCCACCGGGCTGAAGCTGCTGCCCTTCGGCAACATCGACCTCGAGGTCGACGGCCGGAAGGTCGAGCTCAGCGACACGATGGCCTACAAGGCGCTGATGCTCAGCGGGGTGCCGAACTTCGTCTACACGATCGGCTACACCAACGCGTCCTGGACCCTGAAGGCCGACCTCGTCAGCGAGTACGTCGTCCGCCTGCTGAGCCACCTCGACACGCACGGCCTGCGCAGCGTCGTACCCCGCAAGGACCCGTCGGTCGAGGAGCGGCCGTTCATGGACTTCCGGTCCGGCTACGTCCTGCGCGCGCTCGACGGACTGCCCAAGCAGGGCGACCGGGCGCCGTGGATGCTGAAGCAGAACTACCTCACCGACGTCCGGACCATCCGCAAGGACCGGATCGACGACGGGGTGCTGGCCTTCGACTGAGGGTTCGCTCCGAGCCCGATCGGTTACCGGAGCGACAACCGACCGAGGAGGACGCGATGAGCTTCGTGGACAAGGCCAAGAACAAGGCAGAGGAGGTCAAGGGCCAGGGCAAGGAGCACGCCGGCAAGGCGACCGACGACCCGCAGCTCGAGGCGGAGGGTCACGCCGACCAGACGTCCGGCAAGGCCAAGCAGGCCGGCGAGCACGTGAAGGATGCTGCGAAGGACCTGAAGGACGGGTTCACGAAGTAGCGCATGTCACCCCGCCAGGATGCGGGGTCTGTCGGGCCGCACCCCTATAGTTGGGGGTGCGGCCCGTCCAGTCTTGCCTCGGGCCCGTCTCGCGACACTCTCTGTCCTCATCGACAGGTCGCGCTTCTTCTGGCGAGACACACCGCCACAGTTAGTGACTCCCTCTTGTCTTCGCAGTCCTTCGCCGCTCTCGGCGTGCCCAATTCCCTCGTCGCCCTCCTCAAGGAGCGCGACATCACCATCCCGTCGCCGATCCAGGCGGCGACCCTTCCCGACTCCCTCGCGGGTCGCGACGTGCTCGGCCGCGGCCGCACCGGCTCCGGCAAGACCTACGCGTTCCTGCTGCCGCTCGTGACCCGGCTCCAGGCCTCCGACAAGCGTCCGCAGCCCAAGCGGCCCCGCGCGCTGATCCTGGCCCCGACCCGTGAGCTGGTCGGCCAGATCCAGGAGGCGCTCGCGCCCCTGGCCAAGGCCGCCAACCTGACCACCATGACCGTCTTCGGCGGCGTCGGCCAGAACCCCCAGGTCGCGGCCCTGCGCCGGGGTGCCGACATCGTGCTGGCCTGCCCCGGCCGGCTCGAGGACCTGATCGGCCAGGGTCACTGCGACCTCGGCGCGATCGAGATCACCATCCTCGACGAGGCCGACCACATGGCCGACCTCGGCTTCCTGCCCGGCGTGCGCCGGATCATGGACCGCACGCCCCGCGAGGGCCAGCGGATGCTCTTCTCGGCCACCCTCGACAACGGCGTCAACGTGCTGGTCAAGCGGTTCCTGACCAACCCGGCGACCCACGAGGCCGACTCGGCGCAGTCGCCGGTCTCCAAGATGGACCACCACGTCCTGCACGTGCACCGCGACCAGCGGGTGCCGGTGCTGGTCGACCTGACCAGCGCGCCCGGTCGCACCGTGGTCTTCACCCGCACCAAGCACGGTGCCAAGGCGCTGACCCGCCAGCTGAACAAGAACGGCGTCCCCGCCGTCGAGCTGCACGGCAACCTCAGCCAGGGCGCCCGCACCCGCAACATGGACGCGTTCCACGCCGGCAAGGCCAGCACCCTGGTCGCGACCGACATCGCCGCGCGCGGCATCCACGTCGACGACGTGGCGCTCGTCGTGCACGCCGACCCGCCGGCCGAGCACAAGGCCTACCTGCACCGCTCGGGCCGTACGGCGCGCGCCGGTGCCGCGGGCACCGTCATCACCCTGATGACCGAGGACCAGGTGCGCGACGTGCGCGACCTGACCCGGGCGGCCGGCATCAAGCCGACCATCACCAAGGTCGACGGCCCGCGCCACCCGATGCTCGCCCAGCTCGCCCCCGGCGAGCGGGTCGTGGTCGTCGGTGGCATCGAGATCGAGGTCCCCGAGCAGGCCCGCCAGCCGAAGCAGTCCCGCCCCGGCGGCGGCCCCGGTGGAGGCGGTCCCGCCGGTGGCGGTCGCAACCGCCGTCGCGGCGGCAGTGGCGGTGGCAGCGGTCAGGGCGGCGGCCAGGGTCGCCAGTCGGGCGGCCAGTCCTCCGGCGGCCAGTCCGCGGGCGGTCAGTCCCGCAAGCCCGCGGCCAAGCGCGCTTCGTCCGCGGGCGCGGCTGCCTCCGGTGGCTCGCGCCACAGCGCGTCGTCCTTCTCTTCGGGTCGTCGCTAACCTCGGAGCGCATGAGCCCGGTCGTCGCCTGGATGCGGAGATCGCTGTGGGACGTCGTCCCGCGCGATCACCGCGAGCCGCCTGAGATCCTCAGGCGGCGCCAGGTCGTGACGGCCGGGTTCGTCGTTCTCGGCGCGGCCGTCCTCGGCCTCTCGCTGCGGATCGAGCCGGGCAGCGCGTGGTTCTACCTCGCGACCCTGCTGCTGGCCGGGGTGTGGACCGTCGGCGCCTTCGCGTCCGGTCCGCTCCACCTGGGCCGCATCGCCCGCCGCGACCGGCTGGTCCGACCGTGGGCGACGCCGATCGCGGTCGGTCTCGCGCTCGGCGCGGTCTTCGTCGCCGGCGCCCTGCTGGTCCGCGAGATCCCGTTCCTTGACGACCAGGTCACCGCCGTACTCGACTACGCCGACCAGGGCTCGCTGCCGCTCCTGGTCGGGATCACCCTGGTCAACGGGATCGCCGAGGAGCTGTTCTTCCGAGGTGCGGCGTACGCCGCCATCCCGCGGCGGCCGGTGCTCTGGACGAGCGTCGCCTACCCGATCGCCACCCTCGCCACCGGCAACCTGATGCTGTCCTTCGCCGCCGTGCTGCTCGGCGTGGTCGTCGGCCTCGAGCGGCGCGCCTCCGGCGGCATCCTGGCCCCGATCCTCACCCACGTGACCTGGTCGCTGGCCATGCTGCTGGTGCTGCCGCTGATCGTGGGGTAGGTCGGGCGGCCGCGGGTTCATCACGGTATGCAGACGAGCTTGCCCCTCCCACGGCGTACCCACCATGGGGAGTGCGAACTGGCCTGCATACCGTGACGAACCTGGGGCTCCTGAGACCGCCCCCGAGCACTCACCCCTCCGCCAGCGCCCGCTCCACCGCCTCGACGTAGGTCAGCGGCTCACCGGGCACCACGTCCCGGATCGCGAACTCGGTCTGGATCACCTCGGTGCCCATCGAGTCGATCAGGTTGCGGCCGGTGGTGACGTCGACGCTGGTGATGAACGAGATCCAGTACGACGACAGCTGCGGCGTCAGCACCGGCACCTTGATGATCGGCACCTTGCGGCCGGTCATCACCTCGGACGCCTGCTGGAGCATCTCCAGGTAGCTCAGCTGGTCCGCGCCGCCGACCTCGAAGACCCGGCCCACGGCCTGGTCGTTGCCGATCACGCCGGCCAGGTAGCGGGTCACGTCGTCGACGGCGATCGGCTGCGTGCGGGTGGCCGCCCACTTCGGCACCACCATCGCCGGCAGGTTCTTCACCAGCTGACGGGTCATCTCCCACGAGATGCCGCCGGCCCCGACCACGATCGCCGCGCGCAGCACGGTCACCGGGATGCCCGAGGAGCCGAGCAGCTCCTCGACCTCGCGCCGCGAGCGCAGGTGGGCCGACAGGTCCTCGCCGTCCTTGCCGAGCCCGCCGAGGTAGACGATCTGCTTGATCCCGGCTGCCGCAGCGGCCAGCCCGAAGCCGCGGGCGGCCTCGGCGTCCTTGCGCTCGAAGTCGTCGTCGCCGAGCGAGTGCACCAGGTAGACCGCCACGTCGACGTCGGTGAGCGCCTCGGCGAGCGTGCCCGGATCGTGCACGTCGCCGAAGACCGGCTCGCCCGGGGCGTCGTACGTCTCGGGGTGGCGGGTCATCGCCTTCACGTGGTGGCCCTGCTCGACGAGGACGGGCACCAGGCGCTTGCCGACGAAGCCCGTGGCGCCGGTGACGAGAACGTTGCTCATGGAGGGTCCGGTACCCACGGCCAACCGGGCCCGGCTCAGGCCTCGGCGCCCTCGGTGCCGCTCGCGCGGCGGGCGCGCTCGGCGATCCGCTCGCGCTTGGTCTCGTCCATGGCGGCTTCGTAGGCCGAGACCAGGCTGGCGATCGAGAGCGGCTTGAGCCGCTCGACGACCTCCTGGATCCGCTCGGGGGCGGCCCCGGCGTCGCGGTAGACCGGCCACACCATGGTGCGGAACAGCTCGTTGAGCTCCTGCGCGAGCTGGCGGCCGTGGGCGGCGTACACGTCGGCCGCGGCGATCGCCGCCTCGGTCGGGAAGCCGAGGTCGAGCAGACCCAGCCCGACCGGCAGCTGCGACATCGACACCTCGTAGCGCCCGCGCTTGTTGCGGAACGCGATGCCGAGCGCCGCGAGGGTGGCCAGGTCGCCGTCGCTGAGCGTGCGCCCGGTACGAAGGTCCAGCTCCGCGCGGGTGAGCTCGGCCGGGGCGTCGGCCTGCCAGGGCGCGAGCATCGTGCGGTGCAGCGCGATGTCCTCGGGGGTGGCGTCGGCGGGGATCGCGACGAGGTACCGCTCGATCGCCGAGAGCGTGAAGCCGTGCTGCTGCAGCTCGCGGACCAGCTCGAGCCGGGCGACGTGGTCGGCGACGTAGTAGCCCGACCGTCCGCGCCTGATCGGCGGCGGCACCAGCCCCTTGGTCGTGTAGAAGCGCACGTTGCGCACGCTCATGCCGACCCGGGCCGTCAGCTCATCGAGCGTGAGCAGCTCGTCGTCCGCCATCTCCCCATGCCGCCTTTCGTGACCGAGGCCACATCTGTCGGGTGCCCCTTGACCGTGACACTCATGGTGTCACAATCAAAGGACACGGTGGGCGCTCGGCCCCACACCCCGAATCACTCTCGCTAGGACGGTCATGGCAGAAGCATTCGTGTACGACCACCTTCGTACGCCGCGCGGCAAGGGCAAGGCAGCGGGCTCGCTGCACGAGGTCAAGCCGGTCGACCTGGTGGTCGGGCTGCTCGACGAGGTCCGGGTCCGCAACCCCGGCCTCGACCCCGCGCGGGTCGACGACGTCGTCCTCGGCGTGGTCTCGCCGGTCGGCGACCAGGGCGGCGACATCGCCAAGACCGCCGCGCTGGCCGCCGGCTACCCCGACACCGTCGCCGGCGTCCAGCTCAACCGGTTCTGCGCCTCCGGCCTGGAGGCCGTCAACCAGGCGGCGTCCCGCGTCCGCGGCGGGTTCGAGGACCTGATCCTCGCCGGCGGCGTCGAGTCGATGAGCCGGGTGCCGATGGGCTCCGACGGCGGCGCCTGGGCGTCCGACCCGGCGACCGCGTTCAAGGCGGGCTTCGTGCCGCAGGGCATCGGGGCCGACCTGATCGCGACCATCGAGGGCTGGATCCGCGACGACGTCGACGCGTACGCCGCCGAGTCGCACCACCGCGCCGCGAAGGCCTGGGCCAACGGCTACTTCTCCGGCGCGATCGTGCCGGTCAAGGACATCAACGGCCTCACGGTGCTGGACACCGACGAGACGATCCGCCCCGACACCACGGCGACCGGCCTCGCCAAGCTGAAGGCGTCGTTCGCCCAGGTCGGCGCGGACGCGGGCTTCGACGACGTGGCCCTGGAGAAGTACCACTGGGTCGAGAAGATCAACCACGTCCACCACGCCGGCAACTCCTCCGGCATCGTCGACGGCGCCGCGCTGATGGCGATCGGCTCCGAGCAGGTGGGCGCCGAGCTCGGCCTGACCCCGCGGGCCCGGATCATCGCGACCGCGGTCTCCGGCGCCGACCCGACGATCATGCTGACCGGTCCCGCGCCCGCCGCCCGCAAGGCGCTCGGCAAGGCCGGCCTCGAGGTCGGCGACATCGACCTGTTCGAGATCAACGAGGCGTTCGCCGCCGTCGCGATGCGGTTCATGCGCGACCTGGGCATCGGTCACGACATCACGAACGTCAACGGCGGCGCGATCGCCATGGGCCACCCGCTCGGCGCGACCGGCGCGATGATCCTCGGCACCCTGATCGACGAGCTCGAGCGGCGCGACCAGCGCCGCGGTCTCGCCACGCTCTGCGTCGGCGGCGGGATGGGCATCGCCACCATCGTCGAGTTGGTCTAGCGACGGAGTCGCTGACCAACTCGACGAATGGCGGAGATGCCCGTCGGTGGTCGAGCGAGCGGCACGGCTGAGCCTGCGAAGCCGTGACCCGCGTGTCGAGACCCATCCGGAGCTCGCAGACCGACCGACCCGCGCCCGCCGTACCCCAGACACCTCTCATCCAGAACAGGAACCTGATGAGCACCAGCACCGAGACCCAGTCCTCCGTCCACTACGAGAAGGACGCGGACGGCATCGTCACCCTGACCCTCGACGACCCGTCGTCGAGCGCCAACACGATGAACCAGCTCTACATCGACTCGATGGACGCCGCGATCGACCGGCTGTACGCCGAGGAGCCGGACGTCTCCGGCGTCGTGCTGGCCAGCGCGAAGAAGACCTTCTTCGCCGGCGGCAACCTGAAGAACATGATCAAGGCCGGGCCCGACGACGCCGCCGACGTGTTCGCGATGAGCGAGACCGTCAAGGCGTCGCTGCGCCGGCTGGAGAAGTTCCCCCGCCCGGTCGTCGCCGCCATCAACGGCGCGGCGCTCGGCGGCGGCTACGAGATCTGCCTGGCCTGCAACCACCGCATCGCGCTCGACGGCCCCGGCGTGGTCGTCGGCCTGCCCGAGTCGACGCTGGGCCTGCTGCCCGGTGGCGGCGGCGTGACCCGCATCGTCCGCAAGTTCGGCCTGCAGGCCGGCCTGATGGAGGTGCTGCTCACCGGCACCCAGTTCAAGGCCGCGGCGGCCAAGGAGCAGGGCCTGGTCGACGAGCTGGTCGCCACCCGCGAGGAGCTGGTCCCGGCCGCGAAGGCCTGGATCAAGGCCAACCCCGGCGCCGCGCAGAACCCCTGGGACGCCCCGGGCTACAAGATGCCGGGTGGCACCCCGAAGTCGCCGGCGCTGGCGGGCTTCCTGCCGGCCTTCCCGGCGCTGCTGCGCAAGCAGACCAAGGGGGCGGTCTTCCCCGCCGCGCGGGCGATCCTGTCCGCCGCGGTCGAGGGCGCGCAGGTCGACTTCGACACCGCCTCGCGGATCGAGTCGCGCTACCTGACCAGCCTGATCGTCAACCAGGGCGCGAAGAACATGATCCAGGCCTTCTTCTTCGACCTGCAGGCGATCAACTCCGGCTCGCTGCGCCCGCAGGGCATCGAGCCCTGGAAGGCCACCAAGGTCGGCGTCCTCGGCGCCGGGATGATGGGGGCGGGGATCGCCTACTCCTGTGCCCGCGCGGGCATGCAGGTCGTGCTGAAGGACGTCTCGGCCGAGAACGCCGCGAAGGGCAAGGCCTACTCCGAGAAGCTCAACGCCAAGGCGGTCAGCCGCGGCAAGCTCACCGAGGAGAAGAGCCAGGAGCTGCTCGACCGGATCACCGCCACCGCCGACCCGGCCGACCTGGCCGGCTGCGACCTGGTGATCGAGGCGGTCTTCGAGGACCCGGCGCTGAAGGCGAAGGTCTTCGCCGAGGTGGCGCCGTACGTCAATGCCGACGCGCTGCTGTGCTCGAACACCTCGACGCTGCCGATCACCGAGCTGGCCGACGGCGTGGACCGGCCGGCCGACTTCATCGGCCTGCACTTCTTCTCACCCGTCGACAAGATGCCGCTGGTCGAGATCATCCGCGGCAAGGAGACCTCCGACGTCGCGCTGGCCAAGGCCTACGACGTGGTCCAGCAGATCAGGAAGACCCCGATCGTCGTCAACGACAGCCGCGGCTTCTACACCTCGCGGGTGATCGGCTTCTTCGTCAACGAGGGCCTCGCGCTGCTCGCCGAGGGCCAGCGCCCGTACTCCATCGAGCGCGCCGCCACCCAGTCCGGCTACCCCGTCGGCCCGCTGCAGCTGACCGACGAGCTCAACATGGAGCTGATGGCCAAGATCGCCAAGGCCACCCGCGAGGCGGCCGAGCGCGACGGCACGTCGTACGACCCCCACCCCGGCACCGGCGTGGTCGAGAAGATGATCGAGGCCGGCCGCCCCTCGCGGCTCGCCGGCGCCGGCTTCTTCGAGTACGACGAGGGCAAGCGCGGCTCGATCTGGTCCGGGCTGGCCGAGCGGTTCCCGGTCGCCGAGGAGCAGATCCCGTTCGTCGACATGAAGGAGCGGATGCTCTTCGCGGAGGCGCTGGAGACCGCGAAGTGCTTCGAGGAGAACGTCATCACCTCGGCCGCCGCCGCCAACATCGGCTCGATCATGGGCATCGGCTTCCCGCCCATGACCGGCGGCGCGGCGCAGTTCATGACCGGCTACCAGAGCGCGACCGGCGAGATCGGGCTCGCGGCCTTCGTGACCCGGGCCGACGAGCTGGCCGACGCGTACGGCGAGCGGTTCCGCCCCACGGCGTACCTCCGCGACCTCGCCACCTCGGGCGGGTCCTTCCCCGCCTGACCCCACCCCCCCAACGCCGAGCCGGCGCGAGTTTGGTGCCGAGCCGGCGCAAACTTGCGCCGGCTCGGCGGTCTCTCCACAGGCACGGACTACGTAAGGTCTTCTCACATGGACTTCAGCCCGTCCCCGCGAGCGGCGGACCTGACCGAGCGGGTGCGGACCTTCCTCGCCGAGGAGATCGAGCCGGTCGAGGCGGCGTACCACGCGGACCTGGCCGAGCAGCGGCGCATCGGGGATCCCTGGCAGCCGCTGCCGGTCCTCGAGGAGCTGAAGGCCAAGGCCCGCGAGCGGGGGCTGTGGAACCTCTTCCTGCCCGCCGGCCACAGCGAGGGGTACGGCGAGGGCCTGTCGAACGTCGACTACGCGCCACTCGCTGAGCTGATGGGCCGCAGCGCGATCGCGCCGCTGGTGCTGAACTGCAACGCGCCCGACACGGGCAACATGGAGGTGCTGCTCAAGTACGGCAGCGACGCCCAGAAGCGGGAGTGGCTGGAGCCGCTGCTGGCCGGTGAGATCCGGAGCGCGTTCGCGATGACCGAGCCGGACGTGGCCTCCTCGGACGCCACCAACATGGCCGCGACCGCGGTGGTCGACGGCGACGAGGTGGTCGTCAACGGCCGCAAGTGGTGGTCGACCGGCGTCGGTCACCCCGACTGCCGCGTGCTCATCTTCATGGGCGTCACCGACCCCGACGCGGACCGGCACCACCGGCACTCGATGGTGCTGGTCCCGCGCGACGCGGCCGGGGTGCGGGTCGAGCGGATGCTCCCGACCATGGGTCTGTACGACGAGCCGCTGGGCCACGGCGAGGTGTCGTTCACCGACGTCCGGGTGCCGCTGGCGAACCTCATCAGCGGGCCGGGCGAGGCGTTCGCGATCGCCCAGGGCCGGCTCGGCCCGGGCCGGGTGCACCACTGCATGCGACTGATCGGACTGGCCGAGCTGGCGCTCGAGCTGGCCTGCCGCCGGGCGCTGGAGCGGACCGCCTTCGGCAAGCCGATCGCCAACCTGGGCGGCAACCGCGAGAAGATCGCCGACGCCCGGATCGCCATCGACTCGGCCCGCCTGCTGGTGCTGCACGCCGCCTGGAAGCTCGACGTCGGCGGCCCGGCGAACGCCCTGAGCGAGGTCTCGCAGATCAAGGTCGCGGTGCCGAACATGGCCCAGTCGGTCGTCGACCTGGCCATCCAGCTGCACGGCGGCGGCGGACTCTCCGACGACTTCCCGCTCGCGGCGGCGTGGACGGCCGCCCGCGCGCTCCGGCTCGCGGACGGACCCGACGAGGTGCACCGCGGGATGGTCGCCCGGCTCGAGCTCGGCAAGTACGGAGCCGCGAAGTGAGCCGGGTGCTGATCACCGGCGCCGCCTCCGGGCTGGGCGCCGCGCTGGCCGACGCGTTCGAGGCGCGCGGGGACGAGGTGCTGCGGACCGACGTGGTGGGTCTCGATACGCCGTCGCTCGTTCCTCGCGACGGCTACTCGACCAGCGAGATCCTCCGCCTCGACATCACGTCCGAGGACGACTGGGCAGCGGCGCTCGCGCACGTGGAGGAGACCTGGGGCGGGCTCGAGGTACTCGTCAACAACGCCGGCGTCGCGGGCGGCGGCCGGCTCGACGTCGCGGGGCTCGACGAGTGGCAGTGGATCTTCGACATCAACCTCTTCGGCGCGGTCCGCGGCACCCGCACGTTCGTGCCGCTGTTCAAGCGGCAGCGGTCGGGCCGGATCGTCAACGTCGCGTCGCTGGCCGGCCTCGTCCACCCCGCGGGGATGGCGTCGTACAACGCCGTCAAGGCCGCGGTCGTCGCACTCACCGAGACGACCGGCCACGAGCTGGCGGCGTACGGCGTCACCGCGCACGTCGTGTGCCCGTCGTACTTCCGGACCAACCTGATGAGCTCGATCCGCGGCGCCGACACCGCGCTGGCCGGCGTGATGAGCCGGCTGGTCGACGAGTCGCCGGTCAGCGCGGCCGACATCGCGGCGGCGGTGCTCGACGGGCTGGACCGCGGCGACGAGGTGATCCTGCCCGACCCGGCCGGGCGGGCGGCGTACGGACTCAAACAGGCCGACCGGGCGACGTACGACGTCGTCATGCGCGACCAGGCCCGCAAGCTGGACGAGGGAGCACAGGGATGAGCGACGGGAATCCGGCGAAGCCGGTCCGCGACGAGGACGCCTTCGACGTCGCGGCGGTCCAGGAGTGGCTCGGGCTGGGCGAGATCGAGGAGGTCCGCCAGTTCCCCGGCGGCGCGTCGAACCTGACCTACCAGCTCCGACTGGCCGACCGGCGACTGATCCTGCGCCGACCCCCGTCCGGCCAGAAGGCCGCCGGAGCCCACGACATGGGCCGCGAGCACCGCATCCAGGCCGCGCTCGCGCCCGTGTTCCCGTACGTGCCGGAGATGATCGGGTTCTGCGAGGACGAGACGGTGATCGGCTCGCCGTTCTACGTGATGGCCGAGGTCGAGGGCACCATCCCGCGGCGCGACCTGCCGTCGACGATGGCCCGCGAGGACGTGTCGCGCCTGTGCGGCAACGCCTGGGACGTGCTCGCCGAGCTGCACTCCGTCGACGTGGCCGCCCACCCCGCGCTGGCGGCGCTCGGGCGCGGCGAGGGGTACGTCGCCCGCCAGGTCGCCGGGTGGACCGGCCGGTTCGCGAAGGCCCGCACCGAGGACACCGGCGACTGGAGCGCGGTCGAGGCCTGGATCGGGGCGCACCAGCCGGCCGACGTCGCGCAGGTGCTGATCCACAACGACTTCCGGCTCGACAACGTGGTGCTCGCGCCCGACGACCCGACCCGGGTGGTCGGCGTCCTGGACTGGGAGATGGCGACCGTCGGCGACCCGCTGATGGACCTCGGCGGCTCGATGGCGTACTGGGTCGAGGAGGGCGACGACGAGTTCTTCCAGATGTTCCGCCGCCAGCCGTCCCAGGCCGACGGCATGTGGTCGCGCGCCGAGATCGTGGCCCGCTACTGCGAGCGGATGGGCTACTCGCTGACCCCCGAGCAGTGGCGCTTCTACGAGGTCTTCGGGCTCTACCGGCTCGCGGTGATCGCCCAGCAGATCTGGTACCGCTACTTCCACGGCCAGACCACCAACGAGCAGTACGCCGTCTTCGGCCCCGCCGTCGGCTACCTCGAGACGCGCTGTCGCCGGCTGATCGCCGGCTGATGGGCCTGCTGCTCCTGGTCCGGCACGGCCAGGCCTCCTTCGGCGCGGACGACTACGACGTCCTCTCCGCCACCGGCCACGAGCAGGGCCGGCTGCTGGGCAGGCAGCTGGCAGCGCTCGGCGTACGACCTTCCGCCGTGCTGCGCGGCGGGATGCGCCGGCACCGCGAGACGGCGGAGGCGATCCTCGAGACCGCGGGTTGGGACCTCGACGTCGAGGTCGACGCCGACTGGGACGAGTTCGACCACCTCGCCGTCGTCGCGGCGCTCGGGGAGCCGGTGCCGGGCGACCTGGACCGGCGCGCCTTCCAGGCGCTCTTCGAGCGCGCCACCGGCCGCTGGGTGGACGGCACCCTGCCCGGGGCCGGCGAGTCGTACGCCGGCTTCCTGGCCCGCACCCGGGCCGCGCTGTCCCGGGCGGTGGACCGGGCACAGGCGGGCACGGTCGTCGTGGTGACCTCCGGCGGCCCGGTCGGTGCCGCCGCCGCGACCCTGGTCGACCCGACCGATCCGGGGCGGCTGTGGTCGGCGTTCAACACGGTGCTCGTGAACAGCTCGGTGACCCGGGTCCTGGTCGGCCGCACCGGTACGCGGCTGCTGACCTTCAACGAGCACACCCACCTGCCGGCGGGCGTGCTCACCTGCCGCTGCGTCGGTGCATACGTGGTATACATACCGAGTATCTAGCGACCACGGAGGTCACGATGTCGGTGAAGCAGGCGCTCCTGGCGCTGCTGGAGCAGGGCCCGATGTACGGCTACCAGCTCCGCAGCGAGTTCGAGCAGCGCACCGGCGGCACCTGGCCGCTGAACGTCGGCCAGGTCTACACGACCCTCGCCCGCCTCGAGCGCGACGGCCTGGTGGCCGGCACGGGGGCCGACGACGACGGCCACCTGGTCTACCGGCTGACCGACACCGGGCGCGGTGAGGTGGCGGCCTGGTTCACCACGCCCGTGGCGCGAACCCAGCCACCCCGTGACGAGCTGGCGATCAAGCTGGCGCTCGCGGTGACGGTCCCCGGCGTCGACGTCGGCCGGGTGATCCAGCAGCAGCGCAGCGCCACCATGACGGCGCTGCAGGACTACACCCGGCTCAAGCGGGGCGAGGGGGGGAACGAGCGAGCCGACCTCGCCTGGGGCCTGGTGCTCGAGTCGCTGGTCTTCGCCGCCGAGGCGGAGATCCGCTGGCTCGACCACTGCGAGTCCCGGCTCCGGCGGGCCGCCCGCGAGGAGCAGGCCCGGCCGGCGACGGCGACGGCCCCGACCGGGCAGGAGGCCGGCCGATGAGCGACGAGCTGCCGGTCGCCGAGGCCTCGATCCTCGCCCGCGCCGAGTCGCGCTGGCTCGATCAGGCACGCGAGCGGCTGCGCACCACGAAGTCCAGCGCCGGGCGCCCGGGTGAGCGCCGGTCCGGCCGCACCGACCATGAGGAGACGGGCCGATGACCACCGTGCTGACCCTGGACCGGGTGACCCGCGTGCACGGCGAGGGCCCCACCGCCGTCGAGGCGTTGCGCGGGGTCACCTTCGCCGCTGCCGCCGGTGAGCTGGTCGCGGTGATGGGCCCGTCCGGGTCCGGCAAGTCGACCCTGCTGACCCTGGCCGGCGGCCTCGACAGTCCGACGTCCGGCACGGTCTCGGTCGAGGGGGCCGACCTCGGCGCGCTCGGTCTGCGGGAGCGGGCGCGGATGCGTCGTACCGCCATCGGCTACGTCTTCCAGGACTTCAACCTGATCCCCGCCCTGACCGCCGCGGAGAACGTCGCGCTACCGCTCGAGCTCGACGGACAGCGGCCGCGCCCCGCGCGGGCCGCGGCCCGGACGGCGCTCGAGGAGGTCGGCATCGGCGACCTCTGGGACCGGTTCCCCGACGACATGTCCGGCGGGCAGGCCCAACGGGTCGCGATCGCGCGCGCCGTCGTCGGCGAGCGCCGGTTGATCCTGGCCGACGAGCCCACCGGGGCGCTCGACACCGAGACCGGCGAGGACATCCTGCAGCTGCTGCGGGCCCGCTGCGACGCCGGCGCGGCCGGCGTCCTGGTCACCCACGAGCCCAGGCACGCCGCCTGGGCCGACCGCGTGGTCTTCCTGCGCGACGGCGTCGTCGTCGACCAGTCGGGCTCGGCCCCGGTCGACGCGCTGCTCGACGCCGGGCAGGGTCGATGACGGCCTGGCGCCTGCCGCTGCGGATCGCCTGGCGCGACGCGCTCCGCTCGCGCGGGCGCAGCGTCCTGGTCCTGGTGATGATCGCGCTGCCGGTGCTCGGCGTGACGACCGCCGACGTCCTCATCCAGACGGCCACCATCGACGCGGGCGAGGACCTCGACCGGACGCTCGGCAGCGCACAGGCGATCGTCACCGTCCGCGACGGCATCGACGAGGTCCAACAGGCCCCGAACCCGGACTCCGGCTACGCCTCCGACGGCGACGGCGACGGCGACGACGGCCAGGAGCTCACGCCCGAGCAGCTTGCGGCGGCGCTCGACGGCCGGCCGCTCGCCGAGATCCGGCATGGCTGGGCGATGCTCGGCACCGACCGCGGGGCCACGGACGTCGAGACGACCGAGGTCGACCTCGGCGACCCGCTGGCCGACGGGCTCTTCGAGCTCGCCGACGGCCGGCTTCCCCGGACCGCCGACGAGGTGGTCGTCAACCAGGCCCTCGCCGACAAGGGGTACGCCGTCGGCGACGCGCTGCGACTGGACGAGAGCGAAGCTCCCGGGCCCGTCGTGGTCGGCATCGCGGAGTCCACCACGGTCCGCACCGAGCCGACGGCGGTCGGACCGATCGGCAGCCTCGGGGTCGAGCCGTACGACGGCCGCACCTGGCTGGTCGGCGGGGGCCCGATGACCTGGGACGACGTGCTCGGGCTCAACGAGCTGGGCGTGACGGCGTACTCCCGGGCCGTGATCCTCGACCCTCCCCCGGACGACGCGATCGCGCCCGAGGTCCAGGGCTTCGAAGGCTCCGGTGACGACGCCTTCGTCGCCGTGGTCGCCCTGATCGTGGTGATGGCCCTGCTGGAGGTCGTGCTGCTGGCGGGTCCGTCGTTCGCGGTCGGCGCGCGGCGCCAGGCGCGGACCCTGGCCCTGGTCGCGGCCTGTGGCGGCACGCCCACGCAGGCCCGGCGGGTCGTGCTGGCCAGTGCTGTGGTGCTCGGGGGCATCGCCTCGGCGGCCGGAGTGGTGCTCGGCATCGGGCTCGCGGCCGCGCTCCTGCCCCTGGTGCAGTCGTTGAACTCGACCTGGCTGGGCCCGTTCGACGTGTCGTGGCTGCACCTGGCCGGCGTCGCCTGCTTCGGGCTCGCGAGCGCGCTCCTGGCCGCGGTCGTCCCCGCGCACCTGGCCTCGCGGCAGGACGTCGTCGCGGTGCTGGCCGGCCGCCGGGGTGACCGCAAGCCCTCGCTCAGGTCTCCGCTGCTGGGGGTGGCCCTGCTCGCGGGCGGGATCGTCGGCGCGGTCCTCGGTGCCCGGCCGGGTGGCGAGCTCCTGATCGCGGCTTCGGCCATCCCGGCGATCCTCGGCATGGTGCTGCTCGTCCCCGTGGTGCTCGGCCTCCTGGGTCGGCTCGCCGGTCGGCTCCCGCTCAGCCTGCGGTTCGCGGTGCGGGACGCGGCTCGGCACCGCACCCGCACGGTGCCCGCGGTCGCCGCCGTCGCCGCCACCGTCGCGGGCGTGGTCGCGCTGGGCATCTCGACCAGCAGCGACGCGGCCGAGAGCGAGGCGACGTACACGCCCTCACTCCCGGCGGGCATGGGAGTCGTGTCCACGCTCGGTGGCCAGGACACCGAGGCGGTCCGCGCCGCGCTCGTCCAGGAGGTCCCCGCGGCCGCGCGCACCGAGATCCTCGGGGTGCCGGACGAGCTCGACGACCAGTGGCTCTACACCTCTGTCACGGCCGACGGTGGCGAGGACGGACTGCTGAGTGGCTCCAGCTCCGTGCTCGGCGCGTCGGTGCTGGTCGGTGAGGAGCTGCCACCCGGGCTGCGCGGCGTGGACCGCGGCGAGCGCGTCGCCGCCGGTCGGATGCTCGCGGCCGGCGGCGTGGTGGCCTTCACCGACCGGGGCGTGCAGCTCGACGAGGTGCACGTCCGGGTCTCGCGCTCGGACAACAACACCGGCGAGGAGATCGGCCGGCCGGTGGAGGCGACGCTGCCGGCCCTGGTGGTCGAGGTCGACGCCTCGACGTACGGTCCCGTCGCCGTGCTCTCCCCGGAGGCGGCCGAGGGGCTGGGCCTCGAGGTCGCGACGGTCGGGTTCGCGCTGGCCGGGACCGACATCACCGACGACCAGGAGGAGGCGGTCAACGAAGTGCTCGCGGCCACCGCCGCCGGGCAGGAGCTGTACGTCGAGCGCGGCTACCGAGCCGCCGACGAGACCTTGATCGTCCAGCTGGTGCTCGCCGGCCTCGGCGCGCTCCTGATGCTCGGCGGCACGCTCACCGCGACCTTCCTGGCGCTCTCCGACGCCCGACCCGACCTGGCCACCCTGTCGGCCGTGGGGGCCTCGCCGCGGACGCGGCGGGGCGTGGCGGCGGCGTACGCGCTGGTGGTGGGCTTCGTCGGCGCGGTGCTCGGCGCGGCCGTGGGGTTCGTCCCGGGGCTGGCGGTCGCGCGGCCGCTCACCACGATGCAGGGCGACTCCTGCGTCGTCGAGGGGTCCGGGTCGTGCACGCCCACGAACGTCGACGTCGGCCCGTTCGTCGACGTCCCGTGGCTGCTGGTGCTGGGGATCGTGGTCGCGCTGCCGCTGCTCACCGCCGCCGTCGTCGGGCTGACCGCCCGGTCGCGGCTGCCGCTGGTGGCGCGACTGTCCTGATCCGCTGGGCGGACGAACAAAAAGTCAGGCTTGACTGTTTGTTGACCGCCGGGCCATGCTGACCGGGTGCCCGCCCCGACGACGCAGCGCGTCCCCCAGGAGGAGCGGACCCGCGTGATGCGGGCCCGGCTGCTGGAGGCGACCGTGGAGCTCCTGGTCGAGCGCGGGTTCGCCGGCACCTCCACCACGCTCGTCTCCGAACGGGCCGGGGTCAGCCGCGGCGCGCAGCTGCACCACTTCCCGACCAAGAACGCGCTCGTCGTCGCGGCCGTCGAGCACCTGACCGAGGTCCGGGGCGCCGAGCTGGCCGCGGCCGCGGAGGCGCTGCCGGCGGGCCAGCGTCGGACCCGCGCCGTGCTGCAGATGCTCGGCGACCACTTCACCTCTCCGGTCTTCACCGCCGCGCTCGAGCTGTGGGTCGCCGCCCGCACCGATCCGGCGCTGCTCGAGGCCGTCGCGCCGCTGGAGCAGCGGGTCGGCCGCGAGGTGCACCGGCTCACCGTCGAGCTGCTCGGCGCCGACGAGTCGCGGCCGGGGGTGCGCGAGCTGGTGCAGGGCACCCTCGACCTGGTCCGCGGACTCGGGCTCGCCGACACGATCACCGACGACGCCCGGCGCCGCGGCCGGATCCTCGACCAGTGGGCCGAGGTCCTCGACGCCACCCTCACCCAGGAGTCCGCATGACGTTGCTCGACGACCTCCTCGACGACCTGAGGACCGAAGGCGATGGCGTCTGGAACGCCGTCGCCGGCCTCGACGAGGACGGCTGGGCGACGCCCACGCCGGCGGTCGGCTGGAGCGTGGCGACCCAGGTCGCGCACCTGGTGTGGACCGACGAGGTCGCGGTGGTCGCGGCGACGGACCGGGAGCGCTGGGACGCCCTCGTGCACGAGGCGATGTCCGACCCGAGCGGGTACGTCGACGCGGGTGCCCACGAGATCGCCCGGCTGGCACCCATCGGGCTGCTTGCCCGCTGGGGCACGGCCCGCACCGCCCTCGTAACGGCACTGCGCGCGTTCCCGACCGACGAGAGGATGCCGTGGTTCGGGCCGCCGATGTCGCCGACGTCGATGGCGACCGCGCGGTTCATGGAGACCTGGGCTCACGGCCTCGACGTGTACGACGCCCTCGGGATCGACCCCGAGCGCACCGACCGGATCCGGCACGTCGCCCACCTCGGCGTGCGCACCCGTGGCTACGCCTACGCGATGCAGGGCGAGCAGGCCCCGGCCGAGGAGCCGCGGGTCCAGCTCACCGCGCCGTCCGGCAGCACCTGGTCCTGGGGACCGGAGGACGCCCGGCAGTCGGTGACCGGCTCGGCGTACGATTTCTGCCTGCTGGTGACCCAGCGCGTCCACCGCGACGACACCGACCTGGTCGCGGTCGGCGACGACGCCGAGCACTGGCTGCGGATCGCCCAGTGCTTCGCGGGACCTCCGGGAGCGGGGCGGGCCGCGCGATGACGGAGGCGATGCGGATCGGCAACTGCTCGGGCTTCTACGGCGACCGGCTGTCCGCGATGCGGGAGATGTTGGAGGGCGGGTCGCTGGACTGCCTGACCGGCGACTACCTCGCCGAGCTGACCATGCTCATCCTGGGCAAGGACACGCTGAAGGACCCGTCGCTGGGCTACGCGAAGACCCACCTGCGCCAGCTGGAGGACTGCCTCGGCCTGGCCCTGGAGAAGGGGGTCCGGATCGTCAGCAACGCCGGCGGGCTCAACCCGGCCGGGCTGGCCGCAAAGGTCCGTGAGCTGGCCAAGGGCCTCGGCCTGGACGTGAACGTCGCCCACGTCGAGGGCGACGACGTACGCGACCTCGGCTTCGACGGTGCGCTCACCGCCAACGCCTACCTCGGCGGCTTCGGCATCGCCGCCGCGCTCCGCGAGGGCGCCGACGTGGTCGTCACCGGCCGGGTCACCGACGCCTCGCTGGTGGTCGGTCCCGCGGTGGCGCACCACGGCTGGACGCCGAGGTCGTACGACGAGCTCGCGGGCGCCGTCGTCGCCGGGCACGTGCTGGAGTGCGGGACCCAGGCCACCGGCGGCAACTTCTCCGGCTTCATGTCCCTGCGCCACGACGGGACCCCGCTGGGCTTCCCACTGGCCGAGCTCGCGGTCGACGGCTCCAGCGTGATCACCAAGCACGCGGGCACCGGCGGCGCGGTCACCACCGACACGGTGACCGCCCAGCTGCTCTACGAGATCCAGTCGACGCGCTACCTCAACCCCGATGTCACCGTGCACCTCGACTCGATCCGGCTGCGCCAGGACGGCGTCGACCGGGTGCACGTCGAGGGGGTGCGCGGCGAGGCCCCGCCGGAGCGGCTCAAGGTGTGCGTCAACGAGCTGGGCGGCTACCGCAACAGCGTCGAGTTCGTGGTGACGGGCCTCGACATCGAGGCCAAGGCCGACTGGGTGCGCGAGCAGCTCACGCCGGCGCTCACCGCGAGCACCGTGCACTGGAGCCGGGTCGCGATGCCGATGCCCGACGCGGACTCCGAGGAGGGCGCCTCGACGCTGCTGCGCTGCACGGTGCTGGACGCCGAGGCCGGCCCGGTCGGCCGCTCCTTCACGGGTGCGGCCGTCGAGCTGGCGCTGGCGTCGTACCCCGGCTTCACGATGACGGGCCCGCCCGCCGCGCCCACGCCGTACGGCGTCTATCGCGCTGAGTACGTCGACCGCAGTGCCGTCTCGCACACGGTCGTGCACGCGGACGGACGGCGCGAGGTGATCGCGGACCCGACCGAGTTCGCGGTCGTCGACCCGGCGCTGGGGCTGCGCGAGTCGCCGTACCCCGCCCCCGCCGACTCGCTGACCCGCCGGGTGCCGCTCGGCACCTTCGTGCACGCCCGGTCGGGCGACAAGGGCGGCGACGCCAACCTGGGCCTGTGGGTGAAGAACGACGGGGTCTCGACCGGCTCGACCAACGAGCTGCGCGAGGCCCGCGTGCAGTGGCTGGCCAAGTTGATGAGCCCGCGCAAGGTGCGCGAGCTGATCCCGGAGGCCGCCGACCTCGACGTCGAGGTCTACGTGCTGCCCGACCTGGGTGGCGTCAACGTCCTGATCCGGGGTCTGCTCGGGCAGGGGGTCGCCGCCTCGACGCGCTTCGACCCGCAGGCGAAGGGGCTGGGCGAGTGGATCCGGTCCCGCATGGTGCACGTCCAGGAGGACCTGTTGACCACCCCACCGAGTTCTTCGTCTCCCCCGCTTCGCTCCTCCGCCGAACAACTCGGCGGGGACCCCGGAGCCGCGTCATGATCGGCCTGCGAGAGCTGGGTGCGGAGTTCGTCCGCCGCGAGGTGGCGCCGTACCTCCAGGAGTGGGAGGACGCGGGCGAGGTCCCGCGCGAGCTGCACCTGGCGGCGGCCAAGCAGGGGCTGCTCGGTGTCTCCTTCGCCGAGGCGGTCGGCGGCGAGGGCGGCAGCGCGCTCGACATGGTCGACCTGCAGGAGGGCATGTTCGAGGCGGGCGCCTCGAGCGGGCTGATGTCGGCGCTGTTCACCTGCGGCATCGCGGTGCCGCACCTCGCCGGGCACGGGTCGCCCGACCTGGTCGACCGGTTCGTGCGCCCGACGCTGGCCGGGGAGAAGATCGGCTCGCTCGCCATCACCGAGCCCGGCGGCGGCTCCGACGTCGCCGGCCTCCGCACCACGGCCGTCCTCGACCCTGGCACGGGCTGCTACGTCGTCAACGGCACCAAGACCTTCATCACCAGCGGCGTACGGGCCGACTTCGTGACGACCGCGGTCCGCACCGGCGAGCCCGGCCACGGCGGTCTCTCGCTGCTGGTGATCGAGAAGGGCACGCCCGGCTTCACCGTCGACCGCGCGCTGGCCAAGATGGGCTGGCACTGCTCCGACACCGCCGAGCTCGGCTTCGCGGACGTCCGGGTGCCGGTCGAGAACCTCGTCGGCGCCGAGAACTCCGGCTTCTACCTGATCGCCGAGCAGTTCGTCGCCGAGCGGCTCGGGATCGCCGTGCACGGGTACGGCGTCGCGTCCCGCGCGCTGGCGCTGACCGCGGAGTACTGCCGCCGGCGCGAGACGTTCGGCAAGCCGCTGATCGCCAACCAGGTGGTCCGCCACAAGCTGGTCGAGATGCGCCGCCAGGTCGAGGTCGCGCGCACCTACGCCCGCGAGGTCGCCCGGCGTCACGACGCCGGCGAGAGCGTCATCGCCGAGGTCTGCCTGGCCAAGCAGACCGCGTGCGAAGCCGCGACGTACGTCGTCGACCAGGCCGTGCAGCTGCACGGTGGGATGGGCTACCTGCACGGCACCGAGGTCGAGCGGCACTACCGCGACGCCGGATCCTGCCCATCGGCGGCGGCGCGACCGAGGTGCTCGCCGACCTGGCCGCGAAGCTGCTGGGGTACGCCAAGTGACGACCCACCGGTGGTTGAGCAGGTTGCGCAGCAACCGTGTCGAAACCCCTGGATCCGGGCGACTGTCTCGATCGAGGCGGTCTCTCGGCTCGCCGGGTTTCGACACGCTCGTCGCTGACGCTCCTCACTGCTCAACCACCGGGAGGCGGCGATGACCAGAAACCGTGAGGCGATGCTGGAGAAGCTCGCGGATCTCGACGCCGAGCACGCGAAGGCGGTCGCAGGCGGCGGTGAGAAGTACGCCGAGCGGCACCGCACGCGGGGTCGGCTGCTGCCGCGCGAGCGGATCGAGCTGCTCGTCGACGAGGGGTCGGCGTTCCTGGAGCTGTCCCCGCTGGCCGGCTGGGGCTCGGACTTCACCGTCGGTGCCTCCGTCGTGACCGGCATCGGCGTCGTCGAGGGCGTCGAGTGCCTGATCACCGCCAACGACCCGACGGTCAAGGGCGGCGCGAGCAACCCGTGGACGGTGAAGAAGCTGTTCCGGGCCTCCCAGATCGCCGAGGAGAACGGGCTCCCGACGATCTCCCTGGTCGAGTCCGGCGGTGCCGACCTGCCGACGCAGAAGGAGATCTTCATCCCCGGCGGGCGGCTCTTCCGCGACCTCACCCGCGCCAGCGCCCGCAAGGAGCCGACGATCGCGCTGGTCTTCGGCAACTCCACCGCGGGCGGTGCCTACGTGCCGGGCATGTCCGACTACACGGTGCTGGTCCGCGAGCAGGCCAAGGTGTTCCTGGGCGGTCCGCCCCTGGTCAAGATGGCCACCGGCGAGGAGTCCGACGACGAGTCGCTCGGCGGCGCCGAGATGCACGCCCGCACCTCCGGGCTGGCCGACTACCTCGCCGAGGACGAGCGGGACGCGATCCGGATCGGGCGCCGGATCGTGGCCCGGCTGAACTGGCGGGGTCTCGATACACGCCGCTCGTCCCTCGCGGCGCACTCGACCACCGAGACTGCTGGCGCTCGTCGGTCGAGTAGCCCGCGAGGAACGAGCGGGCGTATCGAGACCTACGCCGAGCCGGATGCCGACCCCGACGAGCTCCTCGACCTGGTCCCGGCCGACCTGAAGGAGCCGTTCGACCCGCGCGAGGTGATCGCCCGGCTGGTCGACGGGGTGAGCCCCGTCAACGGCGTGGCCTTCGACGAGTTCAAGCCGCTCTACGGCACCTCCCTGGTGACCGGCTGGGCGCGGCTGCACGGACGCCCGATCGGCATCCTCGCCAACGCGCAGGGCGTGCTGTTCAGCCAGGAGGCGCAGAAGGCCGCGCAGTTCGTCCAGCTGGCCAACCAGACCGACACCCCGCTGCTGTTCCTGCACAACACCACCGGCTACATGGTCGGCAAGGCGTACGAGCAGGGCGGGATCATCAAGCACGGCGCGATGATGATCAACGCGATCAGCAACTCCACGGTCCCGCACCTGACGGTGATCATGGGGGCGTCGTACGGCGCCGGCAACTACGGCATGAACGGCCGCGCCTACGACCCGCGCTTCCTGTTCACCTGGCCGTCCGCGAAGTCGGCGGTGATGGGCCCGGCCCAGCTCGCCGGCGTGCTCTCGATCGTCGCCCGCGCGGCTGCGGAGGCCCGCGGGACGGCGTACGACGAGGAGGCGGACGCCGGCATGCGCGCGTTCATCGAGCAGTCGGTCGAGGAGCAGTCGCTGCCGCACTTCCTCTCCGGGATGCTCTACGACGACGGCGTCATCGACCCGCGCGACACCCGGACGATCCTCGGCATCTGCCTCTCCGTCATCGAGAACAGGCCGATCGTCGGCACCGACCGCTTCGGCGTCTTCAGGATGTGAGTGACGTGATCAGCAGACTGCTCGTCGCCAACCGGGCGGAGATCGCGAGCCGGGTCTTCCGCACCTGCCGGCGGCTCGGCATCGAGACCGTCGCGATCCACAGCGACGCCGACGCCGACCTGCCGTACGTGCGCGAGGCCGACCACGCCGTCCGGCTCCCGGGCAGCACGCCGGCGGAGACCTACCTGCGCACCGACCTGGTCGTCGAGGCGGCCAAGCGGGCGGGCGCGGACGCGATCCACCCGGGCTACGGCTTCCTGTCCGAGAACGCCGACTTCGCCCGCGCCGTCCTCGCGGTCGGGCTGACCTGGGTGGGACCGCATCCCGACTCGATCGACGCGATGGGCTCGAAGATCGAGGCCAAGCGGATCATGGCGGCGGCCGGCGTACCCGTCCTCCAGACGCCCGCCGAGCCGACCGAGGCCGACCTGCCCCTCATCGTCAAGGCCTCCGCGGGCGGCGGCGGGCGCGGGATGCGGATCGTCCGCACGCTCGCCGAGCTGCCGACCGAGCTGGAGAAGGCCCGCGCGGAGGCGGCGTCGGCGTTCGGCGACGACACGGTGTTCGTCGAGCCGTACGTCGAGCGCGGCCGGCACGTCGAGGTGCAGGTCCTCGGCACGCCGGACGGCGTGATCGTGCTGGGCGAGCGGGACTGCTCCCTGCAGCGGCGCCACCAGAAGGTGGTCGAGGAGTCGCCCGCCCCCGGGCTCTCCGACGCGACCCGCGCCGCGCTGCACGAGGCCGGGCGGGCCGCCGCGGCCGCGATCGACTACCTCGGCGCCGGCACCGTGGAGTTCCTGTACGACGCCGCGCGCGACACGTTCTTCTTCCTCGAGATGAACACCCGCCTGCAGGTCGAGCACCCCGTCACCGAGCTGGTCCGCGGCGTCGACCTGGTGGAGCTGCAGCTCGCGGTCGCCGAGGGCCGGGTGGTGACCGATACGAGCGTCGAGAGCGGCCACGCGATCGAGGCGCGGCTCTACGCCGAGGACCCGGCCGCCGACTACCAGCCGCAGAGCGGGGTCCTGACCCGCTTCGACATCCCCGCGGGAGACGGGGTGCGCGTGGACGCCGGCTTCGAGAGCGGCTCGACGGTCAGCACCCACTACGACGCGATGCTGGCCAAGGTGGTCGCCCACGCGCCGACCCGCGAGCAGGCCGCCCGCAAGCTCGCCGGCGCGCTGCGGCGGGCGCGGATCCACGGCCTGACCACCAACCGCGACCAGCTGCTGGCGGTCCTCGGCGATCCCGGCTTCCTGGCCGGTGAGGTCAGCACGGCGTTCCTCGCCGAGCGGGTTCGTGCCCCTGAGGGTGCGCCTGAGCGCGCGTCCGGGGACACGACCGCGATGGTGGCGGGCGCGCTCGCGCTCGCCGAGCGGGCGGTCGCCGCGCGCACCGTCCAGCGGGGCATTCCCGTCGCCTGGCGGAACGTGGTGTCGCAGCCGCAGCGCACCGAGTTCGAGAGCGGGACGGTCGAGTGGTGGGGCGGGCGATCCGGCTACCGGGTCGACGGGGTCGAGGTCGTCTCCGTCGCGGTGGACCGGGTGACGCTCGAGCACGACGGCGTGCGAACGTCGTACGACGTGGGCGTCAGCGGCGACGCCGTGGACGTCGACTGGGCCGGCGGGCACCTCGCGCTGACCCGGATGCCGCGGTTCACGGACCCGGCGGACGCGGTCGCGAGCGGCAGCCTGCTCGCGCCGATGCCCGGCACGGTCGTGTCGGTCGCCGTCGCGGCCGGCGAGCGGGTCGAGGCGGGCCAGCCGGTGCTGGTCCTGGAGGCCATGAAGATGCAGCACACCGTGAGCGCGCCGCACGCCGGCGTGGTCGCGGCGATCAGCGTGGAGGCCGGGACGCAGGTGGCGTCCGGTGCGGTCCTGGCAGTTGTCGAAGGAGACGAAGATGAGTGAGTTCACCGAGTCCGAGGAGCGCCAGGAGCTGCGCAAGGCGGTCGCGAGGCTGGCCGGCAAGTTCGGGCGGGACTGGTTCACCGAGAAGGCCCGCGCCGGCGAGAAGACCACCGAGCTGTGGCTGGAGATCGCCAAGAACGGCTACCTCGGCATCAACATCCCCGAGGAGTACGGCGGGGGCGGCGGCGGGATCGGTGACATCGCGGCGGTCTGCGAGGAGCTCGCCGCGCAGGGCTGCCCGCTGTTGCTGATGGTCGTCAGCCCGGCGATCTGCGGCACCATCGTCACCCGCTACGGCACCGAGGAGCAGAAGCGCCGCTGGCTGCCGGGCATCTGCGACGGCACCGGCACCATGGCTTTCGCGATCACCGAGCCCGACGCCGGCACCAACACCCACAACATCACCACCACCGCGCGCCGTGACGGTGACAGCTGGGTGCTCACCGGGCGCAAGGTCTACATCTCCGGCGTCGACGAGGCCGACAACGTGCTGGTCGTCGCCCGCGCCGAGGACGCCGGCACCGGCAGGCTCAAGCCGTGCCTGTTCGTGGTGCCGACCGACGCGGACGGCTTCGAGGCCACGCCGATCGCGATGGAGATCGTCAGCCCCGAGCGGCAGTTCCAGGTGTTCCTGGACGACGTCCGGCTGCCCGCCGACGCCTTAGTCGGCGACGAGAACGGCGGGCTGGTCCAGCTGTTCGCCGGGCTGAACCCGGAGCGGATCATGGCGGCGTCCTTCTCGACCGGCCTCGCGCGCTTCGCCCTCGACAAGGCGACGGCGTACGCCAAGGAGCGCACCGTCTTCAAGGACGCCATCGGCTCCCACCAGGCGATCGCCCACCCGCTCGCGCAGTCGCACATCGAGATCGAGCTGGCCCGGCTGATGACCCAGAAGGCCGCCGCGCTCTGCGACGCCGGCGACGACCAGGGCGCCGGCGAGGCCGCCAACATGGCCAAGTACGCCGCCGCCGAGGCCGCCTGCGACGCCGCCGACCGCGCCGTGCAGACCCACGGCGGCAACGGCATCACCCAGGAGTACGGCATGGCCGGCCTGCTGGTCGCCACCCGGGCCGGCCGGATCGCCCCCGTCAGCCGGGAGATGATCCTGAACTACGTGGCCATGCACTCGCTGGGCCTGCCGAAGTCGTACTGAGCGGGGGCTGGCCGGTCCCGCCCGGCCGGTGCTGTAACGCGATGTTCGCCGCACTACCCGCACGCTGCAGCAGGCGGGTAGTGCAGCGGACATCGCGTTACAGCTGGGCCGCCCGCCGCCCGCCGCCCGTGTGACCCGCGTCGCTCACTACGCTCACAGACGTGGATGGGGTCTTCGCCGGGTTCGCGACGATCGCCCTCATCATCGGCCTCGGGATCCTGTTGGCCCACCTGAAGGTCATCGACGCGGCGGGTCAGCGGACCCTGTCGACGCTGGCGTTCTACGTCGCCAGCCCGGCGCTGCTGGTGACCGTGCTCGAGGACAGCGACCTGGGCGCGGTCTTCTCCGGCAACCTGGTGGCGACGATCGCGGCGGTCCTGGTCGCGGGGCTCGCCTACGTGGCGGTGGCGGTACTTCGCGGGCAGGACCTCGGGTCCACCGTGATCGGGACCCTGTGCGCCGCGTACGTCAACGCCGGCAACCTCGGGCTCCCGATCGCGGCGTACGTCCTCGGCGACCCCGCCCTGGTCGCGCCGGTCCTGCTGCTGCAGCTGCTGGTCCTGCAGCCGCTCGCGCTCACCCTGCTCGACGCCGCGAACAGCGACCACCGGCTCTCGGTCGGCGCCATCGTGAGCCGGCCGCTGAAGAACCCGATCACCATCGGCTCGGCGATCGGGCTCGGCTTCGCGCTCACCGGGCTGGAGCTGCCCGTCGCCATCCACGATCCGCTCGCGCTGGTCGGCGGGATGGCGGTCCCGTCCATGCTGATCGCGTACGGCGTCTCGCTGCGCCTCGGTCCGCTGCCCGGCCGCGGGGTGGCCGCCTCGGAGCTGGCGCTGGCGACCGGGCTGAAGATGGTCGTCCAGCCGCTGGCGGCGTACCTCGTCGGTCGGTTCGCGCTCGGTCTCGACCCCGAGCAGCTGCTCGCGGTGACGGTGCTGTCCGCGCTGCCGACGGCGCAGAACGTCTTCGTGATCGCCTCCCGCTACGACCGCGGGGTGCTGCTCGCGCGCGACTCGATCTTCGTCAGCACCCTGGCCTCGGTGCCGGTCGTCGTGCTGATCACCGCCCTGATCGCGTAGCCGCCATGCTGTCGGTCATGTACTCGAGGGCGCTCGCCACGACCGCGCTGTCGTACGGCGTCCTGCACCACCTCGGCCTGCTCCCCGACGGGCTCGGCGCGGGACCCGACGGCAGCCGCTGGGCGGACTGGCTGGACCTGCTCGTCCCGTGGCTGGTGCTCGCCCCGGCGGCCTGGACGATGGTCGCCGCCGAAGCGGATCGACGGACCTGGCTGGCGTTCGGGATGGGGGCGCTGGCCTACGCCAACGGCCACGGCATCCACCTCGCGGGCAACTCGCTGAACAACGCCGTCGGCACCTCGGCGGGCGGCGAGACCGCGCACCTGTGGGACGAGGTGGTCGGGCACGCGGTCTGGTACGTCGGCGTCGCGCTGATCCTGGCCGCCCTCGCCGCGACCATGCGCGGGCGGCCCCGGCCGCACCCGGTCGGCTACCCGTTGGCCCTCGGCGTGGGCCTGACCTGGGCCACCAACGCGGTCGGCGGCGGCACCGTCGTACCCGCCCTGCTCGTCGCGCTGGCGGCGTCGTGGTGAGGCTGGCGACGGCGTGACGAGCTCGGCGTCGTCCTGCTCGTGGGGTTCGCGCCGGGGGCGCTGGTGCTCGTCGGTGACCTGCTCGGCCGCCTGAGCCAGTAGGTTGTGCCTGTGGGCCGGGTCATCGACGTCGTCGATCGCGGCCAGCAGCGGGTGCCGGTCATCGGATTCCCGCTCGCGGTCTTCTACAAGTACCTCGACGACCAGGGCAACTACCTGGCCGCGATCATCGCCTACTACGCGTTCATCGCGATCTTCCCGTTGCTGCTCCTCGGCACCTCGATCCTCGGGTTCATCCTGCAGGGCAACCCCGACCTGCAGGAGCGGATCCTCGACTCCGCCCTCGGCCAGTTCCCGATCATCGGCGACGAGCTCGGCCGGCCCGAGGGGCTGCAGGGCTCGAAGACCGGCGCCGTCGTCGGTGGTCTGGTGGCGCTGTACGGCGCGCTCGGCCTCGGGCAGGCGATCCAGAACGCGCTCAACCAGGCCTGGGCGATCCCGCGCAACAGCCGGCCCAACCCGTTCCTGCTGCGGCTGCGCAGCCTGATGCTGCTCGTCACCGCCGGCGTCGCGCTGCTCGGCCTCTCGATCGGCTCGGCGTTGCTCAGCCAGACCGAGGTGTTCGGCGAGTTCGCGTCGTACCGCTGGCCGATCGTCGTCGTCACCGTGACCCTCGTGACCCTGGTGCTCGCGCTGCTGTTCCGGCTCGGCGCCGCGCGCACCCACCAGCTGCGCAGCGTGCTGCCCGGCGCCTTCGTGGTCGCGGTGATGTGGCAGAGCCTGCAGAGCATCGGTACCGCCTACGTCACCGGCGTCATCGCGGAGGCCGAGGGGATGGACTCGACGTTCGCGGTGGTCCTCGGTCTGATCGGCCTGCTCTGGGTCGCAGCCGTGATGGGGGTGCTGGGCATGGAGGTCAACGTCGTCCTCGCCCGCCGGCTGTGGCCCCGGGCGCTGCTCACGATCGTCACCGACAAGGTGAACCTCACCGACGCCGACAAGCGGGCCTACGAGTCGTACGCGCGGATGCAGCGGCACAAGGCCTACCAGGCGATCGGGGTCGTGTGGTCCGAGCGGCCGCGTTCGTCGTCCTCGGTCTCGCCTTCGGGGCCGGAGCCGGAGCCGGGTCCAGAGCCGGAACCGAGTCCGGGGTCGGGGCCGGCTGCGGAGACGGCGTCGGAGGTGGGGCCAGAGGTGGGGCCGGAGCCGAAGACCGCGGCCGCGCCGACGGGCAGGCCGATGCCGCCGACCGGCCCACCGCCCGCGGGTCCGCCGCCCCCGCCTTCCAGCCCGCCGCTGCCGAGCCAGCCGACGGTCGCGCCGGCCGACTCGCCGCCCGTGGGCTCGCCGGACAGTCCCTGACGCTCGATCGTGCGAACACCCCGTCCGTCCGCGCGGTCGGTCACCGCCGCCCGCGCACCGGGAGCCACTCAGGTCACACCGATGTCGAGGAACTCACGCTGACGGCGTGAAGCATCTCGACACAGGCATGAGTTTCTCCGCCTGGGCGGAGAAACTCACTCACCCCCCAAGCTTGCGCCCCAGCGCCGCAAGCACACCCTCACCCAGCCCGAGCCCGTCGCGCAGGTAGGCACCCCGGTCGCCGTACAACCGCTCGACCGAGGCGTAGGACGTCCGCAGGTAGTCGGCGTCGGCGACGAGCACCGGCTGGTAGACCTCGGCCTTGTCCGGGCCGAGGTGCTCGACGATCTGCGCGAGGACGGCCGCGCGGCTGGCCTCGGCGTACTCGTTCGTGAGCAGGTAGTCGGCCTCGATCACGGCGTCGTCGACGCCGGCGAGGTGCAGCAGCAGGGCAGCGGTCCAGCCGGTGCGGTCCTTGCCGGCGCTGCAGTGGAACAGGTGCACCCCGTCGTCGGCGAGCAGGGTGAGCACCCGGCCGAGGGCGGCGCGGGTGGCGGGGTCCTCGACGAAGCCGCGGTAGACCCGCTCCATCATCGCGACCGCGGCGGTCCGATCGGGCAGCGAGGAGATCTCGTCCATGGGGATGCCGAGCACGTCGACGTGCGTCCAGGCGGCGCCGGGGATCTCGATGTCGGGGTGGGCGTCGATCTCGTGCTGGCTGCGCAGGTCGAGGACGCCGGTGACGCCCAGGGCCGCGATCGACGCGGCGTCCTCGTGGGTCAGCCGCAGCTCGTTGGCGCGGAAGAACACGCCACGACGCACGGTCGAGCCGCGCGTGGTCGGGTAGCCGGCGCCGGGGCCGGCCACGTCGCGGAAGTTGTCGGCCGAGGCGAGTCGGACCAGCTCCTCGGGGTTCTCCTCGGTGCTCACCGCCGCAGGATAAGCGGCGTACTCAACCAGTCGGTGAACTGTTCACCTCAGCGGGACGAACCGGTAGGCGCCGTGCGACGTCACGATCGGTCCGTCCGGGTCCGCCACGACCAGCAGCAGCTCGCCCCGCACGGGCACGACCAGGCGCCCGCCCGGCACCAGCTGGTCGACCAGCGGCACGGGCAGCTCGTCGGCCTCCGCGGAGACCAGGACCCGGTCGTACGGCGCGTGCTCCGGGTCGCCGAGCACCCCCGGCGCCGTCGCGTCGATCCGGGCCCAGCCGCGGCGCATCGTGGCGAGGTTGGTGCGCCCGAAGCCGACCAGGTCCGGCACGATCTCCACCCCTCGGACCTCCCCGCTCGGACCGACCAGGTGGGCGAGCAGGGCGGTGGTCCAGCCGGAGCCGCTGCCGACGTCGAGCACCCGCTGACCCCGGCGTACCTCCAGCAGCCCGAGCATCGCCCGGACGGTGCGGGGCTGGGAGCAGGTCTGGCCGTGGCCGATGGGGAGCGGACCGTCGTACGACGTCCGCTCGCGCTGGTCGGGCGGGAGGAAGTCCACCCGCGGCGTGGCGTCGAACGCGGCCGTCACCGGGTCCATCAGTCCAGGAAACCACGGACAGCGACCGCCGTCATCGGCCAGACTGCCGGCCATGCTCAGGTTCCTGCCCGGCCTCGTGGTGCTCGTGCTGTGGGTCTACTGCCTCGTCGACGTGATCGGCACGCGCGACGACAGCGTCCGCCATCTGCCGAAGTGGGCCTGGATCGTGCTCGTGCTGCTGTTCCCGTTCGTCGGCTCGGTCGCCTGGCTGCTGGCCGGCCGGCCCGCGAAGGCCCGGCCGCTGACCCGCGAGCAGGGGGCGGCGCCCGGCTTCTCCGAGTACGAGCGGCCCGGCCGGTTCGCCGCCGCCGACCCGGAGAAGGACGAGGAGTTCCTCCGCCAGGTCCGCGAGCGAGCCGAGCAGCAGCGACGGGCCTACGAGGAGAAGAAGCGGCGCGAGCGCGAGGAGCAGGACGGCGCCGAGGAGCCGGGGGCCTGAGCCGGCGTACTTCTCGGGGAAGGCCCTACGTGCTCCGGCGATGTGATGGCCGAGAACGGACGCCCCCGGTAGACCGGGGAAGTGGGACGTCCGCCCGGCGCGGCGGCAGCGGCACGAACGCCGAGGTCCGCGCGGCGTACTCGGGGTAGCCGGGCCGCTGCATCATCGTCTTCTCCAGCAGCCGCACGCCGGTGACCCGGACCAGGAAGAGCGTCATGATCGCGGGGCAGGCGACGGTGGCCAGGCCGGCGACCCAGCCGGAGCCGAGGCCGGCGGCGAGCCAGATGCCCCACCAGACGGTGGCGTCGCCGAAGTAGTTGGGGTGCCGGGTCCAGGCCCACAGTCCCCGGTCCATCACGGCCGGGCGCGACGAGCGCGGCTGCGCCTTGTAGGCCGCGAGCTGCCGGTCGCCGACCGCCTCGAAGAACAGCCCGACGCCCCAGACGACCACGCCGGCGGCCACCGCGGGCCACCAGGCGGCGTCGAGGACCGCGCCGACCATGACGGGTACGGCGACCAGCCACTGGGCCAGTCCCTGCACGAGGAACACGCGGCGTACGGCGGTCGCCATCCCGACCTCGGCCAGCGAGCCGCCGAGCATCGCTGAGTAGCGCGGGTCCTCCTTCCCGCCGTGGTCGCCGAGCGCGCGGCTGCGCACGTGCCAGGCGAGCCGCAGCCCCCACACCGCGACCAGGCCGACCACCAGCCACCGGCGCCAACCGGTCCCGTCGCCGATCGCCGTGCCGAGGACCGCCGTCGACAGCGCGACCAGCACGAAGCCGGCGCCCCACGCCACGTCGACGACCGCGACGACGCCGAGCCGGCGGGCCCGGAGCGCGGCGGCCCCCATGCCGACCAGCACGGCGGCCAGGCCGACGAGCAGGGCGATCACGACGCTCATCGGGCCCCCGCCAGCGGTGGGTCAGCCACCGATCGGTGGGCTGGATCGGTGGACAGCTCACCGCTCACCCGAACGGCCGCAGAGTGGCGGTGAGTCAGCCACCGATGGGCGGGCCGGATCGGTGCACAGCTCACCGCCCGTGGGCGGCCGGCCGGCCCGCTCACCACGACCGCACCGACGGCAGGGAGTGCTCGCCACCGGGCCGGACGGCGAGGATCTGGTCGACGCCCATCCGCCCGTCGCGGAAGGCCATCGAGCCGCCGACGAGGTAGAGCCGCCACACGCGGACGACCTCCTCGCCGACGAGGTCGACGAGGCGGGGCAGGTTCTTCTCGAACCGCTCCAGCCAACCCGCCACGGTGAGCACGTAGTGCTCGCGCAGCGCGTGCACGTCGCGCACCTCGAGACCCCCGTGCTCGAGGTACGCGACCGTCTCTCCCACCGGGCGCATGTGCATGTCGGGGGCGATGAACGACTCGATGAACGGTCCGCCGCCCGGCCACCTCCCGGTGCGCGACATCTGCTGCACCAGCACCCGCCCGCCGGGCTTCGCCGAGCGCGCCAGGACGGAGACGTACGTTGGGTAGTTGCCCTCGCCGACGTGCTCGCCCATCTCGATCGACCCGACCGCGTCGAAGTGGTCGCGCTCGGGCACCTCGCGATAGTCCTGGAGCCGGATCCGCACCCGGTCGCCCAGGCCGCGCTCGGCGATCCGGGCGTCGATGAACCGCTTCTGCTCGGCCGCGATGGTCACGCCGACGACCTGCGCGCCGAAGTGCTCGGCGGCGTGCAGCGAGAGCGACCCCCAGCCGCAGCCGACGTCGAGCAGCCGCATCCCGGGCTCGAGGCCGAGCTTGCGGCAGACCAGGTCCAGCTTGGCCCGCTGCGCCTCCTCCAGGGACACCGACGGTGAGGCGTGGTAACCGCAGGAGTACGCCATCGACTCCTCCAGGATCAGCGCGTAGAACTCGTTGGAGAGGTCGTAGTGGTGGCTGATCGAGCGCCGGTCCCGCAGCGGGCTGTGCAGCCGGCCGCGGCTCCGCGCCTGCGACCGCGGCGGCGCCGGAGCGGGGCGCAGCAGCCCGAGCCGCGTCACGGCACGGACCGCGGAGAGCACCGCGGACGGTGTCGGCCGCACCGGCAGGCCGCGCTCGCGAGCCACCGAGAAGGCCTGGGTCAGCGCGTCTTCGAGGTCGTGGTCGACCTCCAGCTCGCCGGTGACGTACGCCTGGGCCGCGCCGAGCTCGCCGGGGTGCCGGAGCAGGCGGCGTACGGCGTCGGGCGAGCGCAGCTCGACCAGCGGGGCATCGACCGGGCCGGCCTCGGAGCCGTCCCAGGCCCGCAGCCGCACCGGCAGGTCGCCGCCCAGGAACGGGCGCGCGGCCTCGGCGAGGGTGGCGGCGACGCTCACGCGCTCTTCTCCAGGACGAGCTGGTTCACGTCGATGTAGCCGGAGGCGAAGCCCGCGCGGGAGTACTCCAGGTAGAAGTGCCACATCCGCTCGAAGGTGTCGTCGAAGCCGAGCTCGCGGACCCGGGCCGAGGCGCCGAGGAAGGCCTCGTCCCACAGCCGCAGCGTCGCGGCGTAGTGCTGGCCCATCGAGAGCTGCTCGCCCAGGCGCAGCGAGGTGTGCTCGCGGGTGACCTCGTCGATGACGTCGACCGAGGGGAGGAAGCCGCCGGGGAAGATGTACTTGTGGATCCAGGTCCAGGTGTTGCGGGTCGCGAGCATCCGGTCGTGCGGCATGGTGATCGCCTGGATCGCGGCCCGGCCGCCGGGGGCCAGCACGGCGTCGATCTTCTGGAAGTAGGTCCGCCAGTACTGCCAGCCGACCGCCTCGATCATCTCGACGGACAGCACGGCATCGTACGTGCCGTCGACGTCGCGGTAGTCGCACAGGTCCACCGAGACGTGGTCGGCGAAGCCGGCCGCGGCGACCCGTTCGCGGGCGAGCGCCTGCTGCTCGACCGAGAGGGTGATGGTGCGGACGGTGGCGCCGCGGCGGGCCGCGCGCAGCGCGAGCTCGCCCCAGCCGGAGCCGATCTCCAGCACCCGGCTGCCCTCGCCGACCCCGGCCAGGTCGAGCAGCCGCTCGATCTTGCGCGCCTGCGCGGCCTCGAGATCGGCTGCCGTCGCGGTGGTCGGGTCTCCGGCGAAGAGCGCCGAGGAGTAGCTCATCGTCGGGTCCAGGAAGATCCGGAACAGCTCGTTGGACAGGTCGTAGTGGTGGGCGATGTTGGCCTGCGCGTTGTCGGCGCTGCTCACCTGCTTGCGCGGCGGGCGCTTGACGACGAACGAGCGCAGCCGCTGCAGCGGCCGGGGCACCAGCTCCGGCATCTGCGCGGCCAGGACGGCGAGGAAGCCGCCGAGGTCCTCGGCGTCCCACGCGCCGGTGAGGTAGGCCTCCCCGAAGCCGATCAGCTGGTGCACGCCGAGCCGGGCGAAGAACTCCTCCGGCCGGTGCACGACCGCGACCGGGCCACCCCGGCCCCAGGTCTCGTCGCCGACGACGACCGAGACGTCGAGGCGGTGCACGGCCGAGTGGAACAGCCGACGGGCGACCCGTGCGGAGACCGCGGCCCGGGGGCCGGTCGGTACGTCGTGCAGGCCCGGCCACCGCTGGGTCGACGGGCGGGCGGGGGCGAGCGTCATGACACACCTTCCTGGTGGTGGCGAGGGCGGGAGCGGAGCGGGAGGCGGCGCAGCCAGAGCCAGACGCCGTGTACCCGGATGAGGGCGGCGCCGCGCAGCGTCGCGCCGGCCGCGCGCACGGGTCCGTCGGCGGAGCGGGTGCCGTCGAGCGTCGCGCTGAACGTCGCCCCGTCGTCGGAGTGCAGCGTCACCGCGACCCGCAGCCGCTCGCCCGGTAGCGGTACGGCGAGCTCGTAGTGGCCGTCGGTGCCGTGGAAGGGCGAGACGTACATCGCCTTCGGGGTGCTCGCCCGCCCCTGCTCGTCGGGGTGGACGAGGTAGGCGTGCCGGTCGCCGTAGGTGTTGTGGACCTCGACGACCACGCACTGCCGGCGCCCGGCGGAGTCGAGGCACCAGAAGACCGAGATCGGGTTGAAGCAGTGCCCCAGGGTCCGCGGGTGCGCGGCCATCAGGATCCGCTCCGGCCGCTCCTCGCCGTGCGCGGCCAGGAACGTGTCGACGTTGACCCGGAGCGAGTGCTCGGGCGAGCCGAGGTGGTCGCGGGCCTCGAACGACCCGAGCAGCCACGACCGCGCGCCGTGGTCGGGCAGGTCGTCGAGGTCGACCAACCAGGTGTGCGAGCGGTGCGTGAAGCTGCGCCCGAACGGCTGCCTCCGGGTGTGCCGGATGGTCGTGTCGTAGAGAACGCTGGTTGAGGTGCGAAGGACGGAGTCCTGAGCCTCGAAACCGGGTGAGTCGTACGACGGCCGTGATCGGGGTCGCTTCTTGGCAAGACGGGTTTCGAGGCTCGGCGCTGGCGCGCCTCGCACCTCAACCAGCGTGGGCGCTGGCGCGCCTCGCACCTCAACCAGCGTCGGGTCGGGCGCGTCCCAGGCCAGGCCGAGCCGCTCGACGGCGGCCAGCCCGGAGCGCGCGCCGTCCTCGTGGAAGCCCCAGCCGTGGTACGCGCCGGCGAAGGAGACCCGGTCGCTGTCGATCTCCGGCAGCCGGGCCTGGGCGGCGACGGAGGCCGGGTTGTAGAGGGGGTGCTCGTACTCGATCCGGTCGATCACCAGGTCCGGGTCGACGAGGTGCTCGCCGCCCAGGGTGACCAGGTAGTGCGTGTCGGTGGGCAGCCGCTGCAGCCGAGTCAGGTCGTAGGTGACCGTGACGCCGTCGCGCTCCTCGCGCGGGCGGTGGAAGTTCCACGACGCCCAGGTGTTGCGCAGCCGGGGCAGCACCGAGGTGTCGGTATGCAGCAGCGCCACGTTGGGGGAGTACGGCAGCGCGCCGAGCACCTCCGCCTGTCGCGGGGTCGGCTGGGCGAGCAGGGCCAGCGCCTGGCCGGGGTGCGTGGCGACCACGACGGCGTCGTACGACGTGATCGCGCCGCTGCCGTCGGTCAGCTCGACGCCGGTCGGGGACTCCAGCAGCGAGGTGACCTTGGTGCCGGTGCGCACCTCGGCGCCCGCGTCCGCGAGCGCGGCGGCGACCCGGGCGACGTACTCCCGGGAGCCGCCGGTGACCGTTCGCCAGGTCGGCGAGCCGAAGATCGCGAGCATCCCGTGGTGCTCCAGGAAGCTGAACAGGTAGCGCGCGGGGTAGTCCAGCGAGACCGCCGGGTCGCAGGACCAGACGGCGGCGACCAGCGGCTCCATGAAGTGCCGGGCGAAGTACGGCGTGAAGCCGCCCACCTCCAGGAACGCCCGGAGCGTGAGGTCGTCCCCCGGCCGGGTCAGCAGCGCCCGCGCGCGCCGGTGGAACCGCGGGATCTCGGTCAGCATCCGCACGTAGCGTGGGTTGGCCAGGTGCCCGAGGGTCGGTACGACGCCCGCCCGGCCGAGCGCGCCGGCCCACTCCAGCCCGGTGCCGGCGTCGCTGATCGACATCGACATCTCCGACTCCTGGGTCTCGACGCCGAGCTCGCCGAAGAGGCGCAGCAGCACCGGGTACGTGCGCTCGTTGTGCACGATGAAGCCGGTGTCGATGGCGAGCCCGTCGACGAGGTGGGTGTCGGCGTGCCCGCCGAGCCGGTCGTCGGCCTCGTAGAGCGTGACGTGCGCGGTGCGGGAGGCGACGTACGCGGCCACCAGGCCGGTGACGCCGGACCCGACCACCGCGACGCGGCGGCCCTCCGATGCGCTCATGCCTGCTCGAAGCCGACGACGGCGAGGACGTCGCCCTGGGGCTCGCCGGTCGGGGACCCGCCGGCGGCCTCGAGCGTGATGCCGAAGCCGTCGGCCGTGGCCGGGTCGCCGACCAGCTCGACGACGTTGTCCGGACCGGACGGCATCAGCGCGGCGGCGACCATGTCGTCGTCGTGCTGCAGCCAGACCTCGTAGACCCGACCGCTCGGCGCGTCGGCCATGTCCTCGGTGACCATCACCGCCTGGTTGAGCGAGACCGACCGGTAGAGGGTCGCCGTCGAGCCGTCCTCGAACTCCTCGGTCCAGGACTCGGCGTCTTCCGCCGCCTGGATCCGGTCCACGGCCGAGATCTCGGTCTGCGAGGACTCGTCCTCCCAGGGCTGGACGACGGCGGCGCCCACACCGAGCGCGGTCACCACCGCGGCCGCCGCGAGCAGACCGGGAAACCACCGGCGGGCCGGCCGGCGCGTCACCTCCGGCACGATCGGCGGCAGCGGCCGCACGGTCGCGATGTCGGCGAGGACCCGGTCGCGCAGACCGGCCGGCGGCTCCTCGGCCACGGTCTCGGCCATCAGGGCGCCGGCCTCGCGGAGGCTGTCGACCTCCGCACGGCAGGTCGGGCAGTCGGCGAGGTGCCGTTCGAACTGGGCGCGCTCGAGGTCGTCGAGCGCGTCCACGGCGTACGCGCCGGACAGGGCGTGGATGTCGGTCATCGGCCCCCAACTCCCATCGTGTCGCGCAACCGGATCAGGCCGTCTCGGATGCGGGTCTTGGCGGTGCCGACCGGGAGGTCGAGCATGCCTGCCACCTCGGTGTGGGTGTAGCCCCCGAAGTACGCCAGCTCGAGCGCCTCGCGCTGGACGGAGGTGAGGCTGCCGAGCGCGGTGCGCACCCGGCGGGCCTCGAGCGAGGCGTGGGCCGCCTCGGCGGTCGCGTCGTGGGCGACCGGCTGGTTCTGCTGGTGGTACGACGCGTCGCGGCGGGTGGCCGACTCCGCGGACCTGACCCGGTCGACCGCCTTGCGGTGCACGATCGTCAGCAGCCAGCCGAGCGGGCTGCCCCGGTCCGGGTCGTAGCGCCCGGCCGTCCGCCAGATCTCGAGGAACGCCTCCTGGGTCACCTCCTCGGCCTGCGCCGGGTCGCGGACGACCCGGACGGCGAGGCCGAAGACGCGCGTGGAGACGGCGTCGTACAGCTGGCTGAAGGCGCGCTGGTCCCCGCGCCCGGAGAGCTTCAGCAGCTCGCCGAGATCGGGGGCCACCGACGACCCCTCCACCGGGGAGGGGTCGTCGGGCACGGGCCGGATGTGGTCCACGTGATGATCCTTGCGCTCAGGTCAAAGACGGTCAGGTCGGAGGAGACGTCAGGCGGGCATCAGCACGGTGTCGATGATGTAGACCGTGGCGTTCGCGGTCTGCACGTTGCCGCACAGCACGGTGGCGCCCTCGGTCCCGACGGTCGCCTCCTCGCCCTCGCCCTGGATGGTCAGCATGTCGCCGGCCAGGGTCTCGAACTCACCGGAGAGCTGGTCGGGGGAGATGCGCTCGGCGACCACGTGGTGGCTGAGCACGGTCCCGAGCAGCTCGGGGTCGGCCATCGCGGCCTCGAGGGTCGCCGGGTCCATCGCCTCGAAGGCCGGGTTGGCCGGCGCGAAGACGGTGAGGGCCTCGGCGGAGTTCAGCGCGTCGCCCAGACCGGCGACGCCGACGGCCTCGACCAGGGTGCTGAGCAGCGGGTTGGCGGACGCCGCGGTGGCGACCGGCTCGGCGGCCATGCCGCCGAACGACGCGGGACCGTCGGCCGGGATGTCCGCGCAGGCGGGGCCGTACGGTTCGGCGTCCATCCCAGCGTCCATCTCAGCGTCCTCGGACTCGTTCATGTCGTCGGCGGGGGTGCTGGAGGCCGCGGTGTCGTCGGCGCTGCTCGAGCCGCTGTCCTCGTCGCTGCAGGCGGCGAGCCCCACGGTGAGGGAGAGGGCGGCGGCCGTGAGGGCGCCCGTGCGGCGCAGGGTGTGGAGCTTCATCGTGGTGCCTTCCGTCGGTGGGTTGACAGGAGTGGTTCGAAGCGGCGGCGGGACCGGATTGGTCCTGCTTCGGACGAATCTCAGGAGACCGTCACGCGGGTCTCCTGCACCCCGCTGGAGCCCGCGGGGAACGGGGTCGCGCGTACGGCGGTCTGGGTCTCGCCGTCGCCGCTGGTCGCGCGGACGGCGAGCGAGTGCTGCCCGGAGGCGGCGTCCCAGGGCAGGTACCACTGGCGCCAGTAGTCGTTGCCGCCGTCCGGGCCGAGCGTGGCCGGCTGCCACGGGCCGCCGTCGACGCGGACCTCGACCTTCGCCACGCCACCCTGGTGCTGGGCCCACGCGACCCCGCCGACGAAGGTCGGGCCGGCGTCGATCGTGGACAGCGACCGCGGGGTGTCGATCCGGCTGGAGAGCTTGATGGGGGCGTCGGTGGCCCACTTCTTCTTGGTCCAGTACGCGTCCTGCTCGCCGTACGTCGTCAGCGTCATCCGGCTGATCCACTTGGTCGCGCTGATGAAGCCGTAGAGACCGGGGATCACCAGCCGGGCGGGGAAGCCGTGCTCCAGCGGCAGCGGGTCGCCGTTCATCCCGACGGCGAGCAGCGCGTCGCGTCCGTCGACGGCCAGCTCCAGCGGCGTACTGATCGTCATGCCCTCGACGTCGGTGCTGAGGATCTGGTCGGCCCGGGTGCGGGAGATGCCGGCCTGGTCGAGCAGGTCCTGCAGCGGTACGCCGAGCCAGCGCGCGGAGCCGACGTACCGCCCGCCGACGTCGTTCGAGACGCAGGTGAGGGTGATGTCGCGCTCCACCATCGGCATCGCGAGGATGTCCTCGAAGCTGAAGCTGACCTTCCGGTCGACGTCGCCGTCGATGGTCAGCGACCAGTCGTCGAGGTCGATGACGGGCAGCGAGAGCCGGGTGTCGACGCGGTAGAAGTCGGCGTTCGGCGTCCGGAACGGGGTGACGCCCTCGACCGTGCCCTCGATGCCCGTCGGCAGCGGGGGCGCGGGGTCGGTGGCCGCGGGCAGGGTGACGTCGGCGATCCGGGTGCGGACCCGGGCGATCCACTCGCCGGCGCCGCCGACCACGGCGGCAGCCACCGCGAGCACGCCGGACGCCACGAGCACGCCGCGGCGGCTGGGGGCCCGGTCGGCCTGCGACGCCCAGGCCATCGCGTCGTGCCGGGCCGGCCGCTGCCGACGGGCATCGAGGGCGCGATCGAGGAACCACAGCGCCGCGACGCCGGCGACTGCCGCGACCACGCTCGGCAGCAGGTCGAGAGCCTCGAACCGCGGGCGGTTGACCGTGGCGGCGCCGGCCACGACGACCAGGAGCACCAGCAGCCCCGCGCCCAGCGCGAAACGCCGCCGGGCGAGCAGGCCGGCGGCGGCGGCCAACGCCAGCACGCCCGCGAAGACCGATCCGACCAGGATCGGCTTGTCCTTGGTGCCGAACTGCTGGATCGCCCACTCCTTCATCGGCGTGGGCGTCAGGTCGATGACCTGGGACCCGACCGCCAGCACCGGCGACGCCCCCGGGTCGGTCAGACCGGCCACCAGGTGGGCGAGCGCGACCGCCACGAGGGTGGCCAGCACCCCGGAGCCTGCGTACGCGAGACGTGTCCTCATAGGGACTGTTCGTCGCGGAGGGGGCGTTCGGATGGGTGCGGCAGGATGCGGGGCATGAGCGAGCTGGTGCACTACGCCGTCGCCGACGACATCGCGACCATCACCCTGGACTCCCCGCACAACCGCAACGCCCTGTCCCGGCAGCTCGTCGCGGAGCTCTCCGCCGCGCTCGAGCGGGCGGGCGTGGACGACGCCGCGAAGGTGGTCGTGGTCCGGGCCGAGGGCCGGGTCTTCTGCTCCGGCGCCGACCTGTCCGAGGCGGCGGGCGGCAGCATGGAGGAGGGTGCGCTCGCCATCGTCGGGCTGCAGCGCCTGGTGCTGACCCTGCCGAAGCCGGTGGTGGTGCGGCTGCACGGAGCGGTCCGGGCCGGAGGCATCGGGATCGTCGCCGCCGCCGACGTCGTGGTCGCGGCGTCGGAGGCGACCTTCGCGCTGACCGAGGTGAAGCTCGGCCTGGCGCCGGCCGCGATCTCGCTGACCGTGCTGCCGCGGATGACCTCGCGGGCCGCCGCGCTGACCGCGCTGTCCGGTGAGGTGTTCACCGGGGCCCAGGCGGCGTCGTACGGCCTGGTGACCACGGCGGTGCCCGCCGCGGAGCTCGACGTCGAGCTGGAGCGGGTGGTCGCCGCGCTCGCGACCGGCGCGCCCCAGGGACTGCGCGAGACCAAGGCGCTGCTCACCCGCGACCTGGTCGAGCACCTCGACGCCCGCGGACCCGAGGTGGCCGCGCTCAGCGCCCGGCTGTTCGGCTCGCCGGAGGCCCAGGAGGCGATGCTCGCCTTCCTGTCCCGGAAGAGATGACGCTCTCGCGAAAATTGGCGTGGGCATACCCGCGGTCCGGATACAGTTGTCCACTTGTCGCGCCCCGTCCGGGGGCGGCGACGAACGGCAGGACACTTCGGTGCTGAGGGGATCGCAGCGTTGACGGACGAGGCAGTCGAGACTCGGGAGATCGCCCAGGAGCAGGCGTTCGTCGACCGGGTGTACCTCCAGCTGGCGGACTCCGCGAAGGCGGCGCAGGAGCTGGCACGCGAGGGCCACGAGCGGGGCAAGCTGGGCCACGAGGGTGGCCTGGTCGAGCGCGACGCGATGGTCTTCCAGGCCGCGAAGCGGATCGCCCAGCTCGACGCCGCCCACGAGGGCCTGGTCTTCGGGCGCCTCGACATGCGCCCGTCGCTCGACCCGCAACCGCGGTACGTCGGCCGGATCGGGCTGCGCGACGCCGACCGTGACTCGCTGCTGATCGACTGGCGCGCGCCCGCGGCGGCGGTGTTCTACCAGGCGACCGCGGCCGAGCCGCAGCAGGTCATCCGGCGCCGGGTGTTGCGCTCCGACGGCCCGCACGTGGTCGGGGTCGAGGACGAGCTGCTCGACGCCCAGGCGCTCGAGGAGGACGACGTCGACCTCCCGATCATCGGCGGGGGCGCCCTGATGGCGCAGCTCTCCCGCGCCCGGGACCGCTCCATGCACTCGATCGTCGCGACCATCCAGGCCGAGCAGGACAAGGCGATCCGCGCACCCGGCAAGGGCGTCGTGTCGATCTCCGGCGGTCCCGGCACCGGCAAGACCGTCGTCGCGCTGCACCGTGCGGCGTACCTCCTCTACAACGACCGGCGCCGCTACGAGACCGGCGGCGTGCTCGTCGTCGGCCCGAGCGGGGTCTTCATGCGCTACATCGAGCGGGTGCTGCCGAGCCTCGGCGAGACCGCCGTCGCGCTGCGCTCGCTCGGCGAGGTCGTCGACGGCGTCAAGGCCAGCCGCCACGACGAGCCGGCGGTCGCCGACGTGAAGGGCTCGGCGCGGATGGCCGAGCTGATCCGTCGTACGGCGCGCCAGCAGGCGCCCGGCAGCCCGTCCGAGTTCCGGGTCTTCTACCGCGACGACCGGCTCGTGCTCGACCGCGGCGTGCTGGGCCGGGTCCGCCGCAGCCTGATGTCGCAGGGCCGGCGCAACCGGCAGCTGCCGCGGGTCTCGCAGGCGCTGCTCGACCAGCTGTGGCGCCAGGTCCGCGGCGACCGTGGTCGCGAGCGGGGCCGCGAGCTGTTCGACGAGGACATGCTCGGCAACGACGCGTTCCTCGACTTCGCCGCCTCCTGGTGGCCGCCGCTGGACGCCGCCTCCGTGCTCGGCTGGCTGCGCGAGCCGGAGTTCCTCGCCCGCGTCGGGGAGGGCGTCGTGTCGCCCGAGGAGCAGCGACTGCTGCTGAAGTCCTGGGCCGCCGGCAGCCCGCTCTCGGTCGAGGACGTGCCGCTGATCGACGAGCTGCGCTACGCGCTCGGGGACGTGCTGGTCCGCACCGACGACGAGCGCGACAACCCGATCACCGCGGTCGAGGGCTCGGTCGACCTGCACGAGCTGTTCACGGCCTCCGACCGGGAGTACGCCCCCACCGGCCGCGCCTGGGCGCCGCCGACGCACAGCATCGAGGACGACGGCTACGCCCACGTCCTCATCGACGAGGCGCAGGACCTCACGCCCATGCAGTGGCGGATGGTCGGCCGCCGCGGCCGGACCGCGTCGTGGACCATCGTCGGCGACCCCGCCCAGTCCTCCTGGCCGGTGCCGGCCGAGGCCGCGGAGGCCCGGGCCGAGGCGCTCGAGCGCAAGGTGCAGCACGACTTCCACCTGTCGACGAACTACCGCAACTCCTCGGAGATCTACGAGTACGCCGCGGCGTACGCCGAGCGGGTCGGCCTGAACGCCGACCTCCCGACGGCGGTCCGCTCCACCGGCGTACCCCCGCAGATCCTGGAGGGTGTCGCCGATGTCGAGGCGGCCACCCGGGCGGCGGTCAACGAGGTCGCCGAGCAGGTCTCCGGCACCGTCGCCATCGTCGTCCCGGCGGCGCGCCGCTCGGAGGTCAACGCCTGGTTGGCGTCCTGGCCCGAGCTCGCCGACGCCGCCGCGGGCGCGCGGGCGGCCATCGACTCCTCGGTCACCCCGTCCGGTGAGGACCGGGTCGTGGTGCTGACCGGCCTGGACACCAAGGGGCTGGAGTTCGACGGCATCGTCGTCGTGCGCCCGCAGGAGATCGAGGACGAGTCGGCCACCGGCCGGGCGACGCTGTACGTCGTGCTCACCCGCGCGACCCAGCTGCTGACCACGATCTCCTGAGGCGGCCTCGCCGGTCGCCGACGTCCGCGGCGGGCATCGTGGAAACTCTGACGCACCAGGCACGTCAGGCTTTCCACGCTCCGCCGCGCCGGGTCCGACTGCCGACCGCGGCACGGCGGCGAAGCACGGCGCAACTAGAGTTCGCCCATGACCGCCACACCTGACGCCCGGGCCGCGATCGAGGCGCTCCAGGGGCACGAGGCGTGGGCGATCATCCGGCGCTCCACCCGCGCGGGCGACCGCGACACCGTCGGCCTGGTCGGCGGGCGGCGCAGCGTCGTCGAGTCGATCCTCGACGTACCCCTCTCGGACGGCGTGCCCGCTGACGGGCACATCGCCGACCGGCTGCTCGCCGTACCGTTCCGCCAGGTGGCCGAGCGCGGCTTCGAGGCCCACGACGACGGCACCCCGCTGGTGGTCGTCGACGTCGAGACCGAGCTGGAGTTCTCGGTCGCGGAGGTCCTCGAGGCGATCGACGACACCGGTCTGGAGTTCGCCGACCGGGGTGGCTTCGAGACCGACGACGAGGAGTACGGCAAGCTCGTCGAGTCGATCATCCGCGACGAGATCGGGCAGGGCGAGGGGGCCAACCTCGTCATCGGCCGCCACTACCGCGCCACGGTCGCCGACTGGAACACCCAGAAGGCGCTGACCGTCTTCCGTCGGCTGCTCGAGCGCGAGCGCGGTGCGTACTGGACCTACGTCTTCTTCACCGGCGACCGCTACCTGATCGGTGCGAGCCCCGAGCGGCACGTCTCCATCCACGGCGGCGACGTCCGGATGAACCCGATCAGCGGCACCTTCCGGATCCCGGCCGACGCCGACACCGCCGAGTCCGATCTCCGGGGAAAGCTCCTCGACTTCCTCCACGACGAGAAGGAGATCTACGAGCTCTTCATGGTCGTCGACGAGGAGCTGAAGATGATGTGCGACATCTGCACCCAGGGCGGCCAGGTGCTCGGACCGTTCCTGAAGCCGATGAGCCGCCTGATCCACACCGAGTACCTCCTCGCCGGCAGCACCGACCGGGACCCGCGCGAGGTGCTGCGCGACACGATGTACGCCGCCACCGTCACCGGCTCGCCGGTCGAGAACGCGTGCCGGCTGATCAAGCAGTACGAGACCACGGGGCGCGGCTACTACGGCGCCGCGCTCGCGATCCTGGGTCGCGACGACGAGGGCGAGCCGGTCCTCGACAGCCCGATCGTGATCCGCACCGCCGACGTCGGGCTCGACGGCCGGCTGACCGTCACCGCGGGCGCGACCCTGGTCCGCGACTCGGACCCGGCGTACGAGGTCGCCGAGACCCACGCCAAGGCCGGCGGCATCCTCAGCGCGTTCGGGCTGGTCCCGCCCGCGCCGGTCCCGAGCACCAACCTGGCCGAGCTGGTGACCGACGAGGACGTCCTGCTCACGCTCAACAAGCGCAACCGACGGCTCTCGCGCTTCTGGCTGACCGACCAGGGCGGCTCCCGCCCCGACCCCGGCCTCGCCGGGAAGAGTGCGGTGATCCTCGACGGCGAGGACGACTTCGTGAACATGCTGCGTCACGTGCTCCGCGTGCTCGGCATGACCAGCGAGGTGGTCCGGCACGAGGAGTACGCCGCGGGCGTGCTGGACGGCTTCGACCTGGTGATCGTCGGCCCCGGCCCGGGCGACCCGCGCGACGGCGCCGACCCGAAGATGGCGCAGCTGCGGGCGGCGGTCGCGGAGCTGATGGCGGCCGAGCGGCCGTTCCTCGCGGTCTGCCTCGGCCACCAGGCGCTGTGCCACCACGTCGGCATCCCGCTGGCCTACAAGGACATCGTCTTCCAGGGCACCCAGTCGCCGGTCGAGATCGACGGCGCCACCGAGCGGGTCGGCTTCTACAACACCTTCGTGGGCCGGGTCGGCGACGACACGGTGCTCGAGGACGGGGTGAGCGTCGAGGCCGACCCCGACACCGGCGACGTACACCTGCTGCGCGGGCCGCACTACCGCGGGATCCAGTTCCACGCGGAGTCGATCCTCACCGAGAACGGCTACGACCTGCTGCACGAGCTGGTCGTCGACCTGCTGCTGACCAAGGGTTCCTGAGACGACGCTTTGGTCCTACGCTGGGAACGTCAGGAACACGGACCCGGTGGTGACTGCCCCCCAGTGCCACCGGGTCCATCCCTGTTCTCGCCCACCAGCTCCCGGGCAGTAGGTTGCTGAGCGTGGCGGCACCGGACGTGGTCGTCGTGGACCACCACGACTCCTACACGTGGAATCTCGTCCACCTCGTCGCCTCCGTCACGGGCGTCCTGCCCCGGGTGGTCCAGCACGACGAGGTGGACGCCGCCGACGTGCTCCGGCACAGCCACGTCGTCCTCTCGCCCGGCCCCGGCCATCCGGCCTCGCCGGCGGACTTCGCGGTGGGCGGGGAGGTGCTGCTCGCCGGCACCCGTCCGGTCCTGGGCGTCTGCCTCGGGATGCAGGGCATGGTGACGGCGTACGGCGGCCGCGTCGACCGGGTCTCGCCGGGACACGGCGTGCTGGCGCGGGTCAGCCACGACGGCGACGGGCTGTTCGCCGGCGTACCCACTCCCTTCGCCGCGGTTCGCTACCACTCGCTCGCCGCCCTGGAGCTCCCGGCGTGCCTGCGGGTGACGGCGACCGACGAGGAGACCGGCCTGACGATGGCCGTCGCGCACCGCGACCTGCCGCTGGTCGGGGTGCAGTTCCACCCCGAGTCGGTGCTGTCCGAGCACGGGGCCCGGCTGATCGCGAACTTCCTGGGTGCCCCGTGACCGACCCCGTGACCGACCCCGCGTCGTCCTTCGCGGCGGTCGCCGCCGAGCACCGGCGCTGCTTCTGGCTCGACGGCGGCGGCGCCCGCGAGTGGTCGGGCCGCCGCTCGCTGCTCGGCTGGCTGGCCGACGACGACGTCTCGCTCACCTACTCCGCCACCACCCGCGAGGTGGTCCGGCACGCCTCCGGCCGGGCCGAGGTCGTCGGCGACGACCCGTTCGCGGTCCTCGAGGCCGAGCTCGCCGCCGGATCGCCCACCGACCAGTGGTTCGGCTACTTCGGGTACGCCGCCCGCGCCGACCTGCCGGCGTACTCCTCCGACTCGGTGCCGGACGCGGTCTGGATGCGGCCGAGCCAGGTGCGGCTCTTCGAGCACCCAGTGATGTCGAGAAACTCGCTGCTGGCGCATGAAGCTTCACGACACCAGCGTGAGTTTCACCGCCTGGGCGGAGAAACTCCCGCCGCCTACCGCACCCACTTCGCCCGCGTCCAGGACCACCTCCACGCCGGCAACAGCTACGAGGTGAACCTGACCTACCGCGCGGAGGTGGCCAGCGAGCTCGACCCGGCGACGGCGTACCTGCGCCTGCGCGAGCTCAACCCCGCGCCGTACGCCGGCTTCCTCCAGCACGACCTGCCCGGGGCGCGGGCCTGGCTGCTCAGCTCCAGCCCCGAGCGGTACGCCGTCATCGATGCGGATCGGCGCATCGAGACCAAGCCGATCAAGGGCACGACACTGCGCGGGGCGACGGCGGCGGAGGACGAGGAGCAGCGGCGGCAGCTGGCCGAGGAACCGCGCTTCCGCAGCGAGAACCTGATGATCGTCGACCTGCTCCGCAACGACCTGGCGATGGTGTGCGAGGTCGGGTCGGTCGAGGTGCCGACCCTGATGGCGGTGGAGTCGTACGCGACGGTGCACCAGCTGGTCTCGACCGTGCGGGGCCGGCTGCGCGACGACGTGACCACGCTCGGCGCGGTCCGGTCGCTCTTCCCCGCCGGGTCGATGACAGGAGCGCCGAAGCAGCGCACCATGGAGATCGTGCAGGAGGTCGAGGACACGCCACGGGGCGCGTACGCCGGCGCGTTCGGCTGGGTCTCCGCCGACGGGCGCGCCGACCTGGGCGTCGTGATCAGGGCCATGACGACCACCGGCGACGGCCGGTACCGGCTCGGGACGGGCGGCGGCATCACCGTGCACTCCGACGTCGACGAGGAGTACGCCGAGTCGCGCTGGAAGGCCGAGCGGCTGCTGCAGGTCTTCGGCCCGGAGCCGACGACGACCGCCCCGCCCGCACCGACACCCAAGGGAAACAAGGCGTGACTACCCTCGACGACATGGAGCAACCGCACGTCATCGTGCTCTTCGGGGCCACCGGTGACCTGGCCCGCCGCAAACTCCTGCCGGGGCTGCTGCGTCTCTTCGAAGCCGAGCTGCTGAAGGACTCCTGCATCGTCGGCACCTCGCTGGAGGAGATCGACACCGAGACCTTCGTGAAGATCGCCCGCGACGCCTGCGAGGAGTTCGGCAAGGGCGACGTCACCGACGAGCGCTGGGCGCCGTTCGCCGCGATGTTGAGCTACGTGCCGCAGGGCGCCGGCCCGCACGCCCTCGCCGAGGCGGTGCACCGCTCGGAGGAGGTGCTGGCCGCCCACGGCGAGGAGATCGGTCGACTGCACTACCTCAGCGTCCCGCCGAAGGCCGCGCTCGACGTGCTCCGGCAGCTCGACGAGGCCGGCCTGGTCGAGCGCTCCCGGATCATCATGGAGAAGCCGTTCGGCACCGACCTGGAGTCGGCGAAGGCGCTCAACGCGCGGGTCCACGAGGTCTTCGACGAGAGCCAGGTCTTCCGCATCGACCACTTCCTGGGCAAGGAGGCGGCGCAGAACATCCTGGCCTTCCGGTTCGCCAACGGCCTCTTCGAGCCCATCTGGAACCGCAACTTCATCGACCACGTGCAGATCGACGTACCGGAGACCCTCGGCCTGGAGGGCCGTACGGCGTTCTACGAGGGCACCGGCGCCTATCGCGACATGGTCGTCACCCACCTGATGCAGGTGCTCGCGTTCATGGCGATGGAGCCGCCGACCTCGCTGGCGCCCGACCCGATCAGCGACGAGAAGCTGAAGGTGTTCCGCTCGATGCGTCCGATCGAGCCGCACAACGTCGTGCGCGGTCAGTACAACGGCTACCGGGGCAAGTCGGCGGTCGCCGAGGACTCCGACACCGAGACGTTCGTCGCCCTGAAGGTCGAGATCGACAACTGGCGCTGGGCCGGCGTGCCGTTCTTCCTGCGCACCGGCAAGAAGCTCGCCGAGGGGGCGCGGATCATCTCGATCGCCTTCAAGGAGCCGCCGCTGACGATGTTCCCGGCCGGGTCGAACGTCGGTCGCCAGGGACCCGACCACCTCACCTTCGACCTGGCCGACCAGTCGCGGATGTCGCTGTCGTTCTACGGCAAGAAGCCGGGCCCGGGCATGAAGCTGGAGAAGCTCTCCATGCAGTTCGCCACCCACGAGACCAAGTCCTCGACCGCGGTGCTGGAGGCCTACGAGCGGCTCATCCACGACGCGATGCGTGGCGACCACACGCTGTTCACCACCGCCGCCGGCATCGAGACGCTGTGGGAGAAGTCGATCCCGCTGCTCGCCGACCCGCCTCCGGTCCGCGGCTACGCACCCGGCAGCTGGGGCCCCAACGCCATCCACCAGCTGATCGCTCCCCACGCCTGGCGGCTGCCGTTCGAGCGTTCCTGGCGCGACGCCAACACCTCGACGCGCTGAGCGCCTGCGCCCGCGACGCTGGTTGAGGTGCGAGGAGCGTTAGCGACGAGACGATCCATAGGACCGTCTCAGGACGTCGTCCGTCGCGCCTCAACCAGCGTCGGACGACTCGACCCGGCGTCGCCTCAGGCCGTCGTACGGCGCTCGCCGTCGTCGGTGTACTCGACCCCGCCGAGGTCCACGACCCGCTTCGCGTTGGCGAGCGAGGTGACGACGGCGGTGCCGAGCGGGCCGGACCGGTCGAAGACGGTGGCGGTGCCGACCGCGACCCCGTCGACCTCGACCCGGTCGACGGCGGCCAGCCCGATCGAGACGCCGTCGGGCTGGCGGGCGAGGGTGAGGGTGATGTCGGTGTTGATGTACTCGATGCCGCGGTCACCCCAGTTGGTGACCAGGCTGGCCCCGTCGGCGATCGAGGCGACCGCCTGGAAGGGCGACCTCGGCTCGCCGTCGACGATCGCGACCGCGGTGTGCCACGACGACTTGCGGGAGTCGTTCTGGTGCAGCCCGAAGGACTGCGACCAGCCGGCGGAGCTGTGGAAGTACGGCACGTGGCCGTCCGACGACACCGGCGCGAGGTCGAGCGGCGGCGGCGAGGGTCGCGACTCGGGCGACCAGACCGACCCGCCCGTCGACGCGGTGGGCTTGAGGAAGAGCGCGCTGGCCCGGGCGACCCGCACGTCGACGCCGTCGCGCACCTGGGTCAGCACGGCGTCGACCAGGCAGATCCGGGGACCCTCGCGGACCACCTCGGTGGTCACCGTGCAGTCGCGCATCCGGGCGGCGGCGAACAGGTCGACGGTGTAGCGCGCGGGCAGCAGGTCGTCGCGGCCCAGCTCCCGGACCCGCTCCTCGACACCGCGCGCGAGGGCGCCGCTCACGGCCACCCCGTGCATCTGGTCGTCGTCCCACATGCTCCGCGCCAGGTCGGTGGGGGCCAGAGCGGTGGGGTTCAGCGCAGTGGGAGTGTCGTCGGACAGACGGAAGAAGGACAGCTGCATGCGCTCATGATGGGCCACCGCCGGCCTGCGCGTGCGCGGACAGCTGCTGCATGGTCTCGCGCACCGCGGCGGTGACCGCGCGCTCGTCGTACGGCGCGGGGTCGGCGGCGTTGACGACCTGGACCAGTTCGCCGTCCTGGACGAAGCCGGTGACCGCCAGCACCTCGGTGCCCGCGTCGGCCACCATCCGGGCGGCGTCGGCGCCCGGGATCTCGGGCTCGGTCACGCTCCCGTCGTCGGGCGCGCCCATCTGCTTCCAGGCGGCGTCGAGGCCCGCGGGGAAGACGAGGTAGTTGGCGTCCACGACCGCGCCGCCCTCGACCGCGGGCAACAGCGTGCACCGGGGCGCGTCCGCGGAGCCGGCCTCCTGCGTCAGTCGGGCACCCAGGGCCCCTTCGATGCCGGCGACGTCAAGGCCGTCGCAGGGGTTCCAGACAGGCGCGGCGCTGGCGCTCGGGCTCGACGAGGAGGCGGCGTCCTGCTCGTCGCCACCACCGCACCCGGCCAGCAGCAGGGGTACGACGAGCAGCGCGGCGCGGGCCCTCATGCGTCGGCCCCGGTCCCGGCGGCGGCGGGCTGCGCCGGCGGCGGGGTGGGCGCGCCGGGGATCCGGAGGACCAGCCGGGCACCGCCGGAGGCGGCGTGACCGGCCTCCACCGTGCCGGAGTGGCGTACGGCGACCTGCTCCACGATCGAGAGCCCGAGGCCGGACCCGGGCATCGACCGGGACTCGTCGGAGCGCCAGAACCGCTCGAAGACCCGAGGCAGGTCGGCGTCGGCGATGCCGGGTCCGTCGTCCTCGACGACCAGCACGCCCTCGACGAGCGAGACCCGGATCGTCCCGCCGGCGGGGCTCCACTTCGCGGCGTTGTCGAGCAGGTTGGTGACGGCCCGCTCGAGCGCGCCGTGCTCGCCGATGACGAACCACGGGTCGAGGGTCACGTCGAGTGCGACGCCGGGGGCGCGGCGGCGTACCCGGGCCAGGGCCAGGTCGACCACCTCGGCGAGGTCGACGGTCTCGATGACGTGGGCCATCGGCTCGTCGCGGGCGAGCTCGACCAGGTCGCCGATCAGCGTCGTCATCTCCTCGATCTGGGCGCGTACGTCGTCGAGCAGCTCGGCTCGCGCCTGGGGCGGCAGGGTCGCGCTGGACGCGTCCGACTGGGCCAGCAGGTCCAGGTTGGTGCGCAGCGAGGTGAGTGGGGTGCGCAGCTCGTGCCCGGCATCGGCGACCAGCTGGCGCTGCCGGTCGCGGGACGCGGCGAGCGCGGCGAGCATCTGGTTGAACGCCGAGGACAGGCGCGCGATCTCGTCGTCGCCCTCGACCGGGATCGGCTGCAGCTCCTCGGTCCGGGCGATGTGCTCGACCTTGGCGGTCAGCCGGCGGACCGGGCGCAGGCCGTTGGCGGCGACGCCCCAGCCGGCGACCCCGGCCGCGACCACGCCGGCGAGCCCGAAGAGCAGCATCACGATGCCGAGCCGGGCCAGCACCTTCTGCTGCGGCTCGAGCGACTGCGCGAGCAGCAGGGCCTGGTGGTCGAGGTAGGGGACCGCGACGACGCGGTAGCGGTTGCCCTCGACGACGACGGTGCGGATCGACTGCGGGGAGTCGCCCTGGGCCACGTCGAGCTCCGGGGCGCCCAGCTCGAGGCGGCCGAGCCGGTCGTACCACTCGTACTTGCCGTCCTCGTACATCAGGCCGACCCGCACGTCGCTGAGCACCAGCAGGAACGCCGGGATCTCGGCGCCGGTCTGCTGGTTGATCACGCTCGGCGACTTGGCGGCGAGCGTGGCGCGGTCGGTCAGCGACTCGTCGAGGGTCGACTGCAGCTGCATGCGGACGGTGACGTAGGCGCCGAGCGCGACGAAGGCGATGGTCAGGCCCACCGCCATCGTGGTGAGCAGGGTGACCCGGCTGGCCAGCGACCGGCGGTAGTGCCAGCGTCCCTCTCCTAGCTCGCGGCCGGGGGCGAAGGTGCCGGTCACGATTCCTTCAGCACGTAGCCCACGCCGCGGACCGTGTGGATCAGCCGGGACTCGCCCTCGGCCTCGGTCTTGCGGCGCAGGTAGCCGACGTAGACCTCGAGGGAGTTGGCCGTCGTCGGGAAGTCGTAGCCCCATACCTCCTCGAGGATGAAGCTGCGCTCCAGGACCCGCCGGGGCCGGCGCAGGAACATCTCCAGCAGGGTGAACTCGGTGCGGGTGAGCTCGATCGCCCGGTCGCCGCGGCGTACCTCGCGGGTCGCGACGTCCATGGTCAGGTCGGAGAAGGCGAGCACCTCCTCGGCGGCGTCCTCGGGCGGCACCACGCGGCGCAGCAGCGCCCGCAGCCGGGCGAGCAGCTCGGCCAGCGCGAACGGCTTGGTGAGGTAGTCGTCGGCGCCCGCGTCGAGGCCCTCGACCCGGTCGCCGACCGCGTCGCGCGCGGTCAGCACCAGGATCGGGACGTCGTTGCCGGCGGTGCGCAGCGCCCGGGTCGTCTCGATCCCGTCCAGCCGCGGCATCATCACGTCCATCACGACCACGTCCGGGCCCACCCGGCCGATGCCGGCCAGCGCCTCGGCGCCGTCGGCGGCGAGGTGGACGTCGTACCCGTTGAACTCCAGGGAGCGGCGCAGCGACTCGCGTACCGCCCGGTCGTCGTCGACGACGAGGACGCGGGGCTTCGGGACACTCACGGGTCCATGTTGCCAGCCGCGGCTGAACCGTGCCTGAGAGCGGCCGCCGCTCAGGCGTAGCGGGCGGCGGCCTCGGCGGCCCGGGCGCCGTACCCGCCCCCGAAGAGACAGGCGTGCACGAGCAGCGGGAACAGCTGGTGCAGTCCGACCCGGTCCGCCCAGCCGTCGGCGAGCGGGGCGACCTCGGCGTACGCATCGAGGACCCGCTGCAGGTGGGGGAGGCCGAAGAGCGCGAGCATGGCGAGGTCGACCTCGCGGTGGCCGGCGTAGGCCGCCGGGTCGATGACGCTGACCCGGCCGTCGGTGCCCCAGAGCACGTTGCCGTTCCACAGGTCGCCGTGCAGCCGGGCGGGCGGCTCCTCGGGCAGCAGCGCGGGCAGCCGCCCGACGACCGACTCGATCCTCGCGGCGTCCCGGTCGGTGACGGCGCCGCGGTCGCGGGCGAGCTTGAGGTACGGCAGCACCCGGCGTACGGCGTAGAACTCCGCCCAGGTGTCCGCGGTGCGGTTGGGCAGCGGCAGCCGGCCGATGAAGCCGTCCTCGTCGAGGCCGTACGACGGCGCGCCCGCCGCGTGCGTCGCGGCCAGGGCCCGCCCGAGGCCCGCCGCGGCGTCGCCGCTGTTGCGGCCCGGCTCGACCCAGCGCAGGATCAGGCACTCGGCGTCGACCGCGAGCACCTCGGGCACCGCGAGCCCGCCCTCGACCTCGGCGAGCCAGCGCAGCCCGCGGGCCTCGGTCGCGAAGAAGGTCGGCGGTGCGTTGTTGAGGGTCTTCATCAACGCCGTGCTGCCGTCACTGAGCCGGAGCTTGGTCGCGGTCGCGACGTCGCCGCCGGCGACCGGGGCCGTGGCCACCACCGCCGAGCCGAGGAGAGCCTCGGCCCGCCGGGCGACCAGCGGCTGACGGGTCACGGCTCCCCGGACTCCTGGCGAAGCTCCTCCTGGAGGCCGTCCACGATCGCGGCGCAGGTCCGCTCGACCATGGTCAGCACCTCCTCGAAGCCGTCGTCCCCACCGTAGTACGGGTCCGGGACCTCCCCGCCCGGATCGACCGGATCGAAGTCGCGGAAGAGCCGCACCCGCTCTCCGGCACCGCCGATGTCGGCGAGGTTGGTCCGGTCCATCGCGAGGACCAGGTCGTGCTCGTCGAGCCACGCGGTCGACCAGTGCCGGGCCCGGTGCAGCGAGGGGTCGTACCCGGCGGCGGCCAGGGTGGCCGCGGCCCGGTCGTCCATCGGGTGGCCGACGTGCCAGTCGCCGGTGCCGGAGCTGACCACCACGACCCGGCCGGCGAGGCCGGTCTCGTCGACCCGCGCGGTGAGGACGACGTCGGCCATCGGCGAGCGGCAGATGTTGCCGAGGCAGACCAGGGCGATCGAGTAGCGGCCGGGCGTGCGGGGCGGAGGCAGGGTCGGGCCGGTCGTCGGGTCGGTCGCCGGGCTCATCGCCGGTCCTCCTCGGGCCCGATCAGGCCGTCGACGATCCAGGTGACGACGGTGATCACGATCGCGCCCCCGGCTGCCGACCAGAAGCCGGCGACGCTGAACCCGATGTCGAGCTGGTCGGCGAGCCAGCCGGTGAGCATCAGCATCAGCGCGTTGATGACCAGCAGGAACAGGCCCAGCGTGACGATGATGAACGGGATCGAGAGGAGCTGCAGGATCGGCTTCACGAACGACGTCACGACGCCGAGGATCAGCGCGACGAGCAGCAGCGGGACGATCTTGTCCTCGAGCTCGGCCTGGCCCTGGGTCGGACCCGTGAAGCTGATGCCGTCGATCAGCCAGGCGGCGACCGCCAGGGCGACGGCGTTGGTGACGAGCCAGCTGAGGATGCGCACGCGGCGATACTGCCAGGTCGGGCCAGGAGCGGGAGGGGAGCCGGCCGTGCCGCGTCAGGACTCGGCGAGGCCGAGGGCGTCGATGATGTCGTCCTCGGCGTCGACGAGGTGCTGGCGCAGGAACTCGTGGGCGCCGGTGATGTCGCCCGCCTCCAGGAGCAGGACCAGCGCCGTGTGGTTGTCCGCCTCGTCGTGGGCGTTGCGGCGGATCCGCTCGACCTGGGCCAGCGCCAGCTTCAGCTCGACCACCAGGTTGTCGGCCATCGAGACCAGCCGGGGCGAGCCGGTGAGGCCCACCAGGGAGACGTGGAAGGCGAGGTGCCGCTCGTTGAGCTCCTGGTACGACGCCCCGCGGCGGACCGCCGACGTGTAGGCCTCGAGGGTGCTGCGCACCAGGGCCCGCTGACCCTCCTCGGCCTCGGCCCAGCGACGTACCCCGGCGCCCTCCAGGACCCAGCGGGCCGCGCACACGTCGCGGACCGAGTCGACCTCGGGGGTGGCGACGTGGACGCCGCGGTTGGGCTCGCGGGTGGCCAGCCCCTCGGCGACCAGGATGGTCAGGGCCTCGCGGATCGTGGGCCGGGATACCCCGAGCGAGGCGGCCAGCGCCACCTCGCGCAGCGGGGTGCCGGACTCCAGCTCGCCGTCGAAGACGGCGCGGCGCAGCTCCTGGGCGACCCGATCCACGGTGGACGAGTGCTCCAGGTGCAGGGTCCCGAAGGAATCACCCGACGCCGACATGGGGCCATTGTGAGGCACGGGACGCGGGTTGTCCGGACCACTGGTCGCGGAGGCCGCCATCTTCTCGTACCCTTCAGGTCAGATTGTCTGACACTCTGACAATCCCTAGACGAGAAGGACGGCCGATGGAGCAACTGCTGGACGCGCGCGAGCTGGCCTGGGGACGCCGGTACGTCGCCGTGGAGCCCGTCCACTTCCGGGTCGAGTACTCGATCAACCCGTTCATGGACCCCGCCGTCCAGCCCGACCCGCAGGTCGCGATGCTCCAGTGGCACGCCATGGTGCGCACCCTCGAGGACCTCGGCGCCACCGTCGACGTGCTCGCGCAGCGCGCCGACGCCCCCGACATGGTCTACGCGATGAACCTCGGCCTCGGGCTGGTCAAGGCCGACGGCACCGCGCACGTCGTGATGTCCCACATGCGCTTCCCGGAGCGCCGGATGGAGACCCGCTCGGCCCAGCCCTGGCTGGCCGGCCGCGGCTTCGCGACGTCGTACGTCGGTCGCGACGGCATCGGGGCCCACCTCGAGGCCGGTGACGCATTCGCGTTCGGCGACGCCCTGGTCGTCGGCTACGGCCCGCGCACCGAGGAGCTCGCCCTCAAGCACCTCGCCGCCGACCTCGGCATCCGGGTGCGTGGACTGCGGATCACCCACCCGGCGATGTACCACCTCGACCTGGCCTTCTGCCCGCTCGACGAGCGCCGGGCGCTGGTCTGCCCGGCGGCCTTCGACGCCCCCTCGGCCGCCGCGCTGCTCGAGCTGGTGCCCGAGCCGCTGGTGCTGACCGAGGAGGAGGCGCTGACGACCTTCTGCGCCAACTCCGTCGTCGTCGGCAACACCGTCGTGATGCCGGCCTGCCCGCCGCGGGTGCGCCGCCAGCTGGTCGAGTGGGGCTTCGACGTCGTGGTCGTCGACGTCTCGGAGTTCCACAAGGGCGGCGGCTCGGTCCGCTGCCTGACCAACCCCGTCGACGTCACGATCGGGCGCGACCTGCCCGCGGTGCCCGGGGGCGAGGTGGTGCTGCCGGCGCTGGGGTGAGGGGGGCGGTGAGTTTCTCCGCCCAGGCGGAGAAACTCACGCCCCTGTCGAGGTGCTTCACGACACCAGCTCCAGTTTCTCGACACCGCTGTGGCTCCAGGGGCGGAAGGTACGACGGTCGCGCCGGCCTCCTCCACGCATGGCGGGCCTCGGTACGGTCGAGCGCATGTTTCCGGTGGGCGGCGTGGGGGTGATGCTGGTCGGCGTCGTGCTGTCCGGGCTGGTCTGCCTGGCACTCGGCCTCGCGCTGCGCCGCCGGCTGGGCTGGGTGGGGGCGGCCGCGCTCGCGGGCCTGCTCTGGTCGGTCGCGGTGATCGCGTGCCTGACCCTGATCCCCGCCAACGGGGCGCCCGGGATCGTCAGCGCCGAGGGCCGGCTGGCCACCTGCTCGTGGGACATCGGCGGCCCGGCGCCCGAGGGGTTCTGGATCTTCTCCGGCGGGCAGCGGCTCCTCAACGCCGTCGTCTTCGTGCCGTCCGGCGCGCTGCTGGTGGTGGTCGCCGCGCGCTGGCGGGCGGCCGCGATCGTCACGGTGCCGATCGGGCTCGCGCTGCTGGCGGCGTACTCCGTCGCGATCGAGAAGACCCAGCTCGAGCTCGCCCGCATCGACCGGGCCTGCGACGTCACCGACATCGTCGACAACGTCACCGGCGCGGTGCTGGGCGTCCTGCTCGGCCTGGTGCTGGCGCTGCTGCTGCGACCCTGGCGGGCCCGGCGCCGGCCACCGACTGCCGGCGGACCGGCCGCCTAACCTGAGGAGCATGAGCTCTCCGCAGCCGCGCGCGAACATCGCCGACATCCCGCCGTACGTCCCGGGGAAGCCGCCCACGGTCCGGCCGGGGATGACGTCGTACAAGCTCTCCTCGAACGAGAACCCCTACCCGCCGCTGCCCGGCGTGATCGAGGCCGTGCAGGCGGCGGTGGGGCAGATGAACCGTTACCCGGACATGGGCTCGACGGCGTTGTACGACGCCCTGGCGCGCGAGCTCGACGTGCCGGTCGGCGACCTGTCGGTGGCGACCGGCTCGGTGGGGCTGATCTACCAGCTGGTGCAGGCGTTCTGCGACCCCGGCGACGAGGTGGTCTTCGCCTGGCGCTCCTTCGAGGCGTACCCGATCGCGGTCACCGCCGCCGGGGCGCGGACCGTGCAGGTGCCGCTGCTGCCGGACGCGCGGCACGACCTGGACGCGATGGCCGCGGCCATCACCGACCGCACCCGGATCGTGCTGGTCTGCACGCCCAACAACCCGACCGGGCCCGCGGTGACCCGGGCCGAGCTGGACGCGTTCCTGGCGCAGGTCCCGCCGCACGTGCTGGTGGTGGTCGACGAGGCGTACCTGGAGTTCGTGCGGATGGCCGACCCCGTCGACGGGCTCGCGACGTACCGCACCCACGAGAACGTCGTGCTCACGCGCACCTTCTCCAAGGCCTACGGGCTCGCCGGCTTCCGGGTGGGGTACGCCGTCGCGCCGGCCCCCGTCGCCGCGGCGCTGCGGGCCGTCTCGCTGCCGTTCGGCGTCTCGACCGTCGCCCAGACCGCGGCGATCGCGTCCCTGGAGCGGCGCGCCGAGCTGCTGGAGCGGGTCGACGCGCTGGTCGCCGAGCGGACCCGGGTCGTCGACGGGCTGCGCGAGCGCGGCTGGGACGTGCCGGAGGCGCAGGGCAACTTCGTGTGGTTCGAGCTTGGGGAGCGGACGGCCGACTTCGCGCTCGCCGCCGACGAGCTCGGCATCGTCGTACGGCCGTTCGCGGGGGAGGGCGCCCGGGTCACCGTCGGCGAACCGGAGGCCAACAACCGCCTCCTCCAGCTGGCGGCGTCCTTCCCCCGCCGCGCCGCCCCGCTGTAACGCGGTGTCCACCGACCTCCCGCGGCGTTACGACACCGCGGGAGGTCGGTGGACACCGCGTTACAGCCAGGCGAGCGGCAGGACCAGTGCCCCGAAGCGGGCCACCCGGCCGGCCAGGCACAGCACGCCGAACAGCCACCGGCGCTGACCGGAGGCGCCGGCGGCCAGGCTGACGACGGCGAGCGGCGGCAGGCCGAGGGAGGCGGCGGCGAGCACCATGGGCACGCCGGTGCGGTCGCGGCGCAGCCCGTCCCGCACCCGCCGGGTCCACCGGCTGCCGGATGCCTTGCCCGCGAACCGACCCGCCCCCCGGCGGGCCGACTCGAAGAGGACCAGCTTGCCCGCGGTCTGGCCGGCCGCGAGGGCGAGCACCAGCGGCGCGACCAGAGCGGGGTGGGCGCGCGCGCCTGCGACGACGGCGTACGCCTCGGCGTTGACCAGGGGCACCAGCGCCGAGGCCAGCCCGGTCCCGACCGCGAGGAGGAGTCCCAGGACGGCGGTCACGAGAGCAGCCGCAGCACCCGGGCGGCCGACCAGACCTTGACGGCCAGCACGGCGAGCGCGACCAGCAGGGCGACGGCGTGGGCGCCGACCGCGACCGCGCCGATGACGCCGGCGGTGTTCACGGCCTTGCCGAGCGGTGACCAGTTCAGCTCGTAGACCCGTCGGTCCACCCGCCAGAAGTGGTTCGGGGTGTCGATCGGCCAGCACAGGAAGGCCAGCGACAGCATCGTGTCGAGCACCGCGAACGACAGCAGGAACACCACCGCGACCGGGGCGACCGCGGGCGTGTGCGCCACCAGTCCGGCGCACAGCAGCACGGTGCAGGCCCGGTCGCAGACGATGTCGAGCACCGCGCCCAGCCGGGTCTCCTGGTCCAGTCGCCGGGCCAGCCAGCCGTCGGCGAGGTCGCCGACCCAGTAGGCGGCGTACGCGACCAGCAACGCGCTCGGCTCGCCCGCGGCGACGCCGTACGCCCCGATCGCGACGGCGAGCGCCGTGCGGACCAGGGTGACCAGGTTGGGGATCGTGTCGACGCGCCCGAGCCGGGTGGCGGCGGGCAGGGGAGCGAGGGTCGTCGTGGTCATGGCGCCGACGATCCGGCAGCTCGAGGGGCCCGCGGCACGGTCGCAGGTGCCGACCCGACCGGTACCGGGGTACCGACTTCGCCGCTTCGCCTCGCACCCGCGGCATCGCTCGCCGAGACTGACGGGGTGCACATCCCGCTGAGCCGTCATCTCGGGGATCCCGTCCTTCTTCGTCGCGCCGTCTACGTCGTCGCGGCGATCGCCGTGGTCCTGGCGCTCGGGGCGTCGACGGCCTACCCCGACGAGTCGGACACGGTGTGGGTCCTCGGGATCCTCCCGCTGGCGCTGGTCGCGGGTCTCGCGCTCCCGGGGTGGCGAGCGGGGGTGGCCGCGACGACGGCGGGATTCGTCGCCGCGTGGACCGGTGACGGGACCTACCTGTGGCCGGTGGTGGCGGCGGCCGTCCTGGTTTCCGTCGTCGAGGACGAGCGGGAGGTGCCCCTCGCCGGCTGGGTGGGCGGCACGGTCGGGTCGGTCTTCTCCCTGGTGCTGTCCGCCTGGGCACCCTCGGTCTCCGGCTTCCTCGCCACCGCGCTCGGCGGCGGACTCGGACTGCTGGTCCGCGCCCGGCTGCGGACGGTCCAGCTGGTCGAGCACACCGAGGAGCTCGAGCAGCAGGCCCGCTGGCTCGAGCAGCGCACCGCGCTGGCCCGCGAGCTCCACGACGTGGTCGGCCACCACGTGACCGCGATGGTGGTCCAGGCCGAGGCCGGCCTGGTGGGCGAGCCCGAGCGCGCGCTCAGCGCGATCGGGGAGCTCGGGCGTACGGCGCTCACCGAGCTCGACGCGCTGGTCGTCCATCTCCGCGATCCCGACGTCCCGCTGACGGTGACCGCGCCGCCGCGGCTCTCGGACGTCGACGAGCTGCTGGCCGCGCCGCTGCGGATGCAGGGGGTCGACGTCCGGGTCCGGATCGGGGACGACCTCGATCTCGACGAGGTGCAGGTGCTGACCGTCTACCGGATCCTCCAGGAAGCCCTCACCAACGTCGCCCGGCACGCGCGGGCCGGTGCGGCCGCCGTTGAGGTGGTCCGGCTCGACCGGCACCTGCGGGTCCGCGTCACCGACGACGGGATCGGTACGCCGGCGGCCCCCGGGCGCGGCTCCGGCCTCCTGGGCATCGAGGAGCGGGTGGCCGCCCAGGGCGGGTCCTGGGAGATCGCGGAGCGGCTCGGCGGCGGGACCGTCGTCGACGTGGTGCTGCCGATCGGTGCCCCATGATCGGGCAGCCGTGATCCGGGTCGCCGTCGTCGACGACCAGGCGCTGGTGCGCGAGGGGTTCGCGCTGATCCTCGGATCCCAGCCCGACATCGAGGTGGCGGTGCAGGCGCCGGACGGCCGCGCCTTTCTCGACGCGGTCCGGGCCGACCCGCGCCTCGACGTCGCGCTGGTCGACATCCGGATGCCGGTGCTCGACGGGCTCGCCGCGACCCGGGCGCTCGCCGCCGTCCCGCACGCGCCGGCGGTCGTCGTGGTGACGACCTTCGACCAGGACGAGTACGTCATCGACGCGATCGCCGCCGGCGCCCGCGGGTTCCTGCTCAAGCGGTGCAGCGGGCGCGAGCTGGTCGAGTCGGTACGACGGGTCGCGGCCGGCGACTCGATCCTCTCGCCCGAGGTGACCGGGACCGTGCTCGACCGGGTCCGCGCGGGTGGGCCGGCCGGGCGCGCCGACCTGGCGTCGTACTCACTGACGACGCGTGAGTCCGACGTCCTCGCCCTGGTCGGCGCCGGCCTGAGCAACACCGAGATCGCCGCACGGCTGCACCTGTCGCTGTCCACCGTGAAGACCCACGTCAGCAACGTCCTCGACAAGACCGGCAGCCGGGACCGGGTGCAGGCCGCCATCCTGGCCATCCGCGCCGGCCTCGCCTGACGAGCCCGAAGGCCGCCGGTCCAGCTCCCGCCAGCGCGGGTCGAGGGCGGGCAGCGTGGTGATGAGGAAGTACGCCGCGCCGACGGCGAGCAGGGCGGGGGAGAGCCCGATGCCGCCGATCAGCACGCCGCCGAGCAGGCCGCCCAGCGGCATCAGCGCGAAGCACATCGCCGTGGTGAGCGAGGAGACCCGACCGACCAGCGGCTCGGGGATCCGCTCGAAGATCACCGCGCCGAGGACGGGGTTGAGGAAGCCGCACGCGAAGCCGCTCGCGACCGAGACCGCCAGCACCCCCCACAGCGGGGTGTCGAACGCCAGGACCACGAACCGCGGCGCCCCGCCGACCAGGAACGCCAGGAGATAGGTCCGGTAGCGCGGCAGCCGCGCCGCCCAGGCCGCCGCGCAGATCGCGCCGAGCGCGGACGCGCCGCCGAACACGGCCAGCACCACCCCGATTGCGGCCGCGCCCCCGCCGCGATCGTCGGCCCACACCGGCAGCAGCACCGTCGTGTAGGCGATGTCGAGCAGGTTGGTCAGCGCGACCATCACCGAGATGCCGAGCAGCACCGCGTCACCCCGCAGGAAGTCCCACCCCTCCCTCAGCTGTCGTCCATAGCCTGTGGACGAATCCGCCGAGTCGGCGCACATGTGCGCCGACTCGGCGACCTTCTCCACAGATCGGGGCAGGGCGCGGGTCGACCAGGCGAGCACGCCGGCGGACACGGCGAAGGTGAGCGCGTTGAGGACCAGCGCGTTCGCCGGCCCGAAGGCCGCGACCAGGCCACCCGCGAACGCGGCGCCGAGCATCCCCGACGTGCGCTCGACGGTCGAGTGCAGCCCCGTCGCCCGCTCGAGAGGTACGCCGGCCTCCCGGACCAGCGACGGCACCATCGCGTGCTTCGCCCCGTCGGCCGGACCTCGGAGCGCGCCGGCCAGCGCGACGAGCGCGAGGAAGACGGGGAAGCTCAGCAGGTCGAGCCCGTGCAGCAGCGGGATCGCCCCGATGGCCAGGACCGAGGCCAGGTCGCAGGTGATCGCCACCCGACGCGGGCCGACCCGGTCGATCACCGGGCCGCCGAGCACCTTCAGCAGCACCATCGGCAGCAGCTCCGCGAGCGCGACCAGCCCGGTCTTGGTGGCCGATCCGGTCGTCGTCAGGACGAACCAGGGCAGCGCGATCATCGACACCCGGGTGCCGGTCAGCGACACCGCCTCCGCGGTCAGCCAGCCGTACAGCGGCCGCCTCACGACGGGTCGCCACCGAGCCGGCCGGGGTAGGGGAAGGAGTGCAGGACGACCACGAAGTCCGCGCTCTCGTCGTCGACCGGGTCCTCGCTCCAGCCCTCGACCAGCTCCCCGATCGCGTCGACCAGCTCCCGCGCCCGGGCCGCCGTCAGCCGGATCCCCCAGTCGCTGAGCGTGGTCGCCTCCAGCCATTCCTGCGGCATCAGCGCCCGCTCCTCGACGGCCCGCTGCAGCAGGTCGGTGTGCACGACGGCCACGGACTGCGCGTACGCGTCGTACGTCTCCCGCTCCTCGGGGCTCGCGTCGGCGAGGTCGGCGGGATCGGTGTAGGTCGACTGGTGCGCCGCCCGCCACCACCGGTCGCGGCCGTTGCCGCGCTCGGCGTCGTCCTCGACGAAGCCGTGGGTCGCCAGCTGACGCAGGTGGTACGACGTCGCGCCGGTGTTGAGCCCCAGCCGGGCGGCCAGGCCCGTGGCGGTGGCCGGCCCCTCGGTGCGCAGCAGGCCCAGGATGCGCAGCCGCACCGGGTGGCTGAGCGCCTTCAGCTGCTGCGGCGTCGGCGTGATCCGGGTGAGGTCGTCCATGCGTCCACGGTAGAACCGCAAAGAGTCATTTGCAAACAGTTCTTTGCGGTCGGTCTCGGCAGCTGTAACGCGATGTTCGCCGCACTACCCGCACGCTGCAGCAGGCGGGTAGTGCAGCGAACATCGCGTTACAGCGGGTCGCCGCCCGCCAGGTCGTCCCCGGCCGCCCCGTCCTCGGCGGTCTCGGGCGGGCCCTCGGTCCGGGTCTCCTCCTCGTCGGTGGCCGACATGATCCGCACGATCTCCTCGCGGTCGGCGGCCGACGGGAAGCCCCACTCCGGCTCGTAGTGGTAGACCTCGCCGAGCAGCCGGCCGTCGGCGAGGGTGTCGAGGACCTCGATGTCGTTCGGGCCGAGGAGGCCGGGGTGCTCGACCCCGCAGGTCTCGGAGACCTTCAGCAGGTCGCGCCGGAGGGTGCGCACGTAGTTGGCGACCCGCTCGCCCTTGGACACCGGCTCCAGGCCGTGGGCCAGCCAGCGGTTCTGGGTCGCGACGCCGGTCGGGCACTCGCCGGTGTGGCACTTCTGGGCCTGGACGCACCCGACCGCGAGCATCGCCTCCCGGGCCACGTTGACCATGTCGGCCCCCAGCGCGAAGGCCACCACGGCGTTGTCGGGCATGCCGAGCTTGCCGGCCCCGATGAAGGTGACGTCCTCGTGCAGCCCCCGCAGCGCGAACTCCCGGTAGACCCGGGCGAAGCCGATCCGGAACGGCAGCGAGACCGAGTCGGTGAAGATCAGCGGCGAAGCACCGGTGCCGCCCTCGCCGCCGTCGATGGTCACGAAATCCACCCCGCGGTCGCCGCGGGCCATCAGGTCGGTGAGCTCGCGCCAGAACCCGAGGTCGCCGACCGCCGACTTGATGCCCACCGGCAGCCCGGTCTCGGCCGCGAGCAGCTCGACGAAGTCCAGCAGCGAGTCGGGGGAGTCGAACTCCGCGTGCCGCGAGGGGCTCAGGCAGTCCACCCCCTCGGGCACCCCGCGGGTCTCGGCGATCTCGCGGGAGACCTTCGGCGCCGGCAGCACCCCGCCCAGGCCCGGCTTGGCGCCCTGGCTGAGCTTGATCTCCAGCGCCCGCACCGGCGCCGACGCGACCACCTCCTTCAGGCGCGGCAGGCTGAACCGCCCGTCGTCGTCGCGGCATCCGAAGTACGCCGTACCGATCTGGAAGACCAGCTCGCCGCCCATCCGGTGGTACGGCGAGATCGCGCCCTCGCCCGTGTTGTGCAGGCAGCCGGCGTCGGCCGCGCCCCGGTTGATCGCCTCGATCGCGTTGCCGGACAGGGAGCCGAAGCTCATCGCGGAGATGTTGACCACCGACGCCGGGCGGAAGGCGTGCCGGCGCCCGCGCGGGCCGCCCAGCACCTTCGCCGACGGCAGCTGCGCCTGCTGCCCGACCGCCCCGTGGCTCGGGTAGGCGCGGCCGAAGGTGCGGTGGTGCACGATCACGTTGCCCGTGCCGTGCTCGAGGTCGTTGTCGGTGCCGAAGCCGAAGTAGTTGTTCTCCAGCTTCGCCGACGCGTAGACCCAGCGCCGCTGGTCGCGGCTGAACGGGCGCTCCTCGTCGTTGGCGGCGACGACGTACTGCCGCAGCTCGGGCCCGATCCTCTCGAGCAGGAACCGCGCGTGCCCGAGGACCGGGAAGTTGCGCAGGATCGCATGGCGACGCTGGAGGAGATCGTGCGCGGCGACGGCGCCGACGGCGCCGACGGCCGCGACGGGGGCGGCCCAGAGCTTCTTCATGCCGACCGGTACCCGCTGCGACGTTACTGTTCGGCAACGTCCGTCGGGGAGGCTGTGCACATGTCGATCAAGGTCGCCCTCGAGCACCGGACCACCTACGACTTCGCCGAGCCCGTCAACGTCGGCCCGCACGTGGTCCGGCTGCGCCCGGCGCCGCACAGTCGTACGCCGATCGAGGCCTACTCCCTCGACGTCAAGCCGGCGAACCACTTCCTGAACTGGCAGCAGGACCCGTTCGGCAACTGGCTGGGCCGACTGGTCTTCCCGGAGAAGGTGACGACCCTCGACATCACCGTCGGCCTGGTCGCCGACCTGATGGTGATCAACCCCTTCGACTTCTTCATCGAGGAGTACGCCGAGCGCTTCCCCTTCGCCTACGAGCCGCAGCTGGCCGCCGACCTGGCGCCGTACCTGCGCCCCGTCGAGGACAGCAGCGAGGCCGCGGCCTGGAAGGAGAAGCTGGGTGACCTGCCCGACGACGGCGTCCCGACGGTGAACTTCCTGGCCGACCTGAACGCCGCCGTGCACCGCGACGTCGCCTACAGCGTCCGGATGGAGGCCGGCGTCCAGACCCCGGACGAGACGCTGCGGATCGGCATCGGCTCGTGCCGCGACAGCGCCTGGCTGCTGGTCAGCCTGCTGCGGCAGCACGGCCTCGCGGCGAGGTTCGTCTCCGGCTACCTGGTCCAGCTCGCCGCCGACCAGGAGGCGCTCGACGGGCCGAGCGGCCCGGCGCAGGACTTCACCGACCTGCACGCCTGGGCCGAGGTGTTCGTGCCCGGCGCGGGCTGGGTGGGCATGGACCCGACCAGCAGCCTGTTCGCCGGCGAGGGCCACATCCCGCTCAGCGCCACCCCGCACCCGAGCAGCGCCGCGCCGATCGAGGGCGCGACCGACCCGGTCCAGGTGACCTTCTCCTTCCACAACGAGGTGACCCGGGTCCACGAGGACCCGCGCGTCACCAAGCCCTACACCGACGCCGAGTGGGGCCGCATCGACGCGCTCGGCGAGGCCGTCGACGCGCGGCTGCGGGAGGGCGACGTCCGCCTGACCATGGGCGGCGAGCCGACGTTCGTCTCCCTCGACGACTCGACCAGCGCGCAGTGGAACACCGACGCCGACGGCCCCGAGAAGCGGGCGCTCGCGACCGAGCTGGCCGAGCGGCTGCGCACGACGTACGCCGCCGGCGGGGTCGTGCACCGCGGGCAGGGCAAGTGGTACCCCGGCGAGCCGCTGCCGCGCTGGAACATCGCGCTGCAGTGGCGCACCGACGGCGTACCGCTCTGGCAGGACCCGGCGCTCTTCGCCGACCCCTGGGGGGTCTCGACAAGCTCGACCACCGGAACCGACGAGGCGGCGACCGAGCACGCCGAGGCGCTGGCCCGGCGGGTCACGCAGGTGCTCGGGCTGCCCGCGGAGCAGCTGCGGCCGGCGTACGAGGACCCGCTCGCCGCGCTCGCCGAGGACGTACGACGCCCGGACGGCGAGCGGCCGGCGAGCGATGGTCTCGATACGCTCGCTGGCGCTCGCTACTCGACCACCAAAGCAGCGGTCGTGGAGCTGGACGCGAGCATCACCACCCCCACGGGCTGGGTGCTGCCGATCGTCACCGGCGAGGAGTGGACCAGCCCGGCCTGGCGGTTCCGTCGGGGCCGCCTGGTGCTGACCGGGGGCACCAGCGCGGTCGGGCTGCGGCTGCCGCTGGACGCGATCTCGTGGGAGGACCCCGAGCACCCGGGCGACTGGCCGGCGCCGGAGAAGAGCACGCCGCTGGAGCCGAAGGTGCCGGTCGTGACCGTGATCAGCCCGGAGGGTGCGCCCACCACGGCGCTCGCCTTCGAGGCCCGCGACGGCCACGTGCACGTGTTCCTGCCGCCGACCGAGCGGCTGGAGGACTACGCCGACCTGCTCCGGCTGATCGAGGTCGCGACCCGCAGGATCGGCTGCCCGATCGTGCTCGAGGGCTACGGCCCGCCCGCCGACAGCCGGCTGACCCAGCTCGTCGTCACCCCCGACCCCGGCGTGATCGAGGTCAACGTGCAGCCGACCGCGAGCTGGGCCGAGCAGCGGGCCCTGACCGAGACGCTCTACGAGGAGGCCCGGCAGGCCCGGCTGACCACCGAGAAGTTCGACCTCGACGGCCTGCACACCGGCACCGGCGGCGGCAACCACCTCACCCTCGGCGGCACCCAGCCGAGCGACAGCCCGCTGCTCCGCCGGCCCGACCTGCTGGTCAGCCTGATCACCTACTGGCAGCGGCACCCGTCGCTGTCGTACCTCTTCTCGGGCCGCTTCATCGGCCCCACCAGCCAGGCCCCGCGCTTCGACGAGGGCCGGCCGGAGGCGACGTACGAGATGGAGATCGCCTTCGCCGAGGTCGCCCGGCTGGTCGCCGAGCAGGAGGAGCACGGCCTGGAGCCGCGGCCGTGGCTGGTCGACCGGGCGCTGCGGCACCTGCTGACCGACCTGACCGGCAACACCCACCGCGCCGAGTTCTGCATCGACAAGCTGTACAGCCCCGACTCCTCCCGCGGCCGGCTCGGGCTGCTGGAGCTGCGCGGCTTCGAGATGCCGCCGCACCCGCAGCTGGCGCTGGTGCAGGCGCTGCTGGTGCGCAGCCTGGTCGCGATGCTGTGGGAGCGGCCGCTCGTCGCGCCCCTGGTCCGCTGGGGTACCGCCCTGCACGAGGACTTCCTGCTCCCGCAGGGCGCGATCGCCGACCTCGGCGAGGTGGTCGCCGACCTGCGCGCGCACGGCATCGCGTTCGAGGAGTCCTGGCTGGCGCCGTTCACGGAGTTCCGCTTCCCGCGGATCGGGGCCACGCGGGTCTCGACAGGCTCGACCACCGGAGGGGAGGTCGAGCTGGAGCTGCGCCAGGCGATCGAGCCCTGGCACGTGCTGGGCGAGGAGGCCACCGCCGGCGGTACGGCGCGCTACGTCGACTCGAGCGTCGAGCGGCTGCAGATCTCCGTTCGCGGGATCGACCTGCACCGCCACCTGGTCACGTGCCAGGGTGTCCCGGTGCCCCTCACGCCGACCGGTGTCCCGGGCGAGTTCTACGCCGGGGTCCGCTACCGCGCCTGGCAGCCCTCGTCGGCGCTGCACCCGTCCATCGCCGTGCACGCCCCGCTGCACGTCGACGTGGTCGACGTGGCCGCGGAGGTGAGCCTCGGCGGCGCGACGTACCACGTGGTGCACCCGGGCGGGCGCTCCTACGACCACCCGCCCGTCAACGCCAACGAGGCCGAGGCGCGCCGCGCGAGCCGGTTCGAGGCGCGCGGCCACACCGCGGGCCGCCTCGACGTCGCGGCGATCCGCGACGCCGGTCGCCGCGCGGCGAGCAGCGAGTACCCCCGCACCCTCGACCTGCGGCGGGTGCCGCCCAGACCGAGCCGGTGATCGGCGCGTGACCGTGCTGCGCGACTACGCGGAGAGCATCGGCCAGCCCCAGCTGGGCGACGAGCCGGCGCGCTACGACGAGGTCGTCGGCCCGGACGGCTCGCTGCGCCCGGCCTGGAAGGGGCTCGCGGAGGTCGCCGTCGGCCTGACCCGTCCCGAGCTCGACCGGGTGCACGGCGACATCACCCGCTTCCTCGCCGACGACGGCGTCACCTACGCCCGCCCGGGCGAGCGCGCCGGCCCGTGGCGGCTGGACCCGGTGCCGCTGGTCATCGACGCCGCGACCTGGACCCGCCTCGAGGTCGGTCTCGCCCAGCGCGCGGAGCTCCTCAACGCGGTCCTCGCCGACCTGTACGGCGAGCAGCGGCTGCTGGCCGACGGCATCGTCCCGCCGGCCGTGGTGCTCGGCCACGGCGGCTTCACCCGCGTGGTCGCGCGCGCCTCGGCGACCGACCCGCGCCCGCTGGTGCTGTCCGCCACCGACCTGGGCCGCGACGCCGACGGGGCCTGGCGGGTGCTCGCCGACCGGGCACAGGCACCGTCCGGGATCGGGTACGCGATGGAGAACCGCCGCGTGGTCTCCCGGGTGATGCCGGAGCTCTACCGCGAGGCCGGCCTGCACCGGATCGAGCCGTACTTCTGGGCGCTGCGCTCCGCGCTGATCCAGTCCGCGCAGGGCGAGCTGGCCGACCCGCGCGTCGTCGTACTCTCGCCGGGCACGCACTCCGAGACGGCGTACGACCAGTCCTTCGTCGCCTCGATGCTCGGCTTCCCGCTGGTCCAGGGCAGCGACCTGGTGGTCCGCGACGGCTGGGTGTGGATGAAGCGCCCGGGTCCCCAGCCGCTCGGCGGGCGCGCCGGCCTGGAGCGCGTCGACGTCATCCTGCGGCGGGTCGACGCCGCCTGGAGCGACCCGCTGGAGCTGCGCGGCGAGTCGCAGCTCGGCGTCGCCGGCCTGGTCGAGGCGGTACGCCGCGGCCGCGTCCGGGTCGTCAACGGACTCGGCGCGGGCGTGCTGGAGAACCCCGGCCTGCTGCCGTACCTGCCCGCCGCCTCGGAGGCGCTGCTCGGCGAGCCGTTGCGGCTGGCCGCCGTACCGACCTGGTGGTGCGGTGACCCCGACGGGCTCGACCACGTGCTGGACCGGCTCGACACCCTGGTGGTCCGGCCGATCGACGGCTCCGCGTCGGCGCTGGCCGGGCTGACCCGGACCGCCCTGCGCGAGCGGCTGCTCGACGAGCCGCACCGTTACGTCGGCCAGGAGACCCTGCCGCTGTCCCAGTCGCCGACCTGGTCGCCGACGGGGCCGCGGCCGCGCGCGCTGACACTGCGCACCTTCACGCTGCGCTACGGCTCGGCGTACCGCCCGATGGTCGGGGGCCTCGCGCACGTCTACGAGACGGGCGGCGGCGTCGACCGGGCGGCCGGGAGCAAGGACGTGTGGGTCCTGAAGGCGGCGCCGGGCGACCCCGACCAGGGGCTGGCCGAGGTGCTGCCGATGACCAACGTCCGGTCCGCGGCGGTGCTGGTGCCGCGGATCCTGGAGGACATGTTCTGGTTCGGCCGCTACGCCGAGCGCGCCGAGGACCTGCTGCGCCTGGTGCTGGCCGCGCACGCGCTGGCCGAGGACTTCGGCACCCGGCCGCGCTCGACCGGCGGGGCCGGCCTCGCGGTGATGATGGGGGCCGTGCAGCGGCTCGCGGGTCACCGGTACGACGACCTCGACGAGGAGTTCCGCTCGCTGGTGCTCGACGCTGGCCGGACCGGGTCGGCCGCGCACGCGATCGGCGGGCTCCGCGACGCGCTGCAGGGGGTCCGCGACCAGCTCTCCGGTGACATCTGGCGTGCCTTCGGCACCACCGACCGGGCCACCGAGGCGCTGCTCGCCTCGCCGCACAGCCACCAGATCGCCGAGAGCGCCGGCCGGATGCTGACGGGGATCCTGTCCCTGCAGGGGGTCACCGCCAGCATGATCCGCGACGCCGGCTGGCACATGCTCGGTGCGGGCCGGTCCCTCGAGCGGGGCCTCCAGCTGGGCCACCTGCTCCGCGGCACGACCACGGTCCGGCGCGGCCTGGACGTCGACCGCGAGGTGCTCAACGCCGTGCTGCTCTCGGCCGAGAGTGCGGTCACCCACCGGCGCCGCTACCGCGGCTACGTCCGCCCGGCCGGCGTGCTCGACCTGCTGCTCATGGACGCCGACAACCCCCGCTCGCTGGCGTTCTGCCTCGCCGACCTGCGGGTGCACCTGGCCGCGCTGCCCGCCTCGACCGGCTCGACCCGGCCCGAGCGGCTCCTCGACGACCTGGTGGCCGACCTGGAGGCGCAGGAGCTCGCGGCGCTGGTCGCCATCGGCGGGGTGGGTCGGCCCAACCTGGAGACCTTCCTCGACTCGTTCCTGGGCCAGCTCGACCGCCTCGGCGAGGCGATCGCCGAGCTGCACCTCGCCGGCGGCCCGGCGCCACGGCCGATCACCGCGATGACGTTGGTCGAGGAGCCGGCGTGATCGCCTACCGGGTCACCCACCGCACGACCTACTCCTACGACGAGGACGTCACCGACTCGCTGGGCATCGCCCACCTGGTGCCGCGCGAGCTGCCCTGGCAGCAGGTCACGGCGACCCGGGTCACCGTCGACCCCGACCCGGGCGACCTGTCCCACGACACCGACCACTACGGCAACACGGTCAGCTACTTCCAGGTCACCCGCGACCATCGGCGGCTCGAGGTCTCGGCCGTCAGCGACGTCACGGTCGAGACCCCGTCGTACGACGCCCCGGCGCTGGCCACCCCGTGGGAGCGGGCGCGGCCGCTGCTCGCGCCGCGGACCCCGGGCGCCTGGCGGGCCACCGACTTCGCGCTCGCCTCCGAGCAGGTCGAGCACCCGCCCGAGGCCCGGGCGTACGCCGCGATCTCGCTGCTGTCGGGCCGGCCGGTCGGGGAGGCCGCGACCGAGCTGATGCACCGCATCCACGCCGACTTCGACTACGACCAGAAGGCCACCACCGTCACCAGCACGGTGCCGGAGATCCTCGCCAGCCGCGCCGGGGTCTGCCAGGACTTCGCGCACCTGACCATCGCCTGCCTGCGCAGCCACGGGCTCGCGGCGCGCTACGTCAGCGGCTACCTCTCCACCGACCCGCCGCCGGGCAGAGAGCGGGTCGTGGGCGCAGACGCCTCGCACGCGTGGGTCGCGGTCTGGGCGCCCGACCCGGCCGGCGGCGACGGGACCTGGCTGGCCCTCGACCCGACCAACGACCAGGCCGCGAACGACCGCTACGTCACCGTCGCCTGGGGCCGCGACTACGGCGACGTACCGCCCGTGAAGGGCGTCATCTTCACCGAGGCCAAGCGGTCCACGCTGCGGGTGTCGGTCGACGTGGCGCCGGTCCTCGATTCGGGTACGACCCCCGCGTGAAGTCCTTCCGCTGCCGGGTGTGCGACAACCCGCTGTTCTTCGAGAACTCCGTGTGCGTCTCCTGCGGCACGGCCCTGGCCTTCTCCCGTGCGGAGCGGGCGATCGTGCCCGTCGACGAGCACGGTCGGTACGTCGACGCCGGCGGGCTGGTCTGGCACGTCTGCGCGAACCTCAACCTCTCCGGCTGCACCTGGCTCGCGCCGATCGAGGGCGGCCAGTGCTTCGCCTGCGACCTGACCCGGACCCGACCCAACGACGAGGACCTGGAGGGACTGGCGAACTTTCCGGTGGCCGAGCAGGCCAAGCGGCACCTCGTCGTCGACCTGGACACCCTCGGCTTCCCGGTGGTGGGCAAGGAGACCGATCCGGAGAACGGGCTGGCCTTCGACCTGCTCTCGTCCGCTCCGTCGGTCGAGGGTGGCTCGAACGTCGTGATCGGCCACGAGGACGGCGTGATCACCATCGACCTGGCCGAGGGCGACGACGCCTACCGCGAGCGGGTCCGCACGCAGCTCGCCGAGCCGTACCGCACCATGCTCGGCCACTTCCGCCACGAGGTCGGCCACTACTACGAGTGGCAGCTGGTCCGCGGCGAGGAACGGATGACGCGCTGCCGCGAGCTGTTCGGTGACGAGTCGGCGGACTACCAGGCCGAGATCGAGCGGCACTACGCGGAGGGCCCGCCCGCGGACTGGGCCGAGAACTACCTGTCGACGTACGCCACCATGCACCCGTTCGAGGACTTCGCCGAGACCTGGGCGCACTTCCTGCACATCAGCGACACCATCGAGACCGCCGGCGAGTACGGCCTGACCTCGGTCGCGCCGGTCACGGCGTTCTCCAGCTTCCGCGACGTCGTCACCGGCATCTGGGTCCCGCTCTCGGCCGCGCTGAACATGATCAACCGGAGCATGGGCAAGGACGACCTGTACCCGTTCGTGATCCCGGCCCCGGTGCTCGACAAGCTGGACTTCGTCGCCGGCCTCGCGCCGAGTCGCTCGTAGCCGGAATGACAGATGTCCGCCCGCGGGGGATTCCTCAGGCGGGCAGGCAGGTTGGACACCGGGCTTCTGTACGTCCGACTACGGCTGCCTCGAGCACCGCCTGGACGTCGAGTGGCTGCAGCATGACGTCCTCCCAGGAGAAGCGGAGCACCAGCCAGCCCGCCACGACGAACGCGTTGTAGCGGCGCGCGTCGCGAGCGAGGGCGGTCCGGCCGCCGTGCCACTCGAAGGAGTCGGCCTCCAGGATGATCCGCAGCCGCTCGTCGACCAGATCCGGCCTGCCCAGGAAGTGTGGCTCGCGGATGCTCACCTGTGGGACCACGGACAGGCCCTCGACCCGGCCCGCGATGGCGCGCAGCACCGACTCGAACGGGTTGGCCGCCCGGGCGTCGGCCGACTGCGCGACCTGCCGCGCCTGGGTCGCCCCAGGGCCGCGCGCGTCCCTGGTGATGGCCAGGAGCCGGGGCCGCGGGAAGCCGTCGCGGAGGGCCGAGTCCGCAACGGCGAGGGCACTGTCGAAGGGCTCCCGCCGCAGGCAGTCCAGCAGCGTCCGGTCCTTGCTCGTGACGATGCCGTCGACGTCGTCCGCGCCGAGGTCGGCGACGTGCAGCGAGACGGCACCGGCCGTGGCGGAGCGGATCCGCCGGCCACGTGGCACCGTGACCACCGGCCGATCGGGCACGGTCTGCACCGCCCACCCCCAGTGCAGCGCTGCGCTGAGTCCGGAGACAACCCCGGTCAGTCGATGGGCCGCGGCCAGCGCGTCGTCGACCGTCGGCAGCGCGTAGCGCCCCCGCTGGAGAGCCACGACGTCACCGCCGGCCAGGGCCCGGTCGACCGCGGTCCGCGAGGTGGCGGTGACCAGCTATCGACGGGTGGCGACCCCGCCGAGCTCGACCAGCACCTCCACCACGGACACCCGGCGAGCCTGCCGCCGTCGGGCGCGGTCCGCGACCGGCTATCCACAGCGGCCGAGCCGCCGGTCAGCGGCCGTTCTGCGAGAAGTGCTGGTAGTCCTTCAGCGACGCCCAGGCCCCGCCCCAGCCCCAGCCGATCCGGGCGAAGGCGCGCACGACCGGGCCGTCCGCGGTGATCATGCCGGGCCGCAGCCGCCCGCGGTCGAGGTACGACGACGCCAGCTCGGGGAGCACCACGTCGCCCTTCTCGTAGGGGTTCTGGAAGGAGTTCAGGTCCAGCGCCAGCCCGTAGGCGTGCTGGGAGTACGACGTCCCGCCGGTCACCGCCCGGCAGACGAACGCCTCGGTGTTGTTGCCGTCGCCGGTCGGGGCCGCGTCGAGCTCGGCGCGGGTGCTGATCCGCAGCTCCTCGATCGGGAAGTCCGCACGCCACAGCTCCCGGAACACCGAGACCAGGTCGTCGGCCGCCGACGACGCGACCAGGAGCTCGCCGGTGTGCCGCAGCCCGTCGAAGCCGCGGAAGGTCAGGCGGACCCAGGCGAGCTGGTCCCGGCTCACCGGGCAGCCAGGCTCCCAGGTCGAGCGCGTGAGCACGTCGTCCGGCGGCGGGGAGGCGACCTCGACCGCGAAGCCGTCGCCCGGCAGCGCCGGCAGCCGGTCGGGCAGCGTGAATCGACGCCGGCGCAGCTCCCGCGGGGTCGGCCGCACCTCGCCGTACCCGCTCGCCGCAACGGGGAGCGGTCGGGTGCCGAGCCAGGTCGGCGGCACGGTGCCGGGCCGGGGGCCGGGGGTGGGGGTGGGGCTCGACGGGGACGTCGACTTCCCCGGTTCAGCGGGGAAATCCCCGGGGCCCGGCTCAGCCGCCGGCGTGCCGGTCGACGTGGGCGCCCCGGATTCCGTCGGGCCCGGCGACGAGGGGTCGGGGTTGCTGCACGCGACGAGCAGCAGCACGAGGAGCGGGATCAGACGGCGCACGCCCGAACGCTACGGCCCGAGGTGGTTGAGTCTTCATCTACAGTGGCAGGCATGACTCCCGAGGCGGACCACACCCCGACGTACGTCGCCCAGGGCGGGGAGTTCGACCGGGACATGAGCTACATCCCGGACCGGATCACGAAAGACGAGCGGCGTCCCGAGCACGGGCCGGGCGACGTACCGCTGTGGCCCGTCGAGCCCGGCCGCTACCGCCTGGTCGCGGCGGCCGCCTGCCCGTGGGCCAACCGCGCCCTGATCGTCCGCAAGCTGCTCGGCCTGGAGGACGTCCTCTCCGCCGGCCTGCCCGGACCCACCCACGACCAGCGCAGCTGGACCTTCGACCTCGACCCCGGGGGTGTCGACCCGGTGCTCGGCATCCACTTCCTCAAGGACGCCTACGAGAAGCGCTTCCCGGGCTACCCGCGCGGCATCACGGTGCCGGCGATCGTCGAGGTGGCGACCGGCGAGGTCGTCACCAACGACTTCCCGTGGATCACCCACGACCTGTTCTTCGAGTGGCGCGAGCACCACCGCGCCGACGCTCCCGACCTGTGGCCGGCCGAGCTCCGCGACGAGATGGAGGTCGTGATGAAGCGGGTCTTCACCGAGGTCAACAACGGGGTCTACCGCTGCGGGTTCGCGGGCTCGCAGGAGGCGTACGACGCGGCGTACGACCGGCTCTGGACCGCGCTGGACTGGCTGGAGGAGCGGCTGGCAACCCGCCGCTACCTGATGGGCGAGGCGATCACCGAGGCCGACGTCCGGCTGTTCACGACCCTGGCCCGCTTCGACGCGGTCTACCACGGCCACTTCAAGTGCAACCGGCAGAAGCTGACCGAGCTGCCGCACCTGTGGGGCTACGCGCGCGACCTGTTCCAGACGCCCGGCTTCGGCGAGACGATCGACTTCGAGCAGATCAAGCGGCACTACTACGTCGTGCACACCGACGTGAACCCGTCCGGCATCGTGCCGCTCGGTCCCGATCCCGCCGGGTGGCACGCCCCGCACGGGCGCGACGGCACCGACCTCTAGCCTGGCCTGATGGGCCACTCGCACGACCACTCGCACGCGAGCGGACGGGCCGCCGACCGGGCCCGGCTGCGGCTGGTGCTGGCGATCACCGGCACCGTCCTGGTCATCGAGCTGGTCGGGGCCTGGCTGGCCGGCTCCCTCGCGCTGCTCGCCGACGCGGGCCACATGGCGACCGACACGGCCGCGATCGTGCTCGCCCTGGGGGCGTCGTACGTCGCCGCACGCCCGGCCGGCCCGCGCTCGACGTTCGGCCTGCACCGGGCCGAGGTGCTCGCCGCGCTGCTGAACGCCCTGGTGCTGCTGGGGGTCTGCGTCTACCTCGCGTACGCCGGCACGATGCGGCTGGTCGATCCCGGGACCGTCGAGGTCGAGGCCGGCCTGCTGATCGCCTTCGCGACCGCCGGCCTGGTCGCCAACGCGGTGTCCCTGCTGGTGCTGAGCCGCTCGGAGAGCGACTCGCTCAACCTGCGCGGCGCGCTCAACGAGGTGCTCGCCGACACCCTCGGCTCGGTCCTCGCGCTGGCCGCCGGCGTGGTGATCTGGCTGTGGGACTTCCAGCAGGCCGACCCGATCGCCTCGCTGCTGATCGCGGTGCTGATCCTGCCGCGGTCGGTGTCGCTGCTGAAGGACGCGGCCGTCGTACTCCTCGAGATCGCGCCGCGGGACCTCGACCTGGAGGAGGTACGCCGCCACCTGCTCGGCGTCCCCGGTGTCGTCGACGTCCACGACCTGCACGCCTGGACCATCACCAGCGGCATCCCCAGCCTGTCCGCCCACGTCACGGTCACCGACGCCTGTCTCGCCGAGCGCGGCGTCGGGGCCACCCTCGACGAGCTCAGCGGCTGCGTGAGCGACCACTTCGACGTCCGGCACACCACGTTCCAGGTCGAGCCCGCCAGCCACCGCGAGCACGAGGACCTCGGCGAGGTGCACTGACGGGCCAGACTCAGCCCGCCGGTGCCGCCGCGTCCTCCGCGGCAGCGGCCGCGAGCCGGACCAGGGTCTCCCGAACGGCGGCCTCGGTCTTCTTGCCGAACAGCGCGCGCAGCACCGGGCGCAGCAGTGCGGGGTAGCGGGTCAGGTCCCACGACTCGGTGACGCGGGTGCCGCCCTCGACCGGCTCCAGCTCGTAGCGCCAGCGGTGCGCGCCCTTGTGCCGCCACGCGATCAGCCGGTCCTCCTCGAACTCGACCACCCGGTTCGTGATCTTGTACGACGCGCCCTGCTTCATGTCCATGCCGAACTCCGCGCCGAGGCTGAGCCGCTCCGGGCCGGAGACGGTGCCCCTCACGGTCCCGGACCCGTCGATCCGCGGGTGCTGGCGCGGATCGGCGAGAATCGCGAAGACGACGCTCGGCGGAGCGGCGACGACGGTGCTGGCGGTGATGACGTCAGATCCCATGTGCCGAGCCTAGGGAGATGAGACGAATTGGGAGTCGCCCACGCGCCGAGCGGGACGTCCGGGCAGACTTGGTACGCCGATCTGCGCGGCGCTAGGTTGGCGGCACCTGTTTGTGGTCTCGATCACAGGCGCACCACCCCCGCGCCGAGTGTTCGACCCGTGACGCGGCATGGCGGTGACCCCACCAGGCCGGTGAACTGAAGGAGCGCGTGTGTCCCAGCTCGTCCCGCCCACAGATCCCTCCGCCGACCACTCCGACCGCGGAGCGGGTTTCGGCCCCGACCTCGCGGAGGTCTTCGGCCCCTCGCAGACCGATGGCGGCCCCGAGCTGGTGCAGCTCCTGACGCCCGAGGGCGAGCGGGTCCACCACCCGGAGTTCGACCTCGACTTCTCCGAGGAGCAGCTGCGCGGCTTCTACCGCGACATGGTGCTGACCCGGCGCCTCGACGTCGAGGCGACCGCCCTGCAGCGACACGGCGAGCTCGGCATCTGGGCCCAGCTGCTCGGCCAGGAGGCGGCGCAGATCGGCGCCGGTCGCGCGCTGCGCAAGCAGGACCACGTGTTCCCGACGTACCGCGAGCACGGCGTCGCCTGGTGCCGCGGCATCGACCCGCTCCGGCTGCTCGGGCTCTTCCGCGGCGTCGACCACGGTGACTGGGACCCCGAGGAGTTCGGCTTCGGGCTCTACACGATCGTCATCGGCGCGCAGACGCTGCACGCCACCGGCTACGCCATGGGCATGCAGCGCGACGGCGCCGTCGGCACGGGCGACGCCGACCGGGACGCGGCCGTGGTCGCGCACTTCGGCGACGGGGCGTCCTCCCAGGGCGACGTCAACGAGGCCTTCATCTTCGCGGCGTCGTACAACGCCCCGGTCGTCTTCTTCTGCCAGAACAACCAGTGGGCCATCTCGGAGCCGATCGAGCGGCAGACCCGGATCCCGCTCTACCAGCGCGCGCTCGGCTTCGGCTTCCCCGGCGTCCGCGTCGACGGCAACGACGTGCTCGCGACGTACGCCGTCACCCAGGCCGCGCTGCAGCGCGCCCGCGACGGGCAGGGGCCGACCCTCGTGGAGGCCTACACCTACCGGATGGGCGCGCACACCACGACTGACGACCCGACCCGCTACCGGCTCTCGGCCGACCTGGAGAGCTGGAAGCTGAAGGACCCGATCGCCCGGCTGGAGGCCTACCTCAAGCGCAACGGCTTCGCCGACGCCGCGTTCTTCGAGGAGCTCGACGACGAGGCCACCCAGTTCGGCGCGGCCCTGCGCGAGGGCTGCAAGGCGCTGCCCGACCCGAGCCCGCTGTCGATGTTCGACCAGGTGTACGCCGAGCAGACCGACGAGCTCGTCGCCCAGCGCGAGGGCTACGCGGCGTACCTCGACACCTTCGAGGAGGCCCGATGAATCACCCCACTCGATTCTTCGTCTCCCCCGCTTCGCTCCTCCGCCGAACAATCGATCGGGGACCCCGATGAGCACCAAGATCACCCTGGCCAAGGGGTTGAACATGGGCCTGCGCAAGGCCATGGAGGACGACTCGAAGGTCCTCGTGATGGGCGAGGACGTCGGCAAGCTCGGCGGCGTCTTCCGGATCACCGACGGCCTGCAGAAGGACTTCGGTGAGGACCGGGTGATCGACTCCCCGCTCGCCGAGTCGGGCATCGTCGGCACCGCCGTCGGGCTCGCGCTGCGCGGCTACCGGCCGGTGGTGGAGATCCAGTTCGACGGGTTCGTCTACCCGGCGTACGACCAGATCGTCTGCCAGGTCGCCAAGATGCACTTCCGCTCGCGCGGTCGCTCGAAGATGCCGATGGTCATCCGGATCCCGTTCGGTGGCGGCATCGGCGCGGTCGAGCACCACAGCGAGTCCCCGGAGGCGCAGTTCGCGCACACGCCCGGCCTGAAGGTCGTCGCCTGCTCCAACCCCGTCGACGGCTACTGGATGATCCAGCAGGCCATCGCCTGCGACGACCCGGTGATCTTCCTCGAGCCCAAGCGGCAGTACCACGCCGACAAGGCCGACCTCGACGAGTCGGCGACCCCGGAGCCGCTGTTCACCTCACGGGTCGTCCGGCCCGGCACCGACGTGACGCTGCTGGCCTACGGGCCGACCGTGAAGACCGCGATGAAGGCCGCCGAGGCCGCGGCCACCGAGGGTCGCTCGGTCGAGGTGATCGACCTGCGCACCCTCTCGCCGCTCGACATAGCGCCGGTCTACGAGTCCGTACGCCGCACCGGCCGCGCGGTCGTCTGCCACGAGGCGCACGTCAACCTCGGCATGGGCGCCGAGCTCTCGGCGCGGATCACCGAGGAGTGCTTCTACTCCCTGGAGGCGCCGGTGCTGCGCGTCGGTGGCTTCGACACGCCGTACCCCGCCTCGCGCATCGAGGAGGACTTCCTCCCCGACCTCGACCGGGTGCTGGACGCCGTCGACCGCAGCCTCGCCTTCTGATCGGAGACAGTTGATGCCTGAGTACAAGCTGCCCGACGTCGGAGAGGGCCTCACCGAGGCCGAGATCGTGGGCTGGAAGGTCAAGGTCGGCGACGTGATCGCCGTCAACGACGTGGTCGTCGAGATCGAGACGGCGAAGTCGCTGGTCGAGCTGCCCTCGCCGTACGCCGGCACCGTCACGGCGCTGCTCGTCGCCGAGGGCGAGACGGTCGAGGTCGGCACCTCCCTCCTGGCCGTGGGCGAGCCCGCGTCGGCTGTCGCGGCGCCGATGGAGATCGACCTGTCCAACCCCGCGGCCAGCGGTGGCGGCGAGGGCGAGAGCCTGGTCGGCCGCAACAAGGCCGACCGCGGCCCGACCCGCCGGGCGCGCCGGGTCGCCACCGGCGCCGGCGCCGGCGCGGCCAACGTGCAGACCCAGGCCGCGTTCGAGCCCGGCGCAGCACCGGTCGTCGAGGTCGAGATCGAGGACCTGGACCCAGCCGTCCCGGCGACGTCGGCCGCACCCCTTCCGGGTGCGGTGCGCGCGCTGGCCAAGCCGCCGGTGCGCAAGCTCGCCAAGGATCTCGGGGTCGACCTCGCCGCCTGTGCCGCCTCGGGTCCCCATGGCACGGTCACCCGGGCCGACGTGGAGGCGGCGGCCGGAGCGACGTCATCCGGTGAGAGCAACCGGTTGCTCCGTCCGGATGACGTCCGCGGCGACGGCGCCCGCGAGACCCGCGAGCCGATCAAGGGCGTGCGCAAGATGATGGGCGCCGCGATGGTCCAGTCGGCGTTCACCATCCCGCACGTCACCGAGTGGGTGACCATCGACGTCACCCGGACGATGGAGCTGGTCGAGCGGCTGCGCTCGCAGCGCGACCTGCGCGAGGTCAAGGTCTCGCCGCTGCTGGTGCTGGCGAAGGCGGTGATGCTGGCGATGCGTCGTACGCCCGAGATCAACTCGCTGTGGGACGACGCGGCCGGCGAGGTGGTGTTCAAGCACTACGTCAACCTCGGCATCGCGGCGGCGACCCCGCGCGGCCTGGTCGTGCCCAACGTCAAGGACGCCCAGGACCTGGCCCTGCCCGACCTGGCGCGTGCGCTCAACGAGCTCGCGGCGACGGCGCGCGAGGGGCGGACCCAGCCGGCCGAGATGAGCGGCGGGACGTTCACGATCACCAACGTCGGGCCGTTCGGAGTCGACGGCGGCACCCCGCTCATCAACCCGGGGGAGTCGGCGATCCTGTGCTTCGGGGCGGTCAAGAAGCAGCCCTGGGTGGTGGACGACGAGATCGTGGTCCGGCAGGTCTGCACGCTCGCGCTGTCCTTCGACCACCGCCACATCGACGGGGAGAAGGGCTCGCGCTTCCTCTCCGACGTGGCCGCGATCATGACGGACCCGGCCAGCGCGCTGCTGTTCTGAGGTACGACGGCGCGGCTGGTGCCGGGTGGCGGTGCGTGAGCAACCGTTCCGCATCGTCATTCGGTTGCCAGCTCACCGCCCAGGTGAGAGTGGCGCACGACGACCGTGATCCGGACCCGCCCTAGGGTCGCGGTGCCTGCGGGTGGGTGATCGCGTCGGTGCCGCCGTCGACCATCAGCACCACGCCGACGACCAGCGAGGCCGCGTCGGAGAGCAGGAAGCCGATCGCCGTGGCGACCTCCTCCGGACGGCCGGGCCGCCCGAGTGCGGTGGGGTAGGTGTCGGCGAACGGGCCGAAGACCGGGTCGGCGCGCAGCTGCTCGGTCATCGGCGTGGCGATCAGGCCGGGCGCGACGGCGTTCAGCCTGATCCCGGCGCCGGCCCACTCGGCGGTGACGCCGTGCGTGCGGGCCCACCAGGCCAGCGCGCCCTTGGTGGCGGGGTAGACCATCACGGCCTGGATCCCCGCGACGGCGTCCCGGGCGGTCGGCTCGTCGGCGCTCAGCAGCAGCTCGGCCAGGCCGGTGTCCCAGCCGGGCTGGCAGGTCATCGAGTTGGAGGCCAGCAGTACGACGCCCGCCCCTTCGGCCGCCGCCAGCTGGGGGCGGAGCCCCTCGACCAGGGCGATTGCGCCGAAGTAGTTCACCGACACCACCAGCTGCGGGTCGACGCCGGTGAAGCCGCCGACCCCGGCCGCCGGCACCAGGCCGTGCACCACGTCGGTCAGCCCCTGGACGCCCGCGACCGCCGCGGCCCGGCCCTCGACGGTGGACAGGTCGGCGATCACGTCGGCGTCCCGCTGGTCGACCGTGATCACCCGCCCGCCCTGCTCGCGCAGGTGGGCCGCGGTGGCAGCCCCGATCCCCGAGGCGGCTCCGGTCACGACGTAGGTCTTCACGAGCCGGAACTGTAACGCGTTCTAGGTCTGCCTGGCTGGCCGAGCCGTCACTTTCTCGGCACTTTTGACGGCGTGTCCTTGCGGGATTGACGGGTCGCTGAGCGGACGCCGTACGCCGCTCAGCGACCCGTCAATCTGTCCCCGACACGCCGCGAAAACCGCCGAGAAAGTGACGGGTCGCGCTCAGGAACGAGCCCGCCAGGCGGCGAGCACCTCGGCCTCCTCGTCGATGCTCAGGCCGGTGACGGTCGGGTCGGGCGTGGCGCGCAGCCAGGCGAGGGTGTCCCGGGCGGTGTCGGCCAGGGGGCGGAGCCGGAGGCCGGCGGCGAGGGACGGGGTGACGTCGTGGGCGAGCATTCCGTCGTACGCCGGCCGCGGCAGCCAGAGCGGGACCGAGCGCGGACCGGACCACGGTTGGACCTGCTGCGCCTCCAGCGCGTCCTGCGGCACCCAGGTCCAGGCCGGGTCCGCGTCGCAGCCGGCCGCCACCTCGGCGAGCAGCTCGCCGAGCGGCCGCACCGGGCCGACGCCGTCGAAGACACCGGTACGGCGGAGCTCGCAGCTGTCGACGATCCAGTCCGCCAGGTCCCGGACGTCGATCACCTGGACGGTGTCGGCCGGATCGCCGGGCGCGAGCACCTCCGGGTGCGGTCCGGCGTCGCCGAGCCGCGCCGGCCAGTAGCTGAACCGGCCGGTCGGGTCGCCCGGGCCCACGATCAGCCCCGGGCGGATCACCATCGAGGACGCGGTGCCCTCGGTGACCAGCTGCTCGCAGGCGACCTTCATCGGCCCGTACGCCTCCGGGTCGGTCGTCAGGTCGACGTCCTCCCGCACCGGCTCGCGGAGGGTCAGGCCGGCCGGGGTGCCGCCGGGCGTCGACTCGTCCGCATAGACGTTGATCGTCGAGACGAACACCCAGTGCGCGTCCGGGAGCCGCTCGACCGCCGCCCGGACCCAGGACGGGTGGCGTCCGACGTCGACCACTGCGTCGAACCCGGTCAGCTCGGCCGGCAGCGGCCGGGTCCGGTCGGTCTCCACGTGGCGGGCGCCGTCGGGGACCGAGCCCGACGTACCGCGACAGGCGCAGACGACCTCGTGCCCGCGTCGTACCGCCTCGGCCGCGACCGCCCGCGAGAGGAAGACCGTGCCGCCGAGCACCAGGATCCGCATGCGGGCGAGCCTCCCCGACCCGCCGCCCCCGGGCAACCACTTCTGCTGTGGACAGAAGGGCCGAGTCAGCACCAGTAGTGCTGACTCGGCCCGCTACTTCTGCTGACTCGGCGGGATGGGGTCAGTCGCGGGGTGGGGTGGTGGCGCCGAGCAGCCAGGCGTCGAAGAAGGCGGTGAGCTCCTCGCCGGTCTGCTCCTCGATCCAGGCGAGGTAGTCGTCGCGGTCGGAGTTCGCGTTGTCGCGGACGGCGGGCCACGCGCGCACCATCGACCAGAAGGCGTCCTCGCCGAGCTGCTCGCGCAGCTCCTGCCACATCAGGGCCGGGCCGAAGTAGATGTTCGACTCGCCGAACGAGCCCGGGTCGTAGTCACCCGGAGGGCCGGACTCGGTGCGGTCCTCCTGCTCGGCGTCGGCCCAGTCGTCCATCACCTCGCTGACCGGGATGCCCTGGGCGTCCGCCTCCCACGCGCCCTGGAAGTACATCGCCATGCCCTCGTTCATCCACACGTCGCGCCAGTCGCGCGGGGTGACCTGGTTGCCGTACCAGTGATGCGCCAGCTCGTGCACCAGCACCTCGGGCGAGGTGGCGTACTCGGTGTCGCCGAGCGTGATCATCGTCTGGGTCTCCATGCCGCTCTCGGAGTCGACGACCACGACGCCCAGGGTGTCGAAGGGGTACGGCCCGAGCCGCTCCTCCAGCCACGCGAGCCCGGCCGGCGTCTTCCGCAGCCGCTCGACGTACTCGGGCTCGTCGGTCGGCGTCCAGTAGGTGATGGGCACCCCGGAGGCCGACTCGTCCTCGGTCATCGTGAAGTCGCCCGTCGCGACCGTGACGAGGTACGACGCCGCGGGCTCGGCGAGGTGCCAACGCGTCTCGGCGACCCCCTCGGACTCGGTGCGCGAGAGGAGCTCGCCGTTGGCGACGCCGGTCCACGGCGCGGGCACGGTGAGGGTGAAGTCGTAGAGGGCCTTGTCGGAGGGCTGGTCGTTGACGGCGTACCAGGTGTAGGCGCCGAACGGCTCCTGCATCGTCCAGGTCTCGCCGTCGGCGGTGATCGTCCAGCCGGTGGTGCTGAAGTCGCTCCGGGTGGTGGGCGCGGATGCCGGCTCGGGGGTGCCGGCGTACGACAGGGAGAGCTCGTAGCGCCCGTCCTCCTCGACCGGGGAGAGGACGACGAGGTCCTTGCCGCGGTGCTCGACCTCGACCGGCTCGCCGTCGACGCTGACGTCGGCGACCTCGAGCGGCTCGCCCAGGTCGAGCTGGAACCGCTCGGCGGTCGTGGTGGCCCGGAAGGTGAGCACCTCGGTGCCGGTCAGCACCGACGCCCCGGGGTCCCAGTCGAGGGTCAGGTCGTAGTGCAGGGCGTCGACGCCGGGGTCGCCGACCTGCGGGTAGAGCGCGTCCTCGACCGGCTCGCTGACGGCCAGGTCGAGCTCCCCGGGCTCGGAAGGCTCGGCGGGATCGGCGTCCGACCTGGGGTCGGCGGACGGTGCCGGGCTCGGGTGGGCGTACGGCCCGTCGAGGTCGGTGGTGCAGCCGGTCAGGAGTACGGCGACCAGCACGCCCGACGCCGTCGTACGCCTCACTCCTGGCCCCGCAGCAGCGGCCGGGCCAGGCGGCGGCCGTGGTGGATCTGCGCCTTCACGGTGCCGAGCGGGACACCGACGAGGCGGGCGATCTCGTCGTACGGGAGTCCGTAGACGTCGCGCAGCAGCAGCGGCTCCACGAACTGCGGGTGGTCGCGCTCGATGGTCTCCATCGCCTCGAGGAGGTCGAGGCGGGTGCCGGCGATGACGCTGGTGGTGCGGGGGTCGGGCCGCTCGAGGGGCCCGTGGTCGTGCGGGTCGGTGGCGACCGCCTGGTTCTTCAGCCGCCGGTACGTCGACCGCGCGCTGTTCATCGCCACCACGTGCAGCCAGGTGGTGAACCGGCCCTCGCCGTGCCAGCCGCCGATCTTCGTGGCGACGTTGAGCAGCGCCTCCTGGCAGGCGTCCTCCGCGTCGGAGCTGTACGGCAGGACGCCGCGGCAGACGTTCAGCGCCCGCGGCCGCACGGTCGTCAGCAGCGCCTCGAGGGCGTCGCGGTCGCCGTCACGGGCTCGTCGCGCGAGCTCGTCGATCTCGTCCGCGCCCAGCGGCTCCGCCGTCATGCCCCGATCCTCCCTCGTCCCCCGAGCTGTCCCACGAACCGTCCCCCGAACCCTAGGGGGCGCGGGGGACGGCGAAGGATCCGTTCGGGGCTACTTGACCTCGGAGCGGAGCACCGACCAGACGCCGATCGTCAGCGGGATGATCAGCCAGAACAGGCCGGTGAACCCGAGCTGCGCCCACTGCTCGCCGGTGAGCGAGCCCTCGAACAGGGGACCCTGCGCGTAGTTGAAGTCGATCCAGGACTGGTTGTCGGCGAACCACTCCTGGGTCTGGGAGAGCACCGTGGTGATCGTGGGGAGCACCAGCGAGTAGACGAAGTAGCCCACGATCGCGCCGGGGGAGTTGCGGATCAGCACGCCGAGCATGAAGCCGACGGCCATGCCGATGATGTTGCCGAGGACGATGAACGAGAACTCCTGGACCGAGACGTTCCAGACCAGGTCGGTGCCGGTGATCGCCGTACCGACGACGTTGCCGAGGGCGCCGATCACCAGGGCGACGCCCATCGAGACCACGCCGACGATGAGCGCGACGAGCGCCTTGGCGCCGATCACCCGGCCGCGGTGCGGCATCAGCGTGAACGACGTGAGGCCGGTGCGCTGGCTCCACTCGCTGGTGACCGAGAGGATCGCGACCATCGGCAGCACGATGGCCATCGGGAAGCCGATCGCGGTCGCGAAGGTCTCGTAGGTCAGCTCGTCGTTCGGGGCGAAGAGGATGACCGCGCCGGTGGCGAGGGTCGCCAGGATGCCGATGCTGGCCAGCAGCCAGAAGCCGGAACGGGTGTCGAAGGACTTGCGCAGCTCCACGGCGACCAGCCGCGAAATGGGGATCCGGGCAGGGGTACGACGGGGCGCGGTCGCGACCGCGTCGACGGTGGGAGTGGCGGTGCTCATGCTGCGACCTCTTCTCGCTGGGTGTCGGCGGTGAGCTCGAGGAACATCTCCTCGAGCCCGGCGCCGTCGGCTCCGCGCAGCTCGACGAGCGCGATGCCCGCCTCGAGCGCGACCTTGCCGACGACCTCGGGGTCGGCGTCGACGCGCAGCGCGTCGTCCGAGCCGGTGGCGCCGCTGGGGACGGGGGTGAGCCCGGAGGCGGTGAGCGCCCGGGTGAGCTCGGGGACCGAACGCGTGCGGACCAGGGTGCCGGCGCCGGCGAGCAGCTCGGCCTTGGTGCCCTGGGCCACGATCCGGCCCTGGCCGATGACCACCAGGTCGTCGGCGATCACCTCGATCTCGTGCAGCAGGTGGGAGGAGAGCAGCACGGTGCCGCCGCGGTCGGCGTACCCCCGCAGCAGGTCGCGCATCCAGCGGATGCCGGCGGGGTCCAGCCCGTTGGCGGGCTCGTCGAGGATGAGTACGTCGGGCTCGCCGAGCAGGGCGGTGGCGATGCCGAGCCGCTGCCGCATGCCGAGGGAGTAGTTGCGGACCCGGCGGCCGGCCTCCTGGGGAGTGAGGCTGACCCGCTCGAGCATCTCGTCGACCCGGCTCTTCGGCAGGCCCATCGTGTGGGCGGCCACGGCGAGGATCTCCCGCCCGGTGCGGCCGGCGTGCTGGGCGGAGGCGTCCAGGAGCACGCCCACCTCCAGGCCCGGGTTGGGCAGGTCGGCGAAGCGCCGGCCGGCGACCGTCGCGGTGCCGGAGTCGGTGGGCGTGAGCCCCACGATGATCCGCATGGTCGTGGACTTCCCGGCGCCGTTGGGGCCGAGGAATCCGGTGACGCGGCCGGGCCGCGCCGTGAAGGAGACGTCGTCGACGGCGGTGAAGGCGCCGTACCTCTTGCTCAGTGCTTCGACCGTGATCATGGGGATGAGCCTGGTGCGCGGGGCACCCTGCGCACATCGGGGCTGAACGCTGAGCCGACCCCGGTCGCACCCCTGAGCCGTCTCAGGGTCGGGCTCGGGGTCCGGGGTGGGGTCCCGGGCGGCGGGGCGGTGGCCCGGGCCCCCGGCCACCCATAATGGCTGGGTGTCCATGCCCAGCCGCCTCGGCCGGTACGCCGTGCGCCGCCGGATCGGCGCGGGCGGCTTCGCCACCGTCTGGCTGGCCTACGACGAGCAGCTCGACGCGCCGGTCGCGGTGAAGGTGCTCGCCGACAACTGGACCGAGGACCACCAGGTGCGACGCCGGTTCCTGGAGGAGGGGCGCTACCTGCGCCGGGTCGAGTCCCCGTACGTCGTCCAGGTCTTCGACGCCGGCGAGCTCGACGACGGCCGGCCGTACCTGGTGATGACGTACGCCGACCAGGGCACCCTCGCCGACCGGCTCGAGATCGACGGGCTCACCGCCGGGCAGGCGCTCGAGGTGGTCCGCCAGGTCGGGGCCGGGCTGACCGCGCTGCACCGCAGCGACATCCTGCACCGCGACGTCAAGCCGGCCAACGTGCTGTTCCGCACGGTCGACGGTTCGGTGCGGGCGATGGTCGCCGACCTCGGGCTCGGCAAGGCGCTCGACGTGTCGTCGCGGCTGACCATGCTCGCCGGCACGCCGTCCTTCGTCGCCCCCGAGCAGGCCCAGGGCGAGCCGCTCGATGCCCGCGCGGACCAGTACTCCCTCGGCGCGCTGAGCTACCTGCTGCTCGCCGGGCGCGCGCCGTACTCCCACGCCTCGCTGGCCGCGGCCGCCCGGCCGGTGCCCCCGCCGCCGCTGTCGACCGCCGAGCGTCCCTACGACGACGCGGTCGACGCCGTCGTACGTCGGGCCCTGGCCGCCGACCCCGAGGAGCGCTGGCCCGACGTCGAGGGGTACGTCGGCGCGCTGGCCGCCGCGCTCGACGGCACCGCGGCGGGCTCGCCCGCCCCGTGGCTGCCGATCGACCCCGAGCTCACCCAGCCGGGCGCTCGGCCGGAGCTGGTCACCGACGTGGTGCCGGTGCCGGAGCCGGCGGTCTCGGTGCGGCGCCGCCGCTGGCCCGCCGTGCTCCTCGGGGTGGCCGCCCTGATCGCGGGCGGGCTCGGCGGGTTCGCCGTCGAGCAGGCGCGGGCGGATCCCGCTGTCACGGTCGACGACGCCGACGGCACCCTCGCGGTGACCGTGCCGGCCGCGTGGCACCGAGCGGTGGCGACCGGTCCGTGGGTGCCCGCGGGCGACGACGAGGTCGAGCGGCCGGTGCTCTCGGTCGGGACCGTGGCCGACTGGACCGACCCGGAGGGCACCGGCCAGGGGGTGTTCGTGGGCGTGCTGGGCGGCACCGAGCTGCCCGATCAGCTGCCCCAGCACCCGGAGTGCACCGAGACCGGCACCCGCTCCGACGACGTGCAGGACGGCGACGAGGTCCGCACCCTCGGCTTCGCCGGCTGCCCCGGCGGGGTGACCATCGAACGGGTCGTGCAGGCGACCAAGGACCAGCTGGTCTGGATCCAGGTCCGCAGTCGCGACCGGGCCACCGCCAACCGGGTGCTCGACTCGGTCGCCGTCTACGGGATGTGAGGCGGGCTGGTCAGGGGACCCGCAGCGACCCGCTCACCCGGGCCAGCAGGTCCTCCAGGCCGGGACGGTCGATCTCGCGGCCGATGACGGCCACGGTCGCGTAGGCGGACGTGCCGCCCAGGGTCAGGAACCGCTCCATGGTCACGCGGCGGTAGCCGTGCTGCAGGTAGCTCGCCACGAAGCCGTCGTCCGTCTCGGACTCGACCACGAGGTTCTGCAGAGCGTCGTTGTCCTCCGCCTCGTCCAGCGCGCCGAGCCGCGCGATCCGCTTCACGCCGACCGACTGCTTGTCGGTGAAGATCCCCACCCGCAGCTGGTAGGTGTTGAGCGGGTTGCCCGCCACGACGAAAGTCCGGTAGTTCCCCTCGCCGCCGGCCTTCCACGCCGTCGGCACCCCGGTGACGAGCTTGGAGCCGGCGGCACTCAGCCGCGTCTCCACCAGCGCCAACCCCGGCTTGAGCGCCGGGTCGTCGGGGTCGGGCTTCACGTCGTACTCGTTCACGGGGTACGACGGCGACGCGGCCGGGACCGGCAGCGCCATCGAGATGGTCCGCGGCTCGTCGGCGTTGACCGCGCCCACGGCGTACCCGCCGACGGCACCGGCTACGGCGAGCGCCAGGGCGATGCCGAGTGTGCGAGCCGTCATGGCGGATCACCGTAGTGGGTGGCCGGGTCGGGCCCGGATCCGGCCGCCCCCTAGCGTCTGGCCCATGACGAGCCTCCTCCTGCGCGGCGCCCGCCTGGTGCCGATCGCGTCCGGTGACCGGGTGCCCGACGCACCCCTGGACGTGCTGGTCGAGCACGGCACCGTCACGGCGGTCGGTACGGGGCTGGACCGGCCGGCCGGCGCCGAGGTCGTCGAGGCCGGCGGACGCTGGCTGGTCCCGGGGTTGTGGGACCAGCACGTCCACATGGCGCAGTGGACGCTCGCCTCGCAGCGCCTCGACCTCGCGCCCGCCCGCTCGCCCGAGGAGGTCGTCGCCCGAGTCGCGGAGCGCATCGCCGAGTACCCCGACCTGCCCGTGATCGGCTGGGGCCACCGCTCGGGCAGCTGGGAGCGCGACGTCACCGTCTCCGAGCTCGACGCGGTCTCCGCCGACACCGCCGTGGTGCTGATCAGCGGCGACGGCCACCACGCCTGGCTCAACACGATCGCCCTGATGCACCTGGCGATGCCGGTGCGCGACTCGGTGGTCCGCGAGACCGAGTGGTTCGCGGCGTACCCCCGGCTCGCGACCCTCGTCGGCAACGACGGCACCTCCCCGGACGCCTACCGCCGCACGCTCGACCACGCGGCGTCGATGGGGATCGTGGGCTTCACCGACTTCGAGTTCGGGGCCAGCCGCGAGGAGTGGGCCGGGCGCTGGTCGCAGGGCTGCGACACGCTGCGGGTGCGGTGGGCGACGTACGCCGACACCCTCGAGGACGTGATCGCGGCCGGGCTGCGCACCGGCGACCCGCTGCTCGGGGTCCACGGGGACGACCGGCTCACGATGGGGCCGCTGAAGATCATCAGCGACGGCTCGCTGAACACCCGGACCGCGTGGTGCTGTCAGCCGTACGCCGACGCGCACCGGCTGGAGTACCCCGCCGGGCAGCCCAACCAGGCGCCCGAGGAGCTGCGGCGGCTGCTCGCCCGCGCGCACGGCGCCGGGCTGGAGATCGCCACCCACGCGATCGGCGACGCGGCGGTGGCCGACGCGCTGGCGGCGTACGCCGAGACCGGGGCGCGCGGGTCGATCGAGCACGCCCAGCTGGTCGGGCGCGACGACGTACGACGGATGGCCGAGCTGGGCATCCGCGGCAGCGTCCAGCCCGCGCACCTGCTCGACGACCGCGACCTGACCGAGAAGGTGTGGCCGGACCGGGCCGAGCGGTGCTTCGCCTTCCGCTGGATGCTCGACGACGGGGTGAACCTGGCCCTCGGCTCGGACGCGCCGGTCTCCCCGCTGGACCCGTGGCTCGCGATGGCCGCGGCCGTGCACCGCAGCGCCGACGAGCGCGAGGCCTGGCACGGCGAGCAGGCGCTCACCGCCCGCGAGGCCCTGGCCGCGTCCGTCGACGGCCAGCCGACCGTCGGTGTCGGCTCTCGCGGCGACCTGGTGCTGCTCGACGCCGACCCGTTCACTTCCGCCGACTCGACGGTGAGGTCCGCAGCGGTGCTCCGCGAGATGTCCGTGGCCCTGACGGTGGTCGCCGGCCGGATCGTGCACGACGGTCTGGCGGGGTAGTCCGTCACACCAGCGGGGTGAATCGCCGGCCAGACCCCCTGGTGTGACGGACTACCCCAGCGCGGCCACCACCAGCTCGGCCGCGGCGACCTGGCCGGCGGCGAGCGGATGCAGGGTCAGTCCGACGCCGGGGATCGTCTCGACGCCGTTGACCCACGGGTCGTCCGCGCAGACGTCGTGGCCCGCGCTGGCGTCGTACAGATCGACGTACGACGCCTTGGCGGCGCGCGCCGCGCGCTGCTGGACGGTGTGGATCCGCTCGTTCAGCCCGGCGAGGTAGGGCCGGTCGCCGGCGGCGACCGGGAGCCGGTCGGGACAGTCGGCGTCGGGGGCGATGATCTGCGGGTAGCCGACCACCACGACCTCGGCCGCAGGCGCCTGCTCCCGTACGGCGGCCAGCGCGGTGGTGAGGTTCGGGCCGAGCTCGTCGACGGCGGATTCGAGATCGGCCCGGCCCTGCGACCCGAGCCGGTCCCGGCAGGGCGAGCCGCCGGAGGCGCACGAGATCAGCCGCGAGAAGACGCCGCCGTCGTTGCCGCCCATCCCGATCGTCACCAGCGCGGTGTCCGGCCCGAGGGCGTCGAGCTGCGGCGGCGCCTCGCCGGTGGTCGTCGGCTGCGGGGTGCTGAGGTTCTCGGTGGTGGCGCCGCTGCAGCTGACGTCGGTGAGGTCGTAGCCCAGCTCCGCGGCGACCAGGGCGGGGTAGTTCGTCGACGAGCGCAGGCAGCCGTCGACGGCCGTCTCGTCGGTGATCAGCGGGGCCGCGGTGTAGGAGTCACCGAGGGCGACGTACGACCGCTCCGGCGCCGCGCTCGACGGCGGGACCCGGACCGGGTCCGGCACGTCGGCGGAAGGCTCGGGGTCGTCGCCGCAACCGGCCAGGGCGAGGATGAAGGCCAGCGAGAAGGCGGCCAGGGTCGGGCGGCGGAGCATGCGCCCAACCTACGGACCGCTCAGGAACCCCGACGTCAGGAGCCGCGGAGATAGGCCAGCACCGCGGAGACCCGCCGGTCCGAGGCGGGGTCGAGCCGGAGCTTGGCGAAGATGCTGCCGACGTGCTTGCGGACCGCCGCCTCGCTGACCACCAGGACCCCGGCGATCGAGCCGTTGGTGCGGCCCTCGGCCATCAGCCCGAGCACCTCCCGCTCCCGCCCGGTCAGGGTGGCGAGCGGGCCGTCGTCGCGGCGGCGCCCGAGCAGCTGGCGGACGACCTGCGGGTCGACGACCGTCTCGCCGGCGGCCACCCGGTCCAGGCTGTCGAGGAACTCCCGGACGTGCCCGACCCGGTCCTTGAGTAGGTAGCCCACCCCGCCGCCGGGAGCGCTGTCGAGGAGCTCGGGCACGTAGGCCTCGGCGACGTACGCCGAGAGCACCATCACCGCGACCTCGGGCTGCTCGGCGCGGATCCGCGCGGCGGCCCGCAGGCCCTCGTCGGTGTGGGTCGGAGGCATCCGGATGTCGGTGACGACCGCGTCCGGGCGCTCGCGCGCGGTGAAGGCCAGCAGCGCGTCGGCGTCGCCCACGGCCGCGACGACCTCGTGCCCGGCGCGCTCGAGGATGCCGACCAGGCCCTCGCGCAGCAGGGCGGCGTCCTCGGCGAGCACGATCCTCAGTCGTCGCACGGGCACTCCATCCGCACCTGGGTCGGCCCGCCGGGCGGGCTGGTCACCTGCAGGTCGCCGCCGAGCGCGTCGAGCCGCAGGGCCAGCCCGCGCAGGCCGCTGCCCGGGCCGTCCGTGCGAGCCCCGCCGACCCCGTCGTCCACGACGCTGAGCACCAGCGCACCGGACCGCTGCCACGCGTGCACCTGCGCCTGCCGCGCGCCGGAGTGCCGGGCGACGTTGGTGAGCGCCTCGCTGACCACGAAGTACGCCGCCGCCTCCACCGGTCCCGGCAGTCGCCCGTCCAGGCGGACGTCGACGCTCACCGGCACGGGGGAGCGGTCGGCGATCTCATGCACGGCGGCGGCCAGGCCGTGGTCGACGAGCACCCGCGGGTGGATGCCGCGCACCGTGCCGCGCAGGTCCTCCAGCGCCTGCTCGGCCTGCCGGTGCGCCTGCCGTACGGCGTCCAGCCCCGGCCCGTCCGCCACGTCCAGCTCGGCCCGGCCCAGGGTCATCGTCAGCGCCACCAGCTGCTGCTGCACGCCGTCGTGCAGGTCGCGCTCGATCCGCCGCCGCTCGGTCTCGAACGCGTCGACGAGATCGACCCGCGAGCGCCGCAGGTCGGCGACCGCTCGGGTCAGCTCGGCCTCCCGCGGGTCCAGCAGCAGCCGGGCCAGGGCGGCCTGGGCGACGGCCAGCACGGTCAGCAGGTACGCCGCCAGCACGGTCGTCGGCAGCCCGACGGCCAGCGCCGCCACCCAGGCCTCGACGCCGGGATCGACCCGCCAGCCGAGGACCTCGAACGTGTCGACGCGGGACAGCCACGGGGCGAGCATCAGGAGCACCGGCACGGCCGCACCGAACAGCAGCACCATCAGGTCGATCGGCCACAGCACGAGCGCCAGGAGGGCGGCGTACCCGACCTCGGCCCAGGAGACCGGCAGCCGGCGACCGGCCCGCAGCCGCTCGCGCAGGCTCGGACCGGGCGCCGACCGGCCCTGCACCAGGCGCAGGCGGTGCCGCTCCACCGCGGCGATCAGACCGGCCAGCATCGGCACCGAGGCGAGCACCAGGAGGCCGACGACGAGCACCGCGGTCAGCACGCCGAGCAGCACCGTCGTCGAGAGCACCAGCAGCGCGACCAGGCCGACCGGCACCGTCGAGGCGAGGTAGCCCAGCGCGCCCCACGGCCAGCGGGAGCCGAGCAGGCGCCACGGCCTCGACCGCACCGCGGTCCAGGCGTCGGGCAGGCGGCTCACGCCTTGACCCTAGGGGGCGGGGAACGCCCGCGGGGTAGCGCACGCGCTACCCCTGGTGTCGCGTGCGGACCAGCGACCCGATGGCCCGATCCGCGTGGGATGGGCTCATGACCAGCACCCAGATCGACACCGACGTCGCCGTCGCGCTCGACGGCGTCACCCGCACCTACCACTCCCGCGCCGGCGACGTGTCCGCGCTCGCCGGCGTCACCCACGCGTTCGCCCGCGGCAGCTTCACCGCCGTGATGGGTCCGTCCGGCTCCGGCAAGTCCACGCTGCTCCAGGTCGCGGCCGGGCTCGACCGGCCCACCCGGGGCGAGGTGCTGATCGCGGGCCGGCCGCTGGGGCGCCTCGACGAGACCGAGCTGACCCGGCTGCGCCGTACCTCGATGGCGTTCGTGTTCCAGGCCTACAACCTGCTCGACGCGCTGACGGCGTACGAGAACGTCGCGCTGCCGGTGCGGCTCGCGGGCGGTCGGGTGGACCGGGACGCGGTCCTGTCCGCGCTGCGCCAGGTCGGTCTGGAGGACAAGGCCCGGCGTCGCCCGCCCGAGCTCTCGGGCGGCCAGCAGCAGCGGATCGCGATCGCCCGGGCGCTGCACGCGCGGCCGGAGGTGCTCTTCGCCGACGAGCCGACCGGCGCCCTCGACCGGGCCTCGGGACGCCAGGTGCTGGAGCTGCTCCGGGCGGCCAGCGACGAGCACGGGCAGACGGTGGTGATGGTGACGCACGACCCGCTGGCGGCGTCGTATGCCCACAGCACGCTGTTCCTCGCCGACGGCCGGGTCGTCGGCCGGCTCGACCGCGCCGACGCGACCCGGATCGCCGCCGCGATGAGCGAGTTGGAGCGGTGATGATGCTCGCGATCAGCCGGCGGACGGTGCGCCGGTCCTGGCCGGCGTACGTCGGCGCCTTCGTCGCCCTCGCCTGCGGGGTCGTGCTGATCGGGATGGCGGTCACGATCACCGGTGCCGTCGAGCAGACCCTGGGCGCCCCCGGCGTGACAGCCGCCGAGCGGGTCGAGCTGGACGACCTGGCCGCGCTGATCGGGATCATGTCGGCGGTGGCGCTGTTCATGGCGCTCTTCGTGGTGGCCAGCACCTTCGGCTTCGTGGTCGCCACCCGGCAGCGCGAGCTCGGCCTGCTCCGGCTGGTCGGGGCAACCCCGCGGCAGGTGCGGCGGATGGTCCTCGGCGAGTCGGCCGTCGTCGCGCTGCTCGCCTCCGCCGCCGGTGCGCTGCTCTCGACCCTGCTCGCTCCCGCCTTCCTCGCGCTGCTCCGGGCGCGGGGCGTCACCACGCTCGACCTGGAGCTCCCGGCGCCGTGGCTGGCCTGGTCGATCGCCGTACCGTGCGGCGCGGCGGTCGCGCTGGCCGGGAGCTGGCGGGCCTCCAAGCGGGCCGCCAGCGTCGCCCCGTCCGCGGCCCTGCGGGAGGCGTCGCTCGAACGGCGCCGGCCGAGCGTGACCCAGCTCGTGGTCGGGACGACCTTCCTGCTCGGGTCCCTCGCGGTGCTGCCGCTCGCCGGCCGGGTCAGCCCGCTCTTCGCGCTGGTCGCCGCGGTGCTGCTGCCCGAGGTGGTCGTGATCGGGCTGGTCTGCTTCGGTCGGGTGCTGTTCCCGTGGCTGGGCGGGCTGCTCGCCGCGCCCTTCGCGCGCCGCGACGTCTCCGCCCGGCTCGCCCGCGACCACGTGCGGACCGCGTCCCGCGCGCCGGCGGCCCTGGCCGCCCCCATCCTGGCGATCTCGGCGATCGCCGGCTCGCTGATCGTCACGCTCAGCTTCACCGCCGACTGGACCACCGCCCTCAACCGCGAGCAGCTGCACGCATCGGTCGTGGTCGAGACGGGCGGGGATCCCGCTGCGGTCGAGCGGCTCCGCGCCGCCGGCGTCGACGTCGCCGACGAGCGGACGACGCTTCCGGTGCTGCTCGGCGCGGACGCCTCACGCGAGAACGTGGACGTGGTCGACGTCGGGTCGGCGGAGCAGGCCCGCGGGCTGGTCGCCGTACGAGGCAGCCTGGCGCGGCTGGACCGCGGTCACCTCGCGATCAGCGAGACCTTCGCGATGGACCAGGGCCGCCAGGTCGGCGACCGGATGCGCGTGCAGATCGGCGAGCGGGTGCTGCGGCCGCGGGTGGGGGCCGTCGTACGCGACGCGCCGGACCTGTACGGCGAGGTGCTGCTGCCCCGCGTGCTGGTCGGCAGCCGGGCCGGCACGGTGGAGACGGTGTTCGTGGTCCCGGGTGCCGTCGACGTCGCCTCCGTGCTCGCGGGCACCGACGCCGAGGTGCTGTCGGCGCGGACCTGGATCGAGCGCACCGACGAGCAGGCCCGGGCGGGCAACGCCGTCGGGCTGTGGGTGCTGCTCGGCCCGTCGGGGCTGTACGCCGGCATCGCGATCGTGAACTCGGTGCTGATCGCCGGATCCCAGCGGCGTGCCCAGCTCCGAGCGGCCTCGCTGCTGGGCGCGACGGTCCACCAGCTGCGCCGGGCGGCGCTGTGGGAGGCCGGGGTCGTGGGTGCCGCCGCACTCCTGGTCGGGGGCGCCGTCGTCGCGTTCGTGGGCGCGGTGGTGCGGGCCTCGATCGCCCGCGACGTCGGCGACGTCGGCTTCACCCTGCCGTGGCTGCCGCTGCTGGCCATCGCGGTGACCTGCGGCGGGCTGGCCCTGCTCGCCGCGCTGGCGGGCTCCGCCCAGTCGGTCCGGGCACTGCGTCGGGCCGCCTGACGGATCGGGTACCGCTGCTGGGGTGAGCACCCCGGAGGAGCAGACCGAGCAGGAGTCGCTGCTGACCGTGCTGGTCGCCCTGACGGCGAACGGCCTGCTCGCCGTGGCCAAGTCGGTCGCGGCGGTGCTGACCGGCTCCGCCGCGATGGTCGCGGAGGCGGCGCACTCGTGGGCGGACACGGGCAACGAGATCTTCCTGGTGGTGGCCGAGCGGACGGGTCGGCGGCCCCGCGACGAGGAGCATCCGCGCGGCTACGGGCGATCGACGTACATCTGGTCGCTGGTGGCGGCCTTCGGCCTGTTCTCGGCCGGCGCGGTCGTGTCGGTCTGGCACGGCGTCACCGAGCTGCTGAGCGACGGGGCCGGCGCCGAGAGCTACCTGGTCAACTACGTCGTGCTCGGCGTCGCGTTCGTGCTCGAGGGAGCGTCGTTCCTGCAGGCGTCGCGGCAGGTGGGCGGCGCGGCCCGCCGGTGGGGGATGCCCCCGCTGCGCTACGTCAGTCGTACGTCGAACCCCACGTTGCGCGCCGTCTTCTTCGAGGACTCCGCGGTTCTGGTCGGCATCCTGCTCGCCGGCAGCGGGATCGCCCTGCACCAGCTGACCGGGGACCCGGTCTTCGACGCGCTCGGGTCGATCGCCGTCGGGCTGCTGCTGGCCGGGGTCGCCGTCTTCCTGATGCGCCGCAACATGGAGTACCTGCTGGGGGAGGAGCTCTCGCCCGAGCTGCGGGCCCGGGTGCTGGCCCGGCTGCTGGAGCACCCCGAGATCGACCGGATCACCTACCTCCACGTCGAGTACGTCGGCCCGCAGCGGCTCTTCGTCGTCGCCGCGGTCGACCTGGTCGGCGACGACACCGAGCCGCACCTGGCCCTGCGCTTCCGCAAGGTCGAGGCCGACGTTGAGCGGGACGCCATGATCGAGGACGCCGTCCTCACCCTGGCCCCGCCCGACGAGCCGGCCCTGCTGCCCTGATCCCCCGACCACCTCGCCGAGTCCGCGCGAATGGTGGGCCGAGTCAGCACCAGTAGTGCTGACTCGGGCCTCCATTTCTGCTGACTCGGCGGGGGTCTGTCCCGGAGGGAGGGTCAGGGGAGGTCGATCGGACGGAGCACCCGGTTGATCGCGTGCCCGACCTGCCGGTTGCCCTTGTTGACGTCGACGGCCACGACCCGAGCGTTGCGGTCGTTGCGGTCGAGGTCGGTGATGACGACCCGCTTGCCGTTGACCCGGATGCCGACCTTGGCTCCGTTGGCGGTCGTGATCCGCATGCCGTCGGCCCTGACGACCTTCTTCGAGGTCAGCGTCTTGCCGGCGACCACGTGGTAGAGCAGGACGCTCTCGAGCGTGTCGACGTCCGCGACGGAGGCGAGCGCCTTGAAGGTCGCCCGCTCGGTGCGCGGGGCGGTGCCGCTGATGTCCTTGACCAGCGCGCGGAACGCCGCGTCGGTCGGCAGGAACGCCGTTGCGCGCTTGCGGCCCTGGGTGAGCAGCGCGACCGCGCTGTCCGGCTTGGCCTTCAGGACGGTCAGCACCCCCCGCTCGAGGATGTCGAAGTCCTGCCAGTTCTTGTCGAAGCGGTTCCCGTCGGCGGCGAGCACCCGGGCCAGGCTCTTGGTGCCTGCCCTCCGGTCGGCGGACCCTGCCTCCGCCGCCTGAGCTGGGGCGACGGTGCCGAGTGCGAGTGCGGTGGTGGCGGCGACGGCGATGCCGGTGATGAAGTGCTTCATCGAACTCATCCCTCCGTAGGTGTGTCTGGTCGTCAGGGGTTCGGAGCCGGCGCCGGAGCGGATGGGTGCTATTTCGAGTTTGTCTTCGACACCCCCAGCGCGAGCGTCAGCGCGAGCACCAGTTCGGGGTCGTCGAGGCGCTCGCCGTACAGCTCGCGCAGCTGCCCCATCCGGTAGCGCACGGTCTGCGGGTGCACGAACAGCGCAGCGGCGACGTCGTCGCGGCGGCCGAGGTGGAGCAGCCAGGCCCGCAGCGTCTCGGTGAGCTTCTCGGCGGCGGCCGGGCGCAGGTCGGCGAGCGGGGCGAGGACCCGGGCCCGGAGGTCGGCGAGCGCGTCCGGATCGGCGGTGAGCACCAGCTCCGGCAGCTGCGTCTCCGTGTCGACCTCCAGACCGAGCAGCCGCGCCCGGCGCGCCCGGTCGTACGACGCCCGCACCTGCTCCCACGGCCGGGCCGGGCCGGCGACCGCACCCCGGTCACGCAGGGCCCGGAGCAGCCCGGGGCGGCGCCGGCCGTGCGCGTCGGGGACCAGCACCAGCGCGTCGTCGTCGAGGCCGGGCAGGTCGACGGCCCGCAGCGCGTCCGGGCTGATGGCGCCGAGGACGGGCCGCAGCTGCGCGGCCGGCACCAGCACCGCGGTGAGCGTGGTCGGCGGGTCCCAGTCGGCCCGCACGGCGGCCTCGAGCACCGCCTCGGCCGGGGACCCGTCCAGCAGCCGCTGGGCGACCCGGTCCAGCAGCTGCTGGCGCACCCGCCCCGAGGTCGCGGACTCGTCGTCGTGACCGGCGACGCTGGCGGCCGACAGCTCGTCGATGTAGGCGAAGACCAGCTCCGCGAAGGCGGCGAGGGTCTGGCCGTCCATGCCCGCCTCGACCGCGGTCGAGGACATCTCCCGCCAGCAGACCCGGGCGCCGATCCGGTACGCCGCGAGGATCGCGTCGGTCGACCGGCCGCTGCGGGCCTCGCCGCGGCCGAGCTGGTAGGCACCCTCGACCGAGGGGGCGGCGGGCGTGCGGAGGTCGGCCCCGCGGCGGCCGCTCGCGAGGGAGAGGAAGCCGGCCAGCGCCAGCTGCACCGCGGTTCGGATGGTCTCGCCCATCGGCCCGCTGAACGCGTCGGTGTAGCTAGGCACCTCCTCGATGATCGCGGTCACCGCGTGCTCGGCCACCTCGGGCAGCTCGGCGCGCATCTCGCTCACCGCTCGGGCGGGCAGCCGCAGCCCGTGCCCGGCGGTACGACGGCTGGGCGGTCGCGCCACGGCGTACTCCTTTGTCCTCAGTGAACAAGAAATCATGCTCGGTTCACGTCATCTGGACAGGACTTTACTCGCTCTGTTGGACGACAGTAGGAACATGACGGCCTCCGCCATGCCCCGTACGACTCCCGCCGCGACCCGCTCGCTGCGCGGGATGCTGCGCCGCGTCGCCGATGCCGCGGTCACCCCGCTCGCGCTCGACGACGTCCTCGACCACTTCCACCCGCTGCGTCGCGGCACCGAGCTGCGCGGCCGGATCGTCGAGGTCGTCGCCGAGACCGCCCACTCGGCGACGCTGGTGGTCAAGCCCGGCCGCGACTGGGACGGCCACGTGCCGGGGCAGTACGTCCGGGTCGGCGTCGACGTCGACGGCGTGCGCCTGTGGCGCACCTACTCGCTGACCCATGGGCCGCGCCCCGACCGCTGCATCAGCATCACCGTCAAGGCCATCCCGGGAGGCACCGTCTCCCACTACCTGGTGCACCGCGCGCAGGCCGGCGAGATGATCCAGCTCGCGCAGGCCGAGGGCGAGTTCGTGCTGCCCCAGCCGCTGCCGCGCAAGCTGCTCCTGGTGACCGCCGGCTCCGGCATCACCCCCGTGATCGGGATGCTGCGCAACCTGTTCTCGCGGGCGACGTCGCCGGCCACCGACATCACCCTCGTCCACGTGAACCCCAGCGAGTCCGCCTCGATCTTCCGCGAGGAGCTGCGCGCGCTCGGCGCCCGCGGCGCGATCACCCTGCACGAGCGGTACGACGACCAGCACGGCCTGCTCGACGTGAGCGACCTGGCGACCCTCGTGCCGGACCTCGACGACCGGCTCACCTACGCGTGCGGACCGGCCGGGCTCCTCGACGCGCTCGAGGCCCACCACGCCGAGCGCGGCCTGGAGCTGACCACCGAGCGGTTCCGCCCGCAGCTCGTCGAGCCCGGCGATGGCGGCACCGTGACCTTCACCAACGGCATCACCCTCGACGCCGACGGTGCGACCCCGATCCTCGACGCCGCCGAGGACGCCGGCGTCCTGATGCCCAGCGGCTGCCGGATGGGCATCTGCATGGGCTGCGTCCTCCCGATGCGCTCCGGCGCCGTGCGCGACCTGCGCAACGGCGCCATCACCACCGCCGTCCCCGGCGAGACCGGCCCCCAGGGCGTCCCGATCCAGACCTGCATCAGCGCCGCCGCCGGCGCGTGCGACATCGACCACTGATCTCGATACACCCCGCTCGTTCCTCGCGGGGCACTCGATCACCGAAACTGCGACGAAAGGCATCCGCCATGACCGTCATCACGAAGCAGCCCGTCAACCCCACGGCCCACCTCACCCCCGAGGACATCGAGCAGCTCGGTGTCGAGCTCGACGCGATCCGCCAGGAGATCCTCGAGGCTCGCGGCGAGAGCGACGCGGCGTACATCCGCAAGATCGTGAAGGTGCAGCGCAACCTGGAGCTGGGCTCGCGCGCGGTGCTGCTGGGCTCGGCGTTCCCGCCGGCCTGGGTGGTCGGCACGGTGGGCCTGTCGGTCGCCAAGATCCTCGAGAACATGGAGATCGGCCACAACGTCATGCACGGCCAGTGGGACTGGATGCGCGACCCGAAGATCCACTCGACCACCTGGGAGTGGGACAACGCCTCGACGGCGGAGGCCTGGAAGCACAGCCACAACGAGATCCACCACACGTACACGAACATCGTCGGCAAGGACAACGACCTCGGCTACGGCATCATGCGCGTCGACGAGGACCAGCGCTGGGTGCCGATGTACCTCGCGCAGCCGCTGTGGAACTTCATCAACGCCTGCTTCTTCGAGTACGGCATCGCGGCGTACGACCTCGAGCTCGGCAAGAACCTGGCGATCCCGAAGGAGAAGCGCAGCGACGCCTTCAAGGCCAACCTGAAGAGCACCCTGAAGAAGATCCGCAAGCAGGCCACCAAGGACTACGTCGTCAACCCGGCGCTCGCGCTGCCGTTCGGTGCCGTGCTGCCGACCCTGGCCGCCAACTTCACCGCGAACCTGGTGCGCAACGTGTGGTCGCACTCGGTGATCATGTGCGGTCACTTCCCCGAGGGCGTCGAGACCTTCGAGAAGAAGTCGATCCCGGAGAAGGAGACCCGCGGCGAGTGGTACCTGCGCCAGATGCTCGGCTCCGCCAACATCTCCGGCTCCAAGGCCATGCACCTGATGTCCGGCAACCTGTCCCACCAGATCGAGCACCACCTCTTCCCCGACCTGCCGTCCAACCGGTACGCCGAGGTCGCGCCGCGGGTGAAGGCGCTGTTCGCCAAGTACGAGCTCAACTACCACGAGGCCCCGCTGCCGGCCCAGGTCTACTCGGCCTGGCACAAGGTGGTCCGGCTCTCGCTGCCCAACGGCTGGATGGCCACCACCAACGCGAAGAACCTGCCGGCGCAGACCAAACTGCTCTGGGCCATGACCACCAAGGGCCCGAAGGTCCGTCGGGCCGCCCAGGCCCGTCTGCAGCAGCAGGCCCGCAAGCTCACCCAAGCCGCCTGAGGGTCGTGCTGGCGGGATACTCCGTCACACAGGGGGGGTCTGGGGGCCGGATCCTCCCGCTGGTGTGACGGACTACCCCGCCGCTACCCCAGCAGGCCGTCCAGCACCACCGGCGCGAGCCCGAGGGCGGTGGTCATGCCGATGCCGGAGATGACGGCGACCGCGCGGACGCCGTCGTACGGCGCCGCGACCAGGAAGTCGGTCTGCGGCGAGTCGGCGTAGACCCCGCGCCAGCGGCGCCGGACGGTCAGCGGCGAGCCGAGCAGCCGCGCGCCCTCGCGGAGCAGCAGGTCGGCCAGGCGCTCGTCGTCGAACGGCTGATGCGTTCGCGCGTAGTGGTGGGTGTCGCCGAGCACGATCGACCCGTCCGGGCGCTGGGTGAGCATCAGGTTCATCACCACCTCCAGCAGCTCCGGCGCCCGCGACTCGATCTCGCGCCGCACCAGGTGAGCCGACGGCTGGGCGGCCAGCGCGCCGTAGCGCAGCATTGACGTGCCGGTCAGCACGGCGGGCTCGATCGTGCGGCCGCCGGGCGGGGCGACCTCGAGCATCTGGAGGCGGCAGCGGCGTACGTCCCACTCGGCGGCGGTCCCCGGCAGCAGCCGGTCCAGATCGTGGCCGACCGCGACCACGACCGCGGGGGCGGCGACCTCGCCGGACGACGTGAGCACCCCGCCCTCGTGCACGGCACCGACCGACGTGCCCCAGCGCAGCTCCACGCCCGAGGCGCGCAGCCAGGCGGCCAGCGCCGGCAGCGCGGCGCGCGGGTCGAGCCGCAGGTCCAGGGGCAGGTGGGCGCCGCCGACGACCCCGGGAGCTCCGGGCAGCTGCGCGGCGACGGCGTCGGCGGTCAGCAGGACGACCTCGGAGGAGCCCCGGGAGGCGGCCAGCTCCTCCAGTACGCCGAGCTCGGCCGCGGTGCGGGCGACGACCAGGGTGCCGGCCCGCGACACCTCGAACCCGGCCAGCGACGACAGCCGCAGCCACCGCTCCCGGGCCACGAGCGCCAGGTCGTGCGCCTCGCCGGACTGCGCCGTCGTGCAGACGTGCCCGAAGTTGCGGACCGACGCCCCGACGGCGTGCTCGTCGCGGTCGAGCACCGTCACCCGCAGCCCGCGCTCGACGGCCTCGGCGGCGTGCGCGAGCCCGACGATGCCGGCGCCGACGACGACCAGGTCGGGCGTAGGAGCCGCGGGAGGGGTCACGGGCCGATCATCGACGACCCCGGGTGGACGACGGCTCGCGGGGGGTACCGTCGTCCGATGACGACGACCGCGCTGCCCGATCGCCTGCCGTTCCGTCTCGCCGCCCTGGACATGGCCGGCACGACGGTCGACGAGGGCGGCCTGGTCTACCGCGTGCTGGAGCAGACCGTCGCCGAGGCGACCGGGCGCCCGGTGCCGACGGACCTGCTCGCGCTCTGGAAGGGCACCAGCAAGCGGGAGGCGGTCGCCGGGCTGCTGGCCGCGCAGGGTGCCCCGACCGCGGACCCCGACGTCGACAAGGTCTTCGCGGAGTTCTCCGCGCGGCTGGTCGCCGCCTACCGCGAGACGCCGCCGGCCCCGCTCCCCGGCGTGCCGGAGGCGATCGCCGAGCTTCGGGTCCGCGGCGTGAAGGTGGCGCTGCAGACCGGCTACTCCGCCGAGATCGCCGAGTCGATCCTGGCCGGCCTCGGCTGGACGGTCGGCAGCGGCTCGGACGACACGGTTGACGCGATCGCCACGTCCGACGAGGTCCCGATCAGCCGGCCGGCGCCGTACCTCGTCTTCCGCTGCATGGAGCGCACCGGCGTCCTCGACGTCCGCGACGTGCTGGTCGCGGGCGACACCCCGAACGACCTCGCCGCCGGCACGCACGCGGGTGCCGGCCACGTGGTGGGCGTGCTCACCGGCGCTTTCGGTGCCGCCGAGCTCGGCCGCGAGCCGCACACGCACCTGCTGCCCAGCGTCGCCGGGCTGCCGTCACTGCTGGGCTGAGCCCCGCTCGCGTCGAGTGCCAGGAACTGGCCCCTCTCGGCCCCCTTGGAGGGGCCGATTCATGTCACTCGACGACAGCGGCGAGCGCGGCGACCACGTCGGGCTCGTCGGGCAGTCGCCGCAGGGCGGCCAGCAGCCGGTCGCCCGTCCCGGGGGCGTCCAGGAGCCGGTCGAGCTTGGCGACCAGCACGGCGTCGTCCAACGGGAAGTGCGCCGTGTCGCCGATCGGGTCCGGCTGGGCGAGCGCGAGCGTCGTCCCGTCGACCAGCGAGACGGTCACCTCGCAGACCCGCCGCCCGGGCAGGTGGGCGTCGAGCTCGTCGAGGATCTCGACCGTGACCCGCTCGCTGAACGCGTCGGCGGCGTCGAAGGCGGGCGTCCCGGGCTCCATGGTCGCGGGCGTGACGGCGCCGTTGACCGCGGCGGTGGCCACGGCGAACGGCAGCGAGAACATCGCCGACAGCCGGCTGTGGGGCGACCGCCCGAGCAGGGGCGCGGCCAGCGAGTGGATGCCGACCCGGATCGACGCGACGTCGTCGGGGGTCCACCGGCCGGCGGCACGCAACGACAGGACCAGGTCGATCGCGGCGTGCGTGAACGAGCAGGCGGCGTGCTGCTTGAGGTAGCCCTCCGCCGCGAGCCAGCGGGTGCCGAGGTCCTTCACCAGGAGGTCGGGGTCGAGCTCGCCGACCAGGGCGAGGGCGGCCGCGGCGCCGCCGCGGTTCTCGACCAGGCCGGCCCGGGCGAGGTGCGCGGCCGAGAGCCCGGCCAGGTTCGCCTGGCCCATCCACAGGTTGCGGGTCGGGTCGCCCGCGAGCACGGTGTCCCACGGCGCCACGGTCATCAGGCCGGTCGCGGCGTCGACCGCCGCCGCCACCTGCGCGGGCGTCGCCCCGAGCAGGGTCGCGGCGGCGTACGCCGCCCCCGTCACGCCCCAGTGCCCGTGCGGGTGCCAGGCCGGGTCACGGCGTACGGCGCGGCCGAAGCGGGCCGCGACCTCGTAGCCACCTGCGACCGCGCCGAGGAAGCGGCGCCCGTCGATGGGGTGCGGGGACTGCTGGGCGGCCGCGATCGCGGCGAACACGACGTGCGCCGCCGGGTGGCCGGCGGCGTGCTTGTTGCCCTCGTCCAGCTCCTGGGAGCAGGCCGCGGTGGCGGCGAGCAGGGCGGCCGTCTCCGGCGTGGTCCGGTGGCCCGTGCCCGGCAGGGGGTGCGGCCCGGGCGGCAGCGGCCAGGCGGCGACCAGCGCCTGCAGCTCGGGGGTCCGCATCCCCGCGGCGGTCACGCCGAGCAGGTCGGTCAGCACCACCGGCACTCGCGCGCGGACCGGGGCGGGCAGTGCGTCGTACGGCACCGCGACGGCCCGGACCAGGTCGCCGATGGCCGTCGCTGTGCGTTCCGGCAGGAGAAACGATTCGGCGGAACTCATGCGGCCACCGTACGGCCGGGGCTAGGCCCGAGCAAGGCGTCCTGCGGGCAGTGCTTCACGCCCGGAGCGGTACGGGCTACAGTAAAGGCCGTCCCGGGTGTTTCTCCTAGCGAAACGGAGTCCATGTGACCACCGCTCCCGCACCACTCGACGGCCTGAAGGTCCTCGACGTCTCGACGATCCTGGCCGGCCCCCTGTGCTGCCAGATCCTGGGCGACTACGGCGCCGACGTCGTGAAGGTCGAACACCCCCGCGGCGGCGACAACATGCGCGGCCACGGCCGCAGCAAGGACGGCGTTCCGCTGTGGTGGAAGGAGATCAGCCGCAACAAGCGGACGCTCGCCCTCGACCTGAAGGCGCCCCGCGGGGCCGAGGTGCTCCGTCGCCTCGCCGCCACCGCCGACGTGCTCGTCGAGAACTTCCGGCCCGGCACGCTCGAGCGCTGGGGCCTCGGGCCGGACGTGCTCCTCGCCGAGAACCCCGGGCTCGTGATGGTCCGGCTGACCGGCTTCGGTCAGACCGGCCCCTACAGCAGCCGCGCCGGCTTCGGCACCCTCGCCGAGGCGATGAGCGGCTTCGCCGCCGCGACCGGCGAGGCCGACGGCCCGCCGACCCTGCCGGCCTTCGGCCTGGCCGACAGCATCTGCGGCATCGCGGCGTCCTCGGCGGTGATGATGGCGCTGCGGCACCGCGACCTCACCGGCCGCGGGCAGGTCGTGGACCTCAGCATCCTCGAGCCGATCATGACCGCGGTCGGACCCGGCCCGACGGTCTACCAGCAGCTCGGCGAGATCCCGCAGCGGCACGGCAACCGCTCGACGAACAACGCGCCGCGCAACACCTACCGCACCTCCGACGACAAGTGGGTCGCGATCTCCACCAGCGCCCAGCGGATCGCCGAGCGGGTGCTGGAGCTGGTCGGCCACCCCGAGGTGATCGACGAGCCGTGGTTCGCCACCGGCGCCGGCCGCGCCGAGCACGTCGACCTGCTCGACGACCACGTCGGCAGCTGGATCGCCGCCCGCGACCGCGAGACGGTGCTGACCGCGTTCACCGAGGCGGGCGCCGCCATCGCCGCCGTGTACGACGCCCGCGACATCACCGAGGACCCGCACGTGCGGGAGACGGAGATGCTGATCGAGGTCGACGACGAGGACCTGGGACCGCTGCTCCAGCACAACGTCATGTGGCGGATGAGCGAGTCGCCGGGCCGGATCCGCTTCACCGGCCGCGCCATCGGCCAGGACACCGACGAAGTGCTCCACGAGCTCGGCTACTCCGCCGAGGAGATCACCACGATGAAGGACGAGGAGGTCGTGCGATGACGCCGACCAATGACGCACTGCTCGACGCCGTACGCACCGGGGTCGAGATGGTCGACCTGGGCCGCCAGCTGCGGACCGGGATGCCGCAGTCGCCCAACCACCCGCAGTTCTGGCACACCCTGCCGCGGCGGCACGGCGACATGGTCCGCTCCGACGGCAGCAGCGCCGCCAACGACATGATCAGCACCGGCACCCACGTCGGCACCCACATCGACGCCCTCGCGCACGTCTCGTTCGACGGCAAGATGTACGGCGGGGTCGACGCGGTCGCGGCCGGGATCGGCGGCAAGTACGAGGAGCTCGGCGTCCACACGATCGAGCCCATGGTGCGCCGCGGCGTGCTGCTCGACGTCGCCGGCCACCTCGGGGTGCCGCACTGCGAGGGCGGCTACGAGATCACCGTCGAGGACCTCGAGGGCACGGCCGAGCGCCAGGGCGTGAGCGTCGAGTCCGGCGACGTCGTCCTCATCCGCAGCGGCTGGGGCTCGCGCTTCGCCGAGGGCGCGCCGTACGTCGGCGGACCGTCGGGCGTGCCCGGGGTCGGCGAGGCCGGCGCGATCTGGCTGGCCGAGCGCGGTGTGCACGCGGCCGGCGCGGACACCATCGCCTTCGAGCGGCTCGCGCCGGGCGGCGGCCACGCGCTGCTGCCGGCCCACCGGGTGCTGCTCGTCGAGCACGGCATCTACATCATCGAGGCGCTCGACCTGGAGGGCCTGGCCGCGACCGGCTGGAGCGAGTTCACCTTCGTGCTGGTGCCGCTCAACATCTTCGGGGCGACCGGCTCGCCGGTGCGCCCGCTGGCGCTGCGGTCCGGGGGCAGCCGATGAGCGACCCGACCCTGGCCCAGCTGCTCGGCGCCTTCGCGGAGCGCACCGGGTTCGACGACCTGCCGGAGGCCGTCGTCGACAGCGTCCGCAAGCGGGTGCTCGACACCGTCGGCATCGCCGTCGCGGCGGCGCCGCTGGAGACCAGCCGCGCGGCCCGCGCCTGGGCCCGCTCGCAGGGTGGCAACCCCGTCGCCTCGGCGGTCGGCGTCCCGGAGCGGCTGCCGGCCGGGCTGGCGGCGTTCGTCAACGGCGTCCTCGCCCACTCCCTCGACTACGACGACACCCACCTGCCGTCGGTCCTGCACCCGAGCGCCACGATCGTCCCGGTCGCGCTGGCCGTCGCCGAGCGCGAGGGCGCGAGCGGGGCCGAGCTGGTCCGCGCGATCGCCCTGGGCCTGGAGACCTGCGTCCGCCTCGGCATGGCCGGGTACGACGACGTCGCGAAGAACTCCACCTTCTTCGAGCACGGCCAGCACGCCACCTCGATCTGCGGCGCGATGGGCGGCTCCGTCGCCGCCACCGTGCTGATGGGCGGCAAGGCCGACGCGGTCGTCGACGGACTCGGCGTCGCGGCGTCGATGGCCTCGGGGATCATCGAGGCCAACCGCACCGGCGGCACCGTCAAGCGGCTGCACTGCGGCTGGGCCGCCCACGCCGCGGTCTCGGCCGCCGAGCTGGTCGCCTTCGGGCTGACCGGCCCGCCGACCGTCCTGGAGGGCCGGTTCGGCTTCTACCAGGCCTGGCTGCACGGCGAGTTCGACCCGAGCGCGATCACCGACGGGCTGGGGGAGACCTGGGCGGTGCCCGACATCTTCTTCAAGCCCTACCCGGCGAACCACTTCACGCACGCCGCGGTCGACGCGGCCGGGCGGCTGCGCGAGCGGGGCGTCACGCCGGAGTCGGTCGAGCGGCTGACTCTCGGCGTACCCGCTCCCAACCTGCGCACCATCGGCGAGCCGATCGAGGTCAAGCGCACCCCCGAGACCGGCTACATGGCCCAGTTCAGCGGTCCGTACGCCGTCGCGGTCGGCCTGCTCGGCGGCTCCGGACTCGGCGCCGGCGTCGAGGACTACACCGACGAGCTGGCCCGCGACCCGGAGCGCCGGGCGCTGATGGCCAAGGTGGACGTCGTGCCCGACGACCGCTGCACGGCGATCTTCCCGACCCAGTTCCCGGCGGTGCTCACCGCCCGGCTGAGCGACGGCACCGAGCTGGTCGAGGAGGTCCTCACCACCCGTGGGGGCCCGCAGCGGCCGCTGTCCTTCGAGGAGCTGACCGCGAAGTTCCGCGCCAACGCCGGCCGGACGCTGAGCGCGAGCCAGGTCGAGGACCTGGCTCGGGCCTGCGCCGAGCTGGAGACCTACCCCGACGTCAGTGCGGTCCTCGCGCCCCTGACGACGGTGGACCCGCACGACCCGACCGACACCACGACGAGCAGCACGAGCGAAGGGTGAGCCCCATGGCCCAGCAGAACAACGCCCAGCACGACCTGATCATCACGAACGCGCGAGTGGTCCGCCCGGGGCACGAGCCCGAGCGGCTCGACGTCGGCGTCAAGGACGGCGTCTTCACGGCGATCGAGCCGTCGCTCGACACCGAGGGCGTCGAGGTCCTCGACGCCGGCGGCAAGCTGCTCTTCCCGGGTGTCGTCGACGTCCACCAGCACTGGGGCATCTACAACGAGCTCGGCGAGGACGCCGAGACCGAGAGCCGGGCCTCGGCCCAGGGCGGCGTGACCTCCGGCATCACCTACATCCGCACCGGCGCCTACTACCTGAACCGGACCGGCCCCTACCGCGAGGTGTTCCCCGACGTACTGGCCGCCACCGACGGTCGCGCCTACGTCGACTACGCCTTCCACGTCGCTCCGATCCTCGAGGAGCACATCGACGAGATCCCGATGATGATCGAGGAGTACGGCGTCCCGTCGTTCAAGATCTTCATGTTCTACGGCAGCCACGGGCTGCACGGCCGCTCGGCCGACCAGGGCTCGTTCCTGATGCTGCCCGAGGACCAGTCGTACGACCTGGCGCACTTCGAGTTCGTGATGCGCGGCATCCAGAAGGCGCGCAACGACGAGCGGTTCGCCGCCGACCGCGACGCCATCTCGCTGTCGCTGCACTGCGAGACGGCCGAGATCATGCGGGCCTACACGAAGCTGGTCGAGCAGGAGGGCAAGCTCACCGGCCTGGAGGCGTACAGCGCGTCGCGGCCGCCGCACTCCGAGGGCCTGGCGATCACGATCGCGTCGTACCTCGCCCACGAGACCGAGCTGCCGAACATCAACCTGCTCCACCTCACCTCGCGCAAGGCGATCGAGGCGGCGATGATGATGCAGGCGACGTTCCCGCACATCAACTTCCGCCGCGAGGTCACGGTCGGCCACCTGGTCGCCAACTTCAACACCGCGAACCTCGGTGGCAAGGTCAACCCGCCGCTGCGCTCGCCCGAGGACGTCGACTCGCTGTGGGAGCACCTGCTCGCGGGCAACTTCTCCTGGGTCACCTCCGACCACGCCTGCTGCAAGGAGGAGACCAAGTTCGGCGAGCCGAAGGACGACGTCTTCCTGGCCAAGTCCGGCTTCGGCGGCACCGAGTACCTGCTGCCCGGCCTGATCACCGAGGGCCGCCGCCGCGGTCTGTCGTACGGCGCCATCGCCGAGCTGACGGCGAAGAACCCCGCCGAGCGCTTCGGCCTGTCCCAGAAGGGCGACCTGGCCGTGGGCAAGGACGCCGACTTCTGCCTGGTCGACGACGAGGTCAGCTACGAGGTGCGCGCCGAGGACTCCCTGTCCACCCAGGAGTACACCCCGTTCGAGGGCTTCGAGCTCACGGCCAAGGTAACCGACACCTACCTGCGCGGTGCGGCCGTGCTGCGTGACGGTGCGGTCGTCGGCGACCCGCGCGGTCAGTTCGTCAAGCGCTCCGGCAAGCGCTGAGCTCACGCCGAGCGGGCGGCGGCACCGGGTGCCGCCGCCCGCTCACCCGTTCGTGCCCGTGCTGTCGTGCCCGGGGTTCGGTGCGGGACCTGGACACGATCGGCCCGCGCGTCCCACCCTGTGCTGAGATCCAGGTGGAGTGCGGGAGGTGGGCATGGAGGTCGTCGGTCTGTGGCGATACCCGGTGAAGTCGCTGCAGGGTGAGGAGCTGGCCGTGGCCGGCATCGAGCCCGACGGGCTGGTCGGCGATCGCCGGTGGGGCATCCGCGACGGCGGTACGGATCGGATCCTGACCGCGCGCCGCCGGCCCGAGCTGCTCGCGGCGTCCGCGTCGTACGACGACGACCTGCCGGTCATCACGCTTCCCGATGGCCGGGTCGCCGTCGGTCCGGGCGAGTCGACCGACCGGCTGCTGTCGGAGTGGCTGGGCGGCCCGGTCTCGCTGGTGCCGTCGCGGGGGACGGATCCGGGACGGGCCGAGTTCTTCGCCGACGCCACCGACGACACCAGCCAGGCGATCGAGTGGACGATGCCGGAGGGTAGGTACGTCGACGCGGCCCCACTCCTCGTCCTCACCACCGTGTCGCTGCGGACCGGCGCCCATCTGCACCCGGACGGCGTCTGGGACCCGCGCCGCTTCCGGCCGAACATCCTGATCGACCTCGAGGGCGACGGGTGGATCGAGGACGGCTGGGTCGGGCGCCTCCTCCAGGTCGGTGACGCCACCGTCCGTCCGATCGAGCCCTGCACCCGCTGCACGATGGTCACCAGGGCGCAGCCCGGGCTGGAGACCGACCGGGACGTCTTCCGCACGCTCGCGCGTCACCATCAGGGTCACCTCGGCGTCTGGGCCGACGTCGCCACCCCGGGGACTGTCTCCACCGGCCGCCCCGCCAGCGTCATCCGGATGGAGCAACCGGTTGCTCCGTCCGGATGACGTCGCGCCGGCCCCCGGCGACGACCCGGACGGTCGCTAGGACCCCGCCCGCGCGAGCGTCTCGCGCGCGCCGCGCACGACCGCGGCGTCGATGAGCCGACCGGCGGCGTCGGTGGTGACCCCGCCGTCGGCGGCCGCGAACCGGCGTACGACGTCGCGGGCCGCCTCGGCCTCCTCCGCGCTCGGCGTCAGCACGTCGTGGATGACCGGGACCTGCCCGGGGTGGATGGCGGTCCGCGAGCGGAAGCCCAGGTCGAGCGCGAGCCGGGTGCTCTCGGCGAAGGCGTCGAGGTCGCGGAAGTCCGTGGACGTGGGCGCGACCGGCGCCTCGAGACCGGCCGCGGCGCTGTGCACGACCACCTGGGTCCGCAGGTGCAGCACGGCCGCCTCCGTGCGGGAGGAACGGGCCATCCGCAGGTCGCCCAGCAGGTCGACCTCCCCGATCCCGAACGCCGTGAGCCGCGGGTGGGCGGCCATCTCGGCGAGCGCGAGCATCCCGGCCGCGCTCTCGACGAGCCCGACCAGCCGCACCGCGCCCGGAGTCAGCCCGCGCTCGCGCTCCAGCTGCGCGACTCCGTCGGCGACCTGGGCCAGCACGGCGGGCGTGCAGCCGGCGACGAAGAGGCCGTCGAGCCGCGGGTGCACCACGGCGTCCAGGTCGGCGGCCACTCCCAGCGGGTCGACCCGCACCCACACCTCGGCGGAGCCGGCAATGTCGGCATTGTCGGTGTCGAGCCAGCGTCGTACGGCGTCGCGCGCGGCGGCCTTCCCCGCGAGGGGTACGGCGTCCTCGAGGTCGAGTACGACGGCGTCGGCCGCCCCGCCCGCGGCCTTGTCGAACAGGTCGGGTCGGTCGCCGGGGACGTACAGGAACGAGCGGGGCAGCACGGGTCCTCCTGGGAGGGGGTCGGTCAGGCGTGGACGTCGGGTCGCAGCCGCTCGGTGACCTCGCCGGCGGCCTCGAGCACGAGCCGGATCTGCTGGTCCTGCTCCTCGTCGGACTCGTCGCTGTAGCGGAAGATCGGCCCGGAGGCGCTGATCGAGCCGAGCACGTTGCCGGCGGCGTCGAAGAACGGGGCGGCGATGGACGCGGCGCCGGTGCCCCGCTCGTTGAGGGAGATTCCGTAGCCGCGCTCCCGGATCTCGGCGAGCCCGGCGAGATAGGCGTCGACGTCGGTCTCGGCCTGCTGCTGCAGCAGCTGACGGACGGCCGAGTCGATGAACGGCTGGGGCAGATGGGCCAGGATGGCGCGGCTGGAGGCGCCGGAGTGCAGCGGGAAGCGGGGGCCGATCTCGATCACCATCTTCACCTCCTGCGGGCTCTCGAACTGGTCGAGGTAGACCCGCTGGTCGCCGACCAGCACCGAGAGCGTGGTCGTCTCGCGGGTCCGGTCGCGCAGCCGACGCAGCACCGGCGAGGCGACGGAGCGCAGGTCGAGCTGGCTCCAGGCCCGGATGGAGAGCCCGGCCGCTGCGGGGCCCAGCACGTAGGCGGCCCGACCCGGTGCCGCCTGGATCAGCGAGCGCGAGGCGAGCGAGCGCAGGATCCGGTGCACGACGGCCTTGCTCAGCGCCAGGTCGCGGGCGATCCGGGAGACGCCGAGCGGGTCGTCGGAGCGCCCGAAGAGGAGCAGTACGTCGGCGACCCGGTCCGCGGCCTCGGTGCCGCCGGGGGTCTCCTGCTCGACGGCCGATGGGGGGACTGCGCTCATCGCGCACCTCGCCTTTCCGCATTCGTTTCGCTAGGGGAAACGGTAACAGAAGCGACGTCGACGCATGAGCCTCTGGAATTTCGGGCACGAGGCATGCAATAGTGACGGCGATCCCGCTGGTCTGGACCAGTTCGCATATTGAACGGCCCGCTCAGCGAAACGATGCCTGGCTCGGAAGGCGTTCCCACGGGAACGGTTCCGCAGCCGTCTGGCCCGGAAGGACGGTCCTGCACCATGAAGAAGCTTCCCCTCGCTGTGGTCGGTCTCCTCGGCACCGTGGCGATGTCGGCTGCCCTGTCGGCCTGCGGTGGCTACGAGCCGGCCGACGACGAGGTCGTGATCGGCTCGGTGCACCCGCTGACGGGAGCGCTCGCCGGTCAGGGCGAGATGATGCACGAAGGCGCCCAGCTCGCCGTCGCCGACCTCAACGCGGCCGGCGGCATCGAGTCCCTGGACGGTGACCGGCTGGTGCTGCGCGACGGTGACAGCAAGGGCACCGCCGACGCCGGGCAGATCGAGGCCCAGCGGCTGGTGAGCGAGGGCGCGGTCGCGCTCATCGGCACCTACCAGAGCGACGTGACCGCCAACGTCTCCGCCGTCGCGGAGCGCAACCGGGTGCCCCTGGTGATCGACGTCGCGGTCGACGACGTGATCCTCGAGCAGGGCTACGAGCACACCTTCCGGATCCAGCCCAACGCCTCCAACATGGGCCGGGGCGGCGCGGTCGCGCTCGCCGAGCTCTCGGCGGCCAACGGCAAGCCGGTCAAGACCGTCTCCTACCTCCACATCGAGGGGGCCTTCGGCCAGAGCGTCTACGACGCCTTCACCGAGGAGGCCGAGAAGCAGGGCATCGAGGTGGTGTCCGAGGTGACCTACCCGGCGACCAACTTCACCGACGCGACCACCCAGGTCCGCGAGGCGCTCGCGGCGAAGCCCGACGTCGTCGCGGTGACCGGCTACTACCCCGACAGCCTGCTCATCGCCCAGGCGATCCGGGCCCTCGGCGGCGACGTCGACGCGGTGTACGGCGTCGCGAACGGGGGCTTCGACGACAGCGCGTTCCCGGCCGACTCCGGGCCCGCCGGGGCGGACCTGCTGAGCGCGAACTACCACTACGCGGCCACCGACGACCGCGCCCAGGACATCCGCGCCCGCTTCGAGGCGGAGTACGGCCGGACCATGGAGACCTCCGCGATGCTGGCCTACCAGGCCGTCGTGGTGATCGCCCGTGGCCTGGAGGAGACCGGGTCCAAGGACCCCGAGGAGCTGCGCGACGCGATCGCGGAGCTCGAGATCGACGACCCGCTGCTGGAGTTCGGCGGGCCGATCGCCTTCGACGAGACGGGTGAGAACGAGAACGCCTCGGTGACGGTCATGCAGATTCGCGACGGCCGGGTCGAGCAGGTCTTCCCCGACGAGTTCAAGACCGCCGACATCGTCTACCCGGTCGGCCGATGAGCCGGCGAGCCGCTGAGATCGACGAGGAGCAGAGGACATGACGGAACCCACGATCACGGGTACGGCGTCACCGGCGCCCCCGGACCCCGGCGGGACGCGCCGGGCCTCCGAGGCGGCGGTGCCGCTCGGGGTGGTGGCGGCCGTACTGGTCGCGATCGTCCTGGTCTACGCCGTGGGCCAGCGCTCGAACGAGCTGGTCACCCAGTCCGTCGTGACCGGGCTGCTGCTCGGCGGCGTCTATGCCCTGGTCTCGGTCGGCCTGACCCTGATCTTCGGGGTCCTCGGCATCGTCAACTTCGCCCAGGGCGCCATGCTCACGCTGGCCATGTACCTGGTCTACGAGATGACGACCTCGGGCGGCATCCCGGTGTACGTCGCCACGCTGCTCGCCGTGCCGGTGATGTTCCTGTTCGGCGTGGTCGTGCAGGCCGCGCTGCTGAACAAGCTCACCCTGGCCGGCAGCCACGAGGGGCCGCTGCTGGTGACCCTCGGGCTCAGCCTGCTGATCATCAACGTGCTGCTGATGATCTTCGGTGGTCGGCCGCTGCGGGTCCCCGGCTCGGTGGACGGCTCGATCGACATCTTCGGCGCGGTCGCGTCGTACGAGCGGCTGATCGCCTTCGGCGGCGCCCTCCTGGTCTCGGCGGCGCTGCTGCTCTTCCTGCGCCGGACCTCGTTCGGCATGTCGATCCGTGCGGTCTCGGCCAACTCCGAGGGTGCCGCGCTGGTCGGGGTCGACGTCCGTCGCATCTACGCCCTCACCTTCGGCATCGGGGCGGCCTGTGTCGCCGTCGCCGGGGGGCTGATGGCGCCCTTCCTCAGCCTGACTCCCACGGTCGGCGAGCAGTTCACGATCCTCGCGTTCGTGATCGTGGTGCTCGGCGGCCTCGGCAGCGTCACCGGCGCGCTCCTGGGCGGGCTCATCATCGGCCTGGTGCAGACCGTGGGGGCGCTCTACTTCCCCGGCACCGGCTCGCTGATCCTGGTCTTCGCGGTGTTCGTGCTCGTCCTGTTCTTCCGGCCCGAGGGCATCATCAAGGCGGCGTCATGACGACCCTCACCGATCGCCCCGCCACCGTCGCCGCGGACGACCCGCGGCTGCGCGACCGCAGCGCCGCCCGCTCCTACGCCGTGCTCGGCGTCCTGGTCGCGGTGCTCGCCGTACTGCCCCTCGTCCTGGACGACCAGACCGAGACGGTCGCGGTCCGCACCTTGATCTTCGCGATCATGGCCGTCGGCTGGAACCTGATGAGCGGCTACGGCGGCATGTTCAGCTTCGGCCACGCCGCGTTCTTCGGCATCGGCGCCTACACCAGCGCCTACCTGCTCGTGGAGCACGGCGTCTCGCCGTGGATCTCGATGGTCGTCGGCGCCGTCATCTCGGCCGCCGCCGGCTGCCTGATCGCCTTCCTGTGCCTGCGCTACAAGCTGGCCGGGGCCTACTTCGCGCTGGCGACCTTCGCCTTCGCGCAGGTCTTCCTGCTGGGCGTGCAGAACCTCGACTTCCTCAACCGCACCGAGGGCTTCAACGTCCCGATCCTCTCGGAGGACTCCTGGACGATGATGCAGTGGAAGGCCGGGAGCTCGTTCTACTTCTGGATCCCGCTGGCCATCCTGGCGCTGGGCCTGCTCGGCACCATCTGGTTCGTGCACTCCCGCACCGGGCAGTACGCCCAGGCGGTGCGCGACGACGAGGTCGCGGCGGCCTCGCTCGGCATCCACGTGATGCGGGTCCGGCTGGTGACCGTGGCGGCGAGCTGCGCCCTGACCTCGCTGGCCGGGTCCTACTACACGCAGTACTACTTCTTCGTCGGCCCCGAGCAGGCCTTCGGGTCGGCCGTCTCGGTCAACGCGATCGTGCCGGCCGTGATCGGCGGCATCGGGACGATCTGGGGCCCGCTCGTCGGTGCCCTGATCGTCGGCCCGCTCTCGGAGTGGATCGCCGACGTACTCCGTGAGCCGCCCGGGTTCCTGTCGTTCCTCGAGGGCCTCAGCGGCCTCGACGTCGCGGTGTACGCCGCCCTGCTCATCCTCATCGTGCTGTTCATGCCGAAGGGCATCTACGGCACCCTGCGCGATCGGTTCCGCTCATGAGCCTGCTCCAGGTCGACCAGCTGACCAAGTCGTTCTCCGGCCTGCGGGCCGTCGACGACATCGACGTGACCGTGACGGAGGGCGAGTTCCTCGGCATCGTGGGTCCCAACGGCGCCGGCAAGACGACCCTGTTCTCGCTGCTCGCCGGGCAGCTGACGCCGACGACCGGCCGGGTCGTCTTCGACGGCCAGGACATCACCGGCTGGTCCGCCGACCGGGTCGCCGGCGTGGGCCTGGTGCGCACGTTCCAGCTGATGCGCCCGTTCGAGAGCATGAGCGTGCTCGAGAACGTCGCGGTCGCAACGCACCACCGGCACCGCTCGCGCCGGGCGGCGCGGCAGCACGCGCTGGAGGTGATCGAGCGGGTCCGGCTCGCCGAGTACGTCCACTCGCCCTCGGGCAGCCTGCCGACCGCCGGTCTCAAGCGGCTCGAGCTGGCCCGGGCACTGGCCCTGGAGCCGCGGCTGCTGCTGCTCGACGAGGTCCTCGCCGGGCTGGTGCCGGCCGAGCGGGCGCCGATCATCGAGCTGCTCCGCGAGATCCACGCCGACGGCGTCACGGTGATGTTCGTCGAGCACATCATGGCGGCGGTGATGGCCCTGTCCGAGCGGCTGCTGGTGATGGCGCAGGGCCAGGAGCTCGCCCTCGGCGACCCCCAGGAGGTCATCCGTGACCCCCGGGTCGTCGAGGCCTACCTCGGAGAGGACTACGCATGATGCTCGAGCTCGACGACGTCCACGCCGGCTACCGGCGCCTGGAGATCCTGCACGGACTGTCCCTGCACGTCGACCGCGGCGAGATCGTCTCGCTGATCGGCGCCAACGGCGCCGGCAAGACCACGACGCTGCGCGCGATCGCCGGGCTGGTCACGACCTCCGCGGGCCGGATCCGGCTGGACGGCCAGGAGGTGCAGGGCCGGGCCGCGCACCGGATCGTCCGCTCGGGACTGGTGCACGTCGCCCAGGACCGCGCCCTCTTCGGCAACCTGCAGGTGGTCGAGAACCTCGAGATGGGCGCCTACTCCCAGTCGCGGTCGACGGTCCGGTCCTCCCTCGACGAGGTGTACGACCTGTTCCCCATCCTGGCCGAGCGCCGCTACCAGCGGGCCGACACGATGTCCGGAGGCCAGCAGCAGATGCTGGCGATCGGCCGGGCCCTGATGGCCCGCCCCACCTGCCTGACCCTCGACGAGCCGTCGGTCGGGCTCGCCCCGAACCTGGTCGCCCAGGTCCTGGCGGCGATCACCCGGATCCGCGACACCGGGGTCACGGTGCTGATCGTGGAGCAGAACGCCGCCCAGGCGCTCGCGATCTCGGACCGCGCCTACGTCATCGAGAGCGGCTCGATGGTGCTCGAGGGCAAGGCGTCCGACCTCGCCGACGACCCGCGGGTGCGCGAGGCGTACCTCGGGGTCTGAGATGGCCGAGTTCCTGGTCCACATCGAGATCGTCTGGCCGCCGGACGAGCCCGAGGAGCGCCGCGCGGAGATCTTCGAGCGCGAGCTCGAGCAGGGGCAGCGGCTGGCCGCGGCCGGTCGGCTCCGCCGGCTCTGGCGGGTGCCGGGCCGCTGGGCCAACTGGAGCCTGTACGACGTCGCCGACGCGACCGAGCTGCACGACTGCCTGACGTCCCTGCCGCTCCACCCCTGGATGGACATCGAGGTGCACGCCCTCGCCGCGCACCCCAACGACCCCCGCGCGCTGGGCCTCGGGCCCGAGGCGCACCGACTCGAGGAGGACCGCACCTGATGCGGCTGCTTGCCATCACCCCGATCACGGTCGACGACGCCGAGCTGGCCCGTCGCCAGTGGCGCTACGACGAGCTCGCGCCCGCTGGCGTCACCGTCGTGCTGGAGCACCTCGGGTCGGGCATCGCCCTCCCGCGGGCGCTGGAGACCGAGGCCGACGTGCGCGCCAGCGAGGAGGCGCTGCTGGCCCGCTACCGGGAGGTCGAGTCGGCGGACTGGGACGGCTTCCTGCCCGACTGCGTGCTCGACCCGCTCTCCGACGGCGACCACGGCCTGGGCCGGCCGGTCTTCGGCATCGGCCGGCTCGCCGCCGCGTTCGTCGCCGGGCAGGGCGCCCGGCTCGCGGCGGTGGCCCGCAACGCCGCGATCGCCGCCGAGCTGGACCGGCGCCTCGCGTCGTACGGCGTGCCGACGGTCGCGCCGACCGCCGTGCTCGACCTGAGCGTGGAGGACATCGCCGACGACGCCGTCTGGGCGGCCGCTGTCGAGCGGACCGTCCAGGGACTCGACTGCGACTTCGTCCTCAACGCCTGCTCGGCCGTCGAGGTGGCCGAGCAGCCGAGGGCGCCGTACCTCCTCGACCCGACGGCGGCGGCGCTGGCGATGCTCGCCCACCGCGGCGCGGTGACGGGGGCGCGCGGATGAGCGACGTCGAGGGGCCCGACCTGGTCGTCGCCGGTGCGGGCGGCGGGCTGGTCGCCGCGCTGCGCGCGGCCTCGCTCGGGCTGAGCGTGCTGGTCGTGGAGCGCAACGAGCACTTCGCCCGGGGCAACAACACCGCGATGTCGACCGCGATGGTGCCCGGCGCGGGCACCCGATGGCAGCGCGAGGCGGGGGTCGAGGACTCGCCCGAGCGGTTCGTCGCCGACATCCGGGCCAAGACGCACGGCGAGGCCGACGAGCGGCTGGCCGGCGCCCTGGCCGGGGTCAGCGCGCGGCTGCTGGAGTGGCTGGCCGACGACGTGGGCCTGTCGCTGTCCCTGGTGACCGACTTCGGCTACCCGGGGCACTCGGCGTACCGCTGTCACACCGTGCCGGGCCGCGCCGGCCAGGCGATGCTCGCCGACATCCTGCGCGCGGTGCGGTCCACGGACCTGATCGACCTGATGGTCCCGGCCCGGCTGAGCGACGTCGACGTCAGCGACGGCGAGGTACGCCGGGTGCTGGTCGAGACGCCGAACGGCGAGGAGTGGATCCCGACCCGGGCCGTGCTGCTGGCCACCAACGGCTTCGGCGCCGACCGCGAGCTGGTGGCCCGGCACCTGCCCGAGATCGCGGGGGCGACGTACCACGGCAGCGAGGGCTCCACCGGCGACGCGCTGCGGCTGGGGGAGCGGCTGGGCGCGGCGACGGCGTACCTCGACGCCTACCAGGGGCACGCGGCGCTCACCCCGGCGGCGACCCTCGCCGGCTGGGCGACCGTCATGCACGGCGCCGTGGTGGTCGACCTGTCCGGCCGCCGCTTCGGCGACGAGACGACCGGCTACTCCGAGTACGCCGCGGCGCTGCAGTCCGCCGAGGGCGGGCGCGGGTGGATCGTGCTCGACGAGCGGATCCACGAGGCCTGCCTGTCGTTCACCGACTACCGCGACACCGTGGAGTCCGGCGTGACCCGCACCGCGGCCGACGTGGCCGAGCTGGCCGCGACGACCGACCTCGACGCCGACGTGCTGGCCGCGACCCTCGAGGCCGCCCGGGCCGCCGCCGAGGGCGAGGCGGCCGACCAGCACGACCGGAGCCGCTGGGAGGCGCCGCTGCGGGCGCCGTACCGCGCCGTCCCCGTCACCCCCGCGCTGTTTCACACCCAGGGCGGGCTGGTCGTCGACGAGCACGCGCGGGTGCTGCGCCAGGACGGCACGCCGGTGACCGGGCTGTACGCCGCGGGCGGCGCCGCCGCCGGCATCTCGGGGCACGGGGCCGCGGGCTACCTCGCCGGCAACGGGCTGCTGCCGGCGCTCGGGCTGTCCTTCCTGGCCGCGGAGCACGTGGCGGCGGAGGGCTCCGCTCAGCCGGCGACCTCGTAGCCGAACCGGAACCGGAGCCCGTCGACCTCCTCGATGGTGATCGCGAGCTCGTCGGGCTCGGCCGCGCCCTCGACCTGGGCGGTGCAGGTGGACGTGGCACCGACCTCGCCGTCGACCTCCTCGCAGTCCAGCGACTCGACCGTGTAGCCCTGCTCCGCCAGCTGCGCGCCGACCTGCTCGGCGAGGGTGTCGCCAGGCAGGAACAGGCCCGCGTCGAACTCGACGTCCGTGCCGTCGACGGCCGTCACGACGGGCCGGAAGCCGGTGACGCCCCCGTCCGCGTCGGTGCCGAAGCAGTCCACGCTCGCGTCGACCTCGGCCGGCAGCTCGTCGTCGCAGGTGAGGTCGATGCCGGCGGACTCGAGGTCGCCCTCGCCGCCGTCGACGGTGATCTTGCTGGCGATGGCCTGCTCCAGCTTCTCGGCGGAGACGGCGTCGGCGTCGCCGACCGACACCGAGGCCGAGCAGGCGGTGAGGACGGCGGTGGCGAGCAGGGCGAGGGCGGCCGCGGGGGGCCGGAGGCGGAGGTTCACGGGTACAGCATCGACGGCGCGGGGGATCGGCGGAGCCGTTCGGCCGGATGCGCGTCGACGGCCGGATGGTTCAGCAGACTCCTAGGAGTCTGCTGAACAAGGCGGTCGAAGCGAGCGTCGTGAGGGACGTGCGCCGGCAAGGCGGAGGCGCGAAGGCACACTGGGCGTGCGTCGAGTGGCGACAACGCAGCCGGCGTGCGTTCATCGCGGCGCGTAGCCGGCCGGATGGTTCAGCAGACTCCTAGGGCCGGTACGTCGTCTGGCTGTGCGGGTCCTTGCCGAACGCGATCACCTTGGCCGGGCGGACGACGTAGACCCACGGCCGGTCGCCGTGCTCGCTGGTGAACGTCTCGTCGCCCGCCTCCCAGGCCCAGTCGGCGCCGTACTTCGAGCGCCACGCCGCGGCGAGCGGGGCCAGCGCGTCCCGCCCGAGCACGCGCTCGGCCCGGCCCTCGATGACGAGGTCGGTGCCGTCGGTCCAGGTCGGCGTGCCGGTGGTGACGGCGACGAGCGGCGAGGTGGCGAGGTTGACGTGCTTCTGCTCGCCCACGCCCGTGCAGAACGCGAAGGCCGCGTCGTGCCAGACGCCGACCAGCGGCGTCACGTGCGGGCGGCCGTCGGCGCGGACGGTGGTCAGCCAGTAGAGCTCGGCCTCGGCGAGCTGCCGCTCCACGGCCGTCCAGGTGGGCGCGGTCGCCGAGGGGTCGCCGAAGCGGAGGTCGATGGTCCCGATGGTCATGACGGGTAGACCGCCGGCGCCGCCCGGGCTCATCGCTCAGCCCAGGAAGCGCACCTCGAGCGGGCTCTCGGCGACCGTCGGCGCCTGCATCCCGTCGACGGCGTCGAGGCCGCCGCCGGCCAGGTGCACGCGGTACGCGCCGGCGCCCGGCCGCGACGAGACGGCCTCGACCAGCTCGCCGTCGCGGAAGAGCAGCGCGCAGCCGTCCTCGGCCGCGTAGCCGTCGGGCAGCACGCCGCTGCCCACCAGGTCGAGGTACGCCGGCCGCCGCTCCTCCTCGCCGTCGTAGTGCGGGCAGGCGCTGCCGGGGAGGAGTCCGAGCCCGTCCGGCAGGGCCGCGAGCGGGCCGAACGAGTCGGTGACCGAGCCCTGGAACCAGCAGTTCATGCCCGCGCTGATCCCGGCGAGCACCACCCCGTCGGCGAGTGCGTCGCGCAGGATCTCGTCGAGCCCGTGCAGCCGCCAGATCGCGAGCAGGTTGGCGGTGCTGCCGCCGCCGACGTACACGACGTCCTGCGCGAGCAGGTGCTCGCGCACGCTGCGGCCCTCGAGCTCGTGGAGGTGGAACAGACGCAGCTGGGTGGTCTCGGCCCGCTCGGCGAACGCCTCGACGAAGCGGTCGCCGTACTCCTCCGCGTCGCCGCTCGCCGTCGGCACGAAGCAGACCTTCGCGCGGCCCGCGGCGCCGCGGCGGCGAGTGGCGAGCGAGAGCAGGAAGTCGTCGAGGAGGGGGTTCTCCGGCTCCATCGAGAAGCCGCCACCGCCGAGGGTCAGGATCGTGCCGGTCGCCGAGGCCATGGACCGATCGTGTCAGCAGGGCGGCTGTGGTGAGGTGTGCGGGTGCGCTCACCGATCCCGGACTACCTGAACCAGGTCCTCGACACCTGCGGAGCCGACGGGAGCGGCGAGCTCGCGGCGTACATCCCCGAGCTCGCGGAGGCCGACCCCGACCGGTTCGCGCTCGCGCTCGCGACGGTCGACGGGACCGTGTACGGCGTGGGCGACGACGAGGTCGAGTTCTCCATCCAGTCGATCTCGAAGCCGTTCGCCTACGCGCTGGCCCTGGCGCAGCACGGCCTCGACCGGGTGCTGGAGAAGGTCGGTGTGGAGCCGTCGGGGGACGCGTTCAACGAGCTGTCGCTGGAGGTCGACACCGGGCGCCCGCTCAACCCGATGATCAACGCCGGGGCGCTGACGGTGCACGCGCTGATCGACGACGAGACGGTCCGCCGCGGGTTCTCGGCGTTCGCCGGGCGCGAGCTGGAGGTGGACGAGGAGGTCTTCACCTCCGAGCTGGAGACGGCCGACCGCAACCGGGCGATCGCCTTCATGCTGCGCAGCCACGGCATCGTCGAGGAGGACGCACAGGAGGTGGTCGAGGGCTACACCCGGCAGTGCTCGGTCCTGGTCACCGTGCGGGACCTGGCCCTGATGGCGGCCACCCTCGCGAACGGTGGGGTGCAGCCGGTCACCGGCCAGCGGGTGGTGCCGCACGAGGTGACCCGGCAGGTGATGGCGGTGATGGCGACCTGCGGGATGTACGACGCCGCCGGCGACTGGTTCTCCAGCGTCGGGATCCCCGCGAAGAGCGGGGTCGCCGGCGGGCTGATCGGCGCCCTCCCCGGGCAGGCCGGCCTGGCGACGTTCTCGCCGCGCCTCGACCGGCACGGCAACTCCGTGCGCGGCGTGCAGGTCTTCGAGCGGCTCTCCCGCGACATGGGCATGCACCTGATGGAGGTGCCGCCACCGGCCCGCTCGCTGGTCCGCGGCCGCACCGCTCTGCCCGGCGGCCGGCCCGGTCACGGCTGGACCTACGAGCTCCAGGGCTCGGTCAACTTCGTGGGCATGGAGCGGGTGCTGCGCTACCTCGCGGACGAGCCCCCGACCGAGTCCACGGTCGTCCTCGACCTGACCCGGGTGCACGAGGTCCGCGACATCGGTCGCCGGATGCTGATCGAGGCGGTGCGTCGCCTCGTGCTGGACGGGCACCAGGTCACCATCGTCGACCCCGAGGACATGCTGGAGGCGTTCCCCGACGACCACGCCGACGGCGACCTGGACGCCGGCGACGGCGTCGCGGTGCCGGTGCTGCGACGACGCTGAGGCGGGATCAGCGCGATTCGACCCGCAGCCCGAGGTTCTCGGCGAGTACGGCGGCCTGCTCGGGGTCGACGACGGCGCCCTTGAGCATCAGCACCCGCGGGTCGAACGAGACCAGGTTGGAGCCGCGCAGGTCGGCCTTGGTGAAGGTCGCCTCGTGCAGCGTCGCGCCCAGCAGGTCGACCCCGCGCAGGGTCGCGCCGTCGAACCGGGCTCCGGCGAGGTCGGCCTCGCGGAGGCTGACCCCCTCGAAGGTGCTCTTGCGCAGGTCGGCGCCGCGCATCGCGACGTAGTCCCAGGTGCCGCCGTCGACGCGCAGCCCCGAGATCCGGCAGCGCTCGAAGACCGACCCGGTCAGCTTGCACCGGGTGAACGTGGTCGAGAACATCGACGAGCGTCGGAAGCGGCAGCCGGTGAAGGCCGTGTCGGCGAGGTCCGCGCCGTTGAGGTCGACGTCGTCGAAGGTGCACCCGTCGAAGCTCGCCCCCCGGCTGACGACCTGTCCGAGGTCGACGTCGTGGAAGCGGACGTCGACGTACAGCTCGCCGGTCAGGTCGCGCTTGCGCCAGTCCTCGCCCTCGATCTCGGTGACCGACATCCACGCTCCTCGTTCCGGGTCCGAAAGTACGTCGGCGACCGTACGCTGACGCCGTGCGACCCCTCCTGGTGGCCGTCGTCGGACTGGTCCTGCTGGTGACGGGCGTCGCCGTAATGGTGACGGCGAACGGTCCCGCTGACTTCGGCTGGCTCGCCTACACGCCCCTCGAGGACGATGGCGCGTACTCGAGCCAGATCGTGTTGCTGTCTCCGCGCCGGCTCCTGCTCGGCGCCGTCGTCGGCGGCCTGGGCCTGGCGGTCCTCGCCGGGATCGCCGGCTTCCACGCGGGGCGCCGTACCCGCCCGTAGGTCCCGCAGCACGTTTCGTCCGCCCACGCCGTACGACATGGGCGGACCGGGTGGGGCTCAGAGGGTGCCGTCGGTGGAGATCAGGGCTCGGCAGGTGAAGGTGCTCTCGGTCCACGGGGTGTTCCACGAGCGGAGCTCGGGCCGGACCCGGACGGTCCAGGTGCGGCTGGAGTCCTCGCGCTGGCCCTCGAGACTGACCGGGGCGGTCGGCGACGTGGCCGTGGCGCTGCTGATCAGCCGGTTGCCGTTGAGCAGCTCGTAGCGGTAGACCGTGCCGGCCGGGTTGGCACCGCCGTCGAGGCCGGTGGTGGCGACCCTGGCCCGGTCGGCGAGGAACACCCGCGCCTCGCAGGCCCAGGTGCCGCTGATCGAGGTGGGCTGGCTCAGGCTCGCGGTCGAGACGGTCTGCGTGCTGGTGGCGCGGCCGGAGAACGCGGCGACGGCGAGCTGCGGGACCACCACCAGGCAGGTGGTGACGACCAGCAGCGCGATCAGGCGGCGGAGCGGGAGGTTCATGGCTGCGGAGTCCTTCCTGTCTGGTGGTGAGCCCAGTCTGGCGGTGCGATCTCCAGAAGCCCCGGTGCGCAGGCGCAAGGCTTGCGCAAGACCTGCTCGGACCGGGGTCAGACCGTCGCCAGGCCGCGGCGGTCGAGGTACGCCGCCAGGGCGGCGTCGGCGCGCTCGGCAACGGTCGGCAGCACCTGGGCGCTGGCCAGCGCCGCGGCGAGGTCGTCGGCGCGCAGGTCCTCGAAGATGCAGTCCGCGAGGTCGGCCAGCTCCCGGGTGCCGACCGTGGAGGAGGCGACCTTCAGGCTGAGCGTGGCGTCGACGGCCTGCTCGAGGTCGTCGGCCTCCAGGGCGTGCTGGATCCGGTCGAGGCGGGCCGGCAGCAGCTCCTGATAGCGGCTGGCGAAGCCGTCGACGAAGATCTCGTCCTCGACGTCGTCGGCCAGGCGGCGCAGGGTGGCCTCGTGCAGGACGATGACCTCGAAGACGGCGTCGACCGGCGCGTCGGTGCCGGCCGGCTCGGGCTCGGTCTCGTCCTTCGCGGGGGCGGCCCAGATCCGGGAGAGCCCGAGCAGCAGCGTGCCGCCGAGGGCGAGCCAGAGGCCGTACTGCTGGATCCAGGGGTGGCGCAGCGCCCGGATGACGTTGCCGACCTCGGGGATGACGTGGCGGGTGACGTACACGGTGTCGTCGCGGACCTCGGCGGTCCAGGGGTCGACGCCGGCGTTGGCGTCGCCCTTCGTGCGGATGGCGACGGTGCCGTCGTCGCGGTGGATGACCTCGGTGATGCGGTGGGTCTCGACGCGGTGGTCCTCGACGGGGATCTGGTAGCTGATCACGTCGCCGACCTCGAGATCCCGGGTGGCCTTCGGGAAGGAGACCGCGACGTCGCCGGGACTGATGACCGGCGCCATGCTGCCGGTGAGCATGGTCATCGTGCGGTAGCCGAACACGTGCGGACCGACCGCGAGACCGAGGAACGCCACCAGGCACGCGACCAAGACCAGGTTGCCGAGCCCGCCGACCAGCGTCCGACCCAGCGTCCGTCCCAGCCGGACGACGCGGCGTACGCCGGCGCCGGCCCGGGCGGGCTCGGTGCTGAGGTGGGTCGGCTGGGCGGTCATGGTGGTCTCCGAGACGGGTCGACGTGCGCGTGGGATCGGGCGATGCCGCTGGGTCAGCGGGCCTGGCCCGCGCGCTGGGTGGCGTCGAAGGTGAGGTTCAGGGCAGCGGTCTTGCCCTGCAGCGCGTTGTCGTTGGCGGTCTTGTTGTAGGGCAGCGCGAGGCGGACGCGGAGGTTGGCCGCCTTGGCGGTGCCGTTCAGCTCGTCGGTGAGCTTGGGCAGGTCGAGGCCGCTGGTGCCGACGGTCTTCTCGGCGACGATGCTGACGGGGGCGGTGGCGCAGGTGAGCTCGGTGGTGCCGGCCTTGGCGGTCCAGGGGGTCGCGCAGGAGTCGATGGCCACTCGGAGGCTGTTGGCGGCGGTGGGGTCGACGAGGACCTGGTCGCCGGTCGCGGTGGCGGTGAGGTAGACGTTGCCGAAGGTCTCGCTGCCGGTGTTCGTGAGCTTGATGGCGCGGTCGACGGTGTCGCCGGGGACCATGCCCGTGACGGGGGCCGAGAGCGAGCCGGACTTGTCGGAGGAGATGGCCACGGTGCCGGTGCCGACGTTCTGGGCGGCGGCGGTGGTGGAGGTGAACGCGCCGAAGGTGCCGAGGCCGGCGACGGCGGCAGCGCCGGTGACCAGGGCGACGGAGGCGAGAACCTTGGTGGAGGTGACGGTGGTGAGCTTGCGCATGGCCGAGTCCTTTGCTGGGGAGGGAGGCGGTCCGTCTCAGTGGCGGTGCCTTGATGAGTGCAACTCTCCCGTCCGGGACTCAAGGTTCTCGGGGCCGGCGGAGCAGGGTTGGCGCAAGGACTAAGACGGTTCCTCAACGAACCCTCAACGTTCTGGAGAATGGGAGAGCGGTCCCGGCCTCGGCACGAACGGCGAACGTCGACCGCTCGAGGACGGCGGGTCGGCGAGGGCCTCCTCGCGACGCGCTGCGGTGCGCACGAGTCCGGCCACGCCGGACGACGTGCTGCGCGGCGGCCAGGCGATGGCGGTCGTGACCTGGAGCCGTCCGAGAGCGGTACGACGACCAGCCTTGTCGCGCTGGCTCGGGCGGACCTACCGACCTCAACAGCTCCGCGCCCCAGTAAGGCGCCGCAGTCTTCCTGGAACTCGCGACGCGGCCCGGTGGTTGGTCGACCAGCACGAGCTCGGCGCTCGGGTCTTCGGACACGCCATGGAAGGCAGAGGGAGTGGCCATCCGTCTGAGTTGCCGTGAGCCTGTGGAAGACCTAGGGCGTCCGAACGTGCGTTCGAGTAGAATTGGGGCATCATCCCGCACCGTTGTGGAGCTCTCGGAGGCTCGCATGGACCACCCGATCCGGGTCGCCACCCAGGTCATTGACGGTGCCCTGAAGTCGGTGGCCGACGTGAACCCGGCGTTCATGACCACCACCGACAAGGCGTCCGCCCTGGTTGAGCTGGCCGCGATCGAGGACCGGGTGGGCGAGCTGCGACTGCGGGTCACCGCCGACGCCGGTGACGTGGCCGAGGAGTCGGGTGCGCGGGACGTCGGGGCATGGACGGCAGCCGCGACGCGGCGTCGTCGTGGTGACTGTGCTGCCGACCTCCGCCTCGCGTTGGTGTTGGCCGACCGTCCGGTGTTGGCAACGGCGGTCCGTGAAGGTGAGGTGAACCTCGACCAGGCCCAGGCCATTGCGGCGTCCCTCGCCGAGCTCCCGGCCGACGTCGACGCCTGCGTGGTCGACCGGGCCGAGGCCGCGTTGGTGGCGTACGCCGCCCGCTTCGACCCGGTCGAGCTGGGGCGCCTGGGTCGTCGGATCCTCGACGTCATCGCCCCCGACCTCGCCAGGCCGCCGAGGCCCGCCACCTGGCCGACCTCGAAGCCTCCGCCCACCAGCGGATGCGCCTCGGGCTGCGGCCGCTGGGTGATGGGACCACTCGCATCAGCGGACTGATCCCGGACGCCTCCGCTGCCCGCCTCGCGACCTACCTGCACGCCTTCACCAACCCCCGCCGCGACGACGCCGACCCCGAGCCGGCCGAAGCGCGGCGGACTCCGCACGGCCGCAAGACCGCCCGCGCGTTCTGCCAGCTCCTGGAGACCCTCGACCCGACCCGGCTCCCCATCCACGGCGGCGACGCCACCACCCTCGTCGTGACCATGTCGCTGGAGTCGCTCCGCGCCGAGCTCGGCACCGCCACCCTCGGCAACCCGGCACCGGGCGACTCGCTCGACCGGATCACCGCCGACGAAGCCCGTCGCCTGGCCTGCACCGCCCACCTCGTCCCGGCCGTCCTCGGCGGGAAGGGTGAGGTCCTCGACCTCGGCCGCTCCCAGCGTCTCTTCACCCGAGCCCAACGCCGCGCCCTGACCTTGACCGATCGCGAGTGCCGCGCGGAGGGCTGCCGGATCCCGGCTCCGTGGTGCGAAGCTCATCACGCTGGCACCCCCTGGGCCGCCGGCGGCCGCACCGACCTGGCCGACGGGATGCTGCTCTGCTCCCACCACCACCATCGAGCCCACGACCCGACCTACTCGCCCGAGCGGCTCCCCGACGGCGGTGTCCGCTTCCACCGACGGACCTAAACCGGCTTGGTAGGGCATTGGCGGCTACTAGACGATTCCCGTAGGGCCGGTGTCTGGCCAGACTCGGTCCAGGTGTCCGGCGGGAAGCTCTCTATGCGGCTGCCCACCGGCTTGTCGGTGTGGCTCTCTATCGGTCTGCAACCCGCCGGGCACCGCTGACGAGGCGTGGCTCCAGAAGGGACTGCCCAGCTCGTAGTAGCAATGCCCACCTCGCCGTCCACATCGGAACGAGCACAGGCGGGAGCAACACATGGAACAGCAGGCGGAGCACGTGATCATCGGGGTCGATCCTCACAAGCTGTCGGCCACGATCGAGGTCGTCGATCAGCAGGAGAACCTGCTCGGCTCTGGGAGGTTCACCACCGACCAGGCCGGCTACACAGCGATGCGGAAGTACGCGAAGACCTGGCCGGACCGGCTCTGGGGGGTCGAGGGCGCCAACGGGGTCGGACGCCCGCTCGCACAACGACTCCTCGAAGACGGCGAGCAGGTCGTCGACGTGCCGGCCAAGCTTGCTGCCCGGGTCAGGCTCTTCGACACCGGGCACAACCGCAAGACCGACGCCCGTGACGCGCACTCGATCGCCATCGTCGCGGTCCGCACCAAGACCTTGCGAGTCCTCCGGGTCGATGGCGAGCTCGAAGCGTTGCGGATGCTCGCGGACCGCCGCGAAGCACTGACCCGGCGGCGGGTCCAGACCGTCGACCGGCTCCAGGCGCTGCTGGCCGAACTCCTACCTGGCCAAGCGAAACGCGACATCACCACCGGCCAGGCCAAGACGATGCTGGCCACCGTCCGTCCGCGCGACATCGCGGGCAAGACCCGGCGCCGGATCGCTGCCGAGGAGCTCGCCGAACTGATCTCGGTCGAGGCAAAGATCAAGAAGGCCACCGCCGAGCTGAAGACGATCGTCCTCGCTCGGGGTTCGCGGCTGATGGACATCCATGGCGTCGGCCCGGTCGTGGCCGCCCGGGTCTTGGCCGACGTCGGCGACGTAGCGCGGTTCGCCGACCGCAATCGGTTCGCGTCCTGGACCGGCACCGCACCCCTGGACGCATCGTCAGGGGAGCAGAACCGGCATCGCCTATCCCGGGCCGGGAACCGCCGGATGAACCACATGATCCACATCGCCGCGATCAGCCAGATCCGGCTCGACACCGAGGGTCGGGTCTACTACAGACGCAAGCGGGCCGAGGGAAAGAAGTCGCTGGAGGCCATCCGGTGCCTCAAGCGCAGGATCTCGGACGCGATTTACCACCAGCTCGTCAAGGACGCCGCAGCGGCCACTGGCCGCGACGTTGGTACGGGTCCGGGAGGGCACTGCGGGGCGTCTCAAGAATCCAGCGCGGTCGACCTGCCCCCGCACATCGACACTTCGGATCAGCCACTTCCCGGACCCGCGCAACCGACGCTACCTCCGGCCACGGCGACCCGGAAGACCCACCGCGACGACTCCCTCAGACCAGCAGGTTGACAACAGAAGGGAGCCGGTTAGACGCACCCCGTTAGGTGCAGAACTCTCGGCCTGGACGGTCGAACTCACCGCGGACGGGGCGCGCGTCTGTCACGCTCGTGCAGTGGTCAAGTACAGGCGTCCGATCGCTGTCGCGATAGCCGGCGTCGCGTTTGTGTGCGCGTCAGTGGCGGTGGTCGACGCCTTCGACGTCGCCGACGTCCCAGGAGGAGCGATCTTCGGGATCGCGACCTGGATCTTCCTCGCCGCAACGTGGATCTTTCTCGACATCTCGGGGCGATGGCGCACCCCAAAGTTGGACAGCTGACGCTGCTGCAGCCTGGCTTGTCCGACGGTCCCGGGAGGCAAGGGGACCTCGCCTTCCACTACGCAGTCATACAGAGGGGGACAGGTGGCCCCGCGAGGCGACGCCTGATCGCGGGGGAAGGACGCGCCTTCATCACGTCGGATCTGTGGACTCAGTTGGCGATGCTGTCCAGGTCGGCGAGGTCCTGGGAGGAGAGAGCCGTCCCGGCGCCGGCGATGTTCTCGTGCAGGTGGTCGCTCGAGGAAGTGCCCGGGATGAGCAGGATGTTCGGTGAGCGTCGCAGGAGCCAGGCAAGGGCGACCGACATCGGCGTGGTCCCGACCCGGTCGGCAACGGTGGACAGGGCCTGGGACTGCAGAGGCGTGAAGCCCCCGAGTGGGAAGAACGGCACGTAGGCGATGCCGTCGGCGGCGAGGTGGTCGATCAGTTCGTCGTCGTGACGGTGGGCGAGGTTGTACATGTTCTGCACGCACACGATCTCGCCGATACTGCGTGCCTCGCCGACCTGCTCGGCGGTCACGTTGCTGACCCCGAGGTGGCGAATCAAGCCCTCCTTCTGAAGCTCGACGAGCGTGCCGAACGCCTCAGCGATCGGACCGACCTGAGGGCCTTGGGCGTCGCCCATGCGCATGTTGACCAGGTCGAGCACCTCGACGCCGAGCGACTCCAGGTTCTCGTGGACCTGCTGACGCAGGTCCTGGGGGTGTCGCGCGACTGGCCATCCACCCTCCTCGTCACGGTTCGCGCCCACCTTGGTGGCGATCAACAGCGACTCCGGGTACGGGTGCAGGGCCTCGTGGATCAGCTGGTTGGTGAACCGCGGCCCGTAGGCGTCGCTGGTGTCGATGTGGGTGATCCCGGCCGCGACCGCCGCCTGCAGCACGGCCAGAGCGCCGCCGCGGTCAGCGGGAGGTCCCATGACCCACGGACCGGCCAGTTGCATCGCGCCGTACCCGAAACGGGCGACAGTGTCGTCGCCCAGGGTCCAGCTGCCGCCGGGAAGGGTGGAGGTGATATTCATCGAGATGCCTTTCGTTCCACGCAGGGGGTGGCGTGATCAGCCACTGCGCATCAGTATTGGAGCGTTACTTCCCCACGGGAAGTAGGCACCTTGGAGTGCGTAACGCACCGTCCATGAAAGGTCGGGAACAGTGACCACCACCAAGACCGCGCAGCGGGAGCAGGCCAAGGCGGAGTACAACGCCTTCTTCGCGGCCTGCCCCAGCCGTCAGCTGCTCGACCGAATCTCGAACAAGTGGGTCGTGCTCATCCTTTGCGCCTTGGGTGGCGATGCGGGCAACGAGGCGCCAGAGCCGGGACAGTCCGATGCGCCGGGACGACCCGGCGGGCTCGACGCCGTCCAAGCCCTGCGCTACTCCGAGCTCTCGCGCCGGCTGGCCGGGGTCAGCCAGAAGATGCTCACTCAGACCCTGCGAGCCCTCGAACACGACGGACTGCTCACCCGCACCGTCACCCCAACCGTGCCCGTCACCGTCACCTACGCCCTGACCGACCTCGGCATCTCGCTCCACCACCTCACCCGCGACCTGCGCCACTGGGCCCAGGCCCACATGGGCGAAGTCCTCGCACACCGCCAGCAACACGACTCTGAGAAGCCTGCCCACGCCAGCGCCCCACACCTCGAGCGATCGCAGCCGTAGCAGTCAATTGAGAGGGTCGCGCATGTCCTCGATCCGCAGGGTGCCGCAGCGGACTCCGGGTAACGGCGCGAAGCAGGCGGCGGAAGAGTGCCATCGGTCCGAGCCGGATCGCGGCGGATAGACGCACCTCGAATGCGCGCTCTCGGCGGCATGTGAGGGCGTACCGGTCGGTCGCCGCTCCGCCTTTCGTTGGATCCGAACCGGATCCCCTTGCGTCGCTTGCCTATCCGCCAGCCTGCGTCGTCGTTGCGCAGAACAGGGTTGGGGCCGTGACCAAGGAGACCGCGATCCTGAACGACCTGACCGCTGCCAGTCAGGTAGATCCTGGCTGCGTGAGCGAGTTTCGACGAGGCGTCTCGCACTGACGCCGGGCAAAACCTCCCGTGCTGGTTTAGTCCTCTCCTCGAAGCACCCCGCCGGCACCCCGGGGTGTGGTTGTGTTCGGCAGCCGTCCCCGAGCCTGAGGGCGCGAACGGACCCGTGGGGGGACCTGATGCTGAAGACGTTGCGCTCGCGCGCATGGACACGCGGTGGGCTGGTGGGCCTGCTGACGGCCGGTGTGCTGGCGCTGGTGTCGGCCGCCCCGGCGGCCGCGGCCCAGACCATCGCCTGGACGACGGCCCCACCGGCCACGGCGACGCTCGGGCAGCAGGTCGGCTTCGCCTGGTCTGGCACGGCCAACACGTTCCTCGGCGCCCGGATCATCGGGTGCTTCGCCAACTACCCCAACGGGGGCAACTACCTCCTCTCCTTCGGCGGCAACTTCACCACCGGCAACTGCAACACGAGCAAGACGCTGACCACCCCCGGCACCTACGCCATCACCACCGGCTTCATGCTCTCCACCGGTGGGAACATGACCCAGACGCGGAACGTCGTCGTGGCCGCACCGACACCGACGGTCTACACCTCGGGCGACGCGATCGTCACGGCGACGAGCGTCAATGGCGCACCGGCCTTCTTCTCGGCGTACGGCACGGACTCCTACTACGGCACCTACGGCGCGACCTGCACGCCGGCCTCGGGCTCGACGTTCCCCCCGGGTGTCAGCACCGTCGTGTGCCGGGCCACCAACCCCGACGGCAAGACCGGCTCGGCGTCGCTCTCGGTGTACGTGAACAAGGCGACGCCGACCCTGGCCTGGAGCCCGCCCACCACGGTCACCTACGGGACGACGTACCGCGACCTGGCGACGGCCACGATGCAGACCCCCGACGCCGGGGTCAACATCGTCTACACGCGCGCCGACGGCACCGCGTTCGCCCCGGGCGACCTCGTCCCCGCCGGGACCGGCCACGTGCTCCGCGCGACCTACCAGCCGACGACGACGGCGCAGCAGAACGCGTACCACCGGGTCACGGTGGAGCGCACCGTCATCGTGGACCCGGCCGCCTCGGTCGTCGAGTTCGACAGGTGGTCGCCGCGCCGGAAGCAGTACGGCGACGAGCCCTTCCCGGTCAGGGCCACCGGCACCACCGGGGCCGGTGACGTCACGGTCAGCGCCCAGGCGGGGAGTGCCTGCACCGTGACCAGTCCGGCCACCGGCACCGCCGTGAGCGCGACGGTCACGATCACCGGGGCCGGCTCCTGCGTGCTGCTCGCCGACCAGGCCGCCGACAGCAACCACACCGCCGCCCCGACCGTGCAGTGGTCGGTCACCGTGGACCGGGCGAACCCCCAGATCACCTGGACCCCGCCGTCCTCCCTGACGTACGGCGAGCCGCTGTCGACGGTCCTTACCGCGACGGCCGACGCGCCGGGAACGTTCGCCTACCTGGTCGACGGGAACCCCGTCGCCCCTGAGACCGTGCTGGACGCCGGTGCGGACCGGGTCGTCAGCGCGGTCTTCACCCCGGACCGGCCGGCCGATTACACGACCGCGACGACCACCCGGACCCTCTCGGTCGCTCAAGCCGCGCAGACCTTGAGCGTGGAGGCGGTGGCCGACCAGGTGTACGGCTCCGAGCCGATCGACCTGGCGATCGGGGGCTCCGGCGACGGCACCGTCTGGGCCACCGCGACCGGCGCCTGCACCGTCGAGGACCTGAGCGTCACGCTCGTCGCCGCCGGTGAGTGCTCCGTGACCGTGACCAAGGCCGGCACCCCCAACTTCCTGGCCGCGGACCCGGTGACCCGGACGTTCACCGTGAGCCAGGCGCTCGCGGAGCTGCGCTGGGACGACCCGGACCCCGTCACCTACGGCACCGCAGTCGGCGCGGCCCAGCTCGACGCGACCCTCGTCGGCGCCCCGGCCACCGGCGGCGCGCTCACCTACGCCCTCGAGGACGGCACGCCCGCCCTCGACCAGGTGCTCGGCGCCGGTGACCACGACCTGACCGCCACCTGGACGCCGACCGACGCCGGCTGGCGGACCCTCACCACCACGGTGCGACTCCACGTCGACCAGGCCGTCCCGGTCCTGACCTGGGCGGCACCGGCGGGCGTCGTCCAGGGCGTCGCCCTCGGAGACGACCAGCTCGACGCCGTCGCCGACCAGCCGGGCACGCTGACCTACACCGTCGACGGCGGTAGCGCCCCGGCCCACGGCCAGGTGCTCGGACTCGGCGACCACGTGCTGCACGTGCGCTTCGTCCCGACGGACGGCACCAACGTCACGACCGCCGCTGGGCAGGTGCCGTTCACGGTGCTGGCGCCCGACGAAGAGCCGGAAGAGCCGGAAGAGCCGGAGGAGCCCGTGGAGCCCGACGAGGTCGGCCCGGGGGAGCAGCACCAGCTCGACGAGCAGCGGGTCGAGACCCAGGCCGGCCTGTCGGCCGGGGAGACCCGGACCTTCTCGGTGACCTGCCCGACCGGCTTCCTGGCCACCGACGGCTCCGCCCGGGCCGACGCGGTCGACCAGGGCACGGGGACGCTCGCCGACGTCCGGGTCCTGGAGTCCCGCGCGACGGCCCTCGACACCTGGACCATCACCCTCCTCAACCGGGCCACCGGACGCGCGCAGGCGAAGGTCTTCGCCGCCTGCCTCCAGGCGCAGACCTCCGAGCGTGGCGGCCACCGACACGCGCTGGTCCTCGACGAGGCGGACACCGAGACCCGGACCCTGTCCGGTCCGACCACGATCACGGTCGGGTGCGCCGACGGCTGGGTGCCGATCGCGCCGGGCTACCGGCTCGACGGCGACGCCGTCGTACGACGGAGCGCGCCGAGTGGCGACTCGGACTGGACCTTCGAGGTGGTGCCGACCGGGTCGGCCCCCGCAACGAACGGGACCTTCTCCGCCCGCTGTCTCTCTGACCGCGTCGCGGGAAGCTCCGGTCACGACCACGAGCTCACGGTCGAGACCCGGAGTGAACGGGTGACGGTCGTTGCCGGACAGGTGATGGAGGCCCCAGTCACCTGCGGTGACCTCGGCCGCGGCATCGTGGGAGGCTGGTCACTCGACGACGGGCTGGTGCTCGCCGGCGCCGAGCCGCGGGCGAAGACCCGGGCGACCCGGCTGATGAACCCCGCTGCCGACCCGCTCTCGGCCGACCTTGTCGTGCAGTGCCTGGAGACCCGGACCGAAGGCGGTGCGGGAGGTCCCGTGACGCCGCCCGTCGGCCCCACGGCCACACCGCCCTACCTGGGCGCACCGTCGGTCCAGACGTCGCCGGCCTCGCCGGCGTCGCGTGCGGTGACCGTCGGTCGCCACGGCCGCACGGTCGCGGCCGTCAGCTGTCTCGCCGGCTCCGCCCGCTGCTCGGGCACGGCCCAGGTGGTGGCGCTGAGGACCCAGCGAGTCGCTGGCCGGACGCTGCGCCGCGGCACCGTGCTAGCCACCGCGGCCTTCTCCGTGCGGGCCGGCTCCGTCGACCGGGTGGTACTCCGACCTACCAGTGCGGGACGACGAGTGTTGCGCTCCACGGGACTGCGGCGGGCGCTGCTGCGGGTTGGTGACGAGGGCCGGACGGTTCGCCTGCGGCACCGGTGATCCCGGGCGGCGACCTCGGGGTGACGAGAGCTGGGATGTAGCGCTCGCGGTCTCGGTCGACGTCGTCGAACTCGTCGGTGGTCTTGACGCGATGCACCCTCATCGGAATGAGAGTCTGCTCGGACTCGCGCCGGTGTGACGCGGGTCGAGCCGGATCGTCGATGGACGTCGCGGTGGATGGGTCCAGGCACGTGTCGCAACCGGGTACGCCGGCACGGGCCTGGTGGACGGGGGGCTCGTCTCGTCGCGTTGGCCCGGAAGCCGAATGCCCCAGAACGCCAGACAGCCGACCGGCGCGATGTTAACTTCTCTTTACCTTCGATGGCGTCGGCCGACCGGCCGATGTGTGAACGCGGCGCCTGGGTGCGCCGTCGTTCCTCGGTTCCCAGGCAGAACGGTCGGTCATGTCCTTCAGCGTCCCCAGCCGGAGGGTCGCGGCGTTGGCCGTGGCGGCCTCCGGTCTCGCCGCGGTCCTGTCCGGGGCGTTCGCCCCGGCCGCGACCGCGGCACCCACCACCACGAGCGCTGCGACGGCCGTCGTCGCGGCGAAGTCCTCGTGGTTCGTGGACCCCCGTACGCCGGCCCAGCGCCGGGCCGAGGTGGCGGTCCCGCGGAAGCCGGCCGCCTACCGGGGCAGGGTGCGGGAGACCCGCGCGGTGTACCGGACCCGCGCCGGCGCCCTGGCGGTGCCGATGCGGTTCGCGTTCGGACATCAGGTCGCCAAGGGTCAGGCGCTGACCCTCGACGGACGCGGCCTGTTCTCCGGCGGCTCGAACACCCTGACGACTCCCGCGAAGGCCCAGCTCCGTCGGCTCGCGGACTCGCTGGCCAACGCCTCGAAGGTGCGTTGTGAGGGGTATGCGGACTACTCCGGCCCGGCCTCGAAGGCCAGGTCGCTGGCGAGGAGCCGTGCGGCCAAGGTGTGCCAGCGCCTGGCGACGGTTAACCCGGGCCTGCGGACCTCTACGGTCGGCTACGGCTCCCACCGTCCCGCGGTCGTCGGAGGTACGCCGCGGCAGCGTCAGCTGAACCGCCGGGTGGTCGTCGAGATGACCGGCACCCGTCCGGCCCCGGCGACCCCGTCGACTCCTACCCCGCCGCCGGTGCCGCCGGTTCCGCAGCCCCAGGTGCCCGGCGCCCCGGTCCTCGACCACGTCACCGGCGTCGATCAAGGCGTCTACTACGGCTTCGCGGCCCCCACCAGCGACGGCGGCTCCCCGATCACCGGCTACCAGGTCGACTCCGGCACCGGCTGGGAGACCGTGCAGCCGCTGCTCGGTCGGTCCGCCGCGACCGCCTGCCGCGGCGCCTGCGGCGAGGACCTGATCTACGCCTCCCTCACCGGACTGACGCCGGAGACCACGGTCGACCTGCGGGTCCGTGCTCTCAACGGGGTCGGCGCAGGCGGGCCTTCGAACTCACTCTCGGCGACGGCCTTCGGTCGTCCCTCCGCCCCCACGAACCTGACGGTCGTGGGCGACGACGGCACCCTCACCGCCACCTTCGGCGCGCCCGAGCACGACGGCGGCTCCGAGGTCGACTCCTACGAGATCTCCTACGACGGCGGTGAGCACTGGTCGTCGGCCGACATCGACTCCAGCGCGCCGTACACCGTCACCAAGACCGGCCTGGACAACGGCACGACGTACGACGTCCGCGTCCGGGCCAGCAACCAGTGGGGCTCGGGGCCCTCCGCCTCGGCACAGGCTCTCGTCGCCACCGTGCCGGGTGCGCCGACCCTCGAGCAGCCCGAGCTCGACGGAACCTCGGCCTGGGTCGTCTTCGGCCGGCCGGAGTCCGACGGCGGGACCCGCATCATCAGCTACGAGCTCAGCACCGACGGCGGCGAGACCTGGCGCCCCTTCCTCTTCACCGACATCGAGCCGTTCGTCTACGCGACCACCGTGACCGGCCTTTCCTACGGCGAGTCGTACGACGTGCAGGTCCGCGCTTTCAACGACCGCGGTCGCGGGCCGGCCAGCGCCACGCGCACCATCACCCCGGTGACGGTCCCCGACGTGCCGACCGACGTCGTGGCGACGGCCAGCGGCTCGACGGTGACCATCGCCTTCGAGGCCCCGTCGTTCGACGGCGGGTCGGAGATCACCGGCTACCAGGTCAAGGTCGACGACGGCGACTGGGCCGCCGCCGTCCTCGACGGCAACCAGATCGTCCTCGGTGGCCAGACCTGGGGCACCCACGTCTACCAGGTGCGCGCGGTCAACGTCGTCGGCGCGTCGCCGAGTGCCACGAGCAATCAGGTCGTGCTCACCGAGCCGACCCCGATGGCCTACCGCTCCGAGTACTACTACAGCGGCGGCCAGGTCTGGACCTACGTCTACTACAGGACGGTGCCGGGCGCCCTCCGCTACGAGGCCCAGCTCGACGGTGGCGAGTGGCTCCCGATCTCGGTCGAGGCCGACTGGGTCTCGGAGCAGAGGGGTCGCGTCGACGACCCGGTCTGCGGCGCCACGGCCTGCACCGGCGACCGGACGATCCGAGTACGCGCGGTCACCGCGGCCGGTCCCGGCAACCCGGGCAACTCGCTCCCGGTGACGTACTACATCCTCGGCTGACCCCCACGAGACGACGGACGGCCCCGCGCATCGCGCGGGGCCGTCCGTCGTCGTCGGTCGAGTCGATCCTCAGGCGGGCGCGCTGCTCCCCCAGCGCTCGCGCACCCACCAGCGCGACCAGCCGCTACTCGTCACCCGTCAGGTTGAACCCGCGCAGCCGCCGACCGGTCAGCCAGGCCCCGCCGATGATGACGACGAGCGCGGCGCCGACGGCGTACCCGGTGGGGACGTTGCCGACGAGCTCGGTCGAGGCGACGGTGTCGACGATCTCGCCGGACCAACGGGTGATCGAGAGCCAGCGGACGCCGTCGAGGAGGCCGCCGAGCAGGCCCTCCCAGATCAGCAGGTAGATGAGGCCGACCACGATCGCGTGCCGGGTCAGCACGGAGAGGAGGGCGAAGAGGGAGCAGTAGGCGACGCCGCCGAGCAGGCCGGCGAGGCCGAAGCCGACGGCGAGCGAGGGCGTGGAGGTCAGCAGGACGAGACCGGCGGCCAGCAGGGGGAGCGCGGCGAAGACGAGGATGCAGCCGACCGCGACGACCAGCTTGCTCACCACGATGGACGACCGCGGCACCGGCTTGGCGAGCAGGTACGAGATCGAGCCGTCGTCGATCTCCGGCGCCAGCAGGCCGGAGGTGGCGAGCAGGGCGACCAGCGGCGTCACGACGGCGAGGCCGAAGGCGTACAGCGTGTCCTCCGCGACGCCCTGGTCCTCGCCGACGAGCACGCGGACCAGCACCGCCAGGCCGAGCAGCACCACGGGCAGCACCATCAGCAGCAGGCCGCGCCAGCGGCCGAAGACGCTGAGCGCGCCGAGGCGGACGATCGTGCCATTGATGGGCAGAGGGATGATCATGACGACACCAGGTAGGCGAAGACGCTCTCGAGCGACTCGTCGGTCGGCGTCACCTCGTGCAGGCGTACGCCGTGCTCGCGGGCCAGCCGCGGGAGCACCTCGCTGAACCGCCCGAAGTCGGACGCCTCCAGCTCGATCCCGCCCTCCGAGCGCAGCCGGGCGCCCCGCACCGACGGGTCGGCGAGCAGCACCGAGGCCATCAGCCGGTCGTCGGCGGTGCGCAGCACGAACCGGTTCGGCCGGTCGGTCATCAGCCGCCGGATCGCGCCGAAGTCTCCGGAGGCCGCGTGGCGACCGGCGACCACCACCTCGATCTGCCGGGCCACCTGCTCGACCTCCTCCAGGATGTGCGAGCTGAAGAGCACCGTGCGCCCCTCGGCCCCCATCGACCGCAGCAGGTCCATCAGGTGCATCCGCTGTCGCGGGTCCATGCCGTTGAACGGCTCGTCGAGGAGCAGTACGGCGGGGTCGTGCACCAGCGCCGAGGCCATCTTGATCCGCTGCCGCATCCCCTTGGAGTACGTCGAGATCTCGCGGTCCTGCGCGTCCGTCATCTCGATCAGCGCGATGGCTCGTTGCGCCGCCGCACCCGGGTCGGGCAGCCCGTGCAGCTCGGCGTTCGCGACCACGAACTGCCGCCCGGTCAGGTAGTCGAACAGCGCCTCCCGCTCCGGCACCAGGCCGAGCCGGCGGTAGACCTGCTCGTTGCGCCACAGCGGCTCGTCGTCCAGGGTGACCGTCCCGGCCGACGGCGCCAGGAAGCCCGACATCATCGCGATCAGCGTCGACTTGCCGGCGCCGTTGGGCCCGAGCAGGCCGGTGACGCCCGGGCCGATGGTCATGGAGACGTCGTTGACGGCGACGACGTTGCGGTACCACCGCGACACGTGTTCCAGCACGATCGACGCCATCAGTCGGCCTTCCGGTAGCGGAGCAGCAGCGCGCCGATCGACCCGAGCACGACGAGCAGCGTGACCACGACGTACAGCAGCCCCATCGCGGCGCCCTCCGGCGGCGTCGGGGTGGCGGCCGGGGAGTCGAAGAGGACGCGCTGCACGCCGTTGACCAGCGTGTACGGCGAGAACAGCCCCGCGACCTCGCCGACCCGCTCGTTGTCGACCTCCTCGGAGACGCCCTGCACCGTCGAGACCACCGTGTAGCTGACCAGCAGCACCACGATCACCCCCGCGACCGCCAGCCCGCGCCGGATCGTCAGCGCGGCGACCACGGCGGACAGTCCGGCCAGGCAGGCGGCGAGGAGCGCGGCGCCGACGATCGCACCCAGGAACCGCTCGGTCTCCCGGCCGGGCGGCAGGTCGGCCAACAGCCCGCCGACATACATCAGCAGCAGCGGCGAGCCGATCAGCACGAACGTCGCCACGGCCAGCGAGGCCAGCCGGACCAGGACGTACGTCGTGCGCCGCATCGGCCGCGCCAGGTAGAGGGTGATCGTGCGGAAGCGCAGGTCGCGCGAGATCAGCGCCGGCGCCTGGGCGGCGACGAAGACCGAGATGAGCAGCTGGGTGGTGAGCGGGTACGTCGAGTACGCGACGATCTGGCTGTCCAGGTCGAGCAGGTTGCGCGCCTGGACCAGCACGCCCACCAGGATCAGCGCCGGCAGCAGCATCAGGCCGAGCAGGATCATCGGCAGCGCCTTCGAGCGCGCCGAGCGCCCCAGCCCGTAGGTGTTGCGCAGCCCGGTCACGAAGAACGACCAGGCGACCGCGCGCTCGCCGAGCCGCGGGCCGGCGTACGGGCGGTAGCCGAGGTCGTGGATGACGCCGGTGGGCGGCGGCTGCGCGGGAGTCTCAGACGGGCTGGACACGGCCGGCACCCCCCTCGCGGAAGACGTCCTCGATCCGGTGGTGCCGCTCCTGCATCCGCACCAGCCCGAGCCCCAGGTCGACGGTGAGGTCACGGACCTGGTCGGGCGTGTGCTCGTCGCGGACCTCGACCTCGATCATCCGGCCCTCGGCCGGCCGGGCGACCAGACCCGCGTCGACCAGCGCCTGGCCGAGCAGCCGGTCCGCGTCGGGCCGGCCCTGCACCTCCACCAGCAGGCTGCCCGTCGAGTGCAGCAGGTCGGCCGTCGCGGACGACTGCAGCAGGCGCCCGCCGTCGAGCACCACGATGCTGTCGCTGATCCGCTCCAGCTCGCCGAGCAGGTGCGAGGTGACCAGGACGGCGATCCCGAAGTCGGTGCCGATCCGGCGCACGAGCGCGAGCATGTCGTCGCGCGCGGAGGGATCCAGGCCGTTGGTCGGCTCGTCGAGCAGCACCAGCCGCGGGTCGTGCACGAGCGCCTGGGCGAGCTTGGCCCGCTGCTTCATGCCGGTGGAGTAGCCCCCGATGGGGCGGTAGCGCTCCTCGGCCAGGCCCACGTGGCGCAGTACGTCGGAGGCGCGCTCGCGGGCTGCGGAGTACGGCAGTCCCGACATCTGCCCGAGGTGCACCACCAGGTCGCTCGCGGACACGTCCGCGGGCAGGCAGTCGTGCTCGGGCATGTAGCCGACCAGCGCCCGGACCGCCGCCCCCTCGGTCGCCACGTCGTGCCCCAGCACCCGCGCCGTGCCGCCGGTCGCCGGCACCAGGCCGAGCAGGATCTTGATGAACGTCGACTTCCCGGCCCCGTTGGCGCCGACCAGCCCGGTCACGCCGGCACCGATGTCGAGGTCGAGGCGGTCCAGTGCCGTGACGCCGGGGTACGCCTTGGTCAGCCCCACGGTCTCGATCACGGCCACGACGACACCGTAGCCGCCGGAACGCACCGGGGCCCGGCACCGTGCGGTGCCGGGCCCCGATGTCGTCGGAAGCGGTCAGAGTCGGCGGGTCACCGCACGATCCGGACGGTCTTCACCGTCCGGGCGTCGGGGAAGCCGGTGCCCCCTTCGTAGCGCACGACCAGCCGCACCGTGCTCGTCCTCGACTGACGCGGGAGCGCGATGCGGACCCGGCCGTTCCGGAGCGCCTTGGCGCGCAGGGACTTGCCGGCGTACGTCACCTTGATCCGGCCCGTCGGCTTCAGGCCCGGCGAGGTGACGGCGACCTTGGCGGTCGCCGACCTGTTCCGCTTGACCGCCTTGGGCGCCCGGACGGTCAGCTTGACCGCGGCGGCGCGGACCTTGGCGGTCGGGGCGGAGATGGACGTGCCGCTGTCATAGCCGGTGGCCGTCCGGGTCTCGGTGACGGTCACCGTCTTCCCGGAGTCCGAGGGCTTGAGCACGTAGCTGGAGCCGGTCCCGGCGGCCTTGCCGCCGACCGTCCAGGTGAAGGTGCTCGTGCCGGTCACGGCCCAGGTGGCCGGGGTGACGCCGAGGGTCCGGCCCACCCGCGCGGTGCCGGTGATCTGGGCCGGCGCGGTCGCGGCGGCGAACCGGCGACCGGCCTTGATGACCATCCGCCCGGTGCGCTCGTCGGAGGAGAGCACCTGGATCATCGTTCCGACACCGGCGACCTGGGTGGAGAACCACGACGCCGGGGCCGCGGAGCTGTCCCAGTAGCCGTTGACGTCGCTGTCGTCGAAGACCGGGTTGCCGGGCCGGGCGGGGACGTCGTACGTGACTCCGCCCAGGCTCTCGTTGGTCAGGCGCAGGGCGTCGGTCTGGTCGACGTCGAAGGTGGCGTCGTACGCGTTGAGCCGGCCGTTGGCCGCAGCCACGTCGACGCCGTTCTTCTGCCACCGGACGTACTTCGAGCTGGCGTCCACGGGCAGCGCCTGCCCGCCACCGGGGTGCGCGCTGGTGTTGTTGTCGGTGTAGAGCCCGTTGGCGTACCAGACCAGGAGACCGTCCTGGTAGGGGAACTGGTCGACCTTGTTGGGCGCGGTCACGGGGTAGTCGGCGCTGTAGGGGCCCTCGGCCAGCGTCTTGTCGTAGCCCTGGTACTGCCGGTTCTCGGCCAGGTAGTACCGGTCGTAGGACTTCGTGTACGACGGGCCGTCCATCACCTGGAAGCCCTTCAGCGTCCAGGTGGGTGCGCCGTCCTCGACGTTGGTCAGGACCGTGTCGCCGATCGCGATGCTGTCCACCGAGAAGCCGAGCTCGTGGTAGGCCGCGTCGTTGAACATCTCGAACTCGACCTTGACCGGCTGACCGGCGTACGCCGTCAGGTCGGCGCTCAGGTCGGTCCACGCGTTGTCGCAGACGCCGTCGCCGTCGCGCGTCCCCGAGCAGCCGGTGATGCCGAAGCCGGCGTTCTGCTGGTTCGGGTCGTCGGTCGTCGACAGGTTGGTCTGGAGGTAGGTCCAGTTCGCGCCGCCGTCGGTGGAGACCTTCGCGTGGGCGTAGTCCCAGTCGTCCTCGATGGAGTAGCTGACCCGGGCGGTGAGCGTCGGGTCGGTCGCCGGGACGGTCACCGTCGGGCTGGTCACGGTGGCGACCCGGTCGTCACCGTTTCCGGAGTAGAAGTAGTGCGTGCCCTGGTCGGGCTCGACGACCTCGACGGTCGAGCTGCCCTTCGGCAGGTTGACCGCGACGGCCTGCTTGCCCTCCTTCGTGGCGTGGTACGACGGGCCGAGGGTGATCGTCTGCGCGCCGGCGGTGCCGTCGACGATCGCCAGCTCCTCCTTGTTGTCGCCGTACCAGCCGAGGAACAGCTTCTCGGTCGCGCCCATGTGGTTCGGCGTGGTGCCGGTGGTCCCCTTCCCGTGGCCCAGCCAGGAGCCCGAGCTCATCAGGCTCCAGAAGGCGGTGCTGTTGTCGCCGCCCTGGGTGTCGTAGTAGTCGGGCAGGCCGAGGTCGTGGCCGAACTCGTGGGCGAAGACGCCCAGCCCGCCGTTCTCCGGCTCGGTCGTGTAGTCACGGATCCACAGCCCGGTGCTCCCGATCTGGACGCCGCCGTTCTCGTTGCCTGTCGGGCCGGCGTCGGCGTTCTGGTTCACCGCGGATCGGTGCGACCAGATGGCCCAGGTGTCCGCTCCGGCCTCCTCGCCCTCTCCGGCGTGGATCGCCTGGAAGTGGTCGATGTAGCCGTCGGCCTCGTTGAAGTTCGTGTCCCCGTCGAAGTCGTAGCGGTCCCAGACGTCGAAGGTCTTCAGGTACTCCTGGATCTGGGCGTCGGTCCTGCCGCCCGCGACCTGCGCGTCGTACCACGCGTCGGCGGAGTCCTGGAGGAAGCTGGTCATCTTCTGACCGGTCTCCTCGCCCGTCTCCGGCGTCTCGGGGTCGTCGTCGGCGTCCTGCAGCTCCTGGTAGAACGACGCCGGGTGCTCGACCCGGACCCAGTCGGAGACGTCGCCCCGGAGGTCGAACCGGCCGTTCGACATCTCGTCGTAGACGTCCCTGAACGACTCGCCGGCCTGGTCGGCGAGTCCGTTGAAGAACATGTCCAGGAAGTGCTGGCGGGAGAAGTCGCGCTTCCAGTACGTCGTGTTGTCGCTGCGGGTGGGCTCCGGGATGTCGTTGTGCAGCGGACCGGCCGTGTTGTCGGGGAAGTCCGGGTTGCCCTCGCCGTCGCCGAACTCGACGAGGAAGGTCAGCAGCTGCGAGGTCTGCTTGACCGGGTACTCGACCTCCGAGCCGTCGGCCATCCGGATCGTGCGGTCACGACCCTTGCCGACGGTCCTGGCCTTGCCGGCCACGAGGTCGTCGACCGCGCGCTGGCGCAGCGCGGTGCGCTTGCGCGCCAGGGGGTCGGGGAAGTTGTCGGGCCGGGTCTCCGGCTCGCCCGCGGTGGGGGGCAGGTCGTCGAGCCTGGGGTCCGGCTGCGCTGTCGCCTGCGCGGTCGTGGGCGCGGCCATCGACAAGAGGCCGAGACTCGCAACCACACCGACGACCCGAGAGATGCGTCGATTCACATGATCCTCCGAGATATGTGCGAAAGGGCGCCGGGATGGGCGCCGCTCCGGCGGACGCAAGAGGTCCGCACGGAGTACATCACCAGAAAATATGGCGTACAGGAAGCATCGTGCCGGAAATCGTCGGGCTGCCGGTGGACGGGGACCCCGCCTGGTACGGCGCGAACGGGCCCTCGTCTTGGGTGCTGACCTGGGCATTTGGCAATATTTCTCCGTGGACGAATTGCCAGTTTGCGTCGCGATCGTCAGCCCGCAGCCGGTCGTGGCCTCCGGTCTTCGCACGATCCTCGCCCGGTGCGGCGAGGGGATCGACGTGGTCGGCCTGCACGCCGACGGCCCCGATCCGGACGTCGTCCTCTACGACGTGATCGGGCTGGTCGACGGGGACGGCACGGACCTCGACATCCTGGTCGGCAAGACCGCCTCGACCGTGCTCGCCGTCACCCGCGAGCTGCGCCCCGATCTCGGCTCGCAGGCGCTGGCCCGCGGCGCGTCGGGGTTCTTCGCCCTGGGCTCCGACGAGGCGGAGATCTGTGCGGCGATCCGGTCGACCCAGACGGGCTGGCAGCCCGGCGACACCGGCGAGAACCCGGTCGTCGGGTCCAGCGAGTCCGCCGGGTTCCGCGACCAGGTCGGCGCCGACCTCGGCCTCACCGAGCGCGAGCGGGAGATCCTGGCGCTGATCGCGCTGGGCTACTCCAACATCGAGATCGCCAGTGAGATCCACCTCGGCATCAACACCGTCAAGACCCACATCCGCGGCGGCTATCGCAAGATCGGCGCCACCAACCGCGCCGAGGCGGTCGCCTGGGCGATCCGGCACGGGCTGCCCACACAGTTCCGCTGAGTCGGGGCTGCTGCGGGCAGCGTGGGGTCTGCAGATCGGGGCTGCTGGTCCATCACGGTATGCAGATCAGTTGGCAGGTCCCATGGTGGGCACGCCGTGGGGAGTGCGGGCTCGTCGGCATACCGTGATGAACCTGGGACGCGCAGCTCGGACGCGCTGTCGGTGGCGACCGGCAGCATCACCGCCATGACGACGTACGCCGACGCCGACGCCCGCCTGGCGGCGTACTCCGAGCTGGCCCAGCTGGCGGAGTGGTCGACCTGGGCACCGCTGCTCGACGTGGTCGGAGAGGCGCCGCGCCGGCCGGGGGTCTATCTCTTCCTGGAGCGGGACAGCCGGGTCGTCCGGCACGTCGGTCATGCGGGCGAGCGGGCGGGGAGCGGGTCGCCGCAGGGCCTGTACGGCCGGCTGCGCGCCTACCTCACCGGGCAGGCCGCGGTGTCGGGGTTCGTGGAGGCGGCGCTCGACCGAGCGCTGGCCGACCCCGACTGGGTGCGCGAGCGCCTTGCCGCCGGTCCGCAGCGGACCCGGCGGTGGGCGGGGGCCGCCGTACGCCGCCTCGAGCTCGACGTCTCCTGGGCCACCTGCACCGACCGTGACGAGGCCCGCTGGCTGGAGGGCCGGGTCGTCGAGCTGCTCCGGCCGCACGGCCTGTGGGTGCGGTGAGGTGGGATGTCGGTGCAGGGGCCTAGGGTTCGTGGGGTGAAGCAGCGATGAGCAAGATGGACGCCCTGCGGGCGATGCGTGAGGCGCGCTACGCCGAGATGACCGCCCGGACGGCGGCCCCCGCCGCCCCGCGGAAGAAGGCGGCGACCACGAAGCCAGCGGCCGCCACGAAGGCAGCTCCGAAGGCGGCCCCCAACACCGGCCCGAAGGACGAGCCCGCGACCGAGGCGCTCTGCGGCCACCGCAACATGAGCGGCCGCACCTGCACCCGCGAGCAGGGCCACGCGGCCAAGAGCCACCGCTACTCCTGATTCACGCCGGCCCGTCGCCCGGCCCCGTCGCGCACGCCTACCCCAGCGCCGCCGAGACGACCGAGCGCGCCTCGTCCTGCACCTGGGCGAGGTGCTCGGGCCCGCGGAACGACTCGGCGTAGATCTTGTAGACGTCCTCGGTCCCGGACGGCCGCGCGGCGAACCACGCCGAGTCGGTGGTGACCTTCAGACCCCCGATCGCGGCGCCGTTGCCGGGGGCCTCGGTGAGCTTGGCGGTGATCTCCTCGCCGGCCAGCGAGGTCGCCGACACGTCGGCGGGGGAGAGGGCGGCGAGCGCGGCCTTCTCTGCGCGGGAGGCGGGCGCGTCGATGCGGGCGTACGCCGGCTCGCCGTGCTGGGCCACGAGCGAGGAGTACCGGTCCGAGGGCGACGACCCGGTCACGGCCAGGATCTCGGCGGCGAGCAGGCAGAGGATCAGCCCGTCCTTGTCGGTCGTCCAGGTCGAACCGTCGCGGCGCAGGAACGACGCACCCGCGGACTCCTCGCCGCCGAAGCCGAACGACCCGTCGATCAGCCCCGGGACGAACCACTTGAACCCGACCGGCACCTCGACCATCGGCTTGCCGACGGCGGCCGCGACCCGGTCGATCATCGACGACGACACCAGGGTCTTGCCGATCTGCGCGCCCGCGGGCCAGTCGGGGCGGGCGCCGCCGAAGAGGTACTCGATCGCCACGGCCAGGAAGTGGTTGGGGTTCATCAGCCCGGCGCCGGGGGTGACGATGCCGTGCCGGTCCGCGTCGGCGTCGTTGCCGGTCGCGATGTCGTACGACGCCTTCTGGGCGATCAGCGACGCCATCGCGTTCGGTGACGAGCAGTCCATCCGGATCTTGCCGTCCCAGTCGAGCGTCATGAACCGCCAGGTCGGGTCGACGAGCGGGTTCACCACGGTCAGGTCGATCCCGTGCCGGTCGGCGATCTCGCCCCAGTAGTGCACCGACGCGCCCCCCATCGGGTCGGCGCCGATCCGCACCCCTGCGGCCTTGATCGCGGCCAGGTCGACGACGGCGGGCAGGTCGTCGACGTAGGTGCCCAGGAAGTCGTACGAGGTGGCCTTCCGGCGAGCCAGCTCGTACGACGTCCGCTGCACCTCGGAGAGCCCGCCCGCGATCAGCTCGTTGGCCCGGCGCGCGATCACCGAGGTGGCGTCGCTGTCGGCGGGACCGCCGTGCGGCGGGTTGTACTTGAAGCCGCCGTCGGTGGGCGGATTGTGCGAGGGCGTGACGACGATGCCGTCGGCCAGACCCGGGCCCGAGACCCGACCGCCGTTCGCCCGGATGATCGCGTGCGAGACCGCCGGCGTCGGCGTGTAGCCGTCGCGCGAGTCGACGAGCACCGTCACGTCGTTGGCGGCCAGCACCTCGATGGCCGACGCCCAGGCCGGCTCGGAGAGCGCGTGGGTGTCGCGGCCGAGGAAGAGCGGCCCGTCGATGCCCTGCGAGCGCCGGTAGTCGCAGATCGCCTGCGTGGTGGCCCAGATGTGCGTCTGGTTGAACGACGTCTTCAGCGAGGTGCCGCGGTGACCGCTGGTGCCGAACGCGACCTGCTGGTCGACGTCGTCGGGATCGGGGACCCCCGTGTAGTACGCCGTCACGAGGTGCGCGACGTCGACCAGGTCGGAGGGCTCGGCGGGCTGTCCAGCGCGGGGGTCGGCCATGGTGGTCATTCTGCCGGGCGGCCGGGTACCTCAACGCCTACCGCGCGCTCTTCCGCTGATCGGGTCGTCCCCCTGAGGGGGCGTCCCGGCGCGCGCTCAGGGGCACGACCCCGACCAGCAGGCACAATGCGGGCATGCCCGAGCCCGGACCGCGACCGCGTTGAGGTACGCCCGCACGCTCGCCCTGCTCGGGACGGCGGTGCTCTACCTGCTGCTCGGCCCGGTCGTCGTGCTCGTGGTGGTGCTCGCCTTCGGGGTCCCGCGCACCCGCCGACGGCTCTGGCCGTGGCTGCGCCCGACCCGCCGGGTGGTGGCGGCCTGGGCGGGGGCGGTCGTCCTGGTGGTGGGGGTGCCGGTGGTCGCTCCCGACGGGTGGTTCCCGATCCCGCCCGGAGGCGGCTCGCTGGTGACGCCGTCGTACGTCGGCCGCGCCGTGCTCGAGCAGCCGATCTCGATGGAGCTGCCCCAGCACCCCGAGCTGGCGCCGAACGGGCGCAGCTCGATGCACAACGACGCCTGGGCGTCCGATGCGTACCCCGGCCCGGGCCCCACCGGCGACTCCCCGGAGGTCGACACCGCCTGGTACGGCCTGGAGGAGTGCGCGACCCTCGCCTTCGACGAGCACGAGCGGCTGGTCGCGCTCTGCGGTGACCGCAGCGGCCCGACCCTGCACGTCCTGGACCCCGACACGATGCGGTCACTGGTCACCAAGGACCTGCCCGACCGCACCGGCAACTCGGGCAAGCGGCCGTGGCAGGACCTGTGCGGCGGGTCGTACTTCTACCTCGACGCCGAGGACCGCGCGGTGCTCGCGACCACCGACCGGCGGGTGCTCGTGGTCGCCACCGACGACGGGGCGGGCGACCCGGACCTGACCACCGACGAGAGCTACGACCTCTCCGGCGTGGTGCCCGAGGACGACTGCCTGATCGCGCTGATGCCGGACTGGGAGGGGCGGATCTGGTGGGTCACCGGCGACGGCCTGGTCGGCACGATCACCGAGACCGGGGCCGAGGAGCCCGTCGTACGCACCCTCGACCTCGGCGAGGAGGTGGCCAACTCGCTGGCCACCGGCGAGGACGGCGGGGTGTACGTCGTGACCGTCGAGGCGCTGTACAAGCTCGCCGCCGACGACCGGCGACACCGGCCCGTGGTCCGCTGGCGCACGACCTACGACCGCGGCACCGAGCAGAAGCCGGGCCAGCTGAGCCGGGGCAGCGGCACCACGCCCACCCTGCTCCCCGGCGGCCTGGTCGCGATCACCGACAACGCCGACCAGCGGATGCACGTGGTGTTCGTCCGCGCCGACGACGGCCGGGAGGTGTGCCGCGCCGAGGTCTTCGGGAAGGGCGCGGGTGCCACCGACAACTCACTGGTCTCGGTCGGCGACGGCGGCGTGGTGGTGGAGAACAACCACGGCTACGCCGGCCCGTGGAGTACGGCGCTCGGGTTCGCGACCCAGCCCGGCTTCGCCCGCGTCGACGTGGCCGGTGGCGCGTGCGAGGTCGTGTGGACCTCCGAGCAGACCGGCCCGACGTCGGTCCCGAAGGTCTCGCTGCAGACCGGCCTGGTCTACGCCTACACGAAGCGGCCGAGCCGCTGGGGCGTGAGCGCGTGGTACCTCACCGCCCTCGACGCCCGCACCGGTCGCACCGCCTTCTCGGTCCGCACCGGTCTCGGGTCGATGTTCAACAACCACTACGCCGCGGTCACGCTCGCGCCCGACGGGTCGGCGTACATCGCCACCCTCGCCGGGCTGGTGCGCGTGCGCGACCGGGTCAACGAGTAGGGGCCTCAGAATCGGTTGAGCTCGACCGCGTCCCGGACCAGCTCGACGAAGGCGTCCGCGGGCAGGTCGTCGCCCTCGTGCAGGTCGATCGCGCGGCGGGTGCCGGCGTCCAGGCTGGCGTTGAAGACGCGGGCCGGGTCCTCGAGCGACGCGCCCTTGGCGAAGGTGACCTTGACCTTGTCCCGATAGGTCTCGACGGTGCAGACCAGGCCGTCGCACGAGAAGGTCGGGACGCCGTCGGGGTTCGAGGCCTTGCGCCACTTGGCCTCCTCGACCGCGTCGGGCTCGGCCGTCAGGATCAGGGCCCGCACCCGCTCGACCGTCTCGCTGCGCCAGTCATCGCTCACGCCGGCGACGATACTCGCGGCCGGGCCCGGTGCTCCAGACCGAACCGGGCCTCAGGCCGGGTCGGTGTCGTCCTCCGGAGCGGACGCCGGACGGTCGCGCCGCTGCTGCCGCTGCTGCCGCAGCTCGTCCTGCTTGCGCCGGCGCTGGATCTCGGTGCGGGCGATCACGATCGCGAGCACGATCGGCCAGACGTACTTCACCTTGTCGAGCAGCCACTCCACCCAGCCCGGGACGCTCACGTCCGGCCAGGAGATCGACGGCCAGGGGAGGTCGGGCCACGGGATCGACGGGAGGTCCGGCGTCGGGATCGACGGGAGATCCCAGTCCGGCCACGGGATCGCGACGGCGAACCGGGCGACGAGCACCGCGAGCAGGATCGGGACGACGACCTTCGCGACGCCGCCGCCGGCCGCGAGCAGGGCGTAGCGGGTCGGGTGCGCACGGAGCCGGTCCTCGTACGCCGCCGCCGCGGAGCCGTGCTCGGGCACCAGATCGACGCCGCCGACGCCGGCCAGGGACTTCAGGTCGCCCTGCTGGCCCGGGTCGAAGTACGTCGCCCGCCGCGGCTTGCCGAGCCCCGAGAAGAGGACGCCGACCGAGCCCAGGTCGCGTTCGCCGTCGGCCGTGACCTGGATCCGGTCGTCCGTGGACTTCTTGGTGCCGACCAGCTCGCCGTCGACGTACCACTCGACCCGGCGACTCGCGCGGCCGTGCACCTCGACCAGGTGAGCGTGGCCGTCGACGACCAGCTCCCAGACCTGCTGCGGCTTCTCGGGCACCCTTCGGAGGCTAGGGGTCCCGACGCCGCCGGCGCATCGGCCGCTCGTCGGTGCCGGCCGCGACTTTGGTCTACGGGTAGCGGACCCCGGTGACGTTCTCGCTCAGCTCCCAGAGCCGGCGCTGGGCCACCTCGTCGTGCGAGCGCCGGTTGCTGGCGACGACCCGGGGCGGGCCGCCCATCTCGAGCGGCCCACCCGGTCCGCAGTACGTCGCGCCGGGCAGGTCGGCCGTCGCCGCCATCAGCGTCGGCCAGGCGCCGGCGGCCGCGGACTGCGAGACGGCGCGGATCGTGGCGTCCAGGATCGAGGCGCGTCCGCCCCGGGCCCGGCCGTACTGCCCGTTCGCCGCGAGGTGGGTGCCGGCGAAGCCGGGGTGCGCCGCGAGCGCCCTGACGGGCAGCGCGGCCTGCCGGAGCCGGCGGTCGAGCTCGTAGGTGACGAGCAGGTTGGCCAGCTTGGTCTGGGCGTACGCCGGCCACCGCGAGTAGCGGCCCTCGACGCGCGGGTCGCCGAGCGGCGCCGAGCGCGCGTAGCGGTGGAACTGCGACGACACCGTCACCACCGTGCCGTTCCCGCTCGCGACCAGCTGCGGAAGCAGCAACCCGGTCAGCAGGAACGGCCCGAAGTGGTTGGTGGCCAGCTGCAGCTCCAGCCCGTCCTCGGTGCGGGAGTGCGGCGTGCCCATCACGCCGGCGTTGTTGACGAGCACGTGGAGCGGCCCGAAGGCGCTCGCGGCGGCCGCGGCCCGGCGTACCGACCCGAGGCTGGAGAGGTCGACCTCGAGCCGCTCGAGCTCGGCGCCCGGCACCTCGGCGCGGATCGCCGCGTCGGTCTCCTCGATCTTGCTCGGCGTCCGGCCGGCGAGCACGACCCGGGCACCGCGACGGGCCAGCTCGAGCGCGGTGTGATGGCCGAGGCCGCCGACGCTGGTGCCCGTGACGAGGACGGTGCGCCCGGCCTGATCCGGGAGGTCGGCCAGCTCCCAGGCGTCGGTCCGCGGGGCGCTCACGGGGTCGTCGCGAGCGAGTCGAGGATCCGCTGGCCCAGCTCGGCGTCGCCCTCGACGGCCACCGGCCCCGGCGCGGGGC